>JBEKRZ010000007.1:0-120967 GCA_049517435.1 Smithella sp. | reverse complement strand
GGCAGATACTTTTCTTTTTGCTCCTTTGTGCCCAATTCTCCAATGAAACGAACACCAAATCCCGCTGTAGTGCCTACCGCCAAAGCAACAGACATGGACGCCTTACAGATTTGCTCAAAGCCGACCATTACGTCGACCATCCCCAGGCCTTGCCCCCCGTATTCAATCGGCACCGCTGCGGAAAACATCCCTAAATCAGCGAATTTTTGCCAAAGATCATCCGGTGGAAAATCCACATGTTCATCCATCCATTTCACATATTCGTAATTAAGCTCCTTCTCGCAGAACCGCTTAACGGTCTGCTGCATAAGGATTTGTTCCTCGGTAAATCCGAAATCCATAGTACTCCTCCTATTTTTGTTTGCTTAAGGCATATTTCTCACAATGCCCGGCTCCATCATATACCAAAGACGCTCCGGTATTATCTTCACTGCTACATACGCAATTTTATTCCCCACACCGGGAATACATAACACGCTGTTTTTTTTCTTCAGCTCACGCAATGAAGCGCTAACGACTTCTTCGGGCCGCATCCATTTTCTCGTCGGCTTATCATCAATAATATTCATATCCACACCGATTCCTCTGCCGAGGTCAGTCCTCGTGAAGCCGGGAAGCACGCACTGAATCTTTATTCCATGGGCTCTTAGCTCGCAATGGAGGCACATGGAGAAATTTTTCATAAATGCTTTGGCAGAACTGTATGTAGTGCTCAGCGACATGGGAGTAACGGCTTGAAGAGACGCCACGTTGATAATTGTACCCGCTTTTCTTTCTATCATGCCGGGGAGAACTGCATGGGTCAGTTTCATCATGGCGATCACATGCACAAGAACCATTTTTTCCTGCTCAACAATGTCTTCCTGGTGGTAGAAACTCTTTGTAGTGAATCCGGCGTTGTTTACAAGGACATCAACGGGACAGGCTTTCTTGATTTGTTCAGTGAGCAGATCAACATCTCTTTCATTGGACAATTCAGTGATAGCTACATTAACTCTCACCCCAAACTTTTTTTCGATCTCACATGCGACGCTTTCAATGATATTTCTTCTCCGGCCGGTGATGATAAGATCGTAACCCATTTCTGCAAAACCTTGGGCATATGCGGCGCCGATGCCACTTGTTGCACCGGTGATCACAGCTTTTTTTCTTCCATTTGGTGTGAGCATCAATCGTTCACCTTACTCCTCAATAACCTCGACTCGATCATATCGAGGCAATCCCTTCATCCTTTAGGGTCTCCTTACTTTTTCTTGTCCGAGGCGACATTCGCCTGTTTCTGAGCGGCCACCAGAACCTCGGGCTTTTCGCGTAAGGTGTCCATCACCGATTGGATATCCGGGGCATAGATCAGCCACTGGATGGCATTGCGTTCCAGTGCCAGGGCGGCATCCAGGCTGCCGCACTCCAGCGAGCGCCCCATGACCTCTTTTGCCATGCGCAGAGCGATGACCTTTTTCAAGCTGATATTCGCTACGACTTCGCTGAACTTTGCTTCAAACTCATCGTCCTTAAACACGCGGGTCAGGAAACCCATTTCGTACATGTCGCGCGCCAGAAAATCTTTGCGTCCGCTGTAGATGATCTCACGCGCACGGTAGATAGGCATGGCACGAGCAATGCGTACTGTGCCGCCCCATCCGGGCAGGATTCCCATGTTGATCTCTGTGGTGCCGAACTTCGCTGTTTCCTTGGCATAAATCAAGTCGCACATCAGGGCGAGTTCAAGGCCACCGGCGAGGCAGTGACCGGTAACCTTGGCAATCACAACCTTTTCGCAAAGTTCAATTGCTTTGCCGATCCCATAGCCCTGATGCGCCAGCCAGTTCATTGATTCCGAATGTTCCGCCAGAGATGGAAAGATACTCAAATCGCCACCTGTACAAAAGGCCTTGCCGGTGCCGGTCAGGACAACCACGGCCACCTCGGGAACATCTCTGACCTTCCGGAAAGCATCGAGCAGTTCGGCAGCCATTTCTCGGTTGATGGCGTTGTACTTGTCTGGCCTGTTCAGAGTAATGTTGCAGACCGATCCCTTGATTTCATAAATGATGGTTGTGTATTCTGACATAGATCATCTCCTTTACTTTTTGCCGGCAGGACGGAAGTAGGGCAGAAAATAGCCATTACGTTCATGAAATAAGACTTCTACGTCCATGTCGAAATGGATGTCCTCCGGTTTACAGTCTACGATCCGGGTCATCATTCTTATCCCCTCTTCAAGATCAACATAGGCAATCGTATAGGGAAGCTCATCCATAAACTTGGGCTCAACCATGCTGTAGGCCGTGGAGAAGGTGACGATCCTGGCCTTGCCACTCGCCTCGATCCAGTCCAGGTTGCCGGACCAGCACTCAGGACAGAATTTCCTCGGATAAAATATTTTTGATTTACAGTCCTTGCAGACCTGGATAAGGAGTTTGCCCTGTTTTGTTCCCTCCCAAAATTTTTCCGACCACGGTTGTGTCTCCGGAATGGGTTTTGTCATTTCGAATTCCATTATTTAATCTCCTTTCCCCAGATGGTGGCGATGTTGTTGAATCCCGATCCGCCACCGGCATTCTGGTAGACGTATTTACAGTTTTTAACTTGACGCTCACCGGCCTTGCCCATGAGCTGTCTTGCTGTCTCCACATAGCACGCCGAACTGACACCTGAACCTGTGTGTCCTCTGCCCGGCGCATCACCGATTGTTGACCAGGGGATATCACCGCCAAAGGACATCCTGCCTTCAAGGAAGTACTTCCCGCCCATTCCCGCAGGCGCCACCCCGAGCAGCTCCGAGATCATCGGATGGGCTAAGGGATAGGCCAGATATAAGTTCCAGAGACTGACATCTTCTTTGGTGATGCCGGCCTGTGCTATTGCCTCCTTGGCCGTAACGCGGAATCCTTCCGCAACTTTGTTAAAATCACGCATGACACAGGTGCCGCTGAAGTAGCGCACTGAATCACCCAGTTTATAGGCTGCCGGGCGTTTCATCTTTTTGGCATCCTTGGCCGAGACAATGACCATGGCACACCCGCCATCACCGAGCACATTGCTCTCTCTCTTGTGCAGGGGCGTGTTGAGTATGTCGGAGGCCAGGACCTTCTCCACCGAGGGTACATCCTTGCCGTAGAAGAAGGAGTTTGGATCCTTGGTGGCCCAGCTCCGCAAGGCAGTAACCACCGAGGCCATCTGCTCTGGAGTACAACCCGACTCATACATATAGCGATTGGCCATCAGACCCATGATAATGTTATAGGTTGTACCATAGGGATATTCCCACTGCAGGTCCACGCCCGCCTTGGCAAAGAAATTGATGAGGTCGGGAACCGGGATCGTGGAATGGAGGGTGACATGATGGACAATGACTGCCTTGGCGAGACCGCTCGTTACCCACTCCTCGGCCAGCCGTATGGCGTTCGAGGTTGATGCCCCGCCGGCATTGACACTGACCGCGTCCTTGCAGCCCTTGAGACCCAATTCCTCGGGCAGTTTGCCAAAGGAAAGTTCTGCAGCGATCTTCGGCTGAGCCTGCGGAGTGACGCTGATGACACCTTCGATATCATTCTTGTGGAGACCCGAATCCCTGACCGCCTCCATACACGTGTCATAAATAATGTCCCAATGCGTACGCTCTGGCATGTTACGCGTAGGGACCTCGCCAATACCAATAATAGCGATTTTTCCTTTACTCAAAAGATTGTCCTCCTTGCATTGTATTTAATCAGTCGTTACTTATGACTGGTTGTGGTACAGTACCGTATCGTTCGCAAGTTAAGATTAACAAAGCATGGAAGCGTTGTCAAGGATTAATTTAAATTATTTTTATATAATATATAACATATTGATATTTACAGTATTATACAATTATAGAGTGATAAAATATCATGTCTTCAAAGAATTGAAGTAAATTTTTACTTTACTTATTATTCTGTTGTGATATAAAGTATAAAAGTAGATAATTAATCGTTACGAAATGAGACCATACTATGAAGCAATACCCTAAACATATGAAGATGTCCGAGTTGAGTACTCGCGCAAAAATATCGGCTACTACCATCAGTAATTATGCACGACAAGGACTGTTGTCAGAACCGATCAGAACTGGAAAGACCATGGCTTATTATACTATCGAGCATGTAGAGAGGCTTAAAAAGATTCAGTCACTGCAGAAAAAGGGACTTTCATTTGATGAAATAAGCCATATAGTGAATCAAAACTCAGGGAAAAATCATTCTAACCTGAAATCTGACATAGTTTATACGAGTAAGCGTAATGCCATTGTCAAGGCTGCGGTCTATCTTTTCCGTGATAAAGGTTATGACACTACAAACATTGATGATATCGTAGCTCATGCAGGTATCGGAAAAAGCACCTTCTACCATTATTTCAAGAGCAAGGAAGAACTGTTCTACGAATGCGCCGATCATGTGTTCTATGACATAGCAAGTGATGATTCCACCATCAGCAACGAAGATGACGGACTGATGCGTCTCTGGAAACGTGCAGAGTCATTCAACCATACCCATCTCCATATGATCGACATGCTCAATCTCGCGCGTGGCGCCTCCATGAAAAGCAGTCCTCGTTCCCGGCAGATGCTCAAAGTTGTCATGAAAAATCTTATCGATCCAATTGAGGCGGATCTGATTCTGGCATCCAATCAGGGGACAATCCATTTTAAAGATCTTCATATACTTGCACATATGCTAATGGGCGCAACGGAGTACGGTTTCTATTATTTACAGATTTATACTGAGAGGGATATCGATAGTGTCTTTATTGAAGGCCGAGATATTATCTTCAATCCCGTTAGTCAGCATACCCAACTTAAAGGAGATGGGTTAAGGAACTACCCCGCAGCAAAATACGAAGTATCAAAACATTTGATAAAGGATGGGATATTAGCAACAAGTAGCGGGGAATCAGCACTGAAAGAGATGAAAGAAAAAGATCTCATGAAGATATCAGAACTATCCAGGAGATCAAAGGTCCCTATCTCCACAATAAGATATTACATCCTCGAAGGGCTTATTCCTGCGCCATTGAAAACAGGGAAGACCCGTGCATACTATTCCGGCATCCATTTGAAGGTACTGAATCTTATCAGATATAGGCAGATCGAAGAGGAAAAACCGCTCAGCGTAATCAAAGAAGAAATCAAAAATAAAGTTGCTTTTCTCCAGTGCAACCCTAAGCCGGCTGATCTATCATCTGACAAACGTGATGCCATCCTTTCTTCCTCTATCACGCTATTCCTGGAAAAGGGATATGCTGAGACAAGCACATCCGATATCGCACATCATGCAAAAATGAGTAAGGGGACCATCTACCAGAATTTCAGCAATAAGGAAGAAATCTTCATGGCCTGTGCAGACAGGATATTCCATGACATGTATAATGATGTCTGGAATGAGATCAAGGGAGAAAAAGAAATGACCTTGAGACTGGCAAAACGAGAGAAGGCATTCTTCTCTTCATATTCCCAATGGATATCCATGATGAATCTTGTGAAAAGCCTTTCGGTGGGCGACAATCCTTCATTCCGGTCAAAATTCCATCAACTGATCCAGCAAATGGTTAATCCGATGATCCGAGAGATCGAGCACCTGCAACGAGAAGGACGCATCCGGAAAGATGTCGATTGCGCTCTGGCAGGATACATCTTAATGGGAATTGCTGAATATGGTGCATGGCTGGTGATGCATGAGAATTATTCTGAAGAAACGATCATGCAAAGTTTGATGACCATCTTTTCTGAAGGGATTACCACCAGGCGATCCTGAAGGAACCATCTTTGACAATACTAGACGTAATTACATCCAAGTTGTCCTGAACTATACTTTGATCGACACTGTCCAACTGATCTGCCTCCCAAACAGGTACCACATGTTAAGCTAAAGTTCAGAATTTTTTGTTTATTACTAATTGAAATGTTGTATAGATAGGGGAAATTAGAAAAACAACATTACCGGAAGAGAGAAATTATTTAACTAATATTAAATATTTAACCTTGCTAAATATTTAAACCTTTTAATTGCTTTCTTAGCAAGACAATTGCCGGCGCAGCTTGCAGAAAAACTTCCTCAGTTTTACCAAAGTCTAGCATCCGAATGCCTTGAATCTCCATTTGAACATAAATGTCAGGCTTTCTGATTTTCATCTTTTCAGCGAGAGCTGACGCCTGCATTATATTAAAAGCTCCAAGAACTGATTCAAGAGCGCCGGGAATCTCATTTTTACCAGGATTGCGTATTTTGCTTACATCTACTGCTATGGTGAAATCAGCACGCTCTAAAAGGTGATCATAGGGTATCAGGTTTACAACGCCTCCATCAACGAGAACTTTGTCTGCAATGGATATTGGGGCAAAAACCCCTGGCACAGCCATGCTGGCCTGCAGAGCGGGAAGCAAGTCATCTTTTTCAAATACGACTTCCTCCGCTGTCCAGTAATCTGCAGCAATAACTAAAAGAGGGATCTCAAGTTCCTCAAAAGTTCTCTTTCTAATCTCACTAAAAAGGTATTCAAAGAAACCTTGAGTGTTAATAAACCCGCCTCGAGGAATTTCTGCGGAAAATGCCTTGACCAATTTCAGCAGGTTACTTTTTTTCGCAACAATATCCCGCCAAGTATCGTCTTTAAGAATGAGATGTTTACTGATGCGTTCTCTGATTTCTTTTCCAGACATCCCCGAGGCATAGAGTGCACCGATGATGGCACCCATACTGGTTCCTGATATAATGCTTGGCTTGATGCCTAAGTCATCAAGAGTTTCCAGGACAGAAATATGCGCCAATCCCCGAACTCCTCCTCCTCCCAAAGCCAAACCTATTTTCATATCTTTACTTTACCAATTGGTGCCAAAATTTTTAGAGTATAATACTCTTAATGCAAATGGATTGTTTAACGATTACCGTTTGTAACTTAGCATAAATTTAATATTTAGGAAATAAGGATTAAAGAAGTTATTGATTATCTTGACACTCACTGTCAGGTCAAGTTCTATCTAGGGCAAGTAATCACTCGCAAAATTTTTATATCAAGAGGAGTTCATGCCCGTAGTTGATTAAATTTTCTTTTAATCGTCTTTTTCTGTTATAATCGTCTAAAATTATCTAATCAATACGAGACAAGATATAAAGGAGAAACATATGTTCGATTACATGATGACCAAAGAGCAAATCAAAATAAGGGATGAGGCGCGTGACCTTGTAAAGTGGGTGCCGCGGCAGATGATTCTGGACATGGATACGGATACAATCAAGTTCCCGAAGGAGTTCCTGCAGGAGGCCGGCAGGCGAAATTTACTTGGGTGCCGTTATCCAAAAAAATGGGGCGGCCGTGATATGGATTGGGTGACCACGTGTATGCTAATGGAAGAGGTGGGAACCCTTGGTTATGAAATGGCCTGTGTCTTTGGTGTTGGTGCGGAATTGGTCTGCGACGCGATAATCCAACACGGCACTGATGAACAAAAAGAAAAATATGTTAAGCCGCTTTTAAGAGGAGAAATTTTTGCCGCGGAGTGTCTTACCGAACCGCGCGGCGGTTCGGACTTTTTTGGAGCCACAACAAAAGCGGAAGACAAGGGCGATTATTTTCTGCTAAATGGCCAGAAGCGTTTTATTGTCGGAGTTGAGGGAGCGGACTTTTTTCTTGTCTACGCGAAAACCAATCCCGAAGCGAAGCCTCAGGAATCGATAACCTGTTTTATTGTTGATAGAACCGAAGGAGTGGAAGTTAAATATCTATACGGCCTCATGGGTTGCCGCGGTGGCGGAACCGGACGGCTGATATTTCGCGATGTAAAAGTTCCCAAGGCAAATGTGGTGGGAAAAGTTCAGGGTGCTTATGCCGTTTTCAATACCATGATGATACCGGAGCGTCTGGGAACGGCTTCCATGACTATTGGTGCCGCCCGTCCGGCTCTGGAGATCGCTACAAATTATACAGCCAGACGTAAGGCATTCGGACAAGTAATTGCTCAGTTTGAAGGTGTGAGTTTCCAGATTGCCGAAGCCGCGATGCTGCTGGATGCCGCGCGCGCCATGGCCTATGTTACCGCCCGGGCTGTGGACGATGGCGCGGATATGAATAGAATTCGGCGAATGGTTTCGCAAAGCAAAAAGTTTATTACCGAATCATGCCAGAAGGTTGTTCATAATTCCATGCAGGTGATGGGCGGCATCGCCTATACCAACGTTTTTCCCATCGAGCGCATTTACCGCGATGTCCGCCTGGCCTCAATCTGGACGGGCACCAGTGAGGTTATGTCCATGATCACTGCCCATGAATGGTACCGTGAATATTTCGCGCAAAAAGCAAAGCAAGCGACCCGCGACAGTGAGCTAGATGCCCAGGAAGCTTCCGACGAAGAAAAGATTTATGACGATGATGATATGTGGAAAAAGGGATGGTAAATTTCCACGATGAAATATGTAGCGTTAAAAACAATGATTGTTTTGTGTATCCTGTCACTTGCTTCGCAGGCAACGGCCTGGCATGACCGGACGCATCTTGCGATCTGCAAATCGGCGGGGTTTGATATGTGGTATCACTGCGCCGGACCGGATATTGCCAAAATTAAAGCAGGCAATATCGAATCATACAACCACTGGTTCAATAATACCGCCGAGGCCGAAATCACACCGCAAATGGTTATGGATCAAATTGAACGTTATAATAAAAGAAATAAGATTCTTGATCCGGAAGGACACCTCTTGGGCGCGATTATCGCTTCCCTGCGCGCCTACGAAAAAGATCATCGATCCGGTAAATACGCCCTGTATCATCTTGTTTATTGCGCTCATTACATTGGCGACCTTTCCATGCCCCTGCATAACATTGATTACGATGATTTCAATGAAGAACATCATGACGCCAATGACGGCATAGTGGAAGATACGATTCTGAAAGAGCCGGAAAAAATGACCGGACACATGTATCCCATAACCTTGAGCAAAAAAGATTTTGAAGCGGATCTCGCGCGTGAGATCGCGCGAATTGCCAATCTCAGCCGCAAGCTGGGCTACAAACTGCGCGAAGGAAAAAGGGATATGACAAAGCAGGAAGCTTACGTGCAACTGGGGCACAGTGCTTCTCTGTTGAGAGCGGTTTTACAGCACTATAATAAGATACCCGCTTCAGCAAACGATAACGTTAATTGACAAGAGGAGGAATAATGCGGAACTCTATTTTACATTTTAGATTTAGGTGGCATCGTGATGAGAAAAATATTTTAAAGGTTTGCGGCATTATCGCTTTATGCCTGCTTCTGGGAAGTTGTACTACACTGATTGACAGGCATTTCAAGGGCAAACTTGATGCGTCCAACGGGAATATCAACATCGAGGGTCTCAAGGAGACGGTCACTGTGCGCCGTGACGCATATGGTATTCCCTTCGTGGAAGCGAAGAACATGGAAGACATGGCCATAGCCGTTGGTTATGTGCACGCCTCCGACCGGCTTACCCAGATGATCGGACTAAAACTGATATCGGAGGGACGTCTTACCGAAATGGCCGGATCGGCCGTGCTTAATCTGGATATTTACATGCGCACCATGAATCTCAAAAGCGCGGCGGAAACTCTCTATAAAAATGTAAACGCTGAAAATCTCCGTCTTCTGAAATTTTATAGTAAAGGCGTCAATGCTTATCTCGATCAGCATAAAGACAACCTGCCGCCGGGTCTTGCTCTGGCAGGCTATAACCCTGAACCATGGGAGCCCATTGATTCCTTAAAAATATTCGCTTTGTTAAATTTTGGTCTGTCCTTCAATCTTCATGAAGAAATTGCCGCTTTGAATATCGCTCAAGCCGTAGGCGCGGAGAAAACGGCCTGGCTGCTGCCTATCTATCCCGATGAACCCATTCCGCTTGATGAAGCTGCCAAGCTCAAGGGTGTTGATCTGAACAAGGCCGCCGCGAGCGTGGCCGGAATTGCTGGACTGCAACCGCTTTTGAGTTCAGTGGGCTTAAACGGCACCGCCGCTTCCAATAATTGGGCAATCAGCAAGGAAAGAACAAAGAATGGCGCAAGCATTTTCTGCAGCGATATGCATCTTCCTTTAAGTATGCCGTCCATGTGGAACATGATGCATGTCCGGTGCGGTTCCTATGATGTAGCCGGGATGAGCCTTGCGGGCGCCCCTGTTGTCGTTGCCGGATATAACGGCCATATAGCCTGGGGCATGACCATGGTCATGGCGGATAATCAGGACTTGTTTCTCGAACAACTCAAAACCGTAGACGGGAAATTGCATTATTTATATAAAGGGGAGTGGTTGCCCGCTACAGAACGCAAAGAAGTTTTCAATATCAAGGGGAAGTCGCCCATAACCATGACTTTTTATGATACAGTGCATGGGCCGCTTATGAACGAAGCGTTGAAAAAGGAACCGATTCATCTCATTCAGGCAAAATCCGTCGATCTTCCTTACGGTGTGGCTTTAAGCAGAACAGTTCCCACCAGTGATGACGACAGCATGAATGCTTTCTTCCAACTGAGTTTCGCTAACTCGGTGGATGAAGCGATTCCGATTATAAAGCGGATAAGATCAATACCGCTGAATATGGTATTTGCGGATAAGGATAATATTGCCTGGCAGATAATCGGTGATTATCCTCTCCGGGCCAAAGGCCGCGGGCTTATGCCATCGCCCGGCTGGACGGGTGAATACGACTGGATAGGCCTTCTTGATCCTGCCTTGCTTCCGAATCTCAAAAATCCGTCTGCCGGATTCATAGGCACAGCCAATCACCGCACCGTGCCGAAGGATTATCCCTATATTCTTTCCTCTTCCTGGTACTGGCCGGAAAGGGCCGAGCGCATTATCCAGATGGCATCGGCAACGGATAAACATACGACACAAACCAATATGGATATGCAACTTGATACCTATTCCTTGTTTGTACCGAAGCTCAAAGAGGTGATTCTGAAAGGAATGCTGGCCGCAGATATTATGAAAGAAATAGGAAGTTGGAAGGATGAAAAAAGAATAGCACGCGCGCGCATCGCGCTTGCGATGCTGCAAGGCTTCAATGGCGATATGAAGGCGGATTCGAAAGAGGCCGCCCTGATGGGAGCCTTCTTACACTGTGCAACCAAAAACATTTTTCTCGACGAATTGGGTCCGGTTGATTCCAAGGCATGGAAGTCATTCTTAGTAGTCAACAACGAAAGTTACAACGCCACCTGCGACCATCTTCTTGTCCGGGGTGATGAAAGCCCCTTCTGGGACGATATAAATACGCCGGAAAAAGAAACCAAGGCGCAAATCATCGCTCGTTCACTGGCGGATGCCGTCGCATTTCTGGAATTAACTTTGGGCAATGACACAGGCAAGTGGAGTTGGGGGGCTCTGCATACCTACACTTGGGAAACCGATACTTCTCAAATGGCGCCGCATTTTGGTTTTATTGAACGCACAGCGTTGAACAGTTTGTGGTCATACTTCAACCGGGGTCCGTATCCTGCTGCCGGAGATATCTTCACTCTGAATGTGTCTATGTATATGATGGGCAAGGATTTTAATACTTGGATCATTCCTTCGATGCGCATGATTATTGATTTCAGTAAGGCCGAGCCTATGCAGGCGGTAAACAGTTCCGGCCAGTCGGACAATCCTTCGAGCCCTCACTACGACGATGGAATCAAGGCCTGGCGGGATGGAAAGTATTATATCCCGTTCCCTTTCAAAGATGCGGCTGTTAATGCTCAATATAAGGATGTTCTGCAGCTCAACCCGTCCGCAATAAGGCAGTGATTTCCATAGGCAGAGTATAGGGACGCCCTTAAGGTTTTAAGTTGGCAGTAAGGTGGTGCACTTTTTTCTTTTCATTCTTATTTAAAAAGAGTAAGGTTGCCCCGAAAATCGGAAAAAATCAACTTGGTATATTAATTGTTATGGCACTTGCATGAATAAAATTAAAATAAAAGATTAAGGGTGCGATATATGCCTATAAATCAAAATTGCCTATTTCAATTACAGCAAATTGGATTGCCAATGATTGTTGAAGTGAAAAAAAGTAAAGCGCAACCAATAATAACAGAAGCTAAAATACATATAGATGGAACAATCACAGACCTTAAGACAGGTAAAAAATATCCACAACCAAGTGCTTTAAGGCAAGAATTAGTAGCAAAAAATACGGCTACGTACAGGCACCTTTTTTTCAATGGTCGAAGTTTAAGCGAACTAGGCGTTAGGCCATGAATTAAAAAATACCATAACAAAAACAATGCAGCCGATCGCTACTCTCCGGCTGATTATTTCGTTCTGTCATAGAAGTTTAAAGATAATAACTGCCTTCGTGAAGATTTCTGGCAGAATATATCAGGGCTCCCTGTTTAAAGACTATCTGTTCTTATTATATTCCCTTCTATCATAAATTATATCTTAAGACCTTTGCAAAACTGCATAATACCAACAATTATGTCATACCGGCGCAGGCCGGTATCTAGTATTATCAAGCAATTCCTAGATTCCGGCCTTCGCCGGAATGACGAATAAAGGAGTTTTGCAAAGGTCTCGTCTTATCAAGATCAAATCAAAAACGTCTGGCATTTTTCGGCAAGATCGGATAGTAATACATGTTTAAAAATTATTAGATCTTTCCGGACGTTTTTACGTCTAAAAACAAAGGTTTTAGGAGTTTATCATGTCTTCAGAAAAGAAAAATTCTCAGTTCAGCGGCGCATCCAAGTATGTTTTAGATGATGAACTGGCGGAAATAGTAAATGTTTCCATGGCCTTGGAAATGCCCCTGCTGCTCAAGGGGGAACCGGGCACTGGCAAGACCATGCTGGCCCATGCCATTGCCGAGAGCCTGCAAATGCCCCTCATTATTTTGAACGTAAAATCAAGTATGAAGCTTATCGAAGCCTTGTACCAGTACGATACCCTGACCCGTCTCAATGACAGCCGTTTTGGCGATTCCAAGCGAGATGTGAGCAATATCGAAGCCTATATCAAAATGGGTAAGATCGGTCAGGCTTTTACGGCGGATAAAAAGACAATCCTTCTGATCGATGAAATTGACAAAGCCGACACTGATTTTCAGGACGACATGCTGGATGTTCTCGACCAGATGCAGTTCGATATCATCGAGATTGACAAGACGATCAAAGCCAAACACCGTCCCGTGATTGTCATTACATCCAATGCCAAGAAAGATCTCTCCGATCCGTTCCTCGGGCGCTGCAATTTTCACCATATAGCTTTCCCCTATCCCGATATGATGCGCCTGATCGTGGACGTTCATTTTCCCAATCTGGATGAAGAACTGGTCGATGTCACTATCGGCACGTTTTACCGTCTCCGGGAACTGCGGGGGATTGAAAAGAAACCGGCCACGCGGGAATTGATCAACTGGATTCGCGCTCTGAAAAGCGATCCCGACTTTAAGCCTAAAATGCTCAAGCAGGGAAAGGTTCCCTTCCTGGGAATCCTGTTCAAAAAAAGCGCCGACCTTTATCAGGCCGCCCAGCAGGTCACAAAGGCACGGAGTTGAGGAGTGAATTGTGTTTGTTGATTTTTTTTATACGTTAAGAGATCGGGGCATTCCCGTCACACCAACGTCTTTCCTGCGCCTGCAGAAAGCCATGAACATGGGGCTCGTTCATTCCCTTGACGAATTCTATACGGCTGCCCGAGCCATTCTTGTGAAGAGCGAGCGGTATTTCGATACTTACGACCAGATATTCGCCCACCATTTTCAGGGCGCTTCTTTGGAAGACCCGACGGCGGTGGAGTTAACGGAAATCGCCAGATCCCTGCTCGATGAGTGGCTGAAAAATCCGGAAGAAATGGCTGATGCTCTGGGCATCGATAAAGAGACCCTGAAAAATATGACGCCGGAAGAACTGATCCAATATTTTTTGGATCGCCTCAAGGAACAGACCGAGGCTCACCACGGCGGCAACAAATGGATTGGAACGGGGGGAACGTCACCCACGGGACACTCAGGCCATCATCCCGGAGGCATGCGTGTCGGCGGGGAGTCGAGAAACCATTCGGCCATCAAGGTGGCCATGGAACGGCGTTACAAGGATTATTCCCAGGAAGGGCCTCTGACCCAGTTTCAGATGGGCGAGGCCATGAAAAGACTGCGACGCATGGCGCCGACAGGTCCCCGTGATATCGTGAACATTGATAAGACCGTCTATGAAACCATGCGCAATGCCGGGGAAATCGAGATCATCTTTGACCGCCGTCTGGCGGATCGTTTGAAGGTTATACTCCTGATTGATAACGGCGGCTGGTCCATGGATCCTTACATCGATGTCGTTCAGACTCTTTTTCATTACGCCGGTTCCCAGTTCAAAGATCTGAAGATTTACTTTTTCCACAATACTATCTACAGTCGCGTTTGGGCCGATCCGCAACGGCATTTCAAACCGGAACAGGTTGACGATTTTATTCGCCGGGATCCGGAGACCCGCCTGATTATTGTAGGAGACGCCAGCATGTCCCCTTACGAACTTACGCACCCCAATGGCGCTATTTATATAGATACCAAACCATCGGGCGCCAGTATTGAGCGTTTGCGATTCCTGGCCAAGACATTTCGCCATTGCGCCTGGTTAAATCCCATGCATCCTCGGGAATGGGAGTATACCCGGACGACGGAGATAATCCGGCAAATTTTCCCCATGTTCGAACTGACCCTTGACGGCCTGGAGAAAGCGGTTCAACACCTGACGTCGACAAAAGGGTAGGGGAGAAAATTCTTTTACCTCAAACATTATAACAGCGAAAAATCTTTTGCCCCTATAAAATAATTGGAGAATAATGTGCTCACAAAAGGATTAACACTCAACAAATTCATAGCCTGGATAGGCTTGATTTTTTTAAAAATGCTCGGCTGGCGTATCGAGGGAGAAGTTCCCGATATTAAAAAGTTCGTCATTATTGCCGCTCCGCACACAACGAACTGGGATTTTCCCATCACCCTTGCCATTACCTTTGTTTTAAAAATAAAAGTCTACTGGATGGGCAAGGCCGCCATGTTCCGCTGGCCCTTTGGCGCAGCCTGCCGGTGGCTAGGAGGAATTCCCATCGACCGAAGCCAATCCCAAAAGGTAGTCGAACAGTCCGTCCATGCCTTCAAGGAGATGGATAATTTGATCATGGTCATCCCTCCCGAGGGGTCGCGCAAAAAGGTCAGCTACTGGAAAACCGGTTTTTACCACATTGCCAATGAGGCCAATGTTCCTATTGTGCTTGGATTTCTCGATTACCGGCGCAAAGTAGGCGGCATCGGTCCTACCTTCTATCCCACGGGGCGTATTGAAGAAGATATGCAGGAGATTAAGGCTTTCTACGCCACCATCACAGGCAAATATACTGATATGTTCAGCAACGCCGGACTCAAGTAATAGTAATTAGAGAATCAGGGGTTATTATGTTACACGTTGTAGGAATAGATATCGGATCAGTTGCGCTATCCATTGTTGTGATTGATGAAAAAAGCGCGGTAATCAACTCATTCTATGAGTTTCATTCCGGCGCCATCAGCGATACCTTGCGCTCGATACTTAAGAATATTGATATCCGATGTATCGGCGGTATCGCTATGACGCTTTCCGGCCCGGAAATTTTCAGCAGCGTTTCCCGTTACGATACGCAGATTGCCATGATTGCCGCCGTGAAAAAATATCATGCCGAAGTCGGCAGTATTTTATTTGTCGGCGGTGAAAATTTCGGCCTGATTACTTTCAACGAACTAGGGGATTACGAACGCTTCCGGTCCAACTCTTCGTGCGCGGCGGGAACAGGCAGTTTTCTGGACCAGCAGGCAAAACGGCTTAATCTCAAAAGCATCGAAACGCTGAGCACCATTGCTTTCTGCAACCAGAGCGACACGCCGAAGATCGCCACACGCTGCGCCGTATTTGCCAAAACAGATCTGATTCACGCCCAACAGGAAGGTTATTCCATAGGCCAGATTAGCGACGGGCTGTGCGAAGGCCTGGCTAAAAACGTTATTGACACACTCATTCCCGATTCGAAAATACACACACCGCTGATTTTAGCCGGCGGCGTTTCCATGAATTCCGCCGTGGTGAAGCATTTTCGCAACCTTTTGCAGGCCGAACCCATCATTGGTGAATACAGTCATCTCTATGGCGCGATTGGCGCAGCTTTGCTGTATTTGGAAGAAACAGTTCCCGCGCCGCTTGGCGCGAAAGCCTGGGATGAGCTTTTCTTTTTGGAAAAGAAAGAAAAGATTTACGGCTATCCGCCGCTGCAACTGACGCTTTCTAGTTACCCGGAACTTTCCACAACCGCCAGTTATCTGTATAAACCCGGCAACAACCACGCTGCTATTGAAGTGGATATCTACAAGCCCCTGCAAAAAAAGCAGGCTGTCTATCTGGGTATCGACATCGGCTCGACCAGCACCAAGGCGGTTTTGATAAATAGCCAAAACGTTGTGCTTATCGGTCTTTACACACAGACTGCGGGCCAGCCCGTCACAGCCGTGCAGGCGCTCTTTGAAGCCATCAACAATATTTCGCAAAAACATTCCTGTAAATTTATTTTTGACGGCGTCGGCGCCACAGGATCAGGCCGCAAATTCATCGGTCGCATCATTAATGCCGATTTGATCATCGACGAAATCACCGCGCACGCGCGCGCCGCTTATGAACTCAATAACGATGCGGACACGATCATCGAGATCGGCGGCCAGGACGCCAAATTCACCACCATGCAAAATGGCATGGTTACATCCTCCGTCATGAACAATGTCTGCGCCGCGGGCACAGGCAGCTTCATCGAAGAGCAGGCCGTGAAACTTGGCGTGAGCCTTTCCGACTATGCCGGGCGAGCTATCAATACCCCGTCGCCGGTATCCAGCGACCGCTGTACAGTTTTCATGGAACGGGATATCAACAATTATCTGACGGAAGGATACACCGTGGATGAAGTACTGGCCAGCGTTCTGCATTCTGTGTGCGAAAATTATCTGGGCAAAGTGGCGGTGGAGGCCAGCATAGGACAGAGCGTATGCTTTCAGGGCGCTACAGCCCGCAACCGGGCGCTGGTTGCCGCTTTTGAGCACCGCCTGAATAAACCAATTTTTGTTTCCCAATTCTGTCATTTGACCGGAGCATTAGGCAGCGCGCTCATTCTGGCGGAGAACGCCGTTAAGGATTCCGCTTTCCGCGGTCTATCGCTTTATTCAGAAAATATTCCGGTGGAAAATGAAATCTGCGAACTATGCCACAACAACTGCAAGATCAACAAAGTCACCGTTCAGGGAGAAACGGTGGCCTTCGGATTTCTCTGCGGACGCGATTACGACACCAAACATTATGTCGGCTCAACCAGGAAACAATATGACCTGATCAAAGAACGAAGCCTTGTATTTCCACTGGCCAAAAAACCTGCCACCTTCAAAAAGTCAGTGAGGATCGGCATTCCCCATGCCCTGTATCTGGCCGAAGAGATGCCGCTCTGGAAACATTTTTTTGCCACCCTCGGCGTGGAAACAGTCACGTCGGAGGGCTTAAAGAACGCGATCAAATCAGGCAAAAAGATAGCGGGAGCGGAATTTTGCGCGCCGATGAACGCTTTCTTCGGTCATGTGCAATACCTGACCGACAAATGCGATTACATTTTTTTGCCTGTGTATCTGGAAGCCGTAAAGCAAAAAGATGAGGATTACCGTTACTACTGCTACTATACCCAGTTTGCGGCCACACTATCGGCGGGCATGAAGAGTCTGCGTCTGCAAAACAAAACCATCATGCCGGTTATCGATCACCACTCCTTTCAATCGCGCATTGAACTCTTTTCTATCCTGAAGTCTATCTTGAATACCGGCTACTGGGAAATTTATAACGCCTATGAGGCGGCGCTTTCCTTTTATTCCGAAGGCTGCGATAACCTGCTCAACGTCTATCAGAGAGAGAAGCCCGCTGCGGGGAAAATCAGCGTGGCGCTCTTGGGCAGACCCTACGCCATCATGCAAAACTCGATGAATAAAGGTATACCGGACATCTTCAGCACGCTCAACATCAAAACATTTTATCAGGATATGCTGCCTGTGGATCAGGAAGATTTGACCGAAATCGATCCTCTGCTCAAGAGAATGCACTGGAATTATGCCGCGCGGATTTTAAAGGCCGCGCTCTATATCGCCCGCACACCCGGTCTTTATCCGGTTTATGTGACCTCGTTCAAATGCAGTCCCGATTCCTTTTCTCTGGAATATTTTAAACGCATTATGGACAAATACAGCAAACCTTATTTGATCCTCGAACTTGACGAACACGATTCCAACGTCGGTTATGAAACCCGTATCGAGGCAGCCGTGCGCTCATTTGACAATCACCATAAGAACAAAAAACTTCGCCTGGTTTCGTCGCGCAAACTGCCGCTTAATTCCGAGACCACCTCTAAAATCAAAGACAAGACACTGCTCCTTCCCTGTTTTGACCCTATCAACTCCAAACTATTGGAAGCGGTGTTCATCAAAGAAGGTATAGACGCGCGTATGGTGCCACTCAGTGAGAGAATCATTCAACGCGGCCTGCGCACTAATACCGGACAATGCCTGCCCGTGAACCTGATGGCACAAAGCTATATGGACTACATCGAAGAAAACCTTCTGGACCCGGCCCAGACCGTGGGTTGGTGCTTTGACAGCCACGTGGCCTGTAACATACGGTTGTATCCGCAATTTATGAAAGGCATCATGGAAGCTGCTGGCAAGGGTATGGAAAAAGTGGACATGTATGTCGGCAGTATATCGCTTAGCGACATTTCCATGCAGGCCTCCATGGAGGCATATTTCGCGCACATGTTCGGGGGCATGCTGCGTAAAATCGGCTGCAAGATTCGTCCCTATGAAAAAGAAAAAGGCATGACGAATAAGCTGATCGCTCAGTCTGTGAACATTCTTTACAACACCTTGCTTGGCGGCCGAAGCAAGGATGATGATCTGACCAAAGTTATCAACCTGTTCAAAAAAATCGAGACTGTTCCTGGCCACCGTCCGAAAGTCGCCATCTTCGGCGACATGTATGCCCGCGACAATGACGTGTTCAACCAGAATTTGATTCAATGCATTGAGGAATACGGCGGTGAAGTCATCACCACCCCGTTTAATGAATTCGTCAAACTTATTGCCAACCCCTACATGCGACGCTGGTTTCTGGAAGGGGAATTCATGGACGTCCTCGTCACCAAAACGATGATCACGCTGGTTAACCAACTGGAGAAAAGCTATTACAAAATATTCAATGAATTATTAAATGAACCGTCTTTGACCACCGCCATAGATTACAAAACTATATACGATAAATATGACGTGACCGTGCAGCATTTCGGTGAGTCCACCGACAATCTGCTGAAGATTTCCGCGTTGATGGAGCACTACCCCGACATATCTCTTTTTGTGCAGACAAATCCCGCTTTCTGCTGTGCCGGCCTTGTCACTGAAGCCATGGCTTCACGCATTGAGGAACATACGGGCGTTCCCATCGTCACTCTTAATTACGATGGTACCGGGAAGAATATAAATTCCAAGATCAGTCCGTATATAAAATTTCCGCGCCGGAAAGCCATGGCAGTTCACGGCAGGGTCAAAGTCAGATAAAAGTTCAGTCCCCATCATTACCTACACAACAGTCCACATTTTGTGGCAATATTTTATTGACATAGAAGACCGTTCTTCTTATACTCGCTCCCATCAGAAACAATATTTTATCAAAGAAATCAGCGTTTGAACAATCTGTAATTCGAACAGGAGGTGGCATAAATGGCAATAAAGGTTCTTTACACAGCTCACGCTGTGGCGACTGGAGGCCGAAACGGTCACACCCAATCCGATGATGGGATTGTCAGCGTAAATTTATCTATTCCTAAAGCGATGGGAGGCCCGGGAAGAGAAGCGACGACAACACCGGAACATTTGTTTGCGGCAGGATACGCTGCCTGTTTCGGAAGCGCGTGTGAGTTTATGTCGCGCCAACTCAGATTAATTCCAAAGACAATCGAAGTAAAATCCGCGGTGGGTATTGGTCTGGCTGAAGATGGCGGATTTGGTTTGGTGGTAGATCTGGATGTAAAAATCGTAGGCCTTTCTCAAGAAGATGCAGAGAAGGTAGTTGCAGCGGGACACAAAGCTTGTCCGTATTCGAAGGCAATTAAGGGCAACGTTGATGTCACGATTAAGGTCGTAGCCGCCTAACCCGCATCTCGCCGGGGATTTGCTAATCAACTGTAAGGTAAAAAAGCATTGGAAAACTCAACTGGAGGCAAAAGACCGAAAGTCGTCATTATCGGCGGGGGCTTTGGCGGCCTGTGGGCGGCTCGCACATTGGCTAATAAGCCTGTGGATGTGGTGGTTATCGACCGCAATAATTATCACACCTTTCTGGCTCTTCTTTATCAGGTAGCAGCTGCGGAGCTCACGGCCGAGGATATTGCCTATCCTGTGCGCAGCGTTTTCTGTAAAATACCGAATATAGATTTTATTCTGGCGCACGCGCGGCGCATTGATTTGCGAAATCGGCGAATCGAGACGGATGGTGAAACCATATCTTATGATTATCTGATTCTGGCAAACGGCAGCGTCACTTCAACCTTCGGCGTGCCGGGTGTCGAAGATTACACCTATTTCCTAAAAACGCTGGAAGAAGCCGTCGTATTGAAAAATCATATCATCTGCTGCTTTGAGTCGGCGGCGAGAGAACCGGACGCGGAAAGAAGAAAGGGTTTACTGACGTTTGTTATCGTCGGTGGCGGCGCAACCGGCGTGGAATACGCGGGAGCGCTTACGGAACTCATCCATGGTCCGCTAATAAGAGATTATCCCGGCATTGATTTTTCCGAAGCTCGCATAATTCTGCTGGAGGCTGCCGAACAATTGGTCTCATCCATGCCTTCAAACATCCGGGACTACACGGCAAGACAACTGCGGGGAATGGGTGTGGATGTGCGCCGGAAGGCTGCGGTTGCCGAAGTCTCCCCTGACAGAGTCGTTTTAAAAAGTGCGGAGAATATTGAGACGAGCACCGTTGTCTGGACGGCGGGTGTTAAGGGAGAGGGACTTGCGGCTGATTCCAATATCCCGGTTAAACGCGATGGCCGTGTGGCAGTCAACGAGACGCTGCAGATTCAGGATCAGCAGAATATTTATGTGATCGGCGATCTGGCGTCGATCAACGAAGGTCAGCGTATCCTGCCGATGGTGGCACAGGTGGCCATTCAATCCGGCGTTGCATCTGCGCAAAACATATTAAGACAAATTGCGGGGCTGGCGCCGCAACCTTTTATCTATAAGGATCGCGGCTCGATGATCACCATTGGCCGCAAAGCTGCTGGAGTCGCCATCGGTTCCCGGACATTTACCGGATTTTTTGCCTGGGTGATGTGGCTGGTCATTCATCTTTTCAATCTCATTGGATTTCGCAACCGGGTGATGGTGCTGATCAACTGGGCGTGGGATTACCTGCTTTATGAACGGGCCGTGCGCTATGTCTTCCCGTCGGGCACACCCTCGGAAGCGCAGTGCTCCTCCTGTGTCCGAAAACCAGGGAAGAAAAATGATTATCCCGGAAAATGATAAAGAGGAATGATAATGTTATGATTAAGGTCGTGGCCGTCTAACCAGCATCAGCCATTCCATATATATAACGACTTTTTTCATTGACATACGTGCCCTTTATTTTTATACTTCTTTCCATCAGAAGCGATACATTATCAAATAGTCCATCAAAATGATAGGAGAAGTGCTGCAAAAGATTAGACGAACATTGAGGACGCTTCTAATCAATGCAGATAGAAAATGGGAACGTCTTTGTAAATATTTGTTCATTAATATTTAATGCAATTTTATAAATAGGGAGGAACGGATATGAAAAACGATACATTTACCTTCAAAGCATCGGACGGAGCACAGATCTTTACCTACAGATGGATGCCGGATAATGCTTCAGCTATTAAAGGAGCCGTTCAGATAGCTCACGGAATGGCGGAGCACGCGGCCCGGTATGAGCGCTTTGCCGAAGCGCTGACAAAAGCGGGATATGCCGTATACGCGAACGATCACCGGGGACACGGGAAGACCGCCGGCTCACAGGAAAAGGTCGGCTATTTCGCCGATGAAAATGGCTGGGAAAAAGTCGTGGAAGACATGCACTCTCTGACCGGCATCATAAAAAAAGAATGCCCGAAGAAACCGTTTTTCCTCTTTGGCCACAGCATGGGCTCGTTCCTCTCACGCCATTACTCGATGCTTTACGCCAGTGAGCTCTCGGGGCTTATCCTCTCGGGCACGGGCGGCGATCCGGGCGCCCTCGGAAAGATTGGCCTTTTCATCGCGAAGATGGACGCGAAGATTCACGGGAAAAAAGCAAAGAGCGAAATTATGAACAAACTCTCGTTTGGCGCGTTCAACGGCGCCTTTAAGCCCAACCGGACGGACTATGACTGGCTTTCACGGGACAACGCCGAAGTGGACAAATACATAGGTGATCCTTGGTGCGGTGCGGTCTTTACGGCGGGTTTTTTCTGCGATATGCTGGGGGGCATAAGCTATATCAACAAGAAAGAAAATATCGCGAAGATACCGAAGAACCTGCCCATTTATATTTTTTCTGGCGCAAAAGATCCCGTGGGTGCGAATACAAAAGGTGTGAGCCAGGTAGACAATGCGCTGAAAGACGCGGGCATCGGCGATTTGACTCTTAAATTCTATGAAAATGGTCGCCACGAGATGCTCAATGAGATTAACCGCGAAGAGGTTTTCAATGATGTGATCGCGTGGTTGAATAAACACGTCTGATACCGGTACTATTTGGGGAACTTTGGCCCCATAATGCTCTCAGGAAAAAAATTATGCCTTTTATCCAAATATTGCTTGTACACATACCGTCATGGTTTTTTTGCCTTCTTATGGTTGTTCTCTATGTTTCCATATCGATAACAGGTTTGCTTATTATCCGGAAATATTATCCGCATTATAAATGCAAACCCCATAACGATATTGCCGGTTTTATATTTGCCACCATCGGCGTAACTTACGCGGTCCTTCTTGCTTTTATAGTCATCGTTACGTGGCAGGATTTCGATAAGGCACAAGATGTTACGGTCAATGAGGCTAACTGCATCGCAGCGCTGTATCGCGATTCAACACCTTTTCCCGCCGAATTTCGCGCCGAGCTGAAAAGCGAGCTGACAGATTATGTAAAAGCTATTACCAACGAAGAGTGGCAGACTATGGCCAAAGGCCAGAGGAGTCCAAGCGTGCAGAAGATACAGGGAGAATTGTGGGAACTCTACAGCGGTTATCAACCGAAAAATGAAACGCAAAAAATATTTTTTGCGGAATCAGTGAAGAAATTGAATCAAGCGGCTGAAATGAGGCGGCAGCGCATTGTCTATGCCAGCACAGGCATTCATCCACTTCTTTATTTTGTGCTTTTTGCCGGAAGCTTTATTACCATCGCATTCACAATGTTGTTTGGTACGGAAAATATTGTTCCGCATTTGATCATGGTATCATTGCTGGCGACGCTGATTGCCATTATCCTTTTTACAGTTATGGCCATGGATTATCCGTTTACGGGAGACATCAGTATCACGCCTGATGTTTTCACAAACATGCTTTCAACATTGATGCGTTCGTAAAGCCATAATCAAGAAATAAAGGAAATCAAATATCGGCGGCTAAAGCCGCGAAGGGATAACTCAATGGATAAGAAAGTACGCGATACGGCTGAAAAGCTTTTTAGCTCTGAATATGAAAAGCTTAGTAAACAAGAAAAGCACGTTGCTCATCATATAACAGAAAGAACCCCTATTTCGACAAATGTAATTCAAGACTATTCCGAACAATTGACTTTTGGCCAGAGGATGGCCGATAAGGTCGCTTCATTTGGGGGATCATGGGCTTTTATCATAATATTTATGATTGTGCTGGTTGGATGGATTGTCCTGAATTCGTTCATTCTAATTAAACTTAGGAACGGTTCTTTTGATCCATATCCATATATATTTTTAAATCTGATTTTATCCATGCTTGCCGCTATTCAAGCTCCAATTATTATGATGTCTCAAAATCGGCAGGCCTATAAAGATAGACTGAGCGCGGAACACGACTATGAAGTCAATTTGAAGGCGGAACTGGAAATAATTGCTCTTCATGAGAAAGTTGATTCACTAAAGCAGGAGCAGTGGAAGGGGCTGATTACCATTCAAGAAGAACAGTTAAAGCTCCTGGGCCAATTAGTTGAAGATCTGAAGAAAGATAAACGAAAAACCAGTTAAGAATTTTCATTTCCCAATCGTTATTTTTCTATTTCACTTTTTATATGTTCCGACCTATACTTAACTTAACAGATGTTGTCCAATTAAGTCTTGTTTCTGTTGTTGATTATACCTGTAAAATTGTTTCACGGCCATTCAACCTGAAAGCATCCTTGATTTTACCAAACTCATCAAGCGTGAGTTGGCGATAGGTATTATCGCCGCGCTGTCTGAAATAAATCTGCATGCCGGGATTGCCTTCAATATTAAAATTTTCGCGCTTGAACGGCCGCACCATGATCTTCTGGGTATCGGTAACGGGAAAACTTTTGATAATGCGGATATAATCAGGCATCCACTTGGGATCCATTCCGCCTTCCTCCTGCTGTTTGATAAACCACGCGTGAACTTTATCCGGTTCAAATACCACGCCATCCTTAAGTTGGACGGTAATCATAACTTTCTCATCGGAAACTTCACAGGGCGCGCCATAGGCAATGGCGCAATCTACGGCCGGTATGTTCTGTGCGTAGGTAAGGACATCCTCCGCCGAAAAATTTTCTCCGTCCTTGCGAATCCAGTCATCCGTGCGGCCGTTAAAGAACATATAGCGTTTTCCGTTCATAATCCTGATATGACCTAAATCTCCCGAATGATACCAGCCGTCACGGAATTTCTGATTGGTTGCCCCTGTATTGCCGAAATACCCTTCGAACCTGAGATTGTTCTCGCCTACCTTGCGACATATCTCGCCCACGGCTTTGTCATAATTAGTGAGTGCGCCGCTCGCATCTGTTATCCCCGGCGAACATTCCCGACCCTCTTCATCCAATATACGGATAGACGAATCCATCTTGCCGACCGAGTCAATCGGATCGCCGGGACGATTGGCCGTGGTGATGACCGCCTCGGTGGAGCCGTAGATTTCATAAATATGTCCCATTCCCAGATAGCGTTTAAGTTTTATGCGGTCGTTAACAGTAGCGCCGTTGCCGTAGGCACTGCGGAACTTGTTGTGCGGGTGTTTGGCCAGCGCGGCTTCTATTGCTTCGCCGCTGCCGTATTTACGCTCCAGAGAGTCAATGATGTAATGGAGCGGCTGACCGACATAGTTAAGAAAGGTCACCCCATGAGCGAGCATATCTTCTTCAAAGGCGCTGGCGGAAAAACGCCGTTTGAGAACAAAACTGCCGCCCACGATCATCTGTGGCAGGATGCCGATATACCAGGCGTTGGAGTGAAACAAAGGCATCGAAATGTAACCCCGGTCATTTTTGTTAAGACGAACCGCGGACTGCACCACAAAGCCCGCGCCTACCATTTTGATATGCGTGCAGGGCACACCCTTGGGCATCCCCGATGTGCCCGAAGTATAGATCACAATAACCGGGCTGAAATTATCCACCTTGACCC
This sequence comes from Smithella sp., assembly GCA_049517435.1. Lineage (GTDB taxonomy): Bacteria > Desulfobacterota > Syntrophia > Syntrophales > Smithellaceae > Smithella. The sequence continues at coordinate 95,298 of JBEKRZ010000007.1, read as the reverse complement.
GATAGCTTTCAGGCACTATAACACTCTGGGCTTCTTCAACCGCGTCCTCTAGGGATTGGAATCCTTTTGATTGAAAAGATTTCTTATCACCGATGGCATAAATATTTTCAGGACCGATAACCTGCACATTTTTTATTACATCCCCAACTTCTTTTAAGGTACTTTCGTTGATAATCAGAAATGCTATTTGGGCCTGATCCATGACCTTGGCGAGTGTTTCGCCCCGGAATCCGGAGTTGATCGCAAACAAAATGGAATTACTCAGTCCCGCACCAAAAGAGGCAAAGAGAAATTCAGGAGTATTGTCCATATAGACACCGAAAGAGAGCCGCTTATTTTTGTCCATCCTTCCGCTGTCCACCAATTTTTTTCTTACGCTAAGAAAAAACCGCGCGTAACGCCGGGATTGCTGATAAACCTCCCGATACTTGTATTCATGGCCTTCAAATATGAAAAACACTCGATCACGCCTAAACCAAAGCCACCAGAGTGTCAGCTTTATCATGGTGCTGAAGTTTACAAAACCAAGGACTCTTCGTATGACTGTTTTAAGATTTATTTGCTTCACAAGCTTACTCTCCCAAGAAAATATTATATCGAACTTAGACAAACAACGGCCTGTTTAGTTCCCGGCGCGCTTCCTCCGTAAGTGTCTTCAATTGCCCGGCGGGAATTATATTCTAGTTTGATAAGAACTTGCTTTTACTGGAAGCGAGGATAAGATAGCCACGCTTGTATGTCAAGAAAATCTTGGCCACTTGTCTTTTTTGAAATTTTATTGGCAGGGTCGCCTTCAGCGATTACTAATTTCTATAATCATATTTCTTATTCGTGAATAAAATACTCAACTTCTTTTATAAAAGAATATGACAGTACATTCCCATCTTTTGTGCGAATCTTTACGATCTCAGCATTCATGATTATTATTTGTCCCTCAATAACTGTCCCGTCCTGCAAAACAAATCCTTTTATTCCTTTATAGCGCTGGTCTGCGACACTGGCAGATTCTTGAGATACCGTTGTGGGTTTCGGGGTGGTTTTTTCATCTATTCCGTTAGAGCGTTGGTCCGCGATGATGGCAGATTCTTGAGATGCCGTTGTCGGTTTGGTCGTGGCTTCCTCTTCGCTATTTTCCTTTTGAATAAGATAAAGAGGAATCTTGATGATCTGGTTGGGATAGATCAAGTTCGGGTTTGCTATTTCTGGATTTTCTTTCCAGACTTTGGGCCATAGGAAGGGATCGTTCAAATCCTGCTTCGTGATATTCCAAAGGTTATCTCCTTTGATTACTATATGTTCTTTTATTTCTTGTGTCTCGGCAAAAGTTGTCGAAACGAAGAGGATAAATACTAATAGTGCATATTTTATTATTCTTTTTTTAGGCATAATCGTTCTCCTTCATTATTCTTTACCATATAGTTTTGCGGGAAGTCGCTAAGTTTCGTCATGTCTGATAAACTTGGCTTTATCGAACATGGCTCCATCGTCATACCGCTTGCAGAAAAAGCCGAAGAAAGCAAGTAGTACGCCGTTAAACTTTCCCTCGCTCATCTAAACATAAAGATTCTCTTAGATGCCCCCGTAGAACCGCCCAAATGCTCGGGACAATATAAATGCCATTAGCAATGCACCCAATCCCGCAACAAGGACATGCTTCGTCCGGCGTAACTCGAAGGTTCCGACACGGCATACGAGTAAGTAGCCCATAATGAGGTTGAAGGCGCCCCACAGCACGTTCACCGTTGCGGAAGACAACCCTTGGCCCGGTGGGGAAGCAAAAGGGCTTTGAAATGGATGCCCCATAACACCGTTTACAAAATGTGGGATAGCATTGGCGAGAAAGGCACCGCCAAAAAAGTAAGAAAGGTAATGATGCCAGCGCATTTTTATTATTCCTCCTTTTTACGTTCAATTTTGACCTGCCAAAAATACTTATACCACATGTTAAGTTAAAGTTCAGGAATTTTGTTCATTACTAATTGAAATGTTGTATGAATTGGGAAAATAAAAAGAACAACATTACAGGAAGAAGTCGATTACTTGTTTTACCTACAAAGCTTCAATTGCGGAAAGTTTTCAGAATTGACGATTACTAATAGAAATATTCATTCGGATAAGTTCTTAATCTTTCGCTAATCTCCGGCCGCGCCAGATCATGTAGATTGCAGGATAAATGATCAATTCGAGAATGGTCGAGGTTATCACACCACCAACCATGGGCGCGGCAATCCGCTTCATGACGTCGGCGCCGGTGCCGTAGCTGAACATGATAGGAATCAGTCCCGCCAAAATTACGCTCACCGTCATGATTTTGGGACGAATTCTTTTCACTGCGCCATACATGATGGCCTCTTTCAAATCGGCCGCCTTTGCCATTCTTCCTTCTTTTTTCCACTTCTCATAGGCAAGATCAAGATAGAGAAGCATGACCACACCCGTCTCCGCATCAAGCCCGGCGAGCGCAATAATCCCCACCCAGACAGCGATGCTCATATTATAATTGAGCAGATACAGAAACCAGAAGGACCCCACGAGGGAAAAGGGAACAGCAAGAAGCACAATCATTGTTTTGACCGTTGATCTCGTGTTCAGGTAAAGGAGAATGAATATGATGAAAAGGGTCAGAGGAATGACCATCTTCAGCCGCTCATGGGTCTTTGTCAGATTTTCATATTCCCCGCTCCAGATAAGCCGGTAGCCTTCAGGGATCTTCAGCGTCGATGCTTTTTGCTTTGCCTCCTCCACATAGCCGCCCATGTCACGTCCTGAAAAGTCAACGAAGACATAAGCGGTAAGAAGTCCTTCTTCGCTTTTGATGGCCGTTGGACCCTTAACGATCTTGAAATCCGCCACCTCGCCCAGGGGGATCTGCGTAACCTGCTGCTGTGTTGCCATACCACCTGGTGCAGGCGGAGCCGGTACGGCACGATTGGTCATCATGACCGGCACTAGAATCCGCTTGAGTTGCTCCACATCGTTGCGCAAATTTCGGGGATAGCGAATATTGACAGGATACCGCGCCCGTCCCTCAACGGTCACTGTCAGATTCATGCCCCCGATGGCCGTCTGAATCACTTCGCCCACATCGTCCACGGTAAGACCATATCTTGCAGCCTCATCGCGCTTTATGGCGATATCCAGGAAGTAACCTGTTGTCACCCGCTCCGCATAGACGCTTCGCGTACCGGGGATGTCTTTTAAATGATGCTCCAGGGCCAGGCCTATTTTTTCAATTTCTTCCAGATTCGGCCCCAGAATTTTGATCCCGACGGGTGTCCTAATGCCTGTAGCCAGCATGTCGATGCGGGCTTTGATCGGCATGGTGAATGAATTGGCCACGCCGGGGATGGTTAGAGCATCATTCATCTCGTCTTTTAGTTTTTCTACCGTCATCCCTTTGCGCCACTGGGATTCCGGCTTCAGGTTGATTACCGTCTCGAACATTTCCAGCGGAGCCGGGTCTGTGGCGGTTTCCGCCCGCCCGGCCTTCCCGAAGACCTGCTCGACCTCGGGGATTTTTTTCAGTATCGTATCTTGTATCTGCAACAAGGAGGATACTTCGGAAATGGATGCTCCGGGCATGGTCACCGGCATATAAAAGAGAGATCCTTCATAAAGCGGCGGCATAAATTCCGAACCCAGTTTCATAAATGGGTAAATCGTCAAAATCAGAATAATGACGGCGGCAACAATAACCGTCTTTTTAAATCGCAAGGCAAGCCTGGCGACGGGTTCATAAATTTTGTGCAGGAAGATGCTGATGGGATTTTTTTCTTCCGGCCGAATTTTACCCCGGATGAACAGAGTCATCAGCACTGGCGTCAGAGTGACAGCCAAGAAAGAGGAGAAGAGCATGGCGAAGGTCTTCGTGTAGGCCAGAGGCTTGAACAGACGCCCCGCCTGGGCCTGTAGCGTAAACACGGGAAGGAATCCCACAGTAATAACGAGGAGTGAAAAGAAAAGAGATGGTCCCACCTCTTTGGCAGCGTCGATAATGACATCCACGCGGTTCCCCGGCTTCCCCTGATGTTCCCACTCTTCAAGCTTCTTGTGGGCATTTTCCACCATGATGATAGCGGCATCCACCATAGCGCCGATGGCGATGGCGATGCCGGAGAGACTCATAACGTTGGAAGTAACACCCAGATAATACATACTGATAAAGGCCATAAGAATGGCGATGGGCAGTGTGACGATAACTACTAGGGCGCTGGGCAGGTGAAAAAGAAAGACCAGACAAACCACGCTCACCGCTATGAGCAGTTTGATAATCTCCTCTTTGAGGGTAGACATGGAGCGCTTGATCAGGTCTGACCGGTCATAGGTTGTGATAATTTTTACGCCTTTTGGAAGACTAGGCGCAAGGTCTCTGTTGATCTTTGCCTTAACCCGCTCGATCACATTCAAGACATTTTCACCTGTCCGGACAATTACAATCCCGCCGGCAACTTCTCCCTTGCCGTCCAATTCTGCAAGCCCTCTGCGTATTTCCGGTCCAAGTTGGATACGGGCCACATCTTTTAAATAGATTGGCGTTCCGCCGGAGTTTGCGCCCACGGCGATACTCTCCAGATCTTGAAGTCCTTTGACGTATCCCCGCCCCCGGATCATGTATTCCACGCCGGATAGTTCAAGGACACGTCCTTCTACATCTTGGTTGCTCTTTTTAACTGCTTCCATGACCTTCGTAATGGGGATATTGTAGGCAAGAAGGCGGTTAGGATCGACTGTTATCTGGTACTGCTTTACAAAACCGCCAATGCTCGCCACCTGGGAAACGCCGGGTACACTTTCCAGTCCCAGCTTGATGATATAATCCTGAATGCTGCGCAGTTCGGAGAGATCATGCCCGCCTGTCTCATCGACGACGGCGTAAGAAAATCCCCAGCCAAGGCTCGTCGCATCGGGACCAAGAACGGGGTTCACATCGGAAGGAATTTTGTTCTTCACTGCCTGGAGATATTCTAAGATACGGCTTCTGGCCCAATAGATATCCGTACCTTCTTCGAAAATGACGTAGATGAAGGAACTGCCTAAGAATGAAAAACCGCGCACCGCCTGAACCTTCGGAGCGGCGAGCAATGTGGAAGTAATCGGATAGGTGATCTGATCCTCCACCAGATCAGGGCTGCGCCCCGTCCATTCCGTATAAATGATCACTTGCGTATCACTCAGGTCTGGAAGGGCGTCAAGAGGCGTGTTCTTCACGGCCCAGTAACCCCAGATAATGGCCATGGCCATCATGAGAAAGGCTGCGAATTTATTGCGGGCGCTGAATTCTATTATTTTAGCGATCACAGGAAGACCTTTCGCCTTATTAAGGGTTGGGAAGAGGCTTCACCCCTTTGAGTTGAGCTTCGGAATCGATCAGGAAATTGGCCGAAGTGGCCACCTTTTCTCCGGCTTTGATCCCACGCAACACTTCCACCGCGCCGTCAGCCCGCAGGCCAAGCTCTACCTCACGAGGTTCAAAGGCGCCTTCTCCTTTTTCAATATAGACTATCTGCGATGTACCGGTATCGATCACTGCTGATTCCGGAATGACGAGCTTCTTACCAAGGCTTATCTTTATTTCCACATTCGTAAACATTTGAGGTTTCAACTGGCCTCCCGGATTGGGAAGCGTTAAGCGGATCTTCGCCGTCCGGGTATCTGCTGAAATGGTGGGATAGATATAATCAATCTTTGCCGATAGTTCTTTCCCCGGAAAATAGCTGAGAGTAATCCGGGCCGGCTGGCCGACTTTCACAAAGGGCAGTTCGTATTCGTAAATATCGGCGATGATCCAGAGATCGGAGAGATCGGAGATGTCAAAAAGCTTTTCCCCCGGCATGACTTTCATTCCCTGAACGGCCATCTTCTGCGTAACAAATCCACTGACGGGGCTGTATAAAGTTAACGTGCGAATAGGCTTGCCCGTCTGTTCAATTTGTTTGATCTGGTCTTCCGATATATCCCAGAGCCGCAGCCTTTGCCTTGCCGCATCCAGCGCGGCGCCAGCATCCTTTGCCAGCATAAGGCTGAGCGAGTCATCATTCTTCTTATCGCCCGATTGTTTTGCCCATTTTAAGACTCCCAGGAATTCCTGCTGCGTTGCCAGGAGCTCCGGGCTGTAAATCTCCACCAGCGGCTCTCCTTTTTTGACGTAGCGCCCCGTGTAATCTATGTGGAGTTTCTCAAGCCAGCCCTCGACCTTCGTATTGATTGTAGCTTGCTTCCGTTCATCGGCCTCAATACGTCCTACCGTGCGAATGACTTTGTGGATGTCTTTCAGAGAAACCTTGACGGTCTTGACTCCGATGAGCTGCTGCTGTTGGGATGAAATTTCCACCTGCGGTACTTCTTCTGTCGTTTCTTCCTGTGAAGCCGGTTGTGGATCTTGAGGATTTGCAGCCTTCTGATTTTTCACCGCCGCCGGGGACTGCGCAGAATGTTCGGCATGCCCCTGGGCAAAAACAGGCATTGAAAATATAAAGCTCAGAAAAAATAATATACAGCTTGTAAAGCTTACAACCAACGCCGCGAGAAAATTACGTTCTTTCATTTATTCTCACCTCCCGGCACTGAAGCCAAGCCTTCCGTAATCGCATGAAGTCGCGCAATGGCTTTTTCTCTTTCCACAAATTGATTCCAGTAAAGTATTTCATAATCCAATAGGGTCTTGAGACGGGAAATCACGACAATCAAGTCTGTCCTTCCATTGGTGTATTCCGATAGAGCCAGGTCAAAATCCTGGGTGTTCTTGGGGATCAAACCGCTCGTATAAAGATCCATGAGCTTTTCTGATGATCTGAGCATAGAGATATTATCCTGTATGGCCGCCGAAATCATCAGCTTTACAGCATCCAGTTCTTGTTTCGCCTGTGAATAAGAAGCCTTCGCCTCCATAACTGCCGGTTCCTGCTTCGTTTTGAAGAACAGAGGGATGTTTATCGTTGCCGTCGCACTCCACATATCCTTAAAATCACGTGAGCGGTTGAAATACGATGCGTTAATACTTAAGTCCGGATAATACTCTTTCTGTGCCATTCGGAGTCTGGTGTCAGCTGCTTCTATTATTTTATTCCGTGATTTTATTTCAGGAGAATTGTTGAGAGCTGTTTTCACGGCCTCATTCGCATTGAGATAGAAGGGTTGATACACTGGTTCACCCGGCCTTCCCAGAGGCGGTCCTTTTTCTCTTCCTATCGCGGCCATAAGCATAGCTTCCAGAGACTGTATTTTTTGCTTGAGCATTTCTTCTTTTTCCAGAAGCATATATTTTTCCGTCTGCGCCATGAGTACCTCTTGCTGTATGGCACGACCTGCCGCATAGCGGGCCAGCGTCAGATCTTCTATCCTGAGGAACAAATTTCGTTTGTCCTTGAACAGGTCGATATTCTTGTAGGCCAGAAAGAGATCAAAATAAAGTTCTTTAACTCGTGCTGCAGTTTTCAGTCTCAGGAGTTCATGCATGGCTTCCATGCTTTCGACGTCCCGCTGCACCATCTCCCCTTTCAGCGAACGCTTGCCGGGGAAAAGAAACTGCTGCGATGCCGAAAACATCCACTGAGAACCCTGTTCTTCGCCGTATGAGTATCTGTCAAATCCCTCGTTCTGATAGCCGAACGAAAACATGGGATCAGGAAGACTCGTCGCCTGGGGAATACGATACCTGGCGGCCTCTATCTTCGAGAGCGAAGCCTTAATTTCAGGGCTGTTCTTCAAGGCCTCTTCAATAAGGCCGGAGAGCTTTAACTCCTGAGCAAAGGCAGATGTTCCCAGAAGAAAGACCGCCATGGCGAAAATCACGGGTATGAACCCCAAAACAAGCTTTGGAAACAATTCGGCAGCAAGCTGCGGGGTATTATACCCTCTGCTGTGCGGGATTGTTCGACTTACAAATTTCAATACACTTCGTTTTTGAAATTTGAGTCTCACAATAAACGTGCGTATAGTCTTAACTGACATCCACATTGAGTTTTACCGCCTGTGTCTTTCCGGCACGTGTGATTTTGATATTAACTGCCCAGGCTCCCGACATGGAAAAATTGACATTTGCCAGATATCGGCTACCGTTCAATTCGGCTTTTGCCTTGTAATTCATGGCCGGCATCCCCGGCATGGCGGGCATGATATATTCCACAACTACCGTGGCATCGGTTACATTGTCCCCTTTGTCATCCTTGATGCTTATCTCCATCTTATTTTGACCGGTAATGGGTGGATTCTTGTCCAGCTTTACCTGAACCGTGTAGCTCCCCGCCTTTTTCATGACCACGTAATCCTTTGCATAGACCAACCCCGCTGCCAGCAGTAATATAATTAACGCCGTAGCAAATCTCTTCATCATCTTTCTCCTTTCATTTCTTTTTGAAAATCACTTTCTTTTAAATCCAATTAATAATGGATGATAACGCCTGCTTTTTCGTGGAAAAAATACCATGAAATCATTAATTTTTCATCATAATCTTTGTCGAGGTTGACGATTTACTGACTTCAGGAAGAAAGATTTACAGTTTGTTTCTGAAACTTGGGTCTCATTATCCCCATCCACTTTGTTAAGGGGATTGTTCAACTTACCAATTTCCATGCGCTGCACTTTCGGAATTGTTGTTTCACAAAAAAGCCCCCCGATGAAATATATCTCTTACGGGGGGCCAACGAGATCCGCAAATGCCGTCTTGTCTTTTCACTGGAGTCTATCGTTTAAATTCTTGGTCTTTCAAGGGTGATAATCACCACAAAGACTCTGTAATTTCTTTTTCGTTAACGTCCAGTAGATATAGACTCAATACGCGCACCGCAGAATCTCGACTGCATAAAACCTTTTTTATGCTTATCTTTCAAAGAACTTGAATTTAATATCAAAGAACGCCGCAATGCTTGCTTATTCCTAGGCTGTAGTCAGCCTATTTAATTACCGTCCTTTCGGGCAGTTCATGTTCACCACAAATATTCCGAAATGCTTTTCTTTTTACCTCCCAGTGAATGATTGAAATATCTTTCATATCGCAGAGAAATAATTCAAGCCTTTCGCATTGCAGCGTCTTTATGGTTCTATTATAAAGCTGCTTTTTGTTAATGTCAAGGGGTGTTGTATCAATTATTATAGACCATATGTAATTTATACAGGCAACAAAACTACCAGCCAAAATCAACGAAAACGCAGGACTTCGATTCATAGTGAGACTCAAATTTTAAAAGCGTAGAGCATTAAAATTTGTAAGTCGAACTATCCCCGAAGCGGAGCGGAGCGGGATCAGGGACCAAAGTTTTAATGAAACTCAGATATTACGAATGAAGTGCGGTAATATCTTTTAGTTGAATTTATTTCGTAGCCAGAGACTATTGGGGGTTATCCCCCACGGATTGCTTTGGGGGATAATATTCGTGATTGACATACAAGACCGAAATTATTATAATTATTCCGTAAAATGGAAGTTATTATAAAAAAAGGTGTGGCATTTTTCTACTAATTAAACTTAATGATTATAAGAGAGGTTAAAAGAGCTACAATGAAAACCATAGCCATAATAGCACATGATGGAAAGAAAGCGGAAATGGTTGCCTTCGTAAAAGACAATTTAGAGATACTAAAAAAATATAACTTAGTCGCTACAGGTTCTACCGGCAGTCATATTGAAAAGACAGGGTTGAAAGTTGAGAAAAAAAATTCAGGCCCTCTTGGCGGTGATGCCCAGATTGCCGCTGATGTAGTTGACGGAAAAGTTCAGGCCGTTATATTCCTGCGTGACCCGTTAGGAAACCACCCGCATGATCCCGATATTTTTATGCTGATGCGTATATGTGATGTTCATAATATTCCATTAGCCACAAATACAGCCACAGCATCTTTGATTATTAAATCTTTAGAAGAGTAACATTCTGTGGCTCATATCATATTTTTATTATTTACAAATTATACCAAAAGAGTTATCTAATCGGGAACATTAACAACCTTTACAATAAATCTCACATTAATATTTTACAGAATAAAGGGAGTCAAATTAAACTGAAAATAGCCGCGTAGAAGCTTTGTCACAAAGGAGCGTTAATGTCCGTACCGCAAATAATTCTGGAGCTGATTGAAAGATTCGACCGCAACATTGAAGCTTACGAATCCGGCAAATACAACGAGACACAAGTCCGGCGTGAATTTATTGATCCTTTTTTCGAGGCGTTGGGCTGGGATGTCAACAATAAAGCAGGTAATGCCGAAACCTACAAGGACGTCATCCATGAAGACGCTGTAAAAGTCAGCGGCGTCACCAAAGCGCCGGATTATTCCTTCCGCATAGGCGGACAGCGCAAGTTTTTTGTCGAAGCCAAAAAGCCTTCCGTCAATCTCAAAGACGAGCCCGCCGCCGCTTTTCAGATCAGGCGTTACGCCTGGTCGGCAAAGCTGCCGCTTTCCATCATTACCGACTTTGAAGAATTCGCCGTCTATGACTGCCGCATCAGGCCGGATCAAAAAGACAAGGCCGACAAAGCCCGCATCATTTATTATACCTATCGCCAGTATGCCGACAAATGGGACGAAATCGCCGCCGTTTTTTCCAAGGATACGATTCTCAAAGGCTCATTCGACAAGTATGCCGAATCCAGCAAAGCCAAGCGGGGCACGTCCGAAGTGGACAGCGCCTTTCTGACGGAGATAGAGAACTGGCGCGATGCGCTCGCCCGCAACATCGCCTTGCGCAACACGCTGAGCGTGCGCGAACTAAACGACTCCGTCCAGCGCACCATTGACCGTGTCATCTTTTTACGCATTGCCGAAGACAGAGGCATTGAAGACTATGGCTCCCTGCGCTCGCTTTGCAACGGCAGCAATACTTATGGCCGCCTGCAGGAACTTTTCTACAAGGCTGACGACCGCTACAACTCCGGCCTCTTTCATTTCCGGCATGAAAAAGACGAAGTGGAGCCGCCCGATAACCTGACAACAAAGCTTGTAATTGACGACAAGCCGCTCAAGGAAATTCTCAAGCGCCTGTATTACCCCGATTCACCTTATGAGTTTTCCGTTTTGCCCGCCGATATCCTGGGGCAGGTCTATGAGCAATTCTTAGGCAAGGTTATTCGGCTCACCAGCGATCACCGTGCCGTGGTGGAAGATAAGCCGGAAGTCAAAAAAGCGGGCGGCGTTTTCTACACGCCGACTTACATTGTTGATTACATCGTCAATAATACCGTGGGGAAACTATTAGAGGGCAAAACGCCGAAAACGGCGGAGAAACTGCGCATCCTCGATCCAGCCTGCGGTTCCGGTTCATTTCTGCTGGGCGCTTATCAGTGTCTTCTCGATTGGCATTTGAAGTGGTACACCGAAAACAATCCGGAAAAACACGCCAAAGCCAAAAAGCCCATTCTTTATCAAGGATACGGCGGGGCGTGGCATCTGACCACCGCCGAGCGCAAAAGAATTTTGCTCAATAACATTTACGGCGTGGATATTGACATTCAGGCCGTGGAAGTCACCAAGCTCTCGCTTTTGCTCAAAGTGCTGGAAGACGAAACAGCGGAAACACTCAACCGACAGATAATGCTTTTTCACGAGCGGGCGTTGCCTAACTTGGGCGGCAACATCAAGTGCGGCAATTCGCTCATAGGGCCGGATTTTTACGAAGGCAAACAAATGAATCTGCTGGATAACGAGGAAGCACAACGCGTCAACGTATTCGACTGGCAGGCGGAGTTCCCGGAAATTTTCAAAGTAGGCGGGTTTGACGCGGTGATTGGTAATCCGCCGTATGTCGATATAAAGGGCTTACCCATAAACGATGTACAATATATATTTAAAACATATAAAACAGCAAATAACAGAATTAACTTATTTGCTGTATTTATAGAAAAGTCTCTCGAAATTTCTAATGCAAAGCACTTTAATTATTCTATGATTATCCCTACTGCATTATTAACACAAGATTCATATAAAGCCTTAAGAGAGTTTATTATTAAGCATTATCAAGTAACTAACATTGTTCGATTACCAAATGAGTCTTTTGGCGTAAGTGCCGGTGATGTAAAAGTAGACACAGCTATAATTGTTGTTCAGAATAAAAATGCAAAATCGGACTTAGTGGAATTAATTGGTTACGCTGGTTATGAAAGGATTTCAAACATTAAATCTACTGATGCACACATACATGGAAGAATTTCTCAGTCAATTTGGGAAAATAATGAGGATTACATTTGGTCATTTAGCATAAATCATATTGAAGATATTATAATAAAGAAATGCGAAGCTAAATCTATGCCACTTGAGGATTGTGCTTATTTTTCATTAGGAATAACACCTTATGATAAATATAAAGGTCATTCTGAACAGCAAATATCTAATAAAGTTTTTCATTCAGACCATAAAAAAGACAAAACATATAAGAAGCTTTTGGCTGGGAATGATGTAGTGCGTTATAAAGTTACGTGGAATGGTAATCAATGGATTAGTTATGGTCCATGGCTTGGTGCACCTAGAGAACAGCGTTTTTTTATAAAAAAGAGAATTCTCGTTAAGCAGATAATTGATTGGACTACTAAGCGCATATGGGCAACTATTACAGACGATGAACTGTATAACACGCAGAATGCTTTTAATCTCTTAGTAAAATCTGATATGCATCTTGAATATATACTGGGAGTGTTAAATAGTAAATTAGTGACATTTTATCACAGAAAAAAATTTCTTGATGAATTTAAGATGAGATTTCAGAAGATTCTTATAAAGGACTGCAAACGTTTCCCTGTTCGTACTATCGATTTTTCAATATCAAACGAAAAGAAAATGCATGATAACATAGTGCAACTCGTCGAGCAGATGCTTGTCCTGAACAAACAACTGACCGAAGCCAAAACCGGCCATGAGCAAACACTGCTCCAGCGTCAGATTGATTTGACCGACCGGCAGATTGACAAACTGGTTTATGAACTCTATGACCTCACGCCCGCCGAAATCGCCATCGTAGAAGGGACATAATGACAGAGGTGTCTTTGAAAAATTTTCTGGACAACGATGTTCTCGGACGTGCTACCGCAGAAATCAAAGAACGTGATGGTAGAAGTCGTTTCTCAAAATATTTACCTAATGATATTTCACCACTATGGCCTCGCTTATTATTTCGTTTTATTACATATACGCCTTGGAGATATTGGGATGCAAATTTAGTAGAATGTTGCTTGTCTATTCTTGAACTTGATATTCAGCGAACAGTTGCGGCTATTGAAAAAAGATCAGTTAAACTTGGATCTGGTATTGAAAATCTTTTAAGACGGTCCAATTTGGCAGATTATGAAGATCAGTTATCCCTTAGCAATCCTCTAGACTTAATAAAAATTGCGACAGAATATCATCCTGAATATCTTCGTTACGCAGAGCATATTTTTGGAAACTTATTAGAAGTTTATTGGTCAATCCTGAAAAAGAAAACAGTTGAAGGACATTTTGATCTCCATGGTGCTGTTCAACTGATCAAGAGCAAGGGGTACAGTAATATATTGACTGGATATGTAGAGCATATCAGGAATGCAATTGCGCATGGCGAAGTTTGTTTCGATGGATTTACTATTAAATACGGACTAAAACAAAAAGACGATTTTTCTAATGAATTGTTAGCAGATCAATTTCTTTCTGAGTTTGACCAATTACAGCGTACCTCAAATGCTCTGGCAATAGGTATTATTTTATTTTTCGCTCGTAACTCAAAAAAGTTAAACAGCGCTGATACATCTGTAATACCCTCGCCAATAATAACTCAGTTAGCAGCCGCTGGAATCGAACGACCAGGCCTAGAAATTATCGGCAGCGTCGAGTCAGAAAACTATCGGATTGGCCGACAATTACATATTGCAATAAAGAGTTCTTTCAAAGCACGCACAATTGTTATGGCTGACGCATTGCGTATTTCTGCGCATCTAATTCAAAACGGAGCTTCAAATTACAATCGTTTTCTAATACAAATTGATCATGGAAAAGCAGTGAATTCTCTTCTAATTATTTTGCCAGAAAAACTAAAAATATTATTGAATGAAGATGCCCCCTTAGATAGAGTCAATGAAGCTTTTGACGATACGCAATTGCTGTGGTTTGATGAAAAAAATCTATCACGTAAAATAAAAACTTTTAGATTATTGTTCTCCTCATTTATGAAGTTGACAGTTGACGACTTAAACAAGCAATGGGCAATGCATGGAATAAGATTATGGGTGGGGCGCTATCGTATAAGATCTATTAAAAATATTAGTACATCTGGTATGCCGAGGCTGAATATTCGAGTAGTGCTTTTATATCCAGAAGATTCTGAAAATAGGGATTTAATTCGTAAAATTATCTGCGCGGTAATCAAGAAAGCGTCAGGCATTTGGATCAACCGTTCACATGGAATATTAGATAAAAATATCCCATGGCCAGCCCATCCTAAGATTATTGGTGTCTATTTACATAAAGTTGATGGCACACTACGATATTTGGAAAAAAGTGGTTGGTTCTCAGGTAATCTCGTAGCTGTCGGTGAAAAAGTTAAAGGATTTCGAAACAAGGCCATTTTTGTACCTAAGCCCGAAGAAATGTGGAAAGGCATAAGGTTGCGTTATAAAAGTGAACTATCTGAATTATAAATGGTAGAGTATATGTAAAGACCGGCCATGAACAAACATTGATTCAGCGGCAGATTGACGCAACCGACAAGCAGATTGACAAACTGGTTTATGAACTTTACGAACTGACGCCGGAGGAAATAAAGATAGTTGAAGGTGCTAAATGACATATCCCACCGCGCTCCGCGCCTGGGACAATTCAACTTACAAACCTGTCCCACATGGCTGCGCATGTGGGATAATTCGACTTACAAATTTTACTACACTGCGTTTGTAAAATTTGAGTCTCATTAAAATACACCAGCCTCTTTGCGCCGGAAAAACCAAAACGCCGCGGCAAGTCTTAACTTTTTGAGTATTGATTTATCATTGTACAGGAGTTAGGAAAACACCAAATAGCTATATTAATTACTCGTCAACAAAGGAGGTTATTAATGAATAATATTAAAATAGATAACAATGTGTTTATACCGATGCCGGTGACTTTGGTTGGCTGCATGCTTAAGGGCAGGGCTAACTTTATGACAGCCGGATGGGTATCACGCGTAAACGCAAATCCGCCATGGATAGGCATTGGAATTGGTCGAGTGCATGCGACTGCCGAGGGCATCATCGAAAACAAAAGTTTCAGCATCTGTTTTCCCAATCGCACCGATATAGCAAAGACCGATTATTGTGGAATTGTCTCTGGCAAAAAAGTGGATAAGTCATCATTATTCACTCTTTTCTTCGGTGATTTAAAGACAGCTCCGATGATTGATGAAGCTTCACTGAATATGGAGTGTTCTCTTGTGCAGACTATCGAAGGGCCAACTAACTATTTCTTTGTCGGTGAAATCAAAGGCGCGTACGCATCTCAGAAATGTCTGGAGAATGGCAAAGTAAATCCCACAAAAGCTGATTATCTTTTATTGACCATGCCTGATAATTCATATTGGTCTCTTGGCGAATCGGTTGGCCAGGCCTGGAGTATCGGAAAGAAGCTTATTAAAAAATGACGTCTGACAAACTGGTTTATGAACTCTCCGAACTGACGGAAGAAGTCCCACAGCGCTGCGCGCTTGGGACAATTCGACTTACGCTTCAAACTTTGTTACACTCGTTTTCAGCGAGTCTCATTGGGAGGTTTATAAAATGAAAGTATTATTGGTTAATGGAAGTCCCAACAAAAAAGGATGCACCTACACCGCCCTTTGTGAAGTGGAAAGGGAATTGAATAAATATGATATTGTGACAGAAATATTCTACATCGGTAAAAAACCTATCAGAGGATGTACGGCATGTGGAAAATGCTTGGAGAAGGGGAAATGCGTGTTCGATGATGATGTCGTCAACCTCGCGCTTGATAAAGCTGGGCAATCGAACGGTTTTGTTTTTGGTTCTCCTGTTCATTATGCGGGACCTTCCGGTTTCATAAAATCATTTTTGGACAGGTGCTTTTTTGCCGGCAGCGATGTATTCGCGTACAAGCCGGGTGCGGCGATCGTAAGCTGCCGCCGGGGTGGCGCTACCTCAGCATTTGAACAACTGAATAAATATTTTACCATTAATAATATGCCGATTGTTTCATCCCAGTACTGGAATATGGTACATGGCAACACGCCTGAAGAAGTACTGCAGGACTTTGAAGGATTACAGACAATGCGGACGCTTGGCCGGAATATGGTATGGCTTTTAAAATCAATCGCAGCTGGTAAAAAAGCAGGAGTTGCTCTGCCGGAAAATGAAGAGAGGGTGTGGACAAATTTTATCAGATAACGGATACAATAACCTGACGAAATCGCCATCGTAGAAGGGAAGGGGTAAAATCCCCCTCTATCCCCCTTTATTAAGGGGGAAGTTTAGAGTCTTGGAAATTTACGGGCTAATCTGTAAGTGCAAGAAGGGCAGGATATTTTTATCCCCTCCTTTATAAAGGAGGGTTAGGGAAGATTTGATTTTTTGTGCCTCGGATCAGCCAAGTCTTTTTGACTTGGCTGCTGATTATATAAAAATGTTAACAAGACGAACGGTCCAAAAGACTCGGCCGAACTATAGGGAAGAATAGAAAATAACCGCGGACGTGCATGGACTTTAGCCCGCGATACTCCGGAGTAGATATGAAAATACAAGCAGATGGCGATTTTGGAAAGTGGATAACCGTTGGAGGAAACCGTTTCTATCCCGGTTATATCATTAAGGGTAATGAGAGACGTTTGATGATCGATGCCGGAATTAACCTTATGGGACCGGCATATATCGCTTCATTGGAAAAGTTCTTCGGGGATAAAAACGCTCTGGACTATGTTTTCGCTACCCATTCCCATTTCGACCATGTGGGTTCGATTTCCTATCTCAAAAGAAAACTGCCTCATCTCCAGGCCGGTGCGTTCGAACGGGTCGGAGAGTTGATGAAAAAGAAATCTGTTCTTGATCTGATGACTTTCTTAAGCGATCTCCAAAGAGGTTATTTTCAAAACATCGTCGGAGATGAAGATGTCCATATCGAACCGGTGGATTTTGAGTTCAATCTTAAAGAAGGAGACAGGTTTGATCTCGGTGGCGTGACTTGCGAAGTTTACCAGGTGCCGGGGCATACCGGCGACTCGCTGGCGTTTTTCATCCCTGAAAGTAGGGCGCTCTTCGCGGGAGAAGCATACGGTATCCCCGAAGGTGACAAAGATGGACACGTACAGGTTGAGTTTTTATCCTCTTATGACGACTATGTTTCATCGCTGGATAAAATTATAAAGCTTCAACCAAAACTTATCGGTATGGCTCACTTGTGGGTCTTTACAGATGATGACGCCACCGAGTTTTTGAAACGATCGCGTGAAGCCACTCCCAGGTACCGAGAGCTGATCGAGATATATCTCGATGCCGCGAACGGCGATATCGATGGCGCCGTGCAATCCATGGCAAAAAAAGAGTACGATGAAAAGGGGACGATTGTCCAGCCGAGAGAAGCATATATCCAGAATTTAAAAGCGCAAGTGCGGCAGGTGGCGTTAATATCCGCTCCTTAAACATCGGCGCGTGAACTCGTAAATTAAATGGCGGGAAAAGCTTATCGTGAAAATGGCAAAACCAATTTCCAGATGAACAGTTCACGAGGTGAAGAAAGAGCATAATCCGGCGTTGCACTTGCTAATTACAGCGGATTCATGATAGACTACAAATAAGAATCTGAAAGGCGTGCGGCCTTTGGAATCACGGGTATGAAACCATCCACCGATATTACTGCACTGCGTTTGTAATATCTGAGTTTCATTAAATTTGAGTCTCACAAATAAAAGAATTTAAACCAAACAAACAGGAGGAAATTATGAAAAAAATAGTACTTTCATTGTTGTTGACGTTTGTTTTTGCGGTGCCCGCTTTTTCACAGATGGATATGCCCATGAAGGGTCATGGTGGAGGGCATGGATCGATGATGGAAATGGACCATATGGACATGATGGGCTGTGATATGATGTGTATGGAACATGCGCGCCATATAGGGCTTACCGATGAGCAGATAGCAAAAATGAGGTCTATGCATAGGGAAACGCAAAAAAGCCAGATCCGATCCAAAGCCGATTTGAAGATCGCGGAGATCGAACTTATGGAAATAATGGAAGTGAAGGATTTTGACCTGGATAAGGCCAGCTCCGCGGTTAAGAAAATTGGAGATATAAAAACCACCCGGCATTTGGAAATGTTAAAAGCCATGAAAGATATGCGGGCTATTCTAACGGATGAACAGTTTAAGAAAATGCATAAAATGTGCATGATGAAGATGGGTGAGAAAAAACACGGGAAGATGATGATGAATAAACCGGCTCCGAAAAAAACAAGTCCTGATAAGCCGGCGGATAATATGAAGGATATGAAACACTAGTTTATACCGATTTGCTCAATTAAGAATTATAAGAACAGGGAATTATAATGAGCGACATTGAGGAAGATATCCGAAGTTTTTTAAAGAATCAGGGAGTGCAGGTAATCGGCATGGCTGGCCCTGAACGGTTGGACGGCCCTCCTTCTCTTGACCCCACCTATACAATGCGCGGGGCAAAATCCATAATATCTTTCGCCCTGCCCATGGATGTGAACGCCATCTATGAGTTTTTATCCAAAAAAACTCCTGTCACGCATAATACCGACCAACTGATCGGCAACCAAAAAATCCATCACATTGCCAAGCGGCTCGCGGATTACCTCAACGATCGAGGCTTACGGGCGCGGGCGGTCCCGACGAATAACAACTACCGGCGTTCTCTGGATGTGTATTCCACGCATCCCGATTTTGCTCATCGCTTCGGAGCTATTGTCAGTGGGATAGCGGGGCAGGGGATGTCTGGAAATGTCCTGACTAAAGAATACGGCGCTGCCGTCTATCTTTCCACCGTGGTGACCGATGCGGTACTCAAAAGCGATCCTCTGCTTCCACCGAGATATTTCATCGATCAATACTGCAAAAAGTGTCTTATCTGCGATAAGGCGTGCCCGGCAAAAATGTTCGAGATGGACAAGGAAGAGTATGTGCTCCTGAACGGCAAGCTTCATCCGCGGGGAAAACGCAGGAGTGTCGATTTGTGCAACGCTTCGTGCTTTGGCCTCCACAGTCTGTCTCCGGATAAAAAATTTTCCAGTTGGGGCAGACACTGGATCAGCTCCTGGGTGGGAAGGGAGCCGGATCCGAAGAAAGAGAATATCAGAAAGAAACTCCTCATGAAAGGCGGATCGGTGGGTGATTCAACGGTACGGTATAAACTCATCCGCAGTATCGGCTGCGAATTGCATCCCGAGGAATGGATAGACGAATGGAAGATCGCGCGGCGGTATGAAGATCTTCCGCAGGACGAGCTCGAACAGCGGAAGGTACAGTCCGGCTTGATAAAGAAATATCTGGGAATTTCCATTGAAAACCCGAACGTGCTGACCTGCGGACAGTGCGCGCTGGTATGCGGGCCGACTATACAGGAATCAGCTAAACGATTAAAACTTCTCCGCGAGGGAGGGATTGTAGTGCCCGGCAAGGACGGGAGAACCGTCGTGGTCAAGACCTTTGAGGAAGCCAGAAAAATCCGTGAACAATATCCTTTTCGGATATCCTATTCCCGTAAGCTTTCCGACATTCTTCAGTCGACCGCATTATGGATGGGGTATTACTTCGGCATTGAACCACGCTCGATTATTAAAAACTGGATTTACCAAAGAAAACTGAAGCGGGCTATAAGTGAAGAGTGAGGGGTTGGAGGATTAGAGGATTCAATAAGAATATATTTTTTAAAAGTATCAACATCGTAACGTCCCGCTTTCTATAAGGAAGCCGGGGGGATGCCTTCTCACTATTGTTCGCACAAACTGTTATCTATACAAATAAAGCTTGACTATTCTCTGCGATTGCCGTAGTGTAGTGTCAACTTCGGATATTTAGAAATAAAGATGCGAAGGAAAGAGTTGAATTTAGACGTTTTGAAGCACATAGGTTAGCCACCAGGTACTTTAGAGTCTTGGTGGCTTTTTTAGTTCTGTCATCGTGCTGATTCGACTTTTTAAAATTTATGAAAGGAGGATTAGAGCTATGTCAGAAGGTAAAGTAAAGTGGTTCAACGAAAGCAAGGGCTTCGGTTTCATTTCACAAGAAGACGGCGCCGATGTTTTTGTGCATTTTAGCGCAATTCAGGCCGACGGTTTCAAGACGTTAAATGAGGGCCAATCTGTAAGTTTTGATGTTTCCCAGGGCAAAAAAGGCCTGGAAGCAACAAACGTCAGACCTATCTAGTTGTTGTTGAAAACTAAATAATTGAGCACTCCGTGGATGAGAAATCATGCCGGAGTGCTTTTTTTATTGTGAGGCTCTCTGAAAATGAGACCCAAGCTTCAGAAACGAAGTGTGCTGAAGATTGCAGGACGAATTATACCAGGCGCGTAGCGTCGTGGTAAAACGAACACAGTGAATAACCTAAAGGTCACTGTAGGTTTGAAGAGTTAGTCGTAGTGAGACTCAAAATTCAGGAACAAAGTGAACTGAATTTTGTAAGTCGAACTATCCAAAAGCCTTTGGCTATTGGAAATTATCCCGCGAATAAGACATTCCTTTCTTCAGGTAAAATATAAAAAAACTCGATTTGTATCTCACTATAATATTTATGTTGACATATATAAAAATGCAAGTTATATAGTTTGCAAACATATTAACTAGTATACTATTGATGAACGGAAATATGGAATTGAAATACTGTCAGGAAGGCCAATCTTTTGGTCATTAATGGAGGGTAGATGAAAAATATTTTTAAGCTTCAGGCCGATATTTGTAAGATTTTTTCCAATGATAAGCGTTTGGAAATTATTAATTTGCTGAAACACAAAGAAATATCCAATCAGGAAATCATGCGCGAAACGGGTTTAAGCAAGGTAAGTATATCCCAGCATATGAATGTGTTGAAATCAAAAGGGGTTATTGTATCTCGGCGTGAAGGACAGCAATTGTTTTATTCCATTGCCAATCCTAAAATCATTCAGGCCTGCACTTTAATGCGGGAAGTATTAGTAGAACAATATAGGGCAAGAGAAAGAGAGGTTTCCCGTCTGGTTAAAGCGTTTAATGATGTATCCGGTAGCAGATCTGTGAAACGCAAAACTGCCGCGAAACGAAAATGAATTTTGAATGTTCAGCAATTATGGCGGGTCGGCCCAAATATTTTTAAAAAGATAGAGCTCGAAGATTTCATGACGAAATCCATCGTAATAAAAATAAATCGAAAAATTAAAAGATGTGAGGAGAAAAAGGAGGTGTTATGAAAAAAATCATTAGATTGTCTTTAATGGGTATTATTGCCGCGGTATTGATGACAAGCAGTGCTTACGCGACCAACGGCATGCGGATGATCGGCTTCGGTCCAGTGCAGGATTCCATGGGCGGGGTAAGTGTTGGCCTCCCGCTGGATGCAGCTTCAGTATTGACTAATCCAGCCGGCATGAGCGATCTTCCGGGACGGATCGATTTTGGCGCCTCATATTTTGTACCTTCTGTTAAGTATAAGGCCACTGAGTCAGCCGGCATGGGTGGGATGGTGATAAATAACGATGGTGCTGAAATTGATTCTGACCGTGGCGGATCACCGGTTCCTGCTTTTGGATTGATAGTTCCATTGAATGATAGAATCAAATTTGGCGTCGGTGCGTACGGTGTCGCCGGCATGGGTGTTGATTACAAACAAAATCTCTACAGCGGCATTACCTATACGTCTTATTCACAGATGCGTTTTGCCCCCGGGCTGTCTTACAAAATTAACGACATGGTATCCATTGGCGCTGTTCTTAATGTAATGTACGCAACAATGGAATTCGATGCGGCAAGCGGTTTTGGCCAGTCGCCTCACATGGGAGCATCTTCTTTTGGATACGGGGCTACAATCGGCGTCCTTGTAAAGCCCGTTGATATGCTGCAAATCGGATTGGCCTATGAGACGAAAAGTGCTTTTCAGGATTTCAAATTTAACACCGGCTACGGTGCGGATAAGATTGAATTCAATCAGCCTTCAGTAGCCACCTTAGGTATAGGCATAAAGCCTATCAAAGACCTGCTAATTGGTTTTGACGTTGAATGGATAAACTGGGCAGATACTAACGGATCAAACTTGCCTAAATACAAAGCAAATGCTAGTGGCGCCATGCCCTGGAATATGGATTGGAGCGACCAGTTTGTCTATAAAGTCGGTGTTCAGTACATGGTTCATCCGATGGTGGCATTACGGGCAGGTTATAATTATGGTAAAATGCCTCTTGATGGAAATCGCGCCTTCGAAAATATTGCTTTCCCCGCGGTATCCGAACATCACTTTACGGCAGGTGTCGGCATTAATTTCACCAAGCAGTTAACTCTTAACATTGGCGGCATGTACTCACCGGAAGCAAAACTTACCGGTTCTAATGCGGGAAGTCCATTTCCGCCGACACCCACAGGACAGGGCATAAGCTCATATGAGACAGAGATGTCACAGTACTCTCTTGATATGGGACTTGCATACATTTTTTAAGCGTTTTTGAATTTAAATTGGCACAGCAGATCATCTCTCTGTCGTGCCGATTAACTTGTTTTTAAACCGGCAAATATGCCTGAAACCGGAGGTTATTTATGAACCACCAGACGAAAGAATATCTGGAAGGGCAATTCGGCAATCGCGTTAATTTTGATGAAATGGAGCGCGTATTATACAGTCATGATATAGCGGCAATACCTTCTCTCATTGCGCCGCTCATCGGCAAAACCGTTCCCGACGCGATTGTTCAGCCCCAAAACGAAGAAGAACTCGTTAATCTCATTAATTGGGCCGGGCGAAATAATATCGCTCTTACTCCGCGGGCTAAAGCTTCTTCCGGTTATGGCGGGGTTTTGCCTATTAAAAAAGGGATTGTAGTTGATTTCTTCCGTCTGAATAAAATTTTATCCATAGATAAGCAAGCGCAAACAGTGACATGTCAGGCCGGTGTTGTCTGGGAAAAAGTTGACGCAGCTTTGGCCAGAGAGGGGCTTACGGTAAATCTTTATCCGTCCAGTTATCCCGGCTCGACCGTTGGCGGATGGCTGGCGCAGGGTGGTGCTGGTTTTGGTTCCTACCAATACGGCTGGTTTCGGGAAAATGTTGTTTCTGCCCGTGTGGCGCTGCCCGATGGTTCGGTGCGCGTTTTCACCGGCGCCGATCTGGATTTAATTGCCGATGCCGAAGGAACAACCGGTTTTATACTCGATCTAACAATGAAAGTTCAGCCTGAAGAGGAACTCGAAGTTATTGCTATCGGTTGTCCGGAAGCTTCCGCACTCCAACAGATTGTGGAAGATATAGTAAAAGAAGATTTGCCCATATGGTCACTTGTTTTCATCAATCCCCGGATGGCTGAAATGAAAAATCGTTCGCCATTGATGGAGCACAACGGTCATCCAATCGAAGAAAGGGTGCTTCTGCCTGCATCCTATGTCGCCACAATAGCTTTTCATGAAAAAGACGCAGTGCAAGTTATGACCAAGTTGCAGGAAATTTTGCGCCGGTGTCAGGGAGAAATATTAAGTGAACGCATAGCCGAACATGAATGGAAAAACCGTTTTAAAATAATGGTGGTCAAACGCCTTGGTCCCAGTCTGGTTCCGGCCGAAGTCGTCATACCCCTTTCCCGGTTGGGTCACTTCATTGCGGAAGTCGAAAATAAAATCAATCAGCCTGTCGTTAAAGAAGGCACGGTTATTCGCAAGGGCAAGGATGGAGTGCCGGAAGTCGTCATTCTGGGATTTATTCCCGCGGATCAGCGCAAATTCAGCTATAATTTTGTTTTCAGCCTTTCATTATCTATTATGAAAATTGCGGAAGCCAATGGCGGCCGGGCATATTCCACCGGTTTATATTTCAAGGCTAAGGCTCAAAAAGTTTTGGGTAAAGAACGATTAGCTAAACTGAAAGCTTTTAAAAAACAGATTGACGAAAAGGATATTTTCAATCCCGGAAAAGTCATGGGCTACAATCTTATGGACAGCGCCATGAGCATCGGCAATGCTGTTGAGCCGCTGATCCGGCCTTTCGGCAATTACGTTATCACACATATCGGAGAGAGAAAAAGTTATCCTTTAACTGATCTTCCCGCGGATGTTGTCTGGTATGCCTACAGTTGTTCTCAATGCGGTTACTGTGTAGAGGAGTGCGATCAATTCTACGGCCGCGGCTGGGAAAGCCAAAGCCCGCGCGGTAAATGGTATTGGCTGCGGGAATATATGGAAGGAAGAGCCAAGTGGACTCAGGCTCAGATTGATACTTTTCTGGTTTGCACCACCTGCGAGCTCTGTAATTTGCGTTGTTCCGCTGCCCTGCCCATCGAGCCTGCTTGGATGAAACTGCGCGGCAAGCTGATCAACAAAGAAAAGAGGATGACCTTCCCGCCATTTGAAATGATGGCTGAAGCGCTACGTTCCGAGGGCAACATCTGGGCGGGTTACCGCAAAAACAGAGCTGATTGGTTTCCGGAAGATCTTAAAGAAAAGCACGGCCCGGGACGCAAAGCTCCGGCAATGTATTTTGCAGGATGCACGGTGAGCTATGTGGAGCACGATATCGGCATGGCAACAGTAAGATTGCTCGACCGCGCCGGTGTGGATTTCACCTACGCCGGTAAACCGGAGAATTGCTGCGGCACGCCGATGCTTGTTGCCGGTAAATGGGACCTTTTTGAAGATATCATGCGCAAAAACATAGAGGTTGTAAAACACACCGGCGCTGATACGGTTATTGCCTCCTGTCCGGCCTGCGACATGATGTGGCGCAATGTCTATCCCGAATGGGCGAAGAAGTTGGGCATTGAATACAACATCAAGACCAAACATTACTCAGAGGTTATCGCCGAGAAAATTAAATCCGGTGAATTTGTGTTTCCAGCAAATAATATGCCGCCGGTAAAAGTAACCTGGCATGACTCCTGTCATATCGGCAGAGCATCCGGTGTATATGAACCACCGCGCGATATGATCAAGGCGATTCCCAATGTTCAATTTGTGGAAATGGAACATAACCATGAGAACGCCCATTGCTGCGGCAGTGTGCTGACTTTGATTAAAGATCCGCCGATTGCTGCCGAGATCGGTAAAACAAGACTGGATGAAGCGGTGGAAGCCGGTGCCCAAAAGGTACTGGCGCTGTGCCCATGCTGTCAGGTGCAGTTGCGTGTAACCGCAAAAAAGAAAAATATTCCGGTGGAAGTTGTGGATTTAGCACATCTGGCTGGAAACGCTCTGGGATATGATTTTCCCGATCCCAATCCTGATGTGCACAGCCAGTGGGGTGTTTTCGATGCCTTCATATCGCTGATGTCGCCGCAGGGTTTTGCCAACTTAATGGGAACGATGTGGCCGCAGTTGATCGATGCCATGCCCTTCGGTATGGGGCCGATGATGCGTGTTATGGGCAAGATTCCAGGAGCGCTCAATCTAATGAAACCCATGTTTCCCGTTTTGTTTCCCATACTGTTGCCGATGATGATGCCGAAAGTAATGCCGGTGATGCTTGACAGAGTTGCCGCGCAGATTACCATGCCTGATTATATGCGTGAGCAGATGCCGGAGCTGATGCCCAAGGTAATGGATAGCCTTATGCCGCATATGATCGGTGATCTTGTACCTTTGGTGACTCAGCCGATGATTGATTACTTGACTGGTAAAACCAAATCACGGGTATGAACCCCAAAGCAAGCTTTGGAAACAGGTTCCGCAGCAAGCTGCGGGGTATTAACACCTGCTTATGCGGTATAATTCGACTAACAAACTTCCATTCACTACGCTTTTGAAGTTTGAGTCTCATTACCCTCCGCTTTGCGGGATTGTTCAACTTACCAATTCCGCTACGCCTATAGTGACCTTTAGGTTATTCGCTTTCGGAATTGGAGTTTCAACAATAAATCCGTCGGTCCCACTTTTAATAATACAGAATCTAATTAAAAGGGCAGGACGTCATAAATTATCGCGTACGATGCGCGATGCACATATTTGTGGTTTACAGTCTTAGTATGCCGAGAAGGTTACAATTTTTTCGCCGGTATTTCTTTTGATTCGTCCTTCGCCCTCGAGATAGCGCAGATGGGCAATGGCTTCACCTACGGCAAACCATTTTTGGGCGATGGGGAATTGCTCCCAGTTTTCACAATCGATATCCCAAGTCATTCCTGCGGCAATTTCGTAGGCACTCATTGTGTTTTTTCCCAAAACCTCAAGTACTTCATTAACTCTGTTCTGATGATGTTTCTTTAATTCGTCTATTCTTCCATTGAGATCGGTAAAGAAATTACGGTGTCCGGGAAGGACAATATTCACTGGTAAGTTTCTGATTCTTTCCAGACTTTCCAAATAATTTTTAAGTGAGTTGACTTCATATGACCACGACTCTATATGCGGTGTTATGTCGTAAAGAACGTGGTCTCCGGAGAACAGTATTTGTTTCTTTTCCTCATAAAGACATATGTGTCCCTCAGTGTGCCCGGGTGTCAGAAGGCATTTAAGGCGGTAATCGCCGATATTAATGATGTTGCCGTCGTCAATCAGGCTGAATTCGGGGATTTTCTTCGGACTGTATTTTATTCCGGGATGGCTTTCCAAGGCTTTTACAAGCTCTTCCAGTTGAAAGCCGTTGCTGACCGCGTAATCTATCATTGGTTGCCAGTTGATGTGTTTGTCGAAGACCTTGGCGTCAATTCTACTGAAGTAAACAATACTGGTTTCTGTGGCCAGTCTGGAAACCAGCCCGGTGTGATCGGAGTGCATATGGGTTAGCATGAAATCTGTTTTAGACAAATCAATATCAAGAGAACGCAGACCTTCCTGCATTGCCTCAAAACAGACACTGCGATTGAATCCGGTATCGATAATCAGGTTCCGGTCATCAGCCTTGATGACGTATGAATTGAGTTCCTTCAGTGGACTGTTGGGCAGAGGTATAATAATTCGATAGAGCCGGGGCATTATTTCTTCAAACATCAAAAACTCCTTTGAATTTCACTAAAAATAGAATTTAGCACCTTTGCCCGGAAGAAACAAGTTCCTGATAAAATAATAACTTGACATATTGTGAGGTAACAGATATAAATGACAAAATTACAAAAAGTTGTTTATGCGGATCCCCATCTGGCAGAGACTCTTGCAAGTGTGGGGTTTTTTTTGTGAGGCTCTCTGAAAACAAACGCAGCGAATAACCTAACGGTCACTGTAAGTTTGAAGAGTAAGCCGAACTATCCCGATAACGAAGCTTATCGGGATTGATGACACCTTTATCCTAAAGCGAAGCGTATAGGACTTGGTAAGTTGAACAACCCCTGAGCGAAGCGAGTGGGATTGGTGATACCGCTTTTGTAGTAATTGGAAAAGAAGATTTTTTAAAAAAGGAAAAGGTAATGAAGATCGACGATCAAAAAATTAGAAACATCGGGATAAGCGCACATATCGATTCCGGCAAAACCACGCTTACCGAGAGGATTCTTTACTATACGAAAAGAATTCATGCCATCCATGATGTCAAGGGAAAAGATGGTGTCGGGGCCACGATGGATTCCATGGAACTAGAAAAGGAACGCGGGATTACAATAGCTTCGGCGGCCACATATTGTGAATGGAAAGGCCATGAGGTAAATATAATAGACACTCCGGGACATGTTGATTTTACCATAGAAGTGGAAAGATCGCTGCGTGTTCTGGACGGCGCTATTCTTGTTTTATGTGCCGTGGGCGGCGTTCAGTCGCAATCAATTACAGTTGACCGTCAGATGAAAAGATATAAAGTTCCGAGCATCGCCTTTATTAATAAATGCGATCGCAGCGGCGCTAATCCTTTCCGTGTAATCGGTCAGTTAAAAACAAAGCTGGGACATAACGCCGTGGCCATGCAGATTCCCATTGGTTTGGAAAATGAAGCCGAAGGCGTCGTTGATTTAGTCGGTATGAAAGCGCTTTATTTCGATGGCGATAACGGCGAGATAGTCCGCGAAACGGAGATTCCGCAAAATCTTCTGGAAGAAGCCAAGGCGAAAAGAGAAGAATTGATTGATGCCGCATCATTGTTTTCCGATGATTTGACGGAAGCGATTCTGAATGAAAACGAAATAACTTCCGAATTGATTTACGCTGCTCTGCGTAAAGGTACATTGAAGAGAGAAATAACTCCAGTTTACATGGGCTCGGCGTATAAAAATAAAGCCATACAGCCCCTGCTCGACGGCGTGAATTATCTTCTGCCCTGTCCTTCCGAAATAGAAAATGTGGCGATGGATATGGATAAAAACGAGGAACTCGTTGTGCTGGATAATGATCCAGAAAAACCAATTGTTGCTTTGGCCTTTAAATTGGAAGATGGCCAGTATGGGCAATTAACCTATGTTCGCGTTTATCAGGGAACAGTGGCGAAGGGATCAACTATTGTCAATATCCGTAACGGCAAAAAGGTGAAGGTTGGCCGTGTTGTGCGGATGCATGCTGATCAAATGGAAGATGTCGAATCTCTACAATCCGGATACATCGGAGCGTTATTTGGAATTGAATGTTCTTCCGGAGATACTTTTACTTCTCCGGGAACAAATGTAACTATGATTTCCATGTATGTGCCCAAACCGGTTATATCTGCGGCCATCACGACCAAAGACAACAAATCGCAAATGGCTATGGCTAAGGCGCTAAATAGATTTTGTAAGGAAGATCCAACTTTTAAAACTTTTGTTGATCCCGAAACCAATGAAACAATTATCGAAGGTATGGGTGAATTGCATCTGGATATTTATGTAGAAAGAATGCGGCGAGAATATGGCGCTGAAGTCACGACAGGTAATCCCCGCGTTGCTTATCGCGAGACAATCACACAGCATGCCGATTTCAATTATACCCACAAAAAACAAACCGGTGGCTCCGGTCAATTCGCTCGCATTGCCGGTTTTATTGAACCGATCAGCGATGCCGATTTTATTTTTGAAAATAAAATATTCGGTGGTGCCATTCCTACACAATTTATTTCTGCCTGTGAAAAAGGATTTAAACAAAGTATGGCCAAAGGGCCCAAATTGGAATTTCCGATTACCGGTGTGAAAGTACTCATAAATGATGGCGCTTCCCACGCGGTAGATTCTTCGGATATGGCTTTTCAGGCATGTGCTCGCGGGGCATTCAAGGACGCGTATCTGCGGGCCAAGCCGGTTGTTCATGAACCGATAATGAAGGTTGTTGTGGAAACGCCGACGGAATTTCAAGGCCCGGTAATGGGACTTTTAAATCAGCGCCGCGGCATGATTATCGGCTCTCAGGATGAAGATGTCATGTGCGTGATTGAATCACAGGTGCCATTGGCGGAAATGTTCGGATTTTCTACTATCCTGCGTTCAGCCACGCAGGGAAAAGCGCAGTTCACGATGGAATTTGCTATTTACCGGCAGGTGCCGCAGTCGATTGCGGAGAAGATTGCTCTGGAAGCAGCTCAAAATAAAAAATCAGCCGCGTAATAGATTCAGAATATGTTAACAAACAGCAGCTTCCTGAAACGGGAAGATAATGTTATTCATTTAACTTATAAGGATATTGTCATGATAAAAAAAGAAATGATTTATCGTAATCCGCTAATTAATCTTGGTTATGAAAGTGAAGATATTTTGTCCAACGGAGGATTTGGCGCCGTTTTAGCTCATGCCGGAGTAGGGAAGACCGCTCTGCTTGTTCAGGTTGCTTTAAACGCGATGTTACGCGAACAGCCTGTCCTGCATGTAAGTCTCAACGAAGCGGTGAGCAAAGTTGATGTCTGGTATCAGGAGTTATTTCATGATATCGCCGCGAAATTTGATGTTGCCGAGATTCAAGATTACTGGGACAAAATTCAGCCTTATCGTTTTATCATGACGTTTAAAGTGGAAGGTTTCAGCGCGCCGAGACTGGAAGAACGTTTAACAGACTTGATGCAGCAGAATATTTTTAAGCCGCATACTGTTATTATCGACGGGTTTAAATTTGATGAAGCCGGACGTGGGCAACTTGTGCAATTAAAAGAGTTGGCGCGGAAATATTCGATGCGCATCTGGTTTACCGTCCATACGCATCGCCATGAACCGCCGCAGGAAAATGGATTGCCTCTTTCTTTTTTACACGTGACGGATTTATTCGATGTTATTGTTCAACTGGCGGCAAAAGGAGATGAAATATATATTAAATCCCTCAAAGGAAAATCAATCAATTCCAGGCAGAACGATCTGCTTCTTGATCCCGCGACGATGCTGATAAAAGACGGCAAATAAAGGATGTTGAAAAACGCGGTTCTATCTCAACCGCTCAGGAATTAAAGAAAGGGTTTCAATTAATTAACGGGTTAACTGATGGTTGGTCTCTTTTCTTGGGGTCAATTGAACGTGTGCAGAATAGTCCTTTCATCAATTCAGACTCTGTTGACCGGAAAGAATTACAATCAATTAATTCTGTTATTGTAAAACTCCAATTCCGAAAGCGAATAACCTAAAGGTCACTATAGGCGCAGCGGAATTGGTAAGTTGAACAATCCCGCGAAGCGGAGGGTAATAAGACTCAAACTTCAAAAGCGTAGTGAATGGAAGTTTGTTAGTCGAATTATACCGCATAAGCAGGTGTTTAATTCCCCGCAGCTTGCTGCGGAATCTGTTTCCAACGCTTGCTTTGGGGTTCATACCCGTGATTGACGTCATGGCAACAAACTCCAATCATTAAACACAACAAGGTGAACTCAAAAAACATTTCCTTCCTGTAACAAACAAATCGTCAACCTCGATAAAAATGCTAGACTTCAATCCGAAATAAACACTATCTATGTCCAACGACAGAAACCGACATCATAACACATATATTGCGGTCAGTTTTTTATTGACTTACAAAAATAAATTGCATATGTTTTCTAACCTGTCCCAAATACTTGTACCACATGTTAAGTTAGGATTCAGCCATTTTTTATTTCTCAATTCAGGTATGCCTCTGGCGCTGGAGGACGGTAATTCAATTATTTTGTGGCCCGTTTTTTATTGACATTAATGAATATCTTACCTATACTCTCTAATCAAAAAAAGAGTTCTTATCAACCTTATCAATTAGACAGACTTTAGCTTGAGGAGGCAACTATGTACGGCTACGCAGGCAAGTTTTTAGAAGTTGATTTAACCAAGGGGATCTGTTCCAGCTTAACGATCGAAGAAGCCAAACTTAAAAAATTCATCGGCGGCAGCTGTCTGGCCGCATCTCTCTATCTGGAAAAATATAATATACAAGCCGATCCGCTGGCTCCGGAAAGTCCGCTCATGGTTATGAACGGCCCGATGGTCGGAAGCGGTTTCCCCGGGACATCGCGTTTTGCCGTAGCGGCCAAATCGCCGCAAACCGGCATTTGGGGTGAGGCCGCCTGCGGAGGTAATTTCGGGCCGGAACTAAAAAAAGCCGGATTTGACGGGATCATCATTACCGGACAGAGCCCGTCTCCGGTCATACTATCAGTTATCAATGGGGAAGCTAAAATATCTCCCGCCGGTGATTTGTGGGGCAAAGATATTTATGAAGTAACGGACATCTGCAAAGCCGAAGATAAGGGAATAAAAGTACTGGCGATCGGCCCCGCCGGGGAAAATCTGGTGAAGTTTGCGGCTATCGGCAATGATAAAGCTCATTTTATCGGACGCACCGGTTTGGGCGCCGTCATGGGTTCCAAAAAACTCAAAGCCATTTTGGCTCGAGGCAATCAGCCGCTGGGTAAAGCAAATGAAGAAAAGTACAAAGAAATATTCAAGGCTGCTGTCAAGGAAATCAAGGAATCAGCTTTTGCCGAATCATTTCATCTGATGGGCACTGATGCAGCGATGGATCTGGGGATGATGAACGGTGATGTTCCGATCAAAAACTGGACAGTGGGTGAGGATTATGAATTATCATCCAACCTCAGCGGTCCCACCATGCGGGAAAAATATCTGACGAAGGCGCATGCCTGTGCCAATTGTCCTGTTGCCTGCAAAAGAGTGTGCGTCGTAAAAGATGGTCCTTATGAAACAGAGGAGGGTCCGGGCCCCGAATATGAAACATGTGGCACCTTCGGCACCATGATTATGAATTACGATCTGGGCGCCGTAATCAAGGCCAATGCGCTTTGCAACCGTTACGGCATGGATACGATCAGCGCCGGGTCAACCATTGCCATGGCCATGGAACTTTATGAAAAAGGAATCATCGACAAGAAAAAGGTGGACAATCTCGAACTTACCTGGGGCAATATGGATGCGGTCTTTGCGCTTTTGAAAAAAATCTCCGTGCGCGAAGGATTCGGTAATATCCTGGCGGAAGGTTCATTAAAGGCGGCAGGCCAACTGGGCGAAGCGGCAATGGATTCTGTTGTCCAAGTCAAAGGGTTGGAACCACCTATGCATGACCCGCGCGGTTACCACGGCATGGGACTCGCCTATATGATGTCCAACCGCGGCGCCTGCCACTTGCAGCACGCCGCTATGGGCATGGAGCAGGGCATGGTTTCCTGGCCGCAACTCTTCGACATGAAAGAGGACTACGAAGGCAAAACTTCACAGGGCAAGGCCATGATGGTTTTCAATTCAGAAAACTACGGAATCTTAGATAACAGTCTTTCCATCTGCCACTTTCTGATGTACTGCCTGAAACCGGAAACGCTTCGTGACGCCTTTAATGCGATTACCGGCTTTAATTTTGAATTTAAAGATTTCCTTATCAGCGGCGCGCGTGATTGGACTCTGAAGCGGGGAATCAACAATTTG
Source organism: Smithella sp. (assembly GCA_049517435.1). Classification (GTDB taxonomy): domain Bacteria; phylum Desulfobacterota; class Syntrophia; order Syntrophales; family Smithellaceae; genus Smithella. Next base: position 62,472 of record JBEKRZ010000007.1, on the reverse strand, counting down.
CTTGGCATCACGGTTAAAGATGATATCCTGCCGAAAAAAATCCTCACTCCTCTATTGGAAGGGGCGGGCGCCGGTTCGGTTCCCGATATGAAGCTTTTGCGCGACGAATATTACACTATCCGCGGTTTAACGCCCAACGGTATTGTCAGTGAAGAAAAACTTCTGGAGCTCGGACTTCCGGAGTTAAGAGATAAACTTTACAAAAAATAATAAAAAAGGAGAATGGAAAATGGCTGCATACAAAGCTTTTACTCAGGAATGGATGGACGCGTGGAAAGAAAAAATTGCCGGATCGAAAGAATACAAGGAAATCGCCAAAGATTGGGAAGGCAGCGTTACCATGATTTGTAATCCCGATCCGTCGAAAAATGTTCCTGAACCAGTTTACATTTATACCGATTTTTGGCACGGAGATGTCCTTGATTTTCATATCTGCGACGAAGCCAAAACGCAAACAGGAAAATTTATTATGACCGGCGATTACGCCCGCTGGAAGCAGGTAGCCAAAAAAGAGCTCGACCCAACAAAAGCTTTAATGCAGGGGAAATTAAAAATGAAAGGCGATCTGACTTACGTCGTACGCAATGTTAAAACCGTCAATAAGGTTATTGACCTTTTGACTGAAGTTGAAACAGTTTGGCCCGATGACGTTTGATCGGTAAATTGGGAATTTCAGGGAACGTTGGCAATAGTTCCCGAAAATAGATGTCTTTCCCGCCGACCGCGGATGGAAATTAAAGGGTATGGGAATTTGAATGAATGGTTTCACCATCCTTTTAATTTCCTCCCTTCGAGGGAGGAAAGACTGTTGTTGTTTTGTCTCCAGTGAAACAAGGATAGAGTAGAACATTTTATACATAAATTGACAGCATAATAAAAGGAGTGTGCTATGGCTTACGATCAAGATTTGTCTTTTGTTTATTTCGGCACGACAAAAATTATTTTCGGCAATGGTTCATCAGCTTCCGAAGTTGAAGCCGAAATGAGCGCGCTGAAATGCTCGCGCGCGATAGTGGTTACGGATCAAGGCATCGTCAAGGCCGGTTTGCTGGACAAAATTACAAAGTCACTTGGCGAAAAATGTGTCGGAGTTTTCAGCGACGTGCCGCAGGATTCGGGGATGGACGTTATTGACCGGGCGGCGGCATTTGCCAGAGAAAAGGGCGCGGATATTATCATCAGCGTCGGCGGCGGCAGCGCGATTGATACCGCCAAAGGCATGTGTATTTTGCTGACCGAAGGAGGTTCGCTGAGTGATTTTGAAGGAATCCAGCTTTTAACAAGGCCGCAGACGCCGCACATAGTTATCCCGACTACCGCCGGAACGGGAAGTGAAGTAACCTGGGTCGCGGTAATTTATGATAAAAGCAAAGGACAGAAAATTTTGATTGTAGAGTCCTACAACGCCCCGCGTGTGGCTATTCTTGATCCCACATTAACGGCCAAGTTGCCGCCGCTCCTCACGGCTTCTACCGGATTGGACGCCATGACCCACGCTGTTGAGGCTATATCTTCCGTGCAGAGAGAACCGATTGCCGATGCTATGGGTCTGCATGCCATCCGGCTTTTAAATAAACATCTGCCGCAGTGTATTAAAAACGGCAGCGATCTCGGCGCTCGCGGGCAGGTGCAATTAGCAGCCACTATGGCGGGCTGGTCCTTCGGCAATGCGATGGTAGGAATAGTTCACGCGATGGCTCATTCCATTGGCGCTGTAGCGCATGTGCCGCACGGCGTCGCCAACGGCATTCTACTGCCTCATTGCATGGAATTTAATCTGCCCGATGCGCAGGATTATTACGCGGAAATAGCCCCGGCCATGGGTGTATACGAAAAGGGCAGCACCACTAAACAAGCGGCCGAAGCCGCGGTGAAAGCAGTTTTTGATTTCACGAAAAAAATCGGTCACCCGCAAAAGCTTTCCGAATTTGGAGTGACAGAAGAAAATATAATCAAAGCGGCGGATATGAGCATGTCTGATGGTTCTATTGTTAATAATGCCCGTCTTGTTGCGGATTCCAGTGAAGTTTTAGAAATTTACAAAAAAGCTCTTTAACATTTCGAATTAAGGAGGGTTCATGGATCTTAACATTACTAATAAGGCTCAGGATTTACCATTCTCCTCTATCATAGAGGAGCTAATTGCCGGTAATGTTGCAAAATCCCCGGCAAAACAGAATATATACAAAAAGATGAAGGGCGTTGTTGCCATTGATCTGCCGGATATAGAAGCCGCGGTGACTCTAATTTTCGGGCAGGGTAAATTGACAATTGAAGCCGGAATTAACGATAATCCTGACATTATCATTAAAACTTCATACGATTTGGTTATGGATTTAAACATGATCAATATTCGCTGGGGACTGCCGTATTATTTTGATGAAGCCGGACGAAGAGTTTTGGGGCATATTTTCTCCGGCAGACTGAAAATAAAAGGCATGTTTTTTCATACTGTTTTGCTTACGCGCCTGACGATAATAATGTCGGTTATGTAGAGCAAGAAGTTTTTCAACTCGGGATAAAGAAAGAAATTGTTCATAGTTTTTCGATGGAAATGGAGATTTCTGTTGGTGCTCACTAATTAGGTGAAACACAGATTCACTCTCTCTAATTATGCAGGCGAGCTGCGCCTATCCAAAACCAGGCGCAGCAAGATCCTACGATCCACCATGGTCCACAACAGAAGGATGTTACAAACTCGTACGGCGAATCGGTTTGTTGCAGGTTAGTGATCGAATCTCTCTTGTAGCCGTGAGTTCATCTGCAAGCAGTGATGCATTCGAAGCATGCCAATATGGCCTTTCCAGGATAAGAAAGATGTCGATCATTAAAAAAACCGAGCTGTTTCTGGATTGAGGAGACAACCATTGTTTTTTAAAGTGAAGACATCTGAAGAGGTCCTTGAGATATTGAAGGGTTTCGATCCTGTAGAGGCGGAAACAATCTTTATTGGAGATGCCCTTAATCGTGTCTTGAGCGAAGAGATAATTGCCAAAGAGGACTTGCCAGACTTTCGTAGGTCTTCAATGGACGGTTATGCAGTCCGGGCTAAGGATACCTTTGGGGCTTCTGAAAGTCTACCGGCTTTTCTTGAACTGATTGGAGAGGTGACTATGGGCCAAGTTCCCACTGACATAGTCACTCCTGGAAAGGCAATCAGGATATCAACAGGCGGTATGATCCCTGACGGCGCGGATGCGGTGGTCATGATTGAGTACTGTCATAGTCTGGATGAAAAGACAATCGAAGTGAGTCGTACAGTGTCGCCACTGGAGAATGTAATATTGCCGGGCGATGATTTTAAAAAAGGGGTTGTGATATTTGAAAAAGGCTCCATTCTCAGGCCCCAGGATATAGGCATCCTGGCAGGCTTAGGCATACAAAACATTACGGCCTATAAAAGGCCGAAGGTCGCCATTATCTCGACAGGTGATGAGGTAATTCCCATTGATCAAAGGCCAAAGCCCGGACAAGTACGTGATATAAACAGTTATACTTTAAGTGCCTTTTGCAGTCAGGCTGGGGCAATCCCAATCAACCTTGGATTGTGCAAAGATAATTTTTCCGATCTGAGAGAAATGGTTGCCGGAACTATGGAAACCATTGATACCATATGGATATCCGGCGGCAGTTCAGTTGGCATGCGGGATATGACACTGAAGGTTTTGAAATCCTTTGATAACACAAAGCTGCTTGTACACGGCATAGCAATAAGTCCGGGGAAACCAACCATCATCGCCAGAATCGGCAACAAAGCTGTGTTTGGGCTGCCGGGTCACGTTGCCTCCGCCATGGTTGTCGCGGAGATTTTTTTAAATCCCTTTTTATCAAGATTGTCAGGTGAAGTAAGCGCATCGGAAGACAATCATTTTTATCGGCAAGCCGAGCTTGAACGAAATATCGAATCGGCAAGCGGAAGAGACGATTACATAAGAGTCAAACTGAATAGAAGGGAAGGACGTATTTTCGCGGAGCCGATTTTTGGTAAATCAGGTTTGATATCCACACTGGTTGAAGCCGATGGATTATTGAAGATCGATAGAAATACAGAAGGACTCTATAAGGGGCAGATTGTTGATGTGATGCTCTTTAAACCTTTTAGATGAGGCTAGATAATGAAGAGAAATATCTACCTGGCAATGAAGGGACTTGAAGAGGCTCGTAGTATCTTTTCTAAGGTGTGGCAGGAAAAGAAAACCTTACCTGAAGAGATCAATGTCGAAGACGCATTGGGACGTGTGACCTCGGAACCCGTCTTTGCGAGAATTTCTGCGCCAACCTATCACTGTGCTGCAATGGACGGCATTGCTGTGAGGGCGGAGGAGACATACGGCACCACTGAAAAGAAACCGAAAATTTTAAAGACGGGCGATAATGCTCTATGGATCAATACCGGTCAGGCTCTTCCTGAAGGTTATAACGCCGTTATCATGGTAGAAAAGATCAATCAACTCGACGATGCCAGTATCGAGATCCTCTCTCCTGCCTATCCCTGGCAGAATATTAGAAAGGTGGGTGAGGATATAGTTGCTACTCAACTGCTCCTTCCACAGAACCACTTAATTCGTTCCTATGACATGGGAGCACTTATAGCAGCAGGTGTTTTTACAATAATGGTCATGAAAAAACCCAGGGTGATCATCATCCCGACCGGCACAGAACTTCTCCACCATAGGGATATTATGGACCTGGGCCAGTTAAAAAAAAATCAAATCATCGACTCCAATTCCATAACACTGTCCGGTCTTGTTTGTGAGTCACAGGGGGAACCTCTTGTTTTTGATATAACCCCTGATGAAGAAGAGGATATACGTGCTGCCCTTTTAAGAGCAGCGGGTTCGGATGCGGATCTAATTATCATAAATGCCGGCTCCTCAGCAGGTTCCAAGGATTACAACGCCAGCATAATAGCCCAGCTGGGGGAGGTCCTTGTGCATGGGGTCGCCATGATGCCCGGAAAGCCGACTATCCTTGGCATTATCAATACAAAACCGGTCATTGGGATTCCGGGTTATACTGTCTCGGCGATTATGTCTTTTGAACAATTTGCCAAACCCCTTCTTTTGAGCCTTCAATGCCTTGCTCCACCAAAAGGCAGATCCATACCTGTAAACCCATCCACGAATATCCCCTCGAAACTGGGGATAGAGGAATTCATCCGCGTCAATATCGGCAAGGTTGGAGACCGCTTAATTGCAACGCCACTCCCCAGGTCCGCAGGATCTGTTACCACCCTTACGAGAGCGGAAGGGATTGTACGCATCCCGCCTCTTTCTGAAGGTGTAACACAGGAGGAATTGATCAATGCCGAACTCCTGGTGAGCGATGAAGAGTTACTGAATACGATAGTCGTTATAGGAAGCCATGACATCACCATAGATATCCTTGCTGATGAGATCAGACAGGGTACAGGAAAGAACATACGTATATCATCAGGGAACGTGGGAAGCCTGGGCGGCCTTATGGCGATCAAGAAAGGCATATGCCATTTAGCGGGATCTCACCTGCTTGACACCCAGACAGGTGAATATAATGTTTCCTATATCAAACGATACCTCAAGGGTATCAGGGTTAGCCTCTTTCGCCTCGTTCTCAGGGAACAGGGTCTGATTATTCAAAAGAACAACCCAAAGGGGATAAAGGGAATCATGGACCTCACCAGGGATGATATCTCTTTTGTTAACCGGCAGGCAGGTTCAGGCACTCGCATATTGTTTGATTACAACATAGCCCGTTTTGGTATAAAGTCCGAATCCGTAAAAGGTTACGCTCAAGAGGAATTTACCCACATGTCCGTCGCAGTGGATGTCTTAAGCGGCGCTGCCGATTGCGGCATGGGCATCTACGCGGCTGCTAAAGCCCTTGACCTAGACTTTATTCCCATGTACCAAGAGCAATATGACCTGGTGATACCAAACGCTATCCTGCATGATCCGAATATCCGGGCAGTGCTGGATACGATCCGTTCTCCGGGGTTCCGTAACAGAGTTGAATCCCTTGGTGGGTATGACCCGTCCAGAAGCGGGGAACTACTAATGGAGACAGGTCCTTGATAGACAAATTTAACCGGGAAATTAATTATTTAAGGATTTCTTTAACTGATAAATGCAACCTGCGCTGTATTTACTGCATGCCGGAAGAAGGTGTGAAGCTCAAGGCGCATAAAGAAATCCTGCGTTATGAACAAATAATTCAAATAGTCAAAGAAGCCACGAAAATCGGCATAAACAAAGTAAGATTAACCGGCGGGGAGCCCCTGATAAAAAAGGATATAGAAATTCTAATAGAAAAAATATCTGGTATTAAGGAAATTAAAGAGTTTTGTTTAACGACAAACGGCACTCTGCTTGCCCAAAAAGCAAAAAAATTAAAACAGGCAGGTTTAACTAGTTTAAATATTTCCCTGGATACGCTTCAGCCTGAAAAATACAGGGAAATAACCAGAGTCGGAAATTTGGCCGATGCTTTAAAAGGTATATATGCGGCGATTGATGAAGGTTTTAAAATTAAATTAAACATGGTCGTTTTAAAGGGCAAAAACGAAGATGAAATCGATACGATCAGAGAGTTTTGCCGGGATAAGAATATCGAATTGCAGCTGATCAATCATTTTGATCTGGCCCATAGGAAAAGTGATGAATATTTATATGACAGGCCTCCGAAATGCGCAAATTGCAACCGGATCCGACTATTAGCCGACGGTGTTTTAAAGCCATGCCTTCATTCCGAAGCCGAATATAAAGTAAATTTTGATAATATCCGGGAAAGTCTGGAAAAGGCCATCCTGGCCAAACCGGGAATAGGAGCATCGGGCAGTTCCAGAAAAATGTTTGAAATAGGAGGCTAATCATGGAATTAACTCATATAAATTCTTCGGGCAGCGCCTTCATGGTCGATGTGTCCTCTAAAGACGTAGTAAGAAGAACAGCATCGGCTTATGGCAAAATAATCCTGCAAAAAGAAACCATCAATCTTGTTAAATCAAATTTGCTCAAAAAAGGCGATGTTCTGGCCGTGGCTAAAATTGCCGGCATTATGGCGGGGAAAAAGACAGAAGAGCTTATTCCTTTATGTCATTGTTTGAATCTGGAACACTTGGATATTAACTTTAATATCCTCGACGACGGAATTGAAATAATCAGTCAGGTAGTGACGACGGGGAAAACGGGAGTGGAAATGGAGGCACTGACTGCCGTCTTAGTTGCGGCACTGACAATTTACGATATGTGCAAAGCCGTCGACAAGACGATGAGGATAGAAAATATCTATCTTATCGGGAAAAAGAAAGAGGAAATAAAATAATAAGGGGATTTCCGGAATATGAAAACATTTAAGATATTATCCATTAACATTTCGGATAAAAAAGGCGAAAAGAAAATTTCGATTCCGGGAGCTGTTTTAAAAGAAAATTATGGAATAGAAGGGGATGCCCATGCCGGGAACTGGCACAGGCAGGTCTCCCTGCTGGCCTGGGAAGACATTGAAGAAATGATTAGAAAAGGCGCTAATGTAAAATGCGGAGACTTTGCCGAAAACATAACAACGAAAGGCATAGAACTGGCGGCTTTACCGATAGGAGCTATCCTTAATCTCGGTGATACAGTTCTGGAAGTTACCCAGATCGGGAAAAAATGCCATAAAGGATGCGCCATATTCCAGCAGATCGGCGATTGCGTAATGCCCCGCAAGGGAATTTTTACAAGAGTCAGGAAAGGCGGAAAAATAAACAATGAAAGTAACTGTTATTACAATATCGGACAGGGCCTCCAAGGGAATTTATGAAGATCTTTCCGGGCCGGCCATTGCAAAGATTCTGCAAGAAAATATTGCCCAAGTCGACATTTCCCTGGTAATTGTCCCTGATGAAAAGGATGAAATTTTAAAAGCGTTGCAGGATGCGGCTTTATCCGATTTCATCCTGACCACCGGGGGAACCGGTTTATCAGAAAGAGATATCACACCTGATGTTTGTGCGGAATATTGCGATAAAAGCCTGCCGGGAATTGCCGAAATATTGAGGACTGAATCTTACAAAGAAACTCCTCAGGCCATGCTCTCCCGAGGATATGCGGGAATGAAAAACAAGACCGTAATTGTTAATTTCCCCGGTTCGGTAAAAGCTGTAACGCTTTGCACCAAAACACTTCTGCCGATTATGGAGCATGCCATAAAAATGTTTAACAATGAAGGACATTAAAAATATTCCATTTCCACTGATTCAAAAACATTATGTCGCTTCAGTAGCGTGCTTTGGGGTTCATACCCGTGATTGGAGACTTTTATGCCAAAAGAAGATAGCAAACAAAAGATGCCGGATGATCTGAAAAGATGCATAGAATTCCATGGGCATATCTGCCCTGGACTGATATACGGTTATCGGGTGGCCAAAGAGGCGATGAAACTGATGAACATAGGGCGCTCTGTTGATGAGGAAGTTGTAGCCATTTGCGAAAACGATTCCTGCGCCGTTGATGCTCTTCAGGTAATGCTTGGTACTGTAACGGGCAAAGGCAATTTGATAATCAAAAATTTCGGGAAGAATGCCTATACAGTGCTGAGCCGCTCAAAAGGTCAGGCTTATAGATTTTCTCGTAAGAAGCGCTATGATTACACGGGTGAGTCTAAGAGCGAGTTTGGCATGTTGGAAGCGGCTGTTGCCGCCAAGATAGCGTCGGAAGATGATCGGCGGGAGCTGAAACGCCTGAAGGTAGTTGATTTACTTGAGCGTCCCTTCGAGGAAATATTTACAATCATCGAAGTACCCTTCGACGAACCTCTCTATGCGCCGCTTGCGCCGTCTGAACCTTGTGCCATCTGTGGTGAGATGACTATGGCGACAAAGATGATGAAGTTAAATGATGGACGGCAAGTCTGTATCCCCTGTTCGGGAAAAAACTGACAAGAAAGGAAATATCAATAGTTCAATGTCGCTTGTTTGTTGGCGAACTCAACAAGCACTTCTTCCTGAAAGTCTTATTTTTCAAAACATTAATTTTATGCTAGGTTACTATCGATAATCTTTAAAAATCCATGTTCATTAAATTAGCGAATAGTTTTTGTGTCGTTTGCAGTATTGGCACCGATCCATATAAGCAATGTTCGGCATAAAGGGTAGATGTGAAAATTCTAAATGAAACAAATTTCATGAGCTATCTGGGCGGTATCTCCGCAGTATTGATAAAAGATACTGTCGATTCACGTCATCCCCGCATTGGCCTTTTTAACCGACCCTTCACAGTTCAGGAGGAGTACCTTAGAGTATGCCTAATATCTGCCGGTGAGGTAATCACTGCATGCGATCAGCTAAATTATGCACTCATATATCTTTCCAGATATCAATCACGCAAGACATTGGAGGGAGAACTTATTACCCGAGCGGACTACATTATTTTTCAAATGGAGAATTTTTATCTTCGACTTGGGATGATTCCAGATAGATCCTTGCGACTTACTAATGAAGTGTTTCGCCTCGGTCTACCGGCACGAGATTGTAGTGAGCGAACGGTTACGGACAACGAGCATGTATGGCGTACACATGTTCGTGAACGCTTACGAGCTATTGATAAAGTAGTTAACCCTCACCGTGAAGCACGAAATAAAATAGCACATTTATCGAGGTACAATGACTCTGCATTCCTTATGATCGAACTATTCTTCATGCTTCAGAAATCTAAAGATCCGACAGATGATTCATTACTTGAAGATGTACGCCATCTTTATAAGCGTGAGACGGATGCCTACGTTGAAGCGAAACGTAAGGAATTAGGGCATGTAGCAAGAGTATTGGTTGAAGAAGTCTCGCATTTTTTTGAAAGTTTATTGCCAACTTTCAAGTTGGTACATGAGAAACTGAAATGATAAAGCCGATCAAGCAAATGCAGCCGACGGCCTTCGGTCGCTGCTGATCTGAACGTTGAACCTTTCAAGTATTAATCCTCAAATTTGACGACGGCCAAAAACTGCGAGTATATAGGTGCAAGAAATAATTCTGACGGTTCGGGAATCGAATTTTTATCGATAACTTCCTGTAATGTTGTTTTTCCTATTCTCTCAATTCATACAACATTTCAATCGGTAATAATCAATAAATAGCTGAGCCCTAATTTAACATGTGGCACAAGTGTTTAGGACAGGTCAATTCGTTCTTAATGATTCTTGCGTCGGGAGATATTTTGCCAGAATTTTTTTGATAAGCATGGTCGGAACGTGATCTGGCGTGTTATAACCCATAAAAATTTTTGCGTGCCAATATCCCTTCAGCAGTTCTAATTGTGTTACAGAACCACTTTCTTTCAGCTTGTGGCGTCAAGGTTAAAAAACACAACGTCCAGAAGCCAAAAGAAGGCAGTCTTTGTTCCCGAAATAAAATAATTCGTTGTTATTCGTCCCTCACCATACTCTCAGCTGCTTGAAACATAAAATTAATTATTGAAAATTTCCTCATTTCTTCCACATTTCCTCCATATTCGCGTGTTACGATATATTGCACAAAACAACAGAATAGATGACCGCCGTATGGATATATTAAAAAAAATACGCAGAAATTACCGTGATTTTGGTTCGTGGGTTACTTTGGTTAAAATTGTTGGTGTATGTGTTAAACCCGTGGTTGAGATAAGGACATTCATTATTTATTTATTGGATTTTCAACATTATACTATCAAGGAAATTGATAACTCTTCATTTATCTTCATACAAATTAATAGAAACGACACTAATATTCTTGGTCAGATAGGACAAATGGAGGAGTGGCTTATTGGGGATATCGAAAACAAAATATCCCATGGTGCCTTATGCATTGCCGCTTTGGACGCGGGGAAGGTTGCGGGTTTTAATCTTGTTGATTTTAACGAAACACATCTTCCACTCATACATTTCAGGTGGAAATTGGGCGCACGAGAGAGCTTTTCCGTTCAAATTTCGGTGCATAAAAATTACCGAGGTAGAGGTCTTGCCACACTCTTACGTTTTGCTGTTTTTAATGAATTAAAAAAACGCGGCTATGCAAAATTGTATGGTGCCACACAACTTTCAAATATAGCAAATCTGGCATTGTCCAAAAAAGTAGGTTTTAAGTTTATCATAAAGGTAACCTACTATAGACTACTATTCTTTAAAGGTATAACTTGCCTCGATAATTTAGACACCAGATATGGTAAAATGTACTATATGGAGATTACAGATGACAAGATGAAAACAAAGTGAAGATTCTCAGAAAGAAGCAGTGCGCCTGGTAATTCGGGATAATCGCAATATGAAACAGATGGGGGCTAATCATTGAACATTGAAAGATTGGTTTCGGCGATACGAAAAAGAAATTCATTCAAAGATTGTCACAGAGTTCGTGAAGTAATTATAGCATGTTTCCAGCGGTAATCAATAAACCTAAACTACTTTATGTCTGTTGACTCATAGGTGAACGCAATAATTCTGACGGTTCGGGAATCGGTTTTTTATTTCTTACTTCCTGTTATCCTCAAATCGTCAACCTCGACGAAAATGTTTGCTTTCATCGGTAATTTTGAACAGAACGCTCTCTCTTTTTTATGGCGAGGGCTCGAACTTATATCCAACACTGTAAACGGATTGGATCAACGTTGTTTGAGGGTCAACCGTTTCGATTTTTCTCCGCAATTTTTTTATGTGACTATCTACAGTGCGGTCGCTCACAAAGCGTTCCTCATGATAAATTCTTTCCATAATTTGCTGACGGCTGAAAATACGACCGGAATGTTCGACGAGGAGTTGCAGCAGCTTGAATTCCACGGCAGTCAACTCCAAATCCCGACCGTGAAGAGTCGCCCGGTAGGTGTGTTCATCAAGAATAAGCCCCTGTGCCTGAATGGCCTGTCCATCGCGGACTCGCCGCAGAACGGCCTTAACCCGAGCAACGACTTCACGCGGGCTGAAGGGTTTGCAGATGTAATCGTCTGCGCCAAGTTCCAGTCCCAATAAACGATCGATCTCCTCAACTCGGGCGGTTACCATAATGATCGGTACGCGAGAAAAAATCCGGATATTCTTACAGATTTCCATGCCATCACGCCCCGGCAGCATGATGTCCAGAATGATCAGGTGGGGCTTGTTTCCTCGAACCCAGGATTCGACTTCCATTCCATCAGACAAAGTGAAAACTTCAAATCCAGATGCTTTCAGATAGTCTGCAAGCAAAGACGCCAGTTTCAGTTCATCTTCCACAATAAGTATCTTCTCGGTCACTTGCGTCCTCCGAAAACCGGCAGACTGATCCGGATCAGTACTCCGCCCAGCGATGATGAGTGCGCGGATATAATCCCCTCATGAGCGTCAACTATTTTTTTGCTGATCGTTAAACCAAGACCAGCACCGCCTAATGTTCTGTTGCGCGATCCTTCCACGCGATAAAAGCGATCGAACAGCCTTTCCATATCCTGCGCGGAAACTCCAGGTTTCGAATCCTGAAACTCAATCATAATAGAATCGCCGTTGACTTTTGCTCCGATTTCAAGCGTGCCTCGGGTGTCGGTGTATCTCAAAGAGTTTTCTAATAAGTTCGCAAAAAGCTGTCTCAGTCTTTCTCTATCGGCGAAACCGATGGCCTTTATGTCTCTGTCAATATTTGTTTTAAGAGCGATGCCTGTGCGGTCAAATTCCGCGCGGTAAACTTCTATCGAATCTTTTAGCGCTTCCACAATATCGAGATTTTCCTTCCGGTAGGTCAAAGCGCCAAGATCGGACAAAGAAAGCTGGTAGAGGTCTTCCACCAAACGTTTCAGACGCAACGTCTCCGCATGAAGTGAACGAATCATTTCCGGGGTAATGTTATGAATACCATCCAGGAGCGCTTCGATTTCACCCTGAAGCACGGCGATGGGGGTGCGTAATTCGTGAGAAATATCGGCAACCCATTGGCGGCGCTCCTTCTCGTGTTTTTCCAGAGTCAGAGCCATTGCATTAAAATCACGGGCCAGTTGACCCAACTCATCTGTCGATGAGAAGGAAATGCGCGTTGTATATTTACCGGAGGCAATATCATGAGTGGCTGCGGCCATTGCCCGAATCGGCTTAACCAACCGCCGTGCGAGCGGAAATGAAATAATAATAACAATCAGCACTATGCCCGCCGCTCCGAAAAGCAGAGCGAGTTTTTGTTGGCTGAGGAACCTGATCTGCATAGGATCAAGGAAATGCCTTGGTGATAAAATGCCAACATAACCTGCAGTATTTCCGTGCACAACAATCGGATACAAATTTATCTTTTCGTTCGGGGGGTAAAACCCATGAATTGGTTCTTTATCGGCATTTAAGATGACCAAAGGGTCAGGGGGATGCTTTTCACCAAACCGCGGACCCATCGGCTGATTGTGATCATGTCCGTTTTTATACTGGGGAGGAAACGGCGGACGATTCATTTCCAGTTCAGGAGGTGGACCCATCGGCGGATTTTCATCCGAAAAAGGTAACGGCGGATGATCCATTCCCGGATGAAGAAAAGGCATCGCACCGCTTGAGTCCCAGCGCGGAGGTGTGTGCTTCAGAAAATCCCAGTTACCCTGTTGCTCATATTTCTTTCCCAAGTCATCTACAATCTGCGCTAACTTTTTCTGATCCACCGTTCCGAGATACTGGAAGAATCCCTGATGAATATTCCACCACATGATCAGTAAAAGGAAAATAATCGCCAAGCCGGTGGCGCACAGAATTAAGAAAAACAGGCGGTAAGTAATACTCATCTTCATTATTGCATTTCACCTCTGCTATCAGTTTATTGATATAGAGTTGGAGCGTCAAGGTTAAAAAACACAACGACCAGAAGCCGAAAGAAGGAAGTCTTTGTTCCTGAAATTAAAAAATCAGTTGTTATTCGTCACTTACCGTACTCACAGCCGCTTAGAACATAAAATTAATTATTTAAAATTTCCTCATTTCTTCCATATTTACTCCACATTTGTCTGCTAAGATACATTCCATAAAACGATAAAATATATGGCCGTCGTAACGAAAAAGAAAGGAAGGTAATAGCATGAATAAATTTTTCATCAGAATAATGCTGATTATTTTCCTGATGACAGGCGGTGTTTTGGCGGCGCAGTCGGAAGAAATGAATAGCCCACCGAAACCGCAAGGAGGCATGAAACCACCGCCGGAGGCGATCACTGCCTGCAAAGGAAAGAGCGAAGGAACTGCCGTACAATTTACCAACCATCGCGGGGATACGTTCAAGGGTGTCTGCAGACAGTTTGAAGGCGTACTGGTAGCTATGCCGGAGCGGGGAGCACCGCCACCGGAAAGCAATAAGCCCAAGGAATATTTTAATAAGTGATTTATGAACGAATGGACAAAGGAAATTGACAGACTAAGGGCGGAGAATAAGGAACTGCTGGAGGCATTAAAATGGGTTGTAAATGTTGACTGCAGTAGTGGTTCTGAAGGAGAAGACGCTGCTGATTGTGAATTTGAGGATGCAATCAATAATGGGAAAAGCATTATCGTAAAGGTAGGTGAATAATGAAGCAAGATGTAGCACAAATTATATGCTGTAATGATGAAGCCAAAGATAGAGAGTAGACTGATTGATTTCAAAAATAATTTTAAAAAAAGAAAGGGTAGTGCCATGAAAAGAGTATCGAGTTGTCTCATTTTAAGTTTTCTGATTTTGTTTATCGTATCGCAATTGTCTTATGCAGAACCGAAAGGTCCCGTTAGTAAAATGGAAACAGGGTTTCAGGATGAGTGCCCTTCTCCAATGATGCCGCCGCCCTGCGATATGGGGCACATGAAAGGGATGCTGGGGTTACAATATCCCCCCGGACTGCCTTTCCAGAGCATTAATCTTGATGATAAGCAAAAAGAAACATTGAAAGAAATTGAAAACAATTTCACGAAAGAGTTAATCAGAAAGAGAGCCGATGAGCAGATTGCTGAAGTCGAACTTCGAGAACTTCTCGAAAAGGATACCGTCGATCTGAATGCAGTTGAGACGAAACTCAAACAGATTGCAACCATTAAAACTGAAACGCAGTTGATTTTTATCAAATCCATGGAAAAGATGAAAGTGAAATTAACGCCCGAACAGCGTGAAAGGTTAAAAAAAATGAGGCCAATGGCTCCCCCGATGAGACCGCCCTTGATGGGAGAAATGATGCGTGATGAGACAAAAATGCTTTCCCCCTCTGCCAAGGAAAGAAGTGAATAACATCATTAAATCCAGTCAATGAACCCTCATCTTAAAAACGGCAGTTGCAGATAATACTCAAATAATTACTCCCCTTCTTCTAAAATTTCTGCAACTGCCGACTCCATGGAGGTCACGTAGCTTAAGCCGGGGGCAAATCCTGAAACCGGGTGTTGCACTAATAATATCTAAGGAGAATAATAAGTATGAACAGAAAAAAATTTTCCACTCAACTTCTGGCGTATTTTCTGATTATGATGTTTCTGATGGTCATTGGTTGCAGCATCAAAGATGATGCTGCTATCTACAGTATTTCTGGTACGGTAACGGTATATGGAACTGGAACTGCCCTTGAAGGGGTAACGGTCAACTTGACAGGCGCGGCAACCGCTTCTACAACGACTGACTCAAGTGGAAACTTCAGTTTTACTAACCGGGCGAACGGAACCTATACGGTGATACCCGCCTCTTCGGCGTACACATTCAATCCTGTCAGTGCGGTAGTCGTTGTCAGCGGAGCAAATATCACCGACACTAATTTTGTGGCAACATCCACTGGCGGCGCGGATATTTACAGTATTTCCGGTACGGTAACCGGGGCTGTGCAAGCGGGCGTTAAAATTACATTGAGCGGGACACAAAAAGGAACGGCAGAAACAAAAGCAGACGGAACTTACATTTTTGAGAATCTTGTGGACGGTGGCACCTATACGGTGACACCCTCTCTTACGGGCTATACATTTAAACCCACCAGTACGGACGTAACCCTCAGCGGAGCAGATGTTACTGATACTGATTTTAGGGTGACAGTTACATATACCCAGGATGATCTTACGGGAACATGGAATGTGCATATGCTGAAGGCGGGTACCAATAGCGAATGGTCCCGCGGCATCATAACATTCGATTCCTCCGGCAATCTGACCGGAGCTACTGATTGTCTTGACAATACAGGAAGCAACACTTGCCCTTCAGCAGGTACACTAACATGGACCATTAATGCAAACGGTGTGATAACTGAAAGTGGCACCGGCGCCGGAGACGATGTTCATATGACGATGACATCGAATAAAAATTTCATTGCAGGAACAAGCGGCGTCACAGGCGGCTCAAACGCCAAATTGATGATTGCCCAGAAAGAGGTTTCGGGGACTTCTTACGCGACTGGCGACGTACAGAGCAAGTCGTTCGTTTTCCATCAGTTGGACGTTGGCTCATCATACGAATGGAGATATGGGGTAGGAACTACCGACACGACCGGTCTAATAACCACGATCACGGAGACCACACCATCCGGCACTTCAACGTCGGCCCCCTCAACAACATTATCGGTGGATGGCAATGGGGTCGTCACCATGAGTGACGATACGACTTTCAATGGATTCCTTTCAGACGACAAGAAGACGATCGTGGGGACAGCTACAGGAGACAGCGGAAGCGGCTATAAGTTGCTGATCATCCAGATGACCGGGCAGACTTACACTGCCGGCGCATTGCCCGCTGGAGTATCGGACGCTCATATGCTTGCCGCCGGCGCCACGCCCGCTCCTTTCTGGCTCCATTACACCGACACAGTGGCCAGCGGCGGCGTAATGACCGCTAGCGACTGGGTGTGCAGTAATGTCTCGGTTACTAATCCTGGCACGACCTCTACCGCCTCTATCACTTCGTCGGGCACTGTAACCATAGCCGAAAAGCCTACGTACCATGGGCAGGTGTCGGACGATAGTAAGTTCACTGTGGGTACAGTGACGAGCACCACTGGCGTCTATTCGCTTCAGGTAAACACGAAGTAGAAAATATATTGGTAAGCACGTTAACGCCCGGCATCTGCGGGGCGTTAACCCACTGCCATGTAGTCATTTGTTTTAATATTTACAGTCTAACTTTTCCTTTAAAAGGCAGTTGTGGGAAAATCCTCCTTCTTCCGCAACTGCCGCCTCCATTTCCATGACTTAGCAGATATTGCTGCAAGGTTGGAAAAGGATCATTGACTGAGACAGGTCATAAAACGCACACACCTTAACCTGTGAGACTGAAAATTCAACTGTGCACATAATTACCATGAAAAGTTTGTAAAAATGTATGCCACAATTCAAATGGTAATCTTCAATTCTGAAAGCTACCCATTCCTGAATAGTTGTAGGTGAAAGAAATAATTCTGACCGGACAATTAGGAAATCGGAATTTTGTTTTTTCTTCCTGTTGTTAACAAAAAACAGTTTGTTAGTACCAATACAATCTTTTAATCGCGAATAAATAACTTTTACTTGGAACATATTGACCATTGAAAGCGAAATGGTATAACTGTCTTAACGTAATATTAAATTTAACATAAATAGCAATAATCAAAAATGATTTCTGATAATTTCCTTGAAATTTAATATTATATGACTTATTTATTTAACTTCATTTTAGAGGATAGACTGTGTCTCGTGAATTGATGAATACTAAATAAGTTGTTCAGTATTTGGATATACACAAAAAACAGTTTTATGCTTTGATCTAAGTCGAAGGAGATTGAAAAAATGAAAGCATTTATCGGAAAATTTATAGTATTGTTTATTTTGGTCTGGTCATCTCTGGCGCTCGCCGCTAACGGTGACAAGTTTATATTTTTATCCAGCACAATAGGCCCGATTGATGCCGGTATTGTCAGCGCTCTGGAAGATCAGTTTGAAAAAGATACCGGAATAAGAGTACGTCATGTTGGCGCGGGAACAGGCGCGGCGCTGGATATCGCACGCAAAGGCGCCATTGATCTGGTTATGGTTCACGCCAAATCTCTGGAAGAAAAATTTATCGCTGATGGTTTTGGCACCGAAAGAATCCCTTTAATGTATAATAATTTTGTTATTGTCGGACCGGCTGCCGATCCGGCGGGAATTAATGGTACAAAAACAGCAACGGAAGCCTTGAAGAAAATAATGGACAAAGGTTCTCTGTTTATCAGCCGCGGCGATAAATCAGGGACACATGTTGCAGAGATGGAACTTTGGGGGAAGGCAGGAATAAAACCTGCCGGTTCATGGTATGCGGTTTATGAAAAAGGAGCGGAAGGCAATGTCCCCACGCTAAAATATGCCGATCAGAAAGAAGCATACATGGTGATTGACCGTGCGACTTATCTTTCCATAAAAGATCAGATCAAACTGGCAGTTTTGGTCGAAGGAGATGAAGCTCTGTTAAACTTCATTTCCTTAATACCGGTCAATTCCGCTAAATGCCCCGAGGTTAATGTTAAAGACACGAAGACCTTTGTGCAATGGCTGACTTCTGCCGAGAAAGGCCAGTTGATTATCCGCGATTTCGGCAAGGATAAATACGGTTCACCGCTTTTCTTCCCCAATTCAGTGGAGTGGCAGAAATTACAAAAGAAATAAACAAATTTAAATAGTAGACGATACCTATTAAATGACGAGTTTAACCGGCTACATTCAACAAGCACAAACATAAATACATTTATGAAAGTAATATCCATAGTAGGAACCAAAAAAACAGGCAAAACCACTCTTGTGAGTAAGCTTGTCAGTTCTCTGGCCAAATACGGCAAGGTTGGTACGATTAAAAATATGGCTACGCATCATCCCGTAGATCATGGCGATACCAAGCGCCACTTCGATGCGGGAGCGGATGTGGTTATTGGCCTTGGCGAAGCCAGATTAAAGGTAACCCGGGAACGGGGCGACTTGGATTCAGCGCTGGCGGATTTACAGGCCGAAGGAGTTGACTATGCCGTTGTCGAAGGTTTCAAGCATAGCAATCTTCCCAAGTTTGTCATGGCGGACATTGAGGTGACTGAATGCTTGAGAAGACTGTCGTTATCCGAGTTGAATGACGATTTGATAGCTGAGCTTACAAATCTGGTTTTGAGTCTGGACGATTATAAGGTTAAGCCCTAAAATCCACACGGCCAATGTTTGTTGTGTGAACTCGTTGCACTTTTCAATCAGTAATTTTCAATTCTGACAACACGTACACTGCGCTCGCTTACTGTAAAAAACAAATCGTTATCCTTGTCGAGTATGCAAGACTTGAATCCGTTATTAATAAGCCTATGTGATTTCACCACAAAATTTCCAACAAATAATTCATTTATTTTATAAATGATTTTTAAGAATGCAGAATCCTACCGGCATCTTTAAAATTGTAATTTCCGATTTTTTCCACGCGGTTTTTAAATTGGCTCGATTGAAGGGTTTTGATAAAAGTCTGAATCTCCGATTGGAAAAAAGTGTTCCTATCGAGAATCATGTCAAAACGCTCGCTGACCAGAGGATGAAATTGCAGGTCTAATATTTTCGCCACAGCGGCGGACGTGATTCCGACATCAGCCTCACCCGAAATGACAGAGATTCCCACTTCAAAGTGCGTATAGACCTCATTATCATAACCAGAAATATCG
Organism: Smithella sp.; assembly: GCA_049517435.1. Taxonomy (GTDB): domain Bacteria; phylum Desulfobacterota; class Syntrophia; order Syntrophales; family Smithellaceae; genus Smithella. The sequence continues at coordinate 42,913 of JBEKRZ010000007.1, read as the reverse complement.
CTGGAAGATATACCTCTATTTTTCAGTTCGTAATCCAGCAGAATTCTGATACCTGAACCGCTTTGTCTGTTGACAAAGCGAATCTTTTTATCAGTGAGACTTTTCCATCCCTTAAAAACATCAGCCTTGGATTTGGCTATAAGAAAACCTATTTGGCGGTAAAATAAATTCACAACAACCGGTTGATGATCAGGGCAATACTGCTTTAAATATGGTGTATTATAATCGCCAGTTTGCGGATCAAAAAGATGAGAAAAAGCTATATCCGTCAATCCCATATTGAACGATTGCAGACCGCCTACACTTCCGATATTAGCGGAAAAAATACTAAAGTTCGGACGATCTTTTTTAATGGTGGTAAGAAGTATGTCCAGCACTGGATCATTACTGCCTGCCGCTAAAAGCGCACCTTCAATTTGATTGACTCTTTTTATGGTCTGACGAAATGAATCCTGGGCACGTGTATTTATCCACTCATCAATGATTTTGACAGGAAAAATCCATTTACCGGTTACCCGTGTGCAGGGAATTTTTCCTGCCTTGATAAGAAGATAAACATGTTTTTCATGAATATCCAGATACTTGGCAACTTCTTTGGTGTTCATCAATTCGCTCGACATAGAACCTCCTCCCAAATTACATTTACGGGTATAAAATCCAAAGCAAGCTTTATGACCCGATTTTGCAGTAATCACCCCAATATGTTTAAATTTTACAAATAACTTTTAAAAAAATCAATTCAAAAGTATGCGAGTCATTCTCGATTAAGCCAAATATTTTATTGATGATTTCAATTGGTAATCCTCAATTATGACGACTGCCTTCTACTGAAACTAAGTAGGTGAAAGAAATAATTTAGACTGTTCATAAATCGGATTTTGTTTCTTACTTCCTGTAATGTTGTTTTTCTGATTCAGACAATCTGTACAACATTTCAATCCGTAATAAACAATATTCACTCCCCACGAAAAACATCGTCACTACACTTCGCATTAGGATGTCTATTTTGTACCAATGTGAATACCATCAATTGGATACATATTATTTCTAAATTACTTTCTATTACTTTTTATTACTTTTTCCAACAAATAAATATTTACAAAACACTTAAAAAGTATTAGTTGGTCGTTACTAATTGCAAAAATTGAACCCGGAATAGGTGTCTGTTTTAAAGAATTTAATTAAAAATAACATTAAGGAGGAGGAAAAAATGAAGAGATTTTGGTTAATGATGTTGTCAATGGGGCTGATTATGGCCTTCAGTGCATCGGCCTTCGCGGTAGATGTCAAGGTTAGCGGTGAATTTTACGTCGGTGGATTGTATTTAGATAAGACTAATGTTATTGGTCAAAGCAGTACTGTTACGAATCCGGATAAAACCACTACGACCATTAATCCCGGACCCAGCACAGCCTTTTTTTATCAGAGACTGCGTATAGGAACAGATTTTGTCGTATCTCCGGGTCTGAAACTGGTTACACGTTTTGATGCTTTGGAGAGAATCTGGGGCGGAGCAAGAAGCGCTCCCGCAAGCGGCACCTTATCGCCTATTACCGGGCAGGGATATTCTCCTCTGGCGATAGATTCCGCAGGAACGACGGCGGAAAATGAAAACATCGCCTTCGATTTGGCTTATATTGATTATGTGTCTCCGCTTGGAACTTTTGATGTAGGTTACATGATAATCTCCACCACAGGAACAGTATTCAGCAACAATTCTACTCCTGGGGCACGGCTAAAATTTACGTCTAACCCGCTTGGCGCTTTTGCTATCACGGCCGACATTACAAGAATAGCAGATAATAGTTACAATAGTGTAAATACTTCCACTTACTTTGCCAATGTCACCAATGCCGATAATACTCAATATGGCCTTACAGGAGAATATAAATGGAAAGACGGCAGGGCCGGCATGAAAATCACATATTACCTTTACGATAGTACCGAGCCGTATCCAACCACCTCCACCTCAACTAACACCACATACAACTATGCTGGAAAATATACACTTTTTACACCCTATGCTATAGCCAAAATCGGTCCTGTAAATTTACAGGCTGAAGTAAACTATGCCGCAGGTAAATACAAGGCTTATGACAACGGCATCTCGGGCAAGGATATTTCTATATCAAATCTGTCTGCTTTTCTTGACGCTACCGCTAACTTCGCCCCATTTTATGTAGGCGGCACCGTTGCTTACGTATCCGGCGATGATCCCAACACCGCAGATAAACAGGAAGGCGGCACATTAACCGGTGGCTGGGACTGGAATCCCTGTCTGCTTCTGTTTAGCACCTACGATGTCACTAATTGGGTTGGTCCTGTTTATGGTTACAATGCGACTGCTCCGACTGCCCCGGGCAAACCGGGCACCAGCATGGTTGACGGTCCTATGACCAACGCCTGGTTCTTCCAGGGCAGAGTTGGCGTAAAACCGATTCCCGGATTGGATACCATGCTTTCAGTTTCTTACGCTGCAGCGGACCAGAAACCTTCCGGTTTTACCGGCAGCACTTATGGTACGGAAGTTGATCTTACCGGCACTTACAAAATCACCAACAATCTGTCCTATATGCTGGGCTTCGGTTACCTCTCCACAGGTAATTATTTCAAGGGCAAGGATACCGCCGGCTCAAACAAAGTTGATGATGATTACATGCTTATCAACAAACTTACTCTTACCTTCTAATAACAAGAGAGTTAATGTTTAATTGTTATTTTGAAACCCCGGGATGGCGGGTAACCTCCCGGGGTTTATTGTAACCTAAAATATCATACGTAACTTAAAACGGGAAAGTGATACGGCACACCGTCACATGCCTCAACATCGGGCTCGTCATTAAGCGATGTCGGATACCACACATCAAATGGTAATCCTCAATTCTTACAACTGTCTGCTACTGCTGTTTCTCTCTTTATTCTTTTCTTGAAGAAAGATTACTTTTTCCTGCCTATAACATGCACCGCCGTGGCTTTGAATGAGGCGATTACCATTCCACCCTTAGCGATACCTAAATCTTCGTATGAAGGGATTGTAATGTAAGCAATCAAAGGAAATCCGCAATCAAGCGTCAGCTTATAAAAAAATCCCTGACGGATAATTTTGGAAACTTTGCCTTCAAAAATATTGCGCGCGCTTATTTTACCCTGTGTATAATTGGACACTGTCACATTCTCCGGCCGCAAACAGCAGTATACTTTTTGTCCGATAGAACAATCACCAACAGCTTCTATTGATTTTCCATTTACAGCAATAACCATATGGCCGTCGCTGCTGGAGTTGACTGTGCCTTCCAATATTGATTCCGTACCGACAAAGTTAGCCACAAATTCAGAGTCCGGCTGATTAAATATTTCGGCTGTCGTTCCCGATTGCACGATTTTACCGGTATTCATAACACTTACGTCCTGCGCCAGACGCAGTGTTTCTTCACGAGCATGCAATGCCAGCACTGCCGTAATTTTTGTTTCTTCCAGTATCTGTTTTAAATCGTCAATAATAGTTTCCCGGGAGGGCGGATCAAGCGAATTGAAAGCTTCATCAAGTAAAATTATTTGCGGTTTAATGGCAAAAGCTCGCGCCAGAGAAACTCTTTTGGCTTCTCCCCCCGAAAGAGTTTTTGCTGATCTTTTCGCCAACTGGCTTATTCCAAAATAATCCAGAGCGCTCTGAACTTTGGTTCTGATTTCTTCATGTTTTAATCTTCTGAATTTTAAACCCAGAGCCACATTTTCAAATACCGAATTATTCAGAAGCAACGGCTCTTGAAAAACAACGGCGGCATGATGACGCAACGAAGCCAGATCAGCCCTGCTTTCAACCGGCTGTCCCTGAAAATACATTTTCCCCTGCTGTGGTTTTAACAAGCCTGCCAGCATCAAAAGCAGAGTGGATTTGCCCGCGCCGTTGGGCCCGATCAGCGCCAGTATTCTTCCTCGCGGCACTTGGAATTCAGGGATATCCAATACGGTCGCACCGCCGCGCTGCAAAATTATATTTTCTATTTTTATCAGAGTTTCAGAATTCATCGCGGATGCTGCCTTTGCTGTATCTGTGTGAGCACGAGATTAACGAGAAAAGCTAGCAACAGAAGGATAATACCCAGTGCGATAGCAACATCAAAATTTCCTTTACCGGTTTCCATAACCGTCGCTGTGGTGAGCACGCGTGAATATCCCTTGATATTACCACCGACCATGATGGAAGCACCTACTTCGGAAATCACTCCCCCGAAACCGGCCATGACAGCAGCCAGCAGAGGCAGTCTTGCTTCTTTGATCAATACCCACACCATCTGCAGACGGCTCGCGCCCAAAGATAATATCTGCAAACGCAGGTTTGGCGGCAGGTTTTGAATGGCGGCCAGCGATATGCCCATGACAATCGGCGTGGCGATAATCGCCTGTGCGATAATCATGGCAGAGGGGGTATAGAGGATTTCCAAAAAACCCAAAGGACCGTTGCGCCAGACTAGAATAGTTACAAACAGACCAACGACAACCGGCGGCAAACCCATACCCGTATTGATTAAACTGATGACCAGTCTCTTACCGTAAAAGTTGGTTAAAGCAATCGCTGTTCCTATGGAAACCCCGATGAAAAGGCTGATAAGCGTGGCTGTCCCTGATATTTTCAAAGACAGCCACGTTATTCCCAATACTTCAGGATCAAAACTGATGATCAACTCAAAAGCTTTTATTATACCTTGAACTATTAATTCCACTTTACAAACTCAAGAATACTTTCACTGAATTATTTGCCCAAATCTTCCACCTTTTTGCCGGCATCAGGAAAAAACAAAGGGGTACCGTATTTATCAACACCGAAGGTCCTTATTATTTTCTGTGTCTTTTTAGAAATCATAAATTCGGCAAATGCTTTGGCGCCTTCGACATTGACTTTCGGCCACTTGACACTGTTGACTTCAATCACATGATAAATGTTGAGCAGAGCGGCATCCCCTTCCACTAAAATAACCAATCCCAGATTTTTCTTAAGAGACAAGTATGTTCCCCGGTCAGTCAATGTGTAACCTTTTTTCTCTGCGGCAACATTCAAAGTCTGCCCCATGCCCAATCCCGTTTCCTGATACCACTTCTGTCCGGCGGGAATTATGTCCGTTTTTTTCCATAATGTTTTTTCTTTCGCGTGCGTTCCCGAATTATCTCCCCGCGATAAAAACAAACCTTCCACTTTAGCAACTAGTTTAAGCGCTTCCGCCGAAGATTTCACGCCTTTGATCTTGGCCAGATCATCCGCTGGTCCGACGATGATAAAATCATTGTGCATCACCAACTGGCGGTTGATGCCGTATCCGTCTTCAATGAACTTCTTTTCCGCATCCGGTGAATGAACCAGCAGAACATCAGCCTCGCCTTTTTGTCCCATGGCAATGGCCTGACCGGAACCAACAGCAATCGTTTTTACAAAGTAACCTGTTTCCTTTTCAAAGATAGGAATCAGAACATCGAGCAATCCCGTGTCCTGAGTGCTTGTGGTGGTCGCAAGAATAATATTTTTTTGTTTAGGTGCGGCCTTTGCGGCAAAAGCATTTACTGTTCCGAACACGAAAAGCAACACGGCTGTCATTAACGTTATTGCAACTTTACTGCTTCTGAACATTTTCATGATTTGTCTCCTTTGTACTAAATATCTGATCTGCGTAGGATGCTTATACCACAAGTAAAGTTAGAGTTCAGCTGTTAATTATTACCGATTAAAATGTTGTATAAAGTTGACGCAAAAATGAGAGATCATCTATACCTTGAAAGACGCAAAGACGTTAATTGAAAAATGGCGCATGGAATACAACACGTTCAGGCCGCACAGTTCCTTGAATTACAGCCCTCAAGCACCAGAGGCGTACCTGAATTGAGAAATAAAAAATGGCTGAATCCTGACGTAACATGTGCTACATACATCGGGGGCAGGTCGATTTTGTGGGCAAAATAGTAAAGATCCCTCTCCTGCCTAATTTACTGGCGCAAAACGCCATCTTCGTCATTACAAAGAAATAAGGGGGGACTCATGAAAAGGAACAGGAAACGCCCCTGGCTATTACTCTGAGCCTTGAGGAGCTTCATCGCAGTACTTATTTTGTGTGGCAGATCAATTTCATATGGAGGTGAAAATCATGGATGAAAGAATGTTCGCTAATTTTAATGTGAAAGAGATTGTTTCCGATAATGGCTTGATAAGATTGTATGATCGAGAAAAAGACGTTATCGGCGAAATATCATTGAAAATATATATAAACGGAACAGAATATGCGTCGCTTCTGTGTCTCAATCAACTGACAGAAGAACTGGCCCTAGGTTTTCTCTATAGCGAAGGAGTTATCGACACAATCGACGATGTTGCTTCCATTTCCTATAACGAGCGTCTCTTTGCCGTCATGATCAATCTTATCCCCGGAAGGTCCGTCGAGAAGTGTGAGAGCCTGCGCAGTGTTACGTCCGGCTGTGGAAAGTGCTTTACCTATATTAATCCACTCAAGCATGAAAAATTTCTGCCTGTCGCCAACCAGGCCAAATATCTCATCAATGATATTCTGAATGTCATGAAAGAATTCGAGCGACAATCCGAGTTATACAGGAGCGTGGGCGGTGTACATAGTGTTCTTTTCCGACACACGGACTTTTCTGTTTTTAATGAGGATATCGGGCGGCATAATTGTTTTGACAAGATCGGGGGTGTACTACTAAGAAACAACAAAATGGGACTGGTTGAAAACGGAATGCTGTTTGTCAGTGGCAGGGTTTCTTCCGAGATTATCACTAAGGTCATTCGACTTGGCGTTCCGGTTCTTGTTTCCCGAACGACGCCCACGGCCGCCGCCGTAAATTTAGCCAGGGAATACAACGTCACGGTACTAGGTTATGTGCGAAAAAATTCCGGATATATCTATTCGGGAGAAGATCGTTTAATTTAAGGAGCAGATTGTTTCTTCATATTATCCTTATTCATTATACAAGATTAAAGAATTATTTCTCCATACAATCTGATTTTCCCCTGCCGCGGCCTTCGGTATTTTCATCTGCTAATTTCCCATTTTCGAAGGTAAGTTTATAAATAAAGTCATTATCACCGCAGTTATAGTGCCACACTTCTAATTTTTTGCCGCATTTCTTGTGCTTTTTGACTTTACCGTGTTTGCTTAAAGTTGTGTATTGCTGATTGTTTTCACAAGAGTTTTCTTTTGTTGTCGGTTTGCCGCAAGTCACCAGCACCTGTGTTTTTGTGTCGCCTTCGCTTACCAGTCCTGAACCGCAACGAAAGGCCAAAGCGTTGCCAATCGAAAATGATAAAAAAGAAATTGATGCAAAAAGGATAATGGCAATGTTTGTTTTCATTTTTCATCTCCCTTAATTAGAATTAAATATTCATATTTATAAAGGTCATAAACAAATTGCCGGATAATCTCCTGCTCATCATTAAACGGCGTTGTGAGTCTCAAAGCGGTCTTTACCTTGTCATTAAAATTCAGAGGAAGAAAATCGGCAAAAGCCCCGCGCCATGTTTTGTAATGTAACACTTCAGCAATTTTCTGCAAGTAGGAAAATTTAACGGTAAATTCGTTATGGCCTTTCAGAGAAATTCTTTCCGGAATTCCGGAAGATTGCAGGGACACAAAAGGTTTCATCGGCTCAGGAACGATGGCTTCGCAGCTATGCTCGCTTAAATAAATATATTTGATTCCGGCTAAACAGAGCTTTTCCACTATTTCTATGGTGCCGATATTGATGTGTTCATTTTCATTCAATCCCAACGGCAAATTATATTTTTTATTAAAATAATTTAATCTTTCAGAAAAACAGGCAATATTTTGGTCTGAATTATTTCTCTTCTCCTGATCATTTACTAACGTTGGCAGATCGCCTAAATTTTCGTTCAGAATAGCCAGATCAAAACCACACAAGGCTTCTGATGGAACTGCCAAAATGTCAGCCAGTTCGAAATCAACCTCAAATGTTTGTAGGGTTTCTTTTTGTTTAGCTAGCAGATAAGGGGAGATATCGATCATTTTTACCCGCAGGTGCGGATTTAAAGTAAGAAAATCAAGCATTAAATAACCCATGCCGCCACCTATTTCCAGAATGGAACGGATATTATCAATGGGGATTATTCCGTTTAAGAAATTATAAAGATGGTGACCAAAAGAATACGGCGAAACTAGAATTTTCCGGCAAGGGCTGTTGACGGGTTCCAGCGAATTGCAGACAGTAAGCTCCCAGCCCAGCGAATTTAAATCCTGCTGGTGATATTTTGCGGTGGAATTAATAAAATAGCTCATAAAATTATTTGTGAGAAAGATTTTTCTCCTTGTTACCATATTTTGAAAATTATGCTATTGATTTTCAGCATTTTAAATCAAATCGGGTCATTGAAAAATGAAGCTTTTTGTCAGCGATAAATTGGTTAAAAGAAACATTAATGTCCACGGGGAGACAAAATGTCGCAATATTCAGAAAAGATAATAGAGCTTCTATGTGTTGATCATCCTGATCTTTCCTCTTGGACAATAATTTGTGCCAATGAGAGAGCTATCGATCCTGTACAGTATCTTATCCACAGCGAACTTGGCGGGATACTTCCGAAGGTAGAAGGCTTTAATTCCTACATAACTAGAAAAAACGGTGAAAGATTGAATTTTCAGCCTGTTCCTGGCGATGAGCAGTTGCTTTATTTTATCCAGTTCATTGCTGAAAAATTTCCGGCTGAGCCATATCCAGCGCGGCGCGCCACAAGCCTTTTGCCCCTTATCGCCAAACTTGCGGAATATAAAATCAGTAGGGATACTATTTATGGAGCAGAGCGGTTTACAGAAGATGAATGGGCTAGGCTCGAAGAATTTCTAGAAATCGCGCAGGCTTTTCGAAAGTGGCTTGCAAAATTAAATTTCTTCATGCCGGAGCTGGAAATGGCGGCGCTCGAAGAAATCACTCCCGGCGAAAAGGAAGTATTTATCGGACTTCCCAGGATAACGCCGGTAACCGAGCGCTTTTACCGAAAGATAAGAAAAGATAGATTGTTCATTGATCAGCCGCTTTTTGGTTCTGATTTATCAGGATATGAAAAGCTTCCCTTTGATTCGGCAAAAAATCTTGTGTTATCATTCGGCAGTGCGATTGCTCCCTCCGATGGTAAAGGCCTTGAGTTAGTCTCGCTTGCCGGACTTCATGCCCTGGTTGCCCTTGTTACACTGGAGGTCTCCACTTTCCTGAAAGAGAGATCAGGCAACGAGCAGATGATGATCTTCCTGCTTGATGAATCACTTACGTCAATGCTCTGGAACAGATCTCTTCGCCTATTCGGAAATGACGTCAATCTTGTCGTCTGGCTGCCGTTTTCGACAACTTCGGCAGGACGAAGGCTTCTGCTGGAGATAGAAAACGCTGAAGCGTCAGGCCAAATGCTCGATTTTAAGAAATTTGCCATGACCTGCGCGGTGGAATTGTCCAAAAATAGAGACAATTATGTTCGTGAGGAATGTGAGGCGTTCGAGGCGGCCATATCTTTTTCCACTCTCCTTGATTTTTGGAAAGAGAGGCTAGGAGGAAATCTTGCTGATGCCGCGAAAATGATGATCGAAACGAAAAAATTCCGCGTTACGGGCAGCAGATCGATGCCAGTGCAGGTTGTCGGTTTCGGCCATGTTTCAGGCGAGGGATTCAGCAGAGGTTTGATCCTTTCTCTGGATAGCGGCGTAATGCCCTCGCAGCCTTTTGAAGGGCCTTTCATCAATCCGGTACATGTTCCGCAGCTGCGCAAAAGTGTGTTTGAATATGAAGATTTGATTTTCAGGCAGATTCTGGCTAAGGGCGACAGAATCAAGATAGTGGGAGTGAACGACATAATACGGGAAAGAACGCCCAGTTACTACATGAGCCTGCTGGCGCAGGAATTTGGAAAACCAATCACGGCCACGGCATTTAAAGAATCGCTCCCCGTAAAGCCGGTTCAAGAAAAGTCCGCAATAGCAATTGATGAGAACCTGAGAAACAGACTGAAAGATTTCACTTATTCGTTTTCGAGCCTTAACAAAATTTTGTCCTGTCCGTTTTTGTTCTATCATCAATATATCCTTGGGATTGAACCTCCTTCATTTATGGATGATGACGAAAAAATAAATATGCAGGTGGGAAGTTTTGTTCACAAATTCCTGCAACAGCTCTCGACCGTCAAAAAGGACAGGTTTGATAACTGGGAGGATCTATTTGATGAGCTTTGGGAAAGTGACGAAAACGTCAAGGTGCGGGACATTGACGGGATTAATATCTACATGCTCAACGCGAAAATATTTTTAAGGGAAATATACGAGGACGAGAAAGAATCAGGTGAGCGAATAATTTTTGCCGACAATGCCATATCTTGCGAGGAAAAATTCAGTGGTACAATCGCCGGACGCTATAAAATAACAGGAAGTTTAGACCGATTGGCAAAGATAGCTGGGCGCACAGAGGTTATTGATTTCAAGTATTCAAAAAAGAAAGACAAGTTTAATCTTCCGGTTAGAACAACCGTGTTGGAGCGTTTTAAAGAAAAAGGCATTCTGCACTCCGCGGCACAGCTTGTTATCTATCAGCACTTTAACAAAGGCGCTCAAGGCGCGCGCTTTTATTGCCTGAAAGAGCCGACAAAAGATCGCGAAATTAATCTTCCTCCTGCAGAAAGCGCCAATGCGGAGGCGCTGATGCTGGCCATTAAAGAGCGCCTGGACGCGATAATCGGCGGCAGCGAACTTCTGTCGGCACATGACTGTTCGGAATGTGAATACTGCCGGTTTCAGGCCTTATGCGGCAGAGAAGATTATTATAAAACTGTCCGGGGGAATATGTGATGAAAAGCATTCTACTGAAAGCCTCGGCAGGCTCGGGAAAAACAACAAGACTCACCGAAGAGGTGTTCGAAAGGATTCTTATCGGCGGGAAATTCATTGCCGCGCTGACCTTTACCCGCGCCGCCACGACCGAGATGCGCTACCGAATAATGAAAGAGATAGCCGAAAAAAAGGGGCTGACTCTGTTGGAGCGCTTGCGGCTGATTATGGAGGCGGGACGCGTTGGCTATTCTACAATCGACTCGTTTTTTTACCGGCTCTTTGCCGCGGCCGGCTGCGCGGCCGGCGTTGTGCTAAAACTCGCGGACGAGAAGGCGCAGATAGAACTGTTGCGCGAGATAGAAATCCTTTTTCGTGACAACGTAATAAAAAGCGGTAGGGCCGATAAGATCATCGTGGCGGCCAGGATATTAAGAACAGACATGGACACGCTTTGGGAACCTCTGGCGGAGGAACAAACTATCGAACGCTGTCTGATGGATATGGCCAGGCTGGAAGATCTTGATGATCTGATGAAAGAGAACGGGATTTTAAGAAATACGCTTGCATCTATCAGTGAAAAGGCCAAAGCTTTGGCAGACCAACTGACGCCTAATGTTAACAGGTTGGTTATAAATTATTTGGCCGATTATGACAGTTTTATTCCCAGGACTGTGGCAACTCATTCTGATTTGGAAAATTACAAAAGCCTGGGCAAGGCAATAAAGTGGGATGCAAAACCGTATTCAGAGCTGAACAGGATTTTCAAAGATTACAGACAAATCGCCGAGCAGCTATCCATCAACAAGGTGCTGCTTAGAGAACTGGCCGTAGCTTCTCTTTGCAAGTTATATTTGGAGGCGGCTGACGCCGTGAAGAACGAGAAAGGACTGATCTTTTTCCATGATGTGCGCAGAGGCCTCCTTGCCCTGGACGGTACGGCATCGAGTGAACGTCCGAAACTGATGAGTAACTATTTTTCTCTGGGACTTGACCGGACCGAGCATCTGCTGATTGACGAATTTCAGGATACCTCGAAGGGTGATATCGCGATATTGCTGCCTCTGATTGATGAAATTTTATCCGGTCGGGGTGAGCGCGGCGAAAGATCGTTCTTTGCTGTGGGCGATTGGAAACAAATGATCTATGGGTGGCGCGGTGCAGACCGTGAGGCTCTGGAAGAGGCCATCGGCAGCTACATCACTAACAAAGTAATCACGGAAAGCTCGCTCGAATATAATTATCGCAGCACGCCGCTGCTTATTTCTTTTTTCAATGAACTTGTCGCCAATCTCTTTGACTCAAAAGAGAAAACTGAAACACAGAAACCACCGGAGAAACTGGAAGTTTTTAACGGTGTGACAGAGGTGAATCGTGTTGAACTGGAAAAAGAAGGCTCTGCACAGGATGCTTTCTATACCTCGATAGTTGAGTATTTGAAGAAAAAAAAGGAGGAGTACGGCTGTCCTTGGGAAGACATGGCCGTGCTGGCTTTGACCAACAACCATGTCCAGAAGATAGAAGCCCAGCTTTTAAAAAATGACGTCAGAGTTTCGACGGTGAAAGGAAGACAGCTTCTTTCGACCCATGAAGGTGTTACGGTAATGTTTTTCATTGCCGGTGTTCTGGCGAAAGAGGATGAGACGCGATTCATTACAACAGCGGCAACCTCGCCATTATGGAATGAGATATTCGGCAATATTGAGGCTATCCGGGCCGAGTTTGCGCAAAAGTATCCCCGGCCTTTTGGCTTGATGGCTGTCAATTGTGCGATTGAACTTTTGCGTGGGAAGCTCTCCTCGACAATACTTGATATCTGGCAGGATGAGGCGCAGGCCTTCTTCAGTGAAGGCGGCACCGACGTGGATAGTTTTCTTCTGAGAATGTTCAATATCCGGTTTAGTATAAAGGTACCGGAATCGGAAAACGGTGAAAATATCAAGGTTGATACTATCCACGGAACAAAAGGGCTCCAGTTCAAACATGTCTTTATTTTCTGGAATGAGGATGAGAGAGAGGTGCCATTCTATCTGGAAGCCGAGCAATGTAATATGAAATTTTCAGGCGATGAGATTAAGTTTCTAGGCGCGAGCGATTCGGCAATCGCCAAAGATATCATTGAGAATCATGAAATAAATCTGAAACAACTACGCCGGGAGAAGGCGAATGTTTTCTATGTCGCCGCAACAAGAGCCATACGAACATTGACCGTTTTTCTGCCGAAAAAGAAGGATGAAAACTATAAGCCTGTCCATCAGGCCGTGCTGGATACATTTTTGCGGTTTGCGCCAGCTGGCAGTAAGAAAGAAATTTGTTATTTGTCCGGCAAGAAAAAAGAACCGGAACCAGTAATAATACTCAGTGTGCCTGCAAAGCATAATGACGAGCCGGAAAAATATGGCGAAATTGATCCGGCGCTTATATCGGCTTATATCAAGGCCGGTATCACGAGAGGTGATCGTTTGCATCGCTGGCTGGCTCAGGTTGTTGATCAGACAGTACTTCCGCCGGCTGGAGAATTAAACGATGAAGAATATGAAACAGCTATTCGTTTCGTCGGACGCAGCGATGTTACCGCCGTCATGTTCCGGCCGGGCAACATCTATATCGAGCAGCAGATATCGGATAAGGAAAGTTTTGGTATAGTGGATAGAATGATTGTGTCGGATAATCTCGTTACAATTATCGATTATAAATCCGGTTCCATGAGAGGACTAAGGTACAAATATGAGGAACAGCTCAAGCGTTACACAAAGATTATGGAAACGCTCTATCCGCAAAGAAGAGTCGAATATTATATGCTTTCGATAGATATTTGATGAGTTTTATGAATCTTTTTATTTGAAGCGGCGTTTATTATATCTTCCTGCGCGGAGTAAATTCAAGCGCCGCTGAAAATAATGGGGTCTATTTTGATAAGCCAGGCGAGTCGCTCCTGAGGCAATTGGAAAAATATTTTGAGAATATTTAATAGTGACATTGACAAAGAAATCATCCGGTTATTTTGACAAAAAAAGACTCCCTAGTGATAATCACGAGAGAGTCTTTCTTGTTACTTCAAAAACAGACAATCAAAATTCAATTCTGTTTATGCTTTTTTCGGCGGTTTGAGTAAAGCGAAAGCCAGCACAAGTCCGACAACCGCTAATGCCGCTGTAGGATAAAATGCAAATGTATATGTTCCGAAAACATCCTTGGCCTGACCGGAAATGATGCCGCCGATAATAGCGCCCAAGCCATAAGCAAAAAAGACCACGCTATAGTTGCGGGCGTAATTTTTCATGCCGAAGAAAGTGGCAGTCGCCGTGGGAGCTATGGCAAGCCAACCACCGAGACACAACCAGAACCCGATGAAACCTGCCACATAAAGATTGGTATCACCTTCTTTGGCAAAGATCATGATAATAGATACAATTAGAATGATAGCCAAATTCAGCATGGCCGCATTGCGTGGAGTGATCTTATCCGTCAGCCAGCCAAAAAGCGGGCGTCCCAGAGCGTTAAAACAGGCGAACACGCCAACCAGTGTAGCGGCCGTCTCGCCGGATATTTTGATGATTTCGTTGCCCACCGGTTTGGATATGCCGATAGCCAACAAACCAGCCATCGAGCCAATAATGAAACAAAGAAATAATCCCCAATATGTTCCGGTTTTAACCATTTCGCCCGGTGTAAAATTTGCAGCGGCAACTGCACCGGCAGCCGGTTGCCATCCTTTTGGTGTCCAACCGGCGGCAGGAAATCTCAAAGGCAAACTCAGAATAAAAAGTATAATCCCGAACGCGATCCCGAAATACATGAAGGTTGTCGACAAACCGACAGATGGAATCAAGGCATTAGCGATTTTACCAGTAATGAGGGCTGATCCGCCGAAACCGGCCACTATCAAACCGACCGCCAGGCCTTTTTTATCTGGAAACCATTTTGCACCCATGGCAATAGGACAACCATAAACGAGACCGACGCCCGATCCTGCAATAACACCATATGTTAAGGTCAGAAACCAAATATTGGTAGCAAAGCTGGAAAGGAACCATCCAAATCCCACGATGATGCCGCCAATGATTCCGAGTTTGCGGGGCCCCATTTTTTCCATCACACGGCCGCCAAAAAACATTAGAATGGTAAAGAAGGTCAGGAAAACCATAAAAGGGAGACCAGACAAAAAAGCCGAAGAATTAAAAGCTTTTTTTACGGGCCCGAGAAAAATACTGTACGCATAGACAGCACCAAGACAAACATTCATAATCAATCCAAGAACAACAAACAACCACCTTCCGCTTTCATCTGGTAGGCCAAGAACTTTTGTTTCTTTAGTCATTTATCACCTCCATAATTTATAAAAAAATTTGACTTTGAGTCATATAAGGTTCTGTTTGTTGTGTCAATAAAAATGTAGGCATAATGCGGAAAAAAGGAGCCTAAAATAGTGTAATAAGTATATGATAACAATGATATATGACGTTAAAAATTCGAGAAGCTGAGAAATTAGTAAAAAAATTATCTTTATTGATATTCAAATAAAACAAAAAATAAATGGTTTTTTAGTCCTGACATTAATTATTCCGTCAAGAGGCATGTCGGGATGTGCTATAAACGGGACAATGCCCAGAGCATATCAGCGGCTAATATTTCTGGTGTTTGATTCGGTAATCCCACCACGTTTCTTGAGCCTGTTTCAAAATCCAGTTCCTCGCAGGGAATGTTTCAATCAGGAACCACTTAATTGTTGGTGGATTTGCCGGAATTGATCTTCCCCTTTTTTCTTTTCTTTCCAATGTTTGTTTTTTCCTGATGCGGTCAGACTGGGAAACCTGATTTGCGCAAAACACTCAAGAATTATATTGATGAATCCATCGTACCTGTTAGGCGATTTCTATACCAGATTACTCCTGAAAATCGCAGCCCCCTGTCTAACCGAACCAGGAGTTAAGAATTCTCCGATCCTTTCCTTGGTCGTGACCGAGGTTACTATTTTCATGAAGAGTCTTTCAAAGATATTGAGTTTTTGCAGATCGAGCCTGCCGTTAAAAAATGCGATTGCCAGAGGAGTAATACCTGCTGTATGCTTTAAGATTGCTTGATAATAATATCCAATGGAATGTGTTTTATCCATAGGAGTAGCGTCCCTTTTGGATATCGTCTGAATATTTAAAGAAGGATCGATATATAAGGTTGTCGCCGATTGCTCTTCCTCCTTAATATTGATGATATAAAGACTGCTGAAATAGTAGATAACCTTTTTTAATGAAAGCTCGTTTCGATATTTTTTTATGAATTTTTTTATTTTTACCGTAAAGGCTCCAAACCTCATGGGACTGCCAATTATGACAGCATCATATCCGCTTAGAGATGTGACATCATCAACGCGGGCTATATCAACGGATAGTACATTTAACTCACCTCGGATGATCTCCGCCATTTCCCTGGTTGATCCTGAAACCGTATCGAATACGATAATAGCCTTTCTCATGAATTTGACCTCCTTATATTATATAAAGAAATATCTTACTATCTCCCGGTAATTTTTATTTAGCTAAAGAGAGCACAAAGGAAGTCTGTTTCTCAAAGTGACGGACATATTGGCACCCATGGGAACCGCCCAGTGCGGACCTGCACGCCGAGTGGTGTGGTGGTTTGGGAGAAAAATCACGATTGATCAATTGCACAAGTTAAAACACCATTAATTCCCCATCCGCCGGTATTATTACTTTGCCGGATAATCCTTCCTTGGCAACAGCATCTTTCAGTATTGCACGGGTTGTTAAACAATGGTTGAGGGCATCCAAATGTACGGCGATCACCTTTCCCGGGGCAATCCTGATGAAATCCAACAATTCGCTCATTGGCATAAGAATGGGTTTGCCGAAATCAAGGGTCGCGGTTCCTGCGTTGAGAATGGCAATGTCAGGCCGCAAGTCTGTGAGGACATTGCGCACTGTTTGATTCAGTATGGTATCACCGCTTATATAGAGTGTTTTTTCTCCCGGTAGTTCAATAAAATATCCGGTTCCCGGTCCCATGAGCTTTCCGATCAAACCATACCCATGCACCGCAGGAACAGCCGTGATGCTACCCTCCAGAAAGTTGCTTCTCTTGTTGATTATAAGTGGGATCGTGTGAATATTATTTCGTCTCAGATACGGTTCGTCAAGGACATTGCAATATACGGGGACCTGTTTTTTCGCCAACAGGCGCATCCCCGATGTATCTAGATGATCCAAATGTCCGTCCCGGCAGTGCGTAATGAGACCGGATGTCATTTGACGGAATGCGGATTCCGAGTTCTGAGGTAAATCAACAATAGGGTTAAGCCGAGGCTTCTTGCGAAAAAAAGTATATGGTGGCAGGGTGCCCTTTGGGTTGAGGCAGGGATCTAGTAAAATTCTATGCTCATGGTAATGAATAACCATACATGCATTCCGGATGTGTTGTATCTTCATAAATTAATCTCTCCTTCCGGAATCTGTAATGAAAATTAATTGCAGGATCAGTCTGCTTGGCAACGGACAGATCCTGCAATCCGAAACAAAATCTCAGTAACTATTTGATGATAAGATCTTCTCTTCCTGCTTCTTTCAGCACTTCAACATACATCTTGAAAACGGGCTTCAACATTGGCAGGAACTTTAACGCAGCAGTCATATTCCCCTGGGATTTAATCTGCCCCTTGACCATGGCTATCATCACGTTAAGTTTGTCCTGGTAAAACTTGTTGTAAATGTCGTCATCATTGATTGAGGTCGAATCCGCTTTAACGCCTTCCGCGGCCGGTCCGAAATAATATTTAAATGGTTCCTTCCAGTCGATGGTCACGACGGCATTCAGATTGGTAATCTTCTGACTAGTCGTCATGTTCATGCCCTTCATCTTGGTAAACAGAGCTTCATCTTTCATAATCTTTTGAATCAACATTTCACTGATTTTATAGAATTCCTCTGCATCTTTGAAAGTCATTTTATATCTCCTTTTCTTTCCCGTATATGTTTTTTAAAATCTATACTGACTGCACGCCTGGTCTTTTAGAAATTCAGAAACCCGTTCGCATTATAAGCCTGCCATCGCCCGTCTCGTGTCGCCTTCGCACGAAAAACCGGCGATGGCAGGTTCCTGCTCATTTAATAAACAGATTTATAAAGTTCTGCAACCTCACCCGGATCTGATACAGGTCGGGCGTTGAAGAGGGTTGCTGTATCGCAAATGGCGTGGATGGCGGCCATGTCAAGGCCGTCTTCGGGCACTTTTACGTCGCGCAGCCTCATGGGGTGGCCTGCTTCTTTCATCAGCTTTTCGATGGCATCCGCTGCTGCTCCGGCGGCCGCCTTTTCATCCATTCCGGCAGTGTTAACACCCATTGCCTGGGCAACCGATGCCAGTTTATCGGCAGCAAAATCTATATTGTAGCGCATGACCGCCGGCAGGACAATGCCGCAGGCCGCGCCGTGAGGCACATTATAGAGAATCCCCAGGGTATGGGCCATGCCGTGGGCAAGGCCGACCTGAGCAATAGTAAAGGCCCATCCGGCCATGGTGGCGGCGATCTGAAGTTTGTTGCGGGCCGTTTCGTCTTTGGGGTTGGCTATCACCTTCGGCAGATTATCATTGATCAGACGAATGGCTTGCAGCGCCTGCCCGTCACAGATAGGCTGCGCCAGGATGCTCGTCAGAGCTTCCACGGCATGAGTCATGGCATCCATGGCGGTTGTTACGGTTAATCCCGGAGGCAGGGTCATGGTAAATTGGGGATCGAGTATTGCAGTATTGGGGATAACCCTGGGATCTACCAGGAAGACCTTTCGCCCTGCCTGCTTGCTCTTGATAACAGCCACGTTTGTCACTTCGCTCCCCGTTCCCGAGGTGGTGGGGATAACGATATGCGGAGTCTGAGGCGCCTGGAGACGGTTCAGGGCAATGTGATCATTGCACTTTCCGCCGTTTTTCAGAGTGACGCAAACCGCTTTTGCCGTGTCGATAACGCTACCGCCGCCGACGCTGACAATACAATCCGCTTTGAGTTCACGGGCCATGGCCACTGCAGCGTCCACAATTTCCAGATCCGTATCCTGGGCGATATCATCGAAGATGCCCACGCAGAATTCAACCAGGGCATCCTGGACTATCTGGGCAAGTCCTGCCTTTCTGACACCCGGATCGGTCAGGATCAGGGCCCGCTTGCATCCGAGATTTACGACCTCTTTATAGATGGCGGGGATTGTTCCGTGTCCGGAGATGACATTGGTCGGACAGTTATATTGGACAAGGGCGACCTTGGTTTCATCGGAGAGGCAAGTCATTGTGAAGTTGCCTTCCACAGAGGCAAAGGAGTTCACATGGATGCGCTTGACCTGCGTGTATTCGGCAAGTCCCGCGGCCCCCAGTTCTCTTCCCACACCGGACTGCTTGTAGCCGCCGAAGGGACAGAAATCGGCAAAGATATGATAGTTATTGATCCAGACTGTTCCCGTCCTGATCTTTTCGGCAACGCGCACTGCCCGGGCATTGCTGCGGGAGAAGACGCCGCCCCCCAGACCGTAGATGGAATCGTTGGCAATTGCCACAGCCTCTTCATCGCTGTCGTATTTAATGACGCAGACCACCGGTCCGAAGATTTCCTCCTGAGCGATGCGCATCGAGTTTTTGACATTCGCGAAGATTGTGGGGGGATAGTAGTAACCGTCATCAAAACCGTCCATGGCGATACGCTTGCCACCGGTGATGAGTTTTGCGCCTTCTTCCTGCCCCAGCTTGACATAATGTTCCACGGTGGCCAGTTGAGCGGCATTGGCCAGAGGGCCCATGTGGCTTGTCGGGAAGAGCTGGTAACCGACACGGATCTCCTCGGCTCTCTTCTTCATCTTTTCAACGAATTCGTCATAGATTTTTGCCGGAACCAGGACACGGGTTCCCGATTCGCAGACCTGGCCCTGATGGAAGAAGGTTCCGAAGCAGGCACCGTTCACCGCCAGATCGATATCGGCGTCATCCAGGATGATGTTGGCCGATTTCCCGCCCAATTCCAGCGTGACCTTCTTCACCGAATCGGAAGCCATTTTCATGATTTCACGGCCGACTTCCGTGCTGCCCGTAATGGCGATTTTATCTACGTCGGGATGAGTGCACAGGATCTTGCCAAGTTCTCCTCCCGGACCGGGCAGTACATTGATGACGCCCTTGGGAATGCCTGCCGCCTTAGCCGCTTCAGCAATGATCAGCGCCGTGAGCGGCGTGGAGGTAGCCGGTTTCAGAACGATGCTGTTTCCCATGATGATCGCGAGGCCGATCTTCCAGAAAGCCATGCTCGCGGGGAAGTTCCAGGGAACAATACCAACGCAGACGCCAATGGGTTCACGGCGGATCCATTCCCGGGCGGGGGCAAAGACATTGCCAGAATAGGGAATTTCTTCCTGCCAGGGAAATTCACGGCTGGCGTAATAGCCCAGGTTACGGAGCATCATCGAGCCCAGCATGCCCCAGAATTTGGATAGTTTGATTACATGCCCGGCATCCTGCGATTCTGTTATAGCCAGTTGCAGGGTCAGTTGGGCTACCTGATCGGCAAAATCATAAACCTTGTCCGCTCGGGCAGTGGGACTGAGATTGCTCCAGACGCCACTGTCAAAGGATCTTCTTGCAGCGGCGATTGCTGCTTCCGCATCAGCCTTGCCGGCTTTGGCCACTGTGGCAAAAGGCATTCCCGTTCCCGGATCGATCGTTTCAAAAACATCGCCGCTTGCCGCTTCGACAAATTCCCCGTCAATAAATAGCTTGTGATGATCCATCTTCAATCCTCCTCCATCGATTTGTATTAATTTTGTATATTATAATATTAGACAATATTTTCTTGACTAAAAAAAATTCTTGTGAATTTATACGTTGTGTTAAAACAGCAGTCAATATCATATAGTGTTTTAATAAAAATACCATTTTATAGTGAAACAACAGGCTGTTTTGTTGAAACATGTTTTTGTAAAACTTTTAACCTGTTTTATATTCGAAAGGAATCCAAGCTATGAAAACAAAAGAGAAAGCGGTATCTGCTCTATTGGCTGTTTTTCCAACGATGGAGTCATTGTCCCAATTTACTGAAAAAAGTGATAATGCAATTATTTATGATTCATTAATCGACTATGCCGTCCGTAATAATCTGATCAAGACAGCCGATGAAAATAATTTCGAAACCTTTATAAATCGTCACGCAGATTCAGCGGAAAAATTTATACCGCCCAAAAATATTAATTTTGAAAATTTTCTGGAAAAGAAAGATGACCTGCTCCGGTTGAATTTATCGCTACGAGCAATAACAGGACGGATCAACGTATTCCTTGCCGCAGAGCGGATTGCTCTGCCCAAGGTAACAAATTCCATGCTCACAAGACTGAAAAAAGAGCCGGCTGATACAGTCTATAAACAAAATGTTCTACGGAGTTTTGCTTTTTGGTTGGGTCATGAGCGCCCGGATCTTACAGCGGACTGGAATTTCGAGACTTTGGTCAGGCTTTGCAGGGATGGGAAACAAAAGGAAAACTATACGGAAGGTGTCAGAATAGGCGTTGCCCTTTACAGCCGCGGTGATGTCATTGATCATGAAATTTTGGGTTGGCTAAAAAAAACCCTGAAAAATTATGTTGAGCAGTCAATAAGCCATTTTCTTTATGGGCATTGGGGAAAAATCCGGTCTCACGATATTACAACATTATACATTGATTTTCCCAAAGAAGAAGAAGGAAGCGATCCTGTGTCTTACCGGAAGTGCCTGCGCAGCGCTGTTGACCTCGCTCATCAGATTACTATCCGTTGGGCATTGTCCCGCTACTGCACTAAAAATCGATTCTTATCCATTGGTATTGTTGCCGGAGAATACTCTAATCTGGATAATTACCTGATTCCTCTGCTCAATGCCAAACTTCCGGATGATCCTGTCATTCGTGTGTCGGACTATGCGCGCCAATGCCTGCTGATCAATGATATACGTGTCATTCTTTGCCAGCACCCCACAGAAACAACGTTGTTTAATGGCGAAGCTCTTACAATCTGGTGGGTAACCGCGCTCTGGAGCACGCATTATTTTGATTTTGTCGGCGATCTTCTAACAGATAAAATTTTACAGAATAATGCGGCGGCTATAGAAAAGCTCAACCGCCTTTTGTGGTTTCCGGAAGAAGTAGAGCAAAAACAGGGTAAGATTGATGAAGACAATGCGATTTCCACTTTTTTCAAGTTTCCACATAATTCTCTTTTGGGAGTAGAAATTGCCAAGACCCTTTATTTCAGGCGGCGCTTTGAGGAGGCGGCGGAAATTTTACGGATAGTGCTTTCTATTAATCCAACGGATTTAATTGCGCGCACATTGCGAATGCTGCTTTTTCGCAACATGGCTGTGGATGCCGAAAATTATTCAGTGGCACTGGGTCTTTTTAAGATGTCTGAAAAAGAAGCTATATTTATCCAGGAAAACTGTGCTCACCAATCCGAAGATTTTTTTTGTGAATATGCTGTTATTTATCTCGCCCGGGCTATGTTGACCCTCCGTTACACACGCACTGATAAAAATATTGCCGCAAATCGAAAAACATTATGCCGGTTGAAACAGAATGTGTTTGATGCACTGGATCGCGCTGAAGACCTTTTTGAAAAAGGTATGACAGTTTCTCCGTCAGGTATTCGTTCTTCCTATCTACTATGCAGCGTTCAAGTACTGCGCGCGATTTTGAAAAGCGATGAAGAAATATTTATTAATCCGCAAAAAGCTGTTGATGCCGATTTTATGACGGTACGCAAATCGGCTGAAGAACTTCAAGGTCAAATCGGCTATCTTAGAAAAGATCTGCCTGAAAATTTGCAATATGAATTCATGGCAAAGAAAATGATTAAAAAATCACTGATTCATGATGATTCAATTTCCTTACAAAGTTACCGGCCGACAACCTTTTTCTGTAATGCAGTGGCGCTGTGGGATTTTCTGCCCGCCCGCACTGTTGGAACGACAAAGTTTGTTCTGCAAACACTAAGAAAAACGATAGACATTGCCAGACTGATGGAAAAAGAAGATGTTTGTATTTATTCTTTTACCCGCACTTATGGTGAAATGATTCCTGCGCTGGAATTTGTCGAGCACATTGAAAAAGCCATTGTGATGATTGAAAAGGCAGCCGGTAAAAATTTATATGAACGGGCGGATAATGAAGTTATTGCCACGTCAGGCAATCTATCATCTCTCTTGATGACGGTGAATTTCTAAATAAAGAACATAAACTACTTGGGAAAAAGACAGGCCGGAGATGTTCTTAACTTCATGCCCGTGTTGGAGAACCGGTCATGTTTTGATATTGCAGGCGGCAAAACCCTCCCACTCGTTCAACGGCTTACTTGATGTCAAGACGAACCCTTTTTGCTGGGCATCATCAACATAAGAGATCGATACAGTACCTACCAACTCGTAGGTACTGGGGCTCATGCGGATGGTCAGATCCTCCACAGATTCGATTAAATCTGATTCTTCCGCTGTGTTCGATACCAGGCTCAAGGACGCGTCACAACACCCGCTGGATCGAATCTCAATACGTACAGTGAGTGGGAGCCCTTTCCCATGGAGGTCCTTTCTGATGGCCTCAATGGCCGAATGATCAATGGTTATCAATGACATGTTTTCATTCTCCGCTCTCGGCTCTGAAAGATTGTTTCATGATGGAAATATTCAGTAAGGAACAGGGTTGGATTATACACTATTCCTTACATTTTTTCAAATTGGCGGCTAATAAACATGTCGATAAACAGCTCCTTTGATAAGACATTGGTTTTGAATGGTTGTTGAGCAATAAGAAGTTTTGTCTTGTATATTAAGGAACTAATTGCCAAGAGTTCGCTCTAAACGGTACCTCAACTTCAAACAATTATACATTAAACAATTATTCTTGACAGGGTGTTGAGGTTGGCGCATTATTTTAACAGAGTAGAAAAATACTGAACAGGCCAATAGCAATCTGAAAATTAGAGCATATCGAAAGGAGAAGTGTTTATATGGCAAAGCGTATTGTTTTGGGTATTCAAGTAACAAATCGTGTGGAAAAAATTCCTGATGTACAGAGAATTCTCACAGAGTACGGATGTAACATTAAGATGCGCCTGGGTTTACATGAAGTGTCGAAATCAGTTTGTTCGGCCTTGGGTCTTTTGCTTCTTGATACTTATGGAGATGAGGCTGAAATTCTCGAAATGGAGAAAAAACTCAAGAAGGTTAAAGGGCTTGTGGTTAAAAAAATGACTTTCGAGATGTAGCAAGAGATATTTATTTTTTGCGATAAAAGATCATCTGCTCTAAAGCAAAATTATCTTGACAGCAGGTGTAAAGATGGAATGTAAATTATACTTCCTGAAGTCCTTATTTTTCATATTCTTGATTTTATGCTAGATTATAAATAGTAATTGTTAAAAAATCATTCTTCATTTAAAGTTTCATACGATAATTTTGTGGCGTTTAGAGTATTATGCAAGATACAATGAACAACCCCGCCGCAAGCAGCGGGGTATCTTTTTGTATTATAATTATTTCTTCGTCGCAAGCGACGGGGAATTTAACCCATAGAGATTAAAACACTATTACATCAGAGATTGATAAATGAAACGGACTGATCGAGAAAAAGACTTATCAGAATCCCTTTCGGGGACTGCTAAATCGGCTCTTTCTCTAGTTCCTGTATTAGGCCAGGCAATTGCTGGTTGGGACGCTTACAAAAAAAGTTCTTTTGATAGGAACATAAAAAATACAATTTCTTTTCTGAAAAACAAAGTTGATGATTTTGAATCTTTGTTTTCAGATGATTGGGTTAAATCCGAAGAAGGTCAAAAGTTTTCTAGAAAAGTCTTTGATTCTGCTTTTGATGCGCAAATGGAAGATAAGCAGGAGTTATTTATAAATGCATTAATTAACGGTATACAAAATAAGCAGACTACAAATTTAGAAAAATTGAAATTTGTAGATATGTTACGACAACTTTCACGCGCCTCTCTCGATATTCTTGCTGAATTACATAAAATATATAGCGGACAAGTTAGGCGACCCAACAATTCACAAAGGATTGATGGATCTCCAAACCTCAGTAGAGATAAAATTGTTGAACATCTTAGTAAAAGTTATGACCCTTACTTGATCGAATCGTCGTATGAAGAATTAAAGTCAGTTGGTTTATTTAGTCCCAATATAAACTATTTTAAACAAGCAGATGGAAATTATCGTGCCGGAAATTATTTGTCTGAAGGAAATTACGCATATACTGATTTTACTTGCCGTTTTATTGAATTTATAACAACAAAAGAAAAATCAAAACAATTGGCAGTCAATAAAGACTAATCATATAAAATTACATTTACCTGAATAGCTACAGCTTGCAGCTTCCGCTGACAGGTGATTGATGGCGTTGATCAAATATTTCAAAACGCAAATCATCAAAAAATATATTCGCAATTCTTGTTTCTTTGTAGGTGAAAGCGATAATCGAGATAAGGGTTAATTGGCACTGGATGTCAAGTCAAAGATAGTGTCCGGACAGATCGTCATTTTGGTAATTGCTGCAAAACTATTTTCCGGGTCGACTACCAACGGAATATTGAAGTGTTCTGCCGATGGACTGAAAATCTTTTTCCAGCTTGCGGATGATTGCTACTGCTGAACCAACATCTTTTCTGCCAGGATAAATATCATAGCGGGTTTTGTAAATCTCCGGCGTAAAGTCCGGCATAACAACGTTGGCTCCGGCCTGTAGCGCCAGAAGCCGTCCCTGCGGATGCAATGTGGCCAGGGCGGTAGTTGCGGGGATGTTTGTGTTGCGGGTAATCAGGCGGGCGACAGCTATGACCCGCAATACAGTGTCAAGATCATCATTAGCAATTCCGGCAAGAGGCGTGTCTGGATGGGCGATAAATGGACCAATTCCCAGCATATCCGCATCCAATAGTTTCATCACCAACAGATCATCGGCTAATATCTCCGATGTCTGACCCGGTAATCCCACCATGTTTCCTGTTCCGGTTTCAAAACCCAGTTCCTTTAGCCGGCGCAGACATTGCAGGCGGTTTTCCCATTCACAGCCGGGGCGAAGATAGCGATAAAGGTCACGGGAGGCCGTTTCGTGTTTGAGCAAGTAGCGGTTTGCCCCGGCTTGCTGAAATGCCTGATAATCACTTAAGGGGCGTTCGCCAATAGATAAGGTGATGATTAAGTTTGTTTCTTTCCGGATTCGCTCGATCAGGCGGCAGACAATATCCTGCGAGTAAAAAGAGTCTTCGCCGGATTGCAGCACCACCGTAGGGACGCCTGTTTTTTTGATTTGTTCCGTCGTGGCGAGAATTTCATCTTCGGACATACGGTAGCGGCTAAGGCTGGCATTGCCTTTTCGCAAACCGCAATAAAGGCAATTACGGTCGCAGTGGTTGGAAAACTCGATAATACCGCGCAAGAATATTTCATCACCGACTTGCTCTTTTCTCACCGTGTCGGCGGCCCTAAAAAGCTCAGGTGAGTATTTAGCCGGAAGAGAGATCAATTGTATAATTTCTTTTCGGTTTAAATCCTTGCCATCTTTAGCTTTGCCGATCAGATTTTCCGCGGATTTAGATATAGACATCTCTTGTGCCGTCCTCTATTTTTTGCAGCCGGTCGCAAACCATTTTTTTTCTTTTTGTTTTAAAATTTTCATCTAACATTTTTTGAATCAATTTTTCTCCGGCTTCGCGTGTTGCGGGGGTGGCGTAATCCAGCATATATTCTTTAAACGTAAAAACGGCGTTGGTCTGGCAGAACTTTTGAATCAAACCCGGTTTTGCCAGATCCATAAAGTCCTTGCCCGTGCGTCCCAGACGGTAGCAGGCCGTGCAGAAGCTGGGAATATGCCCGTGCTCGGTAATATCCAGAATGACTTCATCGAGCGTGCGCGTGTCGCCGAGATTAAACTGCGCGGCGCGGAAAGCTTCGCTGGAATATTCCTGATAGCCGCCGGGGTTGGTGCGTGAACCGGCACTGATCTGGGATATACCGAGGGCAAAAACTTCAGAGCGCAAGGCGGGCGATTCTCTGGTGGAGAGAATCATTCCCGTGTAGGGAACGGCCATGCGGATGATGGCAACCAGTTTTTTAAAATCATGATCGCTGACGGGATGAGGAGGTTTGATGGCTGCCGGCGCGTTGAAAGCAGGTTCCAGACGGGGAATGGAAATGGTATGAGGTCCCACGCCGCAGTCTTTTTCCAATTGCAGGGCGTGAAGTAAAAGACCTAAAACTTCAAACTTGTAATCATAAAGACCAAACAACGCGCCCAGTCCCACATCGTTAATGCCGCCTTCCTGCGCGCGATGCATCGCGGTGAGTCGTTTTGCGTAATCCTTCTTGGGACCGGATGGATGCATTATCTTGTATGTTTCATGATGGTAAGTTTCCTGAAATAAAACAGCAGTGCCGATGCCTGTTTTCTTCAACAGCTTATATTCATCCACTTCCAGCGGCGCGATTTCCACATTGATCCGCCTTATTTCTCCGCCATGTTCCGTTTTTACGGAATATGCCGTTTCAATGGCTTCCATGAAATATTCCAGACTGGAACGGCTGGGATGTTCGCCACAGAGCATCAGCAGGCGCTTGTGACCTTCCCGTTCCAGAACCTGTACTTCCTTAGCGATTTGATCCATCGTCAGGGCGACACGGTTGAGTTCCTTATTGTCACGTCGGAAGCCGCAATACAGACAATTATTGGCGCAGAGATTGGCAACATAAAGCGGCGCAAACAAAACCAGCCTGTTGCCGTAAATATCCTCTTTAATCTTATGGGCTATCTGCAATATCAGAGTTATAAGTTCGTCATCTTCAGTCTGGAGAAGTACGGCAACTTCTTCCGGTGTGAGACCTTTGAGTTCTTTGGATTTGGCTATGATTTCCCGAATTCTTTCCGGCGCGGGATTTTTTGCCTTGTCCAATATGGTTTCAATTTTTGTATCGTCGATAAAATCTTTAATCATTTGAATAATCCTTATGCTTTAGTAAGAGCTGATTTGACCTGAATGCCTTTGAGCTCTCCCAATTTTCCGGTCAAGGCGCCGATATCATCCGTGGAGGCATGCACAATAAGCGCAATGATATGTAGATTCTTGGCGGGGTAGGGGATACCCATCCGGCCGATAATGACGTCGCCGAATTCACTTAAAATCGCGTTAACTTTTTCGGCCTGACTGACTCTGTTTGTGATGATAATTGTGATTGTTCCAATTCGCTTGTCCATATTTTTCTCCATATCACGGGCGTTCCGCCTTCCGCTGTGCGGGATATTTTACAATAGCCTTTTGGGCTATTGGATAATTCGACTAACGCTTAAAACTTCGCATAGCTCGTTTTTAGCGAGTCTCATTACAACTTACCAATTCTGCTTCGCTTCACTTGCATAATTGGAGTTTCACTAAAAAAAGAGGTTTGACCAGGAAAAATCAAACCTCTTTTGCTTAAGATTTTGTATTCCCCTCAAGATCAGAAAGTTACCCTCCCTCTCAGGCCAATTATTCTTTGGATTTAAACTATCCTGAAAAACATCATTTTGTCAATTTGATTTTTTATTATATAAAGAAAACGGGCTTGACTTCAATGATCGTTTCGACCATATTTCCTCTGAATGTGGTGAAAGGAATTAGCTGATGAAAATATTATACTATGATTGTTTTGCCGGTATCAGCGGCGATATGAATCTGGGTGCGATGCTTGATCTGGGAGTAGATCAAAAATATTTATTGAAAGAGCTCGGCAACCTGCCCATAGATTATTATAAAATAAAAGTTTATAAAGATAAGCGCGGGGGCATTACCGGCACAAAAGTTGATGTAATTCTTCCACCTCAGAAAAAAACTTCTTCACGGCATGCTCTGAAAGAACGCACTTTCCGGGATATCACCCGGATGATCAGAAAAAGCAATTTATCTGCAAAGGTCAAGAAGATCAGCCTTGATATTTTTAACCGCCTTGCCCGGGCGGAAGGAAAAATCCACGGACATA
Source organism: Smithella sp. (assembly GCA_049517435.1). Classification (GTDB taxonomy): domain Bacteria; phylum Desulfobacterota; class Syntrophia; order Syntrophales; family Smithellaceae; genus Smithella. Next base: position 14,068 of record JBEKRZ010000007.1, on the reverse strand, counting down.
AAATTGAAGATGTACACTTTCACGAAGTGGGCGCGATAGATTCTATTGTCGACATAGTTGGCGCGGCAATCTGCTTGGACTACTTGAAAATCGACAAAGTTATCTCGTCACCCATCCAGGTTGGTTCCGGCATGATTAATTGCAGTCACGGCACGTTGCCCGTCCCGGCACCGGCCACGGCGGAAATTCTTCAGGGCATTCCCATTAAAACCGGTCTTGTACCTTTTGAGGCCACAACTCCCACGGGAGCGGCGATCATTGCATCGACAGCGGCATCTTTTACAGATAAAATTGATTTCACACCACAGAAAATCGGTTACGGTCTGGGCAGTAAAGATTCGTCTATTCCGAATGTCCTGCGTTTATATTTAGGCGAGATATCAGCCGATGCAGTAAAAGCGGATGATCAGGAAACAGGCGTTGCGGTCATTATCGAATGCAATATTGATGATATGAATCCGGAGCTCTATGACGCACTGATGGAGCGTCTTTTTGCCGCTGGCGCGCATGATGTATTCCTCACGCCAATCATTATGAAAAAATCCCGTCCGGCGGTAATGGTCTCTGTGCTTTGTGATGTTGGAAAACAAAAAGCGATTGAAGAGGTTTTGTGGCTGAATTCTTCCACCTTCGGCCTGCGTTCTTACAAAGTTGCCAAGTCCATGCTGCGGCGGGAAACAGTAAAAGTAAAAACTAGGTATGGCGAAATAACGGTAAAAAGTGGCTACTTAAACGGACACATAATCAAGTCCAAGCCGGAATATGAAGATTGCAAGAGACTGGCAAAAGAAAATGGTGTTACAATTCAAAATATTTATGAAAGTATTCGCCTGACAGAAAGGACAAAAAAATGAGTACTTACGCATTAAAAGTTCTCCTGGAAAATATTCGCGACGGGAAAATCGATGTCGAAGCCGGCATCTCTAAGTTGAGAAATTTATCTTACATTGATTTGGGTTGTGCCAAACTCGATACACACCGCGAGTTGCGTGTCGGTTGCCCGGAAGTGATCTTTTGCCCGGGAAAAACCATTGAGCAGATAAAAACTATTATACAGGCCATGATGGCCGGAGAGGCCAACATTCTCGCCACACGCGCAAGCGTTGAAGTTTTTACCGCAGTCAATGAAGTTTGTCCTGCTGCCGTGTATCATCCGCTTGCCAGAACAATTACGGTAGAAAGAAAAAAAATGCCTCTGCCCGAAAATTACATCGCCGTTGTAACAGCAGGAACATCCGATTTGCCTGTTGCTGAAGAGGCAGCTGTTACTGCCGAAATTTTCGGTAATCGTGTGGAAAGAATTGTGGACGTCGGTGTGGCTGGAGTTCACCGTTTATTTGACCAGTTGGATTTAATCCGTGGAGCGCGAGTAATTGTTGTGGTTGCAGGCATGGAAGGAGCTCTGCCCAGCGTTGTGGGTGGTCTTGTGGATAAGCCAATCATCGCGGTGCCTACCTCTGTCGGTTATGGCGCAAGCTTCCAGGGAGTGGCTGCTTTGCTGGCGATGCTCAATAGTTGCGCGGGCGGCGTATCGGTTGTGAACATCGATAATGGTTTTGGTGCAGGCTACATAGCCAGCATGATCAATAAACTGAAATAAATCTGGTGCATCATTTCACTTAAGTATATTTTGTTGCGTATCGATCACTTCGTTCATGCTGCCCATGCGGTAACCTTTCAGGTCTAAAGAAGTATATGCAAAACCAATTTTCTGGAATTGTTTGTATATATTGTCCATAAGTTCCAGATCAAAAAATTTGAGCCGTTCGGCTTCAGCCACTTCAATCCGCGCTGTATCACCATGATGCCGCACCCGCACCTGTTTGAATCCTAAGTTGAGCAGATGTTGCTCAGCCCTGTCCACCATTGCCAGCTTTTCTTGTGTTATTTTCTCACCATAAGGAAAGCGTGAAGCCAGACAGGCAAAAGCCGGTTTATCCCAAGTGGACAATCCCATCTGTTTTGATAATTTTCTGATGGCATCCTTTCCTAATCCGACATCTTTAAGCGGGCTGATAATTCCCAGTTCTTTAATCGCCTGCATTCCGGGGCGGTAATCATCAAGATCATCGATGTTTGATCCTTCAGCAATGTATTGGATATGGTATTCCCCAGCCGCTTCTTTTATTTTGGAAAATAATTCGTATTTGCACAAATAACATCTGTTAGGCGGATTATTAATAAAACCTTCAATCTCCAATTCCTCGGACTGAATGACAATGTGTTTAATTCCGGCGCTACGGGTAAATTCTACCGCTTCCTTAAACTCTCTTTCCGGGTAAGTTGACGATCGCGCCGTTACAGCAATAGAACTGTCTTGCAAGACATCATGAGCGACCTTCAAGAGAAAAGTGCTATCCACGCCTCCTGAATAAGCCACGGCCAAAGAACCCATTTTTTCGATATGACGCCTAAGCTGTTTTAATGTATTTTGAACTTCCATAATGATGATTATATAACACAAACAGATAATCAAAGCTGCTTATTTTTAGAAGCAATAAGCCGTCGCCACTATACAAAAAAATAACATGTTAATGAAGCGAGCCAGATATTATTAATTTCAGCTCCTGTGTAATCTTTTAATCTTATTTAACCCGGATTCCGCAATAGAGATTTTACGGAGGGAAGGAAACAGGCATGGAGGACAGTGATGTTTTATTTCAATGTAAAGGAGGCTTTTTTATTGACATATACGAAGGAGTTTCTTATATAGTTCAACCGTGAAAAAACAATATCTTATCAATTATACAAGGATTGAACTATGAAAGGTTTATTTGCGAGAAAACCGCTGCAACTTATCATGCAGGAGCCTGAGGTCGAGCAACATAAACTGAGGCGGGTCCTCGGACCATGGGGACTGATTAGCCTTGGGATAGGCGTTGTGATCGGCGCGGGAATTTTTGTTTTGTCAGGCCAGGCTGCGGCAAATTACGCCGGCCCGGCAATTGTGCTTTCGTTTATCATTTCGGCAATTGGGTGCGCGTTGGCAGGCCTTTGCTACGCGGAATTCGCATCAATGATCCCGATCTCAGGCAGCGCCTATACCTATGCCTATGCGACACTGGGGGAATTTCTGGCGTGGATTATTGGCTGGGATCTTGTGCTCGAATATCTCTTTGGCGCATCAACAGTCGCAGTTGGCTGGTCGGGTTACGTTGTCAGTTTTCTAAAAGATTTTCATATCAACATTCCGGCGGCCCTCTGCCATGCACCGCTGTCCTATTCCGTTACGGGCGGTTGGCACGCAACAGGCGCAATCCTGAATTGTCCGGCCATTTTTATCGTCGGACTCATGACCACACTTCTAGTCATCGGCATCAAAGAATCGGCAAGGTTTAACAATTTTATCGTGATTGTTAAGCTGATCGTCATTGCTTTATTTATCGGCGTAGGCGTGTTTTTTATCAAGTTTGCCAACTGGTCGCCCTTTTTACCCGATAATACCGGTCAGTTCGGGTCATTCGGCTGGAGTGGAGTGGTACGTGGCGCAGGCGTGATTTTTTTCGCCTATATCGGTTTTGACGCGGTTTCAACCGCAGCGCAGGAAGCGCGAAACCCTCAACGTGACATGCCGATCGGCATTCTGGGTTCGCTCGCCATCTGCACTATTATTTTTATCCTCATGGCCGGGGTGCTTACCGGCATCATGAAGTATACGAATCTGGCAGTACCTGATCCCATTGCCGTTGCCGTCAATGCCGCGGGTCCTGGTATTGCGTGGCTCCGGCCATTCATCAAGTTAGGTGCAATTGCCGGCTTGAGTTCCGTGGTGCTCGTGTTGCTTATGGCTCAGCCGCGTGTATTTTTTTCCATGGCGCACGATGGTCTGCTGCCTGCAGCGTTCGCCCGCGTGCATCCGCGTTTCAAAACACCGTACATACCGACTATTCTCACCGGGTGTACAGCGATAGCGGTGTCAGGCCTTTTTCCCATCAACATACTCGGCGAACTGGTTTCCATAGGCACGCTATTGGCATTTGTTATCGTTTGCGTCGGCGTGCTCGTGCTGCGCTACCGCAACCCGGAAATTCCGCGCGTGTTCCGAACGCCCTGGGTTCCGTTCGTTCCCATAGCCGGCGCTCTTGTAACGATGCTCCAGATGGTGTTTTTACCACTCGACACCTGGATACGCCTCTTTGTCTGGATGGCAATAGGCATCGTCATATACTTCTTTTACAGCCGGAAACACAGCAGGTTGAGGATTTTATCGCCGAAAGAGTAATCCGGGTAATAAAGATTTTGATGTAATACTTTTCTCGCGTCCATTCTGAGTATTTGCAGGTGTAGGTGGGAGATATACCGATCATTAATTTATTGAAGTTACGCTATACAATGCGAGTTAAATTTCCGCCACCCTTATTTAATTTTTTCTTCCTGTTATCCACAAATCTTCAACCTCAACAAAAATAAAACATTTCAATCCGTACTAAACACAACTCACGCCAATGATATATATCGACACACAATTGAATTTTGTTGTCAAAAGTTCCTTGACATACAAACCGAAATTCTTATAGTACAATTATTACTAAGCAAGGTTTGAAGTAAAAGACGAAAAATTATGATTCTGGAATAAAAAAAAGGAATGAATCGTTATGGAAGAAAAAAGGAAAGCGGGACGACTGAAGGAATTTAACGAGATCACCACAACTGTCATTTCCGGAGAAAAAAATCTTTCTAAAGAAAATAATTATTATAATTACAGCGAGAATATCTCTGTATCCGGTGCTAAAATTCGAGGTAATATTCTTTTACCTGCCGAAACCCTCCTCAAGATAGATTTCACATTAAAGAATATGCAACAAAAGATAACCGCTATTGGAGAAGTTAAATGGATCAAAATTATCTTTGAAGATAAATGGTATGAGGCGGGCGTAGAATTCGTCGTTACACCCAGCGAAACGATCCTTAAACTTGAGGATCACATCTCATGTAAACAAAAGAGTATAAGTCTTAATCCGTTCGGTCTACTGTTTTGGAATTAAGAAAATTAACGAATAAAAATTTAGATAGACGAATCGGATTATTTTCAAAATACATTTTATCTTTTCTCAAAAATCTTCCTAACTCATTCTTGGATTACCAAGCATATCAAATCACTCCTTGATCATTACTCTCTTTCCATCCATAATTATGACATCTTACAGATACCCGGTATTGAAACTTTGTGGTTACAGTCGCAAACACTTCTTCGTGTAATGTTGTTTTTTTATTTTCCCAATTCACACAATATTTCAGTCGGTAATAAACACGATTCCCGTTCCATGACAAACATCGACGCCACACCCCATATTCTGTGGCCATTATTTCATTGACACACAGGATTATTCTTCATATAATTTTATCCATCCGTAGCTATAATCCAACGGAGACTTGAGCCGAAATCGGTCACTATGCAAGCGGCTCGGTATAAGGAAAAGAATAAATGAAACAGAAGAGTGTCGAAACGCATAGAAATAATACTGGAGCTCAGGATAATGTCAACCGGCGTGAGCGGACAGAAGAAGAATTACGCCAAGAAGAGCAGCGGTTCCGGGCTTTCGTAGAGCACTCTTCCGACATCATTGTTCTCCTTAATCTAGAAGGAATTATCACTTATATAAATCCGGCGGTGGAGAGAGTTTTAGGCTTCAAGCCTGAAGAAAGGATTGGCGCCAAAGGATTTGAGCTTGCTCATCCGGATGAGATAAAGTTTTTAGCTGATTCATTCAATACTTTGGCCAGGGATACAAACTCCCCTATTATTCAGGGTGAAATGCGTCTTCGTCATAAGGATGGAAGCTGGCGTACGGTCGAATCTGTGGGAAGCAATCTGGTAAACAATAATATTGTTGAAGCTGTAATCGTTAACTATCGTGATATCACCGAGCGCAAGAGGTCAGAGGATGCGCTACGTCACAGTGAGGAGAAATACCGGACCATTCTTGAAAACATCGAAGAAGGTTATTTTGAGGTTGATTTTGCCGGCAACTTTACTTTTTTCAACGATAACGTGTGCCGGGTCTTGGGCTATCCGAGGGAAGAATTGATGGACATGAATAACCGGAAGTACACAGATAAAAAAGAGTTTAATAAAGTTTTTCAAGCGTATAATAAAGTTTACAAAACAGGAGAACCCAACACGGAATTCGTCCAGCAGGTTACAAGAAAAGATGGAACTAAAAGATATATTGAAGGATCGATATCCATACAAAAAGATTCATCAGGCAAACCAAGGGGCTTTAGAGGAATTGCACGTGACATCACCGAGCGCAAACAGACGGAAGAGAAACTACGTAATGACCAGCAAGAACTTCATGCCATCATGGATGTCTTACCCATAGGTGTTTCCTGGGCGGATATGCAGGGGAATATCAAATACACCAATTTTAAGTTTCATGAGATCTTCGGCTACACTATTGGGGAAATTCCCAATGTAAATGCCTGGCTCCTACGGGCCTATCCAGATCCCGCCTACAGGGAGCATGTTCTTTCCCTTCTTAGCTTGCGTATCGAGGCGCAAGCGCAAGGGAAAGATACTGACCCCGCAGATTTAAAAGTAGTTTGCAAAAACGGCTCCGTCCGCCACGTGCTGCAGACAATGTTATTTACCTCCAACCGTATACTGGTCATTTACTATGACGTCACCGAGCGCCAGCAGAGAGATGAAGACCTTAAACGCACCGTTGACAGCCTCAGAAAAGCGTTTGGCACCGTCATTCAGGTCATGGTATCAGCCGTAGAGATGAGAGATCCCTATACGGCCGGTCATCAGATAAGATCTGCTGACCTTGCCAGGGCAATTGCCACTGAGATGGGATTACCCCAAGAAGAAATCGACGGAATCAGGATAGCAGGTTCCATCCATGATATCGGAAAATTATCAATACCCGCGGAAATATTGTCTAAGCCTACTAAACTGAATGACCTTGAATTTTCTCTGGTTAAAAAACATGCCCAAAGCGGATACGAGATGTTGAAGGATCTGGAATCTCCCTGGCCACTGGCGGAGATCGTCTTCCAACATCATGAGCGGATTAACGGATCGGGCTATCCAAGAAATTTGAAAGGGAATGAAATTCTTATAGAAGCCCGCATTATGGCTGTGGCCGATGTTGTGGAGGCTATGGCTTCCCACCGTCCTTATCGACCAACCTTGGGTATTGAGGCAGCTCTTGAAGAGATCGAAAAGAATAAGGGAGTTCTTTATGACGATACTGTCGCCGATGCCTGCCTGAGATTATTCCGCGAGAAAGGATATCAGCTTCCGTGAGATGGAGAAACCAACCTCGTAAAAAAAACATGATTACAAATGGTAATTATCAGTTCTGAAAAATGTCCACCACGGAACAGTAGTAGGTGAAAGCGAGAGGTATGCCGATCATTAATTTCTTGAAATTATACAATAAAGTACGAATTCAGTAGAACAGATGTCCAAAACATCTTTTTCTACGTCATCGACATTATATTTCAAATATTTAATGACTTGCTCCCATAGTTATGGGGTTTCTTTACGTAAGCCAGAGCGGGGGTGAGCCTTTGCCCGGGGAAAATAGTTTTTCTTTCTTGACAAAAACAGAAGGAGAAAGAGGCGAGGGAACTTTTATTAAAGGCTGTCCAGTGGCCAACATGCCCTATCTGAATATGAATCCAAGCGGGTTGTTACCGCCGGTGATGAAGGAACTAAATATACGCCTTTCTGTCATCGATACTACGCCTCACATTTTGTGGCCAATTTTCTATTGACATCCAATCACAAATTCCCTACACTACCTTCCGTCAGAAGCAATGTCTTATCCAGAAAATGTCAGATACGAATATAAGCTTACAGTAACTAAAAAGTTGATAATAGGTTTCCATATCTAACAATTTATATGTAAGAATGTTCATATGTGCTCTTCGTTTTAGTGATAAAATAAATATAAGATAAATGCTAATGAAGACAATTACTGATAATCATTATAAGCATGATGATAAAAAGGATTTAAATCCCGAAGAATTAGTTAAGGCCAAAACCGCCTGCGAATTTGTTATAAATCTTACAAAGGCCATTTCACGAAGTGGTTATTATGATTCCAATCATCCGATTTCCGGAGAAGTAAAACGGGGACTTTACGATTCTTTTAAAAATGCTCTCGGCAGTTGTTCCGAAATTATGCTTACCTGTCATGATTCCGGAGAAGTAACGGATATACATATCAGCGGGATTCTGGATGAACCAGTCAATATACGGAGATTAACCAAAGCGGAAGCTTCGGATTTATTTGTTCCGAAACTCAAAGATTACTTCGAGCGAAAAAGTCTCAACAGTTTTGTAATCAAAAATAATATTACGCCTCAGCACTTTGAATCATTCATTGATGTCATGGGTGAGCCAATTGCTGATTCTGCCGATAGTTCAAAGCTGGGAGAGTATCTAACCAAAGCTCTTGTTGATTTGGATATAACCGAGGTTTCAACGGTCTTCAAAACCGATATAGTACTTCTCAGAGGAAAGCTTCCCTGGCGTGTATCAATTATACTGCGCCGTCTTGCAAAAGATATGAAAGTAATACCGATGTTTCGTTCTGCTTCTGTTGACAAAATCAAAGAGATAAAAAGTCAGATCATAGAAGATATAATAAGGCCTCTCAATAACCCTGATTTGCTCCGGGACCTTATCGTTAACGGTGATGTAATCGTAAGTCATCTCGCACAATCATTGGAAACTAACGAACTGGAACAGATGTTCATTAATTCACTGCCGGCATATACTGTTGTACCCGTCTCGCAGGCTGTTTTTGATGTATATAAGGAAAGCAAGGATGAGCTTCGGCCGGATCAGGATGACTCAGTAGTTCAACAGAGATGTAAGTATTTAGAAACAGTTCTTAATATGGCAGTAAAGCGAATTGATGCCGAGCAATTGCCGGATGCTGCGGATTTGTTTAAGCTATTATACGAACACGAAATTATCCCCTTTGATATGCTCCCCGAAGAAATTCAGTTTAATATAAAAACGAAGGAGTTGGCTGGCTATATCATATCGGAAATAGATATATACATAGACAAGGCTTTAAATGCTTCATCCATTGAAGACATGGAAGCTATTGTAATAACGTTCCACAGAGTCATCTCCGCACTTATCAGGTTAAGAGAATGGCCGGTAATTAATAAAATTGTGCAAGCAGTATGCAGTTTTTCATCACGAAAGGATGTTTCTTTAAATACATCCGAATTACTTTTAAATTTGCCTGATTCTATCTTTGAAGGTTCAGATGAAATATTTGCCGAAGAATACATCCACGCTGAAAAGGATGTACGGGATCAAATGAATGAAATTCTAGAAAAAATGACATCCATGTGCATAAAAGTATTCAAAGCCGTATTTGATAAATGTAGGGATCCTAATGTTTTGAAAAACGCAATCGATCTAGTATCTAAAAAAGGGGAATTGGCCAGGCAATGGTCCATAAAAATACTTGATGACCGGAACCAATCCCTGCCTTTGTTAAACATTGCTCTACTGGTAATCATAAATGTTGGTCATGATAATGATATCGGTGTGATTAAAAAATATACCAAACATCCAAACCCGAACATTAGAACCAGAGCTCTTGATGCGACGGTAAAATTAAATAAAAAGGATGCGGAGGTTTTGATAATAGAAGCTTTGAACGATGAAGATGAAAAAGTGCGGGACCGCGCGGCAACTTTAATAGAGCGCGAATCATCACTATCTGAAGAATCTGTAAACTCGCTTTACCTGTTCATAAAGACAAAGTTACTGCAGAAGAAAGATATAACAATCCATGAAGCAAAACGTCTTGCCGGTCTGTTAAGGGCAATCGGGAAACTCACTGATTGCGTGCATAAGGAACCTCTGGAAGATCAAATTTTGGGCATAGTATCAGATTTATTGAAAGGAAGGACAGGTCTTTTAAAATTTATTAAAGCAGATATTAATGAAGAACAGTTGGAAATTATAGATGCCTGCGTATCAACTCTAGGTAAAATAGGGGGATCAAAATCAAAGACATTTTTAAATACAATCTCAAGAGGAAACACCACGTTATCGAAGGTTGCTCATGAAGCAATAGAAGAATTGGACAAAAATCTTATTTAAAGATGAATATTAATCCTTCCAGCGCATAGCTGAAGAAGTACCCCCCACACAGACACTGACCAAATTGTGGCTTAAATTGTATTTTATTTTTCACTTCCAGTTAAGCCTGTCCCAGTAGTTATACTCATGAATCCACACATGCTTGTTGAGCTTCACCAAATCTTGAAAATAATTCCTGTTATCCCTTAATCTTTTGCTCTGCCTTACATAAATTTTCTTTTCACTGATATTATCAAACAGAGTTTCTCCAAGTCTGAAGGCCTTTGTTCCGGCGTTCGCCAGGGCTTTTATTCCTTGTCTTGAGGATACACCGGCGCCGCCGGTGATGAAGGAACCGAAGTTGAGCATGATTTCATCTAGGTAAGCAATGACCTGTTTGTATTGCCCGGCGCCTCCCGATGTGGCTATATTAACCGTGTATTTGCCGGATAATAGTTGACAGTGAACAGTATCGGCCATGCGGTCAAGCATGTTTTTCATTTGAGCAGTGACGGAATGGAAGTAATTGGGTGAACCCATAACCAGGCCATCAGCGGATAATATCTTTTTGTAAAGAGTCTGGAGATCATCTCTTTTTACACACTTGCCGGTCTCATAACAGATTCCGCAGGCATTACAATATTCCATCTTCAATCTACAAAGATCCACTAGTTCGACAACAGCGCCTTTGGATTTTGTTCCATCAAGAACGGCCTGTACAAGTTTCCGCGTTTGACTTTTAGAACCTCTGGGGCTGGCATTGATACCTAATATCTTCATTTGATTAATCTCCTTTAATATTCAGATCTGCGTGACAGCGATTCTTGCAACTGTTTCAATGGCAATCGCCGCAACAGCCGCGCCATAGTCAAGGTCGATGTTAGTCATGATGTCCTGACTATCGTGATATCCCTTGCGGTTGATATCATAATTTTCCATGAATAGCACCACCGGAATGCCAGCGTCCGAGAAGATTTGGCCGTCGGTGTTGTAGAGCGTGCTCAAAGGATCGCGAGGCAGTCTTACCTGACCGTCCAGCTTGGGGTGCAGAGCTATCTTCGGTATAATTTTTTCGTCGGGACTGCGCTTCCCCTGTTCCCGCGTGCGGCGCGAAGAACGTTTATTCCAGGCACAGGTGCAGGTATTCCAAATTTCACTGGCGATATGTGCCTGATAGGCTAGGCTTATCGATTCCGGGCCGGTTCCCGGCGATATCTGGAATTTGTATGGGTTCGCTTCATTGTTGTGCGCAATCATATCCATCACAAAGACTCCCTGAATTTCAGTTTTCGATAAGTCATATTCTTCGCCATCCGGCAGATGTAATTTCAATGTCTTTTCTGCGATCTGCCGGCAGAGATAACGAGAGCCTAGGCAATCCGCGGGAAATTCTTCGCCGGTAAGATGAATAAGCCAGATATCACAGGCCAGCTTTCCTTTCCGGCTCAGATCGCAAAATATCGGCGCGGCGCGCATCAATGCGGCTGTGGCCGAGTGGTTGTCATCAGCCCCTGCGGAAGCAATACGGGCGCCGTTTCCCCCTTGATCCTTGTAGTAAACATCGGCCATGTAAGCCGTGTCATAATGATCCGCCATAATGACGGCTCTTTGCCGGTTTTTTCCCGGAATGACCATTATCAGGTTACGCTCATGGGTGAGCCCCTTCTGATTTCTTGCCCATCCTCCCCACCAGTCAAAGTCAAAATCGGTTTCCCACTTAAAGGGAAGATCACCGACAAGCGCTTTTCCATGCATTACATTCTCATCAATAACCCGCCTGTAATAACCAAGAAGATAATCGCCCAGAGCTTCCAGGTCTCTTTTATGATGTTTGAGTTTCTTTTGAGTTGCGGCGTCAAGGATGCAATCAGAATTGGCTTTGTTAAGATATTTCCCTGCAGACAGATGGCAGATATCCCTCCAATATTGGACTTCAAAGGAGCGACGAGCACTACGGCTGAAAGTCAGGGAAGCTGGCAGCACTTTTATATTGGAAGAAGGGAGGGGTTTATTCTCCAAATCAATCAAATCATGCAACTGATCTCCAACACATGGTTCCCGCATGTTATGATCGTTGCAATCACGAAATGATTCCAGCCAGTCCTCAAGAGTTTTATTTCCCGGCAGCATCAAAATTTGTCTGGCAAAAGAATAAGGCAGTTTTTCTTTACCCAGAAGTTCCTGTGCGGTGAGCAAATTTAAAGTTCTGGTAATAGTCTTGTGTTCGTGATCTTTGTCTTTGAAAAGTTCTATAACTGTTTGAGGAATGCTTCTTTTGTAGATAGATGGCCGGAATTCAAGGGGATGATCAAGGTCGGGATTATCAGATTCGTAAGCGGTGAAATATCCGTAAAGCGCATCGGACAGGACAACCGGTTTTTCTTCGTTGGGCTGCAGGTATGCTACCAAAGGACGATGCCAGTATATTTGATGCGATTCAATGATCAGCGGTGGATATTGAAAGCGGTATCCGAATAAGCCGCCTTTCTTGATTGTTTGCAACGCCGCCTTGATTTCTTTTTTCGTTGCCGTTGGGCCGTCGAGCAGCAGTTTGTGGTTTTGGGTCCAAATCTGACTGTTACGGGCCATAGGCTTTCCATACAGGTCCAGATCATCGGGATCAGTGCTGAATAGTACATGGAGGATGTGATCCAAACGGCCAGGGATCGCAAGTTCATCTTCATAACGCCGCACATTTGCTTCCCTGTGGGTGCGCTGAAAGGTACTTCTCAGCAGGTCGAAGTCTTCAGGAGGCGAAGGATTGTCGCGAGACGGCACGTGAATCCATCCTGATTGCGGAACTCTAAGCCCATAAGGAGATTCATGACGTTCCACAATATGCAAAAGGGGAATCTGGTTGGACATTAATAGTTCGCTCTGCATCTTATTGTAACTCGGGACGCCCCAGAAAAGCAGGCTACCGGGAAAGGGCAGCAAGTGGATGCTTCCATTTAAGTAAGCTCTTTTTACTGTTTCCGGCAGAGTTCCGAAAGGTTCAAAACTGAGGAGATACTTTACTCCTTTTAAATCCATAACGTCATTCCAGATAAATGGAGCTGTCCACCTGGGCCGGAATGTTTTATGCGGGTCTTCATTGCTGGCAAAAATACGAAAACCGATTTGTAGAAGATCAGCCGGACTGCTGCAGGATTCACCGTAAGCCGCATTCAGGATGGATTGAATAAATACTGTGGCTTCGTCCGGCGGAATTTCATCTTGTTGAGATGTAAAAAAACTTTTCCAGAATGATCGAGAATGCCCCTGTTCACTGGCACCGAAAAACGTCCAGCGTTTCCTGCCTTTGTCGTCCTGAGTCAATGAAAGGGCGAGAGGAAGAAAAATTACAAGAGGTTTCTTCCCAAATGTTTGTGCTTGCCGTGCCAGTTCATCAGGCCAATAGGGGTTGTTGATCAGCTTGTTTTGGGACAGACCTTCAGCAGATTCTCCTTTGGTCAGGTGAGCTAACGCTTTTAAAATTTGAAGAGAGATACTTTCCAGACCCGGTTGCAGTTCAAAAGCTTCTTCATACTCAGTGATGGGAAATTCCAAGGGGACATCTTTTTGGAAGAACCCCTTTGTCATTCCATCTTGCGCACGGCAAGTGAAATTAATTGACGGCATGAATTCGGAATAAGCCATGAGAGGGTACTGGCTGTATTGTTTAAATAAATAATTTCCCATAAACCTGCTTCTTTCCGCAAGGGACATATTCGTTTCCTTATTCATGTGGATTAAGATGAATATAGCCATCTAATTATGGCGAAGCAATAATAATCTTAGTATTGATTTATAATAACACATTCATGCTAATAAATGCCAATCGGTTTAGCTTAAGCATTTACAATACCGAACTGGTTAATCAATTATTTTTTGAAGAAGGATCGTGCTTACGCAGCAGATCGGCAAACTTATCGGGCGCAATAGGCTTACTGAAAAAAAACCCCTGCATCTCATCGCAGATATGATCCCGCAAGAAGTTCTTCTGCTCTTGCGTTTCCACACCTT
>JBEKRZ010000006.1:0-141046 GCA_049517435.1 Smithella sp. | reverse complement strand
GCGTTAGTCGAACTATCCCAGGAGCGAAGCGATTGTGACTCTCGCTGAGAGCGAAGGAGATTAAGCTCGAAGCGCAAGAGGAACAATCCCGCCAACGTAGTTGGCAGGGACGCGGGATTTGAAGCTCCAATGCCGAAAGCGAAGCGTATCGGAATTGGTAAGTTGTAGTGAGACCCAAGCTTCAGAAACAAAGTGCCTTGAAGCTTGCTGGCCGAATTATACCAAGCGCGTAGCGCCGTGGTAAAACGAACGCAGTGAATAACCTAAAGGTCACTGTAGGTTTGAAGCGTTAGTCGAATCAATGAAACTCAGACATTACAAACGTAGTGTAGTAATGTCTGTAAGTTGAATTGATTCCAGGAGCGAAGCGATTGTGACTATCTTTTGGTATTTTCCCATTACATTTTTTCTTTTGACAAAAGAGACCTTTTCTTATATTTGACTTAATTAGAATTAAATTCCGATCTTGCAATTAGCAACCGCAGCAAGTGTTGGAGCCCGGGGCATTCAAACCAATACTGGAATCACGGGTGTGAACCCCAAAGCAAGCATTGGAAACAGATTCCGCAGGGTGGGATAATTCGACTTGCAAATTTCAGTTCACTCCGTTCCTGAAATTTGAGTCTCATTAAATTGGAGTTTCAACAATAAACTTTAATCCGGAGATCATTATCTTATCGTATCCAAATTTACGGAAAGAGAAAAAATAATTATGAAATATCAGGAATTTTTGGAACGTGATCATTTTAGTTTAGAAGAGCTGCTGGCTTTTGCTTATGGGACACTGGTAATTGATCCTCCCGCGGGTTTTGATGCAAGGCTTCCTGCCCCTCCCTTCCTCATGCTTGATCGCATCTTATTGATTGAAAACGACGGCAAGCAAGGCAGAATGATTGCCGAACAGGATATTCGACTGGACGCCTGGTATTTTCAATGTCACATGCCGGGAGACCCCGTGCAACCGGGTTGCCTTTGTGTCGATGCCATCTGGCAATTGCTTGGTTTCTATTGTCTCTGTCGCGGCGCTTTGGGCTCCGGCCGGGCTCTTGGTTGCGCTGGTGTCATCTTCAATGGTCAGATTCGCCCCTTCAACAAATGTGTCCGCTATGAAGTAGACATTAGGCGTTATTCGCGATTAAAAGAATCAGGCGCAAGCCTGGGGATCGGTGACGGCCGGATTTATGTCGATGATGAATTGATTGCTACTGTTACTCAGGCGCGGACAGGAGTTTTTAGGGATATTGCTTACAGGGATTACCCGCTTCGGTCGAAAAATTCTACCGGTGGAATCATGGAAAGGTAGGTTCTTTAGAAGTCTTCGCCATGTCCTGCCTAAAACGATCATAAAAAATATTTAGAATATATTTTTTACGGGAATTATTTTGAGTATAATAAAAAAAACTACGCTTTATTTTGCCCGAAAAGAATATTGCAGAGCCGCGATAAACGAACACGCTGACTTGAGTGTTTTTAAGGAAAAGCTTTCAGCCACCGTGATTATTGGCCTTATTTTAATTACTATCAGTTACCTTCTTGGCATACCAGCCGTATTTATAGTAGGGGGGATTGCCGCTTGGCTGAAAAACCCAACGTTTGGGGTTATCGGAATTCCTTTGATTTATGGTTTTTCCTGGCTGCTTTTGATGTTAGGTCTGTATCTTGCCGGACCTAAATATGGAAAGGCCATTGGCCGTTGGACTGTGCGGGTTATACTGGAAAAAATTCTCGGTGACGAGGCTAAAACAATACGTTGAGTGGAGAGGTTTGCGGCGCAATACAGGCATTCGCCAGGGTAAACTCCGCAGGTGCTGGCCCGGCGAATGCCGGGAGCGTTTTTCAACAGCTCTCAGCTTTTGATAAATCGTATTGGTGCAGAACCGATAGCTGTGATTTTGCCGCCCGGGGAAACCCGCAGTGCGCCTTCGGCCGGTATGCCGTAACCGACAGTGCCTTGCGGGAAGAAACCAAGCAATCTTTTCATTTCCATCCAGTTGTCTTCTTCATCGTGAACATCGCAAAGCAGCGGCGCGAATCCTAGACAATCCAAAAGCTCGACCGTGTCGTCATCATCAGGATCACGCCATTGCATCCAATTGCGGCACAGCATTATAGCTCCGGCGGAAATTCCGCAGAAAAGCTTTCCCCGATCATAAAGTTTCCGGAACAAAGTTACTAAATTTCGTTTGCGCAAATATTTCATTCCCAGATCCACATCGCCGCCGCTGATAAAGACAATATCACTGGCGAGCAAAATATCTTTAGCTTTATCCGGATCAAATCGCCGCACGATGGGAACAAGCGTCACACTTCCGGCACCGGCAGCCATTAATATTTGCTTCAACATTAAAAAGAAATCTTTGTTATCGTTGCTGGCTGTGCCGATATAAGCGACGCTTGGATATTTATTTGTGCTGCTCTTTAATACTTCGGCCAGAATCGCGCTATTATTTTTCGACTCCGGTCCTCCGGCAATCAAAAAAATATCGGCAGGTTTTGATTTATAATTCGGGGAGGTCATACAAGTCTTTATCAACCTCTCTTAGGTTTGCCACCTTGCAAAGGGTACAGGTTGGGGGAGCTGCCGTCAGTAATTCCGGTCAGCCGTTGAGTCTCTCATTGAATTCTTCAAGAGTGAAGCTATATTCCTGAGTGCCATAGCTCTCTACCGCAAAGGAAGCGCAGACACTCCCCATTCGTGCGCTTTGTTCAATATCTTTGCCGTGAATCAGACCGCTGATCAGGCCGCCCCGGTAAGAATCTCCGGCGCCGGTCGGGTCGATCACCTTCTTTGCCTTGAAGATGGGGATAGCAATTTCACTATATTCCGTGGCAACCTGCGAACCCAACTCTCCCAGTGTGGTAATGATCGTCCCGGCCATTTTCAATAAGGCTTTCTTATTCAACCCGGTCTTGCTGATGATCAGGCTCAGTTCGTAATCATTAACGATTAGTATCCGGCATCCTTCTATGACCTGGATCAAATCTTTTGTGTTCCACATAGGCAGAGACTGTCCGGGATCAAAGATATAATCTATTCCTTTGGTTTTGCAGGCGCGCGGGAAATCAACCATGTCATCAAAATTGCCGGGAGAAACGATAACAATTGTTTTTTGGGGATCGAATTTTTCAAAGTCCAATGTCGATTGATATTTCATCGCCCCCGGATTAAATCCGGTGATTTGATTATCGGCGCGGTCGGTAGTGATATAGGCGCCTGCAGTGAATTCGTCGGCGATGATTTTGATGTTTTCCGTGGATATCCCATTTTTTGTAAGCCACTTGAAGTATCTTTGGTAATCATGGCCAATAGTGGCGCAGATGATGGGCTTTTCACCCATCAGGGTGAGCGAGTAGGCAATATTACCCGCTGTGCCGCCGTATTTTTCCTTCATGCCGTTCACCTGAAAGCAAACGTTCAGCATGTGAATTTTATCGGGTAGGATATGATCGGAAAAATGCCCGGGGAAGTCCATAATTCTGTCATATGCCAGTGAGCCGGAAACAATTATTTTCATAAAGGTCAACCTTTCGAATCCACAGCAAGCTGCGGGCTATTATATCCCTGATAAGGAATAATCATGGTTCGCACTGGAAAGAATATAAGTAATATAAATTTTTGTGTCAATGATATTTTACAATACCAATTCTAAATCAAAGCGCTATCTTTGTTGGCGTCGTTGTCGGCTTCCTCAACGTATTATTAATACGCCTCGTCGCCTCCGCCTAGCCGCCTCGATATCATCTTTGATTTAGAAATGGTATAAAGTAGATGGCTGGTAATCTAGTGACCACTGCCAAAGAGTCTGTCAATGTTAATAGGAATGTTTGAGCGCGTTAATCTGTACTTGCCGGATGGCTCGGTTTCAATTTTTTCCACAAAATGCACATTAATGACGGCGCTTCGGCCGTAAATAGAAAAGAACCGTTCAATTATTTCTTCCTTCAATAATTTGGAGGCGGCAGTATCCTCATCAAGAACGATGTTGATATTATAAATGCTATCTTGCTGAAAGACCTGATACTCGGCAACAGATTCCCAGCCTGCCATAATAGATTCAATAGTTGCCGTGGTTACCGGAGTGCCATTTGTCGTATAGGTTAGATCGGCAATACGTCCGGCAATTTCGCTGCCTACGTATCCGTCATCGCGGCCACAAACGCAAGCGCAGGTAGGATCAATCTGCACCAGATCGCCGACGTCGAACCGGATTAAAGACCGCCAGGGATTGGTCAGAGTTGTCAGCAGCAATCTGCCCATATAAGGATATCCATATTCGGGACGCATAAACTCCACATCAACACGGCAGGAGGAAGATACCTGATGAAGTTTTCCCCGCTCGCACTCCATAAAAACATATCCCGCTTCAGTCGAGCCGTAGGAGCTGACTAAAGGAGAACGAAAAGCTTTTTGAATATGCCCTCTGGAAAGAATCCCCGGATTTTCATAGGTAAGAGTAATTACCGGCGGTTGAAAAACTTGCAGATTGTGCCGGTAAGCATATCGCGCGACCTTCGCCAAATATGATGGATTTGCCTCCAGAATGACTGGTTGAAATATTTCAAGCTCGCGAATGATCCGTTCGATTAGCTTGTCATTCCAAAGAATCGGATTAATTTTTTCGTTGAGATATAAAAAGTGGCCGAGGGTGCGTTCCTCCAAAGTCAGCAAACTATTTTCAGAAAGGACGCCTGTATTCATGGGGCTGGTCAGAATAGCTTCACGATGTTTGCCTAATTTTAATGCCGCTGTATGAGAATTGTAGCGCCATGACGCGACTTCCGATTCATCCCACCATGGCTGATACCAAACATTTGTGACCCGCTCTTCAATTGTGCCGCTGGTATTGACGAGTTCGATTTTTCCGCCCTGCAGAGCAGCGTCAATATCTGTCCCCTGGGGAATGAAGTTACGCCAGGTGTGTTCCCGCAGATCACGCTTGGAAATAGTGGGCATTGCCTGAAAACGTTCGTCAACCGGAACGGTAGGGTCCGGGTCCAATGCCTTCCACGCTTTATATGCCGGAACAAGATTGATGGCGGTTTCCAAAGCATTTGTTGATAGAAGATTATGATTTTCAGAAAAATGAGGAGATACTTTCATTGGTATAACTCTAGTGCTGCTTCTGAGCGACGATATCAGCGGCTATCTTGCGTACATTCTTCATGGCCTTTGGGAGGTCAATAGTGCATAGTTGCCGGTCTTTCATCACAACCTTGCCGTTGATAATGCTGGTTTTTACGTCCGCACCACGTGCGGCATAGACAAGCTGGGAATAGCAATTATAAAGCGGGGTGAGGTGAGGTTGACTCATATCCACTAAAATGATGTCGGCTTGTTTTCCTGTTTCGATAGAACCAATCAATTTATCCAGCCCCAGCACTTCTGCTCCCCCGATCGTGGCCATCTTTAAAACTGTTTCTGCGCTCATCACTGTAGGGTCAAGTAATGTGACTTTATGAATTTTTGCCGCCGTATCCATTTCCCGAAACATGTCCATATCGTTGTTGCTGGCGCATCCATCCGTTCCGATTCCGACAGTTATGCCATGCTGCAGCATTTCGGGAACAGGGGCGACGCCTGCCGCCAACTTCATGGAGCTTTCCGGATTATGCGAAACCTTGACGCCCAGATCGGCAAAGATGGCTATATCTTCTTTTGTAAGCCAGTTACAATGAACAGCAATTGTTTGTTCATCCAGAACGCCAAGATCAAGCAGATGCTGCACAGGTTTTTTGCCGTAACGATTTAAAATAGTATCGATCTCATCTTTATTTTCGAGCAAATGCATCAGGTATAAAATGCCTGCTTCGCGGGCGGCTTCCTTTACGTTGACAAGTGTTGCCGTAGAACAGGTATAAGGTGAGTGACAGAAATATGCCGGTGTAATCATCGGCGCATGGGACTGCCAGCGTGCCACAAAACGCTTGGCTGCCGCCATCATTTTTCCGAAACTGGACTTGTCCGGCATGATAAAATCAGAAAAACCCTGCGAGACAACCGCTCGCATTCCGGCAACACTAACCGCTTCTGTAATGGTATCTTCAAAGAAATAGCCATCGCAAAAAGTTGTCGTGCCGGACATAATCATTTCGGCCATGGCCAACATGGCGCCGTCGTAAACCATTTTTTTGTTGACGAAGCGCGCTTCCGCCGGGAAAATATGTTTAGTGAGCCACTCCATTAGCGGCAGATCGTCAGCCATGCCCCGGAAGCAGACCATCGGCAGATGTGTATGCGTATTGATTAATCCGGGCATGACGATACAGCCGGATGCGTTAATCGTTTCTTTGGCCTGTAAGGCGGCGCATCCGCTATCTTTGTTTTGACCCACTGCGACAATAAGGCCGTTTTTAATACCGACAATGGAATCCTCGATGATTTCCATTTCTGCGGACATGGTCATCAGCGTTCCATCGGTAATTATTATATCAAGACTATTTTCCTGCATTTGCCGCCGGAGATACCGTAATAGTCGCGGTTTTGCTCCCTGATAGATTACAGGTCGCGGTCACTTCAAGTTTATCGCCTTGTACGGCTTCCACTTTATAGGTGTAGGTAAATGGAGATTTATCGGGTTGCGTGTCATATTTAACTGTGCTGATAACGGCAGAGTTTTTCTTGATTTCAACAGTTTTAATATGATGAAAACTGGGAAATGGAGATTTGTGCGTGATTGTTACCGCCAGAGTTTGCGAGCCGGAATCATATTCGATTTTTACATCCTGCGGCGCATTGGCGTATGACACTTGCGGATGGAAAAAGAAAATCATTAAAATGAATACCAAGGCACTAAAAATACATATCTGTCTTTTCATGGTAGACCTCCTTAAATTTTAATTACCAGATCTAAATCAAAGTGCTATCTTTGTTGGCATCGTCGTCGGCTTCCTCAATGTATGTAAAATACGTCTCGTCTCCTCCTTCTTGCCGCCTCGATATCATCTTTGATTTATAACTGGTATAAATATATTTTTACTATCTATTCTCCTTTAAATCAAAGCGCTGTTACTTATAAGAACCAAACTTTCATATATAATCAGGAAAAATCAGCCGGGTAATTTTGCTTCCATTAAATGACCACCGATTAAGCCCAATTCAGTGCCGCAGGCCACCGCGATAATGGTCAACACGGTAAAATATTCATGAATCGGAGATGACGGAAGCCGTTCTGAAAAAGCAACAAAAGCAAGGACGATGGATATGATAAGAAAAAGCAATCCGATGATAAATTTCCTTTTTAAAAAAGGAGTTGTCAATTTGCGGAACCTTATCTTGCCGTCAAACAGTCCGGTTAAAAGCGCAAGGATCACGAAATAAGGCAATAGAGCTGAAATAACTATTATGGAGTCAAACAGAATCCATTTAATTTTCACGGGGGCAAAATAAGATGAAACCGCCAACAGAAAAAGAGTAATAGAGAATGCCTGCGGGAAATGCACCACGATGGGATGAATATGGAGGCCAAGAATTAGGCGTCTTTTTTGTGATACCGGGTCGGTATAAGGCTCAAACATTTTCGCTGGAACTCCACAGGCAGGGCAGACATCTTTTATCTTGCCCTCGCAGGTTACATAACCGCACGCTTTGCATCTGATAAGGTTGGCCATTAGAACATCTCCTGTTCTGTTTTATTATATCATTTCTAAAGGAAGTTTTCACAACGCTGGCGAAAATTTTCGGTAATGTGCTTATTCAATATCATTTTTAATTTAGAATTGGAATAAAATTATGCTGATTGATACATAAGAAAGCACTTAAATCCTCACCCGAACCGTGTTGCCAGAAAACCTCCCAGACATGCAAATCCGCTCAGCGCCATGACCATCACATGAGAAAAGCCACGGTTGTATCTGATCAGTTGCGGGAAAAAGATGATTAATGTCAAAAGCATTATGCTCGGAAGAAGGTAAAACGACCATACAGGCGTCAACCTTGCGTTCGCAAGGCCTATGATGATAATACCGAGACAGACGAATAGGAGTATGGCGGCACAAACCCTGGCGCTATTTATTCCGAGCACAACCGGCAATGTATGGAGTCCGGCCTTGGAATCGCCTGCTACGTCGCGTATGTCCCACATGATTTCGTAGGTCATGACCATGGCTAACATATAGACAAACGCCGTTAAGAAGCGTGCATCCGGTTGTGCATGCGCACGCAGCATCGGAAAAATCAGCAGGCCCGCAGACCACCCCGCACCCGAACTTATGTTTTTGATGATGAACATGTTCTTCAGCCGCAGATGCGGCTGAGAGGGGTGCAGGGGACTGTTATAGAAATAACCGACAACTGCGCCGAAGGCGATCAGTCCCGTGATTGGCCATGTGGGCTCGGGAAAGAGCGCCAGCACCGCGGCTACTATTCCGCCCGCATAGCAGAAAACCTTAATGGCGCGGCTTTTGGCTTGAGCGTCTTTCAGATCCGCCGGGCAGTTCAGCGCGTCCTCTTCCACGTCGGTAAGCCGATTCCACTGACAAATGCAGGCTACCGCCAGGGTGATGATCAGATAATCGATATCATGAAAACGCATCTTTAAAAACTCTGACCAGCACCACATGACCGTTGGCGCGCTTACTATAATGTGCAACCGGTTCAAGATAAAGGCTTGCGCAATCTGTTTTAGCATGGTCTTTAGTCTACAATATTATTTGATAAAGCCGGATAGTTCACATACCCCTTGGGGCCCGGTGTATAATAAGTGTTCGTATCCGCCGTCGCCCAGGGTGAGCCGCGCCGTATGCGCTCTACAAGATCGGGATTAGCTATGTAGGCGCTGCCGAAGGACACGGCATCGGCATATCCCTCGGCAATAATACGATGCGCGCTTTCAGCCCGATATCCGCAGTTGGTCACCAGGGTACCTTGATACAGCGACCGGAAATGTTTGGCGATATCCTTGACCGCATATGGCACATTGTCGACCGGCAGCATGGGCTCGACCATATGAGCATAGGCCAGATCCGGATAATCGTTCAGGCGTTCGGCCACATATTCAAAAGTGGGAATGGTGTCCTGATCAATTGTGATACCGAAAAAGCCATGTGCGGAAGGGTTGAGCCTTATACCAACTTTTTTAAAGCCGATGGTTTCACCCACGGCATCCAGTACCTCGAAGAAGAAACGCGCCCTGTTTACATGACTGCCGCCGTAAGCATCGGTGCGGGTATTAGAGCAGTTTGTGAAGAACTGGTGAATAAGGTAGCCGTTGGCAGAGTGGATCTCGACACCATCGAACCCGGCGGTAATTGCATTCATGGCTGCATTCTTAAAGTCTTGCACGATTGCATAGATCTCATCAATGGTCAAAGCATGCGGAGTGACGGTTTCCTTGAAACCAGAGGGCGCATAGGAACGGTCATTAGGGTTTATTGCGGAGGGCGCCACAGGCAACATGCCGCCGTGGAAATCGGGGTGCGAAATGCGACCAACATGCCAAAGCTGCAGGAAAATATGTCCGCCTTTTTCATGCACCGCCTTGGTGACCAGCCGCCAGCCCTCAATCTGGACAGTGCTGTAAATGCCCGGAGTGTTGATGTAGCCCACACCTTGCTTGGATATCTGCGAGCCTTCGGTGATCAGAAGCCCGGCCGTTGCGCGTTGGGAATAGTATAATGCATGCAGGGCGGTCGGGGCGTTTTCCAGATTGTCCGCCCTGCTGCGGGTCATGGGGGCCATGAAGATGCGGTTGGGAAGATCATATGAACCGATTTCTAAGGGTTTCAATAATGTCTGCTCATACATATATCACTCCTTTTGCTACTTCATAAGATAATAATTATATGATAATGTATTTGGGTATCAAATGACAGTTAAAAAATAAGTTGTTGAAAAGTTATATTCTCTTCGCTAATATTCATCAGTAAAATTTGGAGGTGTCTATGAGCGCGTTACTCCTTGCCCGCATCCAGTTCGCTTTTACGATAGGCTTCCATTTTCTCTTCCCGGCCATGACTCTGGGAACTACACTGATTATCCTCATATCCGAAACTCTATATCTCTCCAAAAAAGATAAAGTCTATAAAAGTATAACTGATTTTCTGGTCAAGCTGCTGGGGTTGATTTTTGTGATAGGCGCGGCAACCGGAATTGTCATGGAATTTTCTTTCGGCACAAACTGGTCGGGATATTCCCGGGCGGTGGGAGATGTTTTCGGGCCGATACTCGCTGCCGAAGGCGTTATCGCTTTTTTTCTGGAATCGGTATTCATCGGAGTTCTTCTTTTCGCCAGAGAGAAGGTTTCCCCGAAAGTTTACTGGATGGCGGCGCTGCTTGTATTCCTGGGCGGTCAACTTTCCGCTTTCTGGATAGTGGTTGCCAATTCCTGGATGCAGACTCCCTACGGCTACGCGATAAATGAAGCGGGGAAAATTGTTCTGACCAGTTTTACCGGCGCGGTTTTCAATCCATCAGCAGTCATCAGGTTTTGTCATACGGTAATGGCTTCGTGGATGACCTGCGCTATCATGGTCGCGGGCATCGCCGGATATTACGTAAGGAAAGGCCTGCACGGCCAGACGGCCAAAACCATGCTGAAAATCGGCATAATTCTTTTTGCTGTTACACCGCTGCTTCAACTGGCAACAGGGCATATTCACGCGATAGAAGTCATCAATATGCAGCCGGAAAAAGCGGCCGCGTTTGAAGGACATTTTGTCACTTCCAAAGGCGCGCCGCTTTATGCCGTGGGATTTGTTGATGAGCAAAACGAAAAGACCTATGGAATTTACGCGCCAAAAGCTTTGAGCTTTTTATACAACTTTGACTGGAACTCGGAAATAAAAGGACTGAAAGATTTTCCCAAGGAAAACTGGCCGCCGGTTAATTTTGTGTTTCAGGTTTATCATATCATGGCGGGGATCGGCATACTTTTAATCGCGTTCGGATTATTCGGCGCTTATCTGCTTTGGACTAAAAAAATATATGAGAATAAATTATATCTTTTCATTCTGCCTTTCCTGGTACCACTGCCGCATATCGCTCATGAGACAGGATGGATAGCGGCGGAGGTTGGCCGTCAGCCGTGGATAATCTATAAGCTTATGAAGACCGCTGATGCCGCGTCAGTAGTAGTTTCCGCGGGGGAGATAGCATTCAGCCTGATTATGTTTTTTCTTATTTATCTGCTGCTGGCGGTGATGTTTGTCAAACTGTTTGTGAAAATTGTCAAGAAAGGTCCGGCAGCATAATTATTCTGGAGGAATAAATGGACAATATACAGAACTTTCAAATACTCTGGTTCGTTCTTATTTTGATACTGTTTATCGGTTACTCTCTGCTGGACGGATTTGATTTGGGCATCGGAGCACTTTTGCCTTTTATCGGCAAGACCAAAGAGGAAAAGGATGTATTGATTAATTCCATCGGCCCTGTCTGGGACGGCAACGAAGTCTGGCTGATCACCGGCGGCGGCGCACTTTTCGCGGCCTTTCCCCACGCCTATGCTACGGCCTTTTCCGGCTTTTATCTGGCAATGATGCTGGTTTTGTTTGCGTTGATTTTTCGTGCTGTTTCGATTGAATTCCGCGCGCATGATGAGGCCAGAACCGGAATATGGGAAAAGACTTTTTTCGCGGGAAGCGCTTTGGCGGCTCTGTTGTTCGGTGTGGCATTGGGTAATGTTGTTTATGGAGTGCCGCTGGATAATAGAATGGAATTTACCGGAAACTTTTTCACCCTGCTGAGGCCAGTGCCTCTTTTATTCGGCATTACCGGTTTTGCCGCTATCCTTTTGCAGGGCGCATCTTATGCAGTGATGAAAACAGAAGGCGAATTACAGGAGAGGTCTTTTCGCGTGGTTGGCATTCTGACATGGGTCAATCTTATAACCGCGATTGTATATTTTCTGACGATTGCCTTTACCTTTCAGGATATCACGTCAAATTGGTTATTTTACGTGGCGATTTTATGCACACTGCTGTGGCTTGCGGAAATTTTATTTTCCATCAGAAAGAAACATGACTCCGCTCCGTTCTGGGAATCATCATGTTCTTTTATCGGGCTATGGCTTGCCGTAGCAGCGGTTCATTTCCCCAATCTGATCAAAGCAAGTAATGATCAAAGTTTGAGCATTACTATTTTTAACAGTTCCACCGGATTACAAACGCTGAAGCTGATGAGTGTTATTGCCCTAATCGGAATGCCGATAGTAGTCGCTTACACCATTTTTGTTTACCGTATTTTTAAGGGGAAGACTAAATTATCCGATCATTACTAACACCAATTCACGATTATCAAAGATGAGGATAAAAACAAGGTCAATGTTTACTTAAAATTTTCATGATGGTCTCTATCAGTTTTTTTGTCCGTACCGGTTTGGGCAAGATATAGTTATTCCCGATTTTATTTTCTTCACTGTCAACAATGTCATCATTTGTGGCAAGCGCTGTAACGAAAAGAATCGGGATGTCTGCTGTAACAGTATTTTCTTTTAAAGCATCAGCGACATCCTCGCCGGGCATGTCCGGCATGAACAGATCAAGCAGGATGATATCCGGCTCTTCATTTTTGGCCAGTTCTATTCCGTCTTGGCCGTTTGTCGCGATAATTACATCAAACAGTTCGTCTTTCATGAGATTTTTCTTGACGAAATAACAAAAATCAACTTCATCATCAATAATCAAGACTTTTATATTTTCTTTCATGTTACATCTCCTTTGTATCCGTCACTTTAATTTTTGGCTGAAGTTTTATAAAAAAAGTTGTTCCCTGGTTTTCCCGGCTTTCAACATCAATGGTGCCGCTTAATCGATCTATAATCATATGAGCAATACTAAGGCCCAGACCAGTTCCCTCACTAGCGGATTTAGTTGTAAAAAACGGTTCGAATATTTTCGGCAGTACCTCTTCTGAGATTCCTTTTCCTGTATCTGATATTTCAACAATAATCATTTCATCGCCGATACTGAAAAAATCAGCCCGCCGGTAACCGGTTTTATAGCCGACCTCAGTGGCTAATTGTCGATAAGCGCGAACCGTCAATATCTTTTCTTTGCGGTCTTTCATGGCATCAACCGCATTATTAACAAGATTCACAAAAACCTGTTGCAGCATATTATAATCACCTGCCACTTCCAGCAATTCGTCATCATACTTACGTTGTACACTCACACCGTTTTTTTGAATCATTTGTTCTGCAAGTGTCAGCACGTTATCAAGTAGTGGACATAAGGGGAGCTGCGTGATTTTGTATTCCGATTGTCTTGAAAATGATAAAATGTTTTTGATAATATTATCTGCCCGATTAACCGCATTAAAAATTTTTTCTATTGATTCACGTACATGGGGATTATCATTGGGAAGATTGTTCTCCAGATAATCCACTCCCATATAAATAATTTCCAACGGATTCCTGATTTCATGTGCAATACCGGACGCCAGCCGCCCAAGGGCGGCCATTTTATCCTTTTGTATTAACTGACCTCGGGTCTTTATCAACAATTCAACGGTATCATTTAATTTTTTCTCTTTTTCAATCAGGTCGGTTATATTTTTTGAAATAATGCAAACCGCAAAAACATCCCGGGTTGACGGATCTCTTATTGGGCTCAATGTATTGGAGAACCATACAGCGTGATTTTTATCATAGGATTCATATTGCACCATGTCATTATTTTGATATACCGATCTCACATAATTCAACGATTTTTCCGCTTCGGTTTCATCTTCGTTACGAATCTTGGAAATGGTCAAACCGTAAAGGATTTTTTCATCCTGATATCCGTAGAATTTGACAAGTTTTTGGTTGGTAAATAAAAACTTCCCGTCATGATCGACAATACACATCAAAACATCGGTAGCTTGAACAATTTGCTCGTATCTTTCCCAAGCTTCATGAATTCGTACATCTTTGTCTTTTAACCGGGTCGTGATGAGATATCCGTAAAACATTGCAATGACAATAATAAAGGGAATCTGGATCAAATAGCTAACGGCCATCGGACCTGTTAAAAATCCTTTTTGATATAACAGCCAGGCGTAGATGACAGAAAAGAAGAGGGTGTTTATCATCAGGTATCCAAACCGGGAACTCATTGTCGTTAAAGAGATAATGAAAAAAAACATCAAGTATAAATCCGATCCGACATATCCGGAAAAATAAATTCCGGCCGGCAGCAGTATGCTGTCAGATAAAATAAACCCGTAGAAAATCTTATCATCATAGAAAAATTTTTCCGGAATGTAAGCAACAATCAGATTGGTCAGCAGATAAGCGGCAATGAAAATATATCCATAGGTTTCCCATTCTTTGCCGGTAGATGGTGAAAAAAGAATAAAATAACCTGTCGTAATAATAACCATCAGGCGAACAAGAAAAATCGTTTTTTTCCTTGATAATGGAGTTGCCATTACTACCTCTTTGATAAAACATTGCTTTCTGACAGGTTAAGTATAAAATAATATAAGACTAATATTTTTATGTGTCAATGGAAAAAGGATCACAAAAGTGGCTGTTGAAATAACCTAAAGAACCTAAAGGTCACTTGGGGGCACGCGAACGCTCCCGGCATACGCCGGGCAGGCATCTGCGGAGTTTACCCCGGTGAAGGCCGGGGTTGCGCTTCAAGCCGCACCATACATTTCATGACCAATATTTCCTTGACATGCAAATCAATTGCTGTTTATACTTCCTCCTCAAAAAGTGATATCTTCTCAAACAATATCAAAAATAACGTTTTTGAAAGGAAAACAAAAATGAATAAGATAATAATTTCTGTTTTTCTATGTTGCATTTTACTTTTAGCCGGTTGCGCAGAGACTGGAACTATGACGAAATCTCAACAAGGCGGTCTTTTCGGAGCGGCAGGCGGAGCCGCAGTTGGAGCGATATTAGGGCAGGCCATAGGCCATGACACTAAAGGTACCCTTGTAGGAGCTGCCCTAGGTGCTGCTGTGGGGGGGGCTGGTGGTTACGGCGTTGGCAAGATGATGGACAATCAGGAAAAAGATATGCGTAACGCTTTGGCAGCCTCGGAATCTGCTGCCGTTTCAAGGGAAGGTAACCTCCTGGCGGTGACTTTTAAAGGTGACGTTACATTCGATACGAACTCAACAGAAGTGCGGCCGGGACTTTACTCTGAAATAAACCGGGTCGCAGGCGTTTTGAATCAATACCCCAACACTCTCATTAGAGTAGAAGGACATACCGACAGCAAAGGTTCTAGTGAATATAACATGAACCTTTCAAAGCGGCGTGCCAATACAGTAAGAACTTTACTGACTCAGCGCGGTGTAGCCGACAGCCGCATGGAAGTTGTCGGGTTTGGCGCAACCATGCCTGCAGCAACCAACGACACCGAGGCCGGACGACAAAAAAACAGGAGAGTAGAAATCAAGATTGCGCCCCAAACACAAGCACAAACACAGTAAGGTATCATAAGCCTATTGTATAACATAAAGACTGCACGAATGAAACGCCGAGTCCTGCAAAACAATTTTTTAGCTCGGCGTTTTGTTCATTTATGTAACTACTTATTGAGAACTCTTTTTGATTAAGGTTTCATATGGCGGAGATTTAAGATTTAGCCGGGGGGCGCGTAGGGAATTTTCAGATATTTCTTTGCTTCTATCTGGGCGGCGCCTTCTCCACCTTCCACTTCCAATGCTTTTAAATAATACTCTTCAGCCTGCTTTCTTTGTTTGTGAATATCTTGAATCATTCCCAGACGGACAAATGCCCAGACTCGAGTTCGGGCATTGTAAAAAGACGTGTCGTTTAAAACATTTTGAAAATATTCCATGGATTTGTCATACTCTCCTTGGTTGAAAAAAATTCTTCCCATTAATTGATTGTAACGAGGCTGGAGCTTGGGAAGAAAGGGAGAACTGCCTGCCTGAATATTTTTTTCAATCCCTTTGGCTATATCAAACGCTTCCTCGAATAGATGAAGATCGGCAAGAGTATTGCCCAGTGTAAATGAAAAATTATAATTGTTGGGAAATCTTTTATTTAATTCTTGGGCAAAGGGCAGTGCCTTTGCCGGTTGTTTTTCAAAATTCAAATAATCCGCAGAAAGTTCTGCTTGCGCAAGTTCCTTGAGCAAGTCTCCTTTTTGCGCCGCCAGTTCTAGTTCTTGAAGCCCTTTTTGACGGTTTCCGGAAATAATAAAGGCCGAAGACAAGAAGCGAATGACACCGGATAGATGGTTGAGATGATAATGAAGCAGGCCAGTGAGAAAATATGTATCATAATTCTGCGAAGTTCCTCCTTTCGCCTTTTCCAAATAATCCCATATATTCGATGTCTCTTGTGCTATAATAAAATAACGTTTTTGATGAATTGCCCATTGAAGTTTAGCGATTTTTGCCAACGCCATGGCAAAGTAAGCCTGACTATCCTGGGAATTATTTTTAATCCTTTTTTCTCCCCTGGCTATGGCTTCCTTGACAGAACGCAATAGGGCATCTTGATTTGTGTTCCTATCACTTTGTTCAAAGCTCATTTCATAGGAAAACAAGTGGAGCATGGCCAGGTAAGCATAGCCGGTGGGATTTTCCGGCTCAAGTTCTACAGCCTTTTTTATTAAGACATCAGCGTCGGCTGCTTCCAGATTAAAAGCTTTATCAATTCCCTGCCGGAGATAAGAACGGAATTGGTTTGGTTGTGATTCGGCCGCTCTTGTCGCCGTTTCCATAAAGGAGATTATAAAGAGTGAGCAAAGGACAAGAAGTAAGATTTTGGATGTTTTTATCTTCATAAGTTCAACATTCGCTTTTTCATTATTTTAATAATATAAGTAAAAGATGATCGGAGTCAAGAAAAAATGGTCACATAAAAATATACAAATGATTTAAAGCGGGTTGACGAATTTTAATTATGTTGATAATTAAAAAAACAAGGAGCGGAAAATCATGAAGATAACAGCAGAGGAAATTTACAAATCAATTGAATCAATTCGCCGCCAGTCGCCGATTGTACATAACATTACCAATTACGTGGTCATGAATAGTACGGCTAACGCGCTGCTGGCGATCGGAGCCTCTCCGGTGATGGCGCATGCGGAAGAAGAGGTCGAGGAAATGGTAAATATAGCTTCAGCCTTGGTGATCAATATCGGCACATTAAGCGAACGCTGGATACACTCAATGTTTAAGGCTGCCCACCATGCCCGAAAAAAAGGCATTCCCGTTATTTTAGATCCCGTTGGTGCCGGAGCAACCACTTACAGGACGAAAACAGCAAGAGATCTGATTAATAATGAACCTCCGGCTGTCATTAGAGGTAACGCTTCAGAGATTATGGCTCTTTACGATGATAAGTCCAGGACGAAGGGTGTGGATAGCGCCGCATCATCAGATGCGGCAATTGATACAGCGCAAAAATTAAGTGAAATCCACAAATGCGTCATATGCGTCAGCGGACCGACAGATTACATTATTGATAAAGAAAAAATTATGAAGATTAAAAACGGCCATCCTTTGATGTCGAGAGTTACAGGATTCGGATGCACGGCATCAGCTTTGTGCGGCGCCTTTGCCGCCGTAGAAAAAATACCTTTTGCCGCAACGGTCAAGGCTATGGCGGTGATGGGTATAGCCGGAGAAATGGCCGCGAAAACTGCCGCAGGACCCGGAAGTCTTCAAACTCACTTTTTGGATATACTTTATTGCATGACAGAGGATGATATTAAGCAACATTTAAAATTGGCGTTCTCATAAAAAGCAGTGACGAAGGATGCAGTGTAACGCAGCATATGGACATTTTACGAAGCCGCCAAAGTTGAGGATTATTTATGCGCGGATTATATTTCGTGACTGATCGCGATTTGTGCGGAAGGAAGCCTTTGGAAGAAGTCGTTATTCAGGCGGTTAAAGGCGGCGCCGCTTATGTGCAATTGCGAGAGAAGAATGTTTCTACCCGTTTTTTTGTGGAAGAAGCAATAAGAATTAAAAAACTTTTAAAGCCTTATAAAGTTCCCTTGATAATAAATGACCGCGTTGATGTAGCTCTGGCCTGCGGCGCCGAAGGGGTGCATATCGGACAGGAAGATATACACTATGAAATCGTTCGAAAACTTATGGGACAAAAAGCAATAATCGGCCTATCGGTGGAAACATGGGAAGATGTCGAGGTAAGCCAAAAACTGGATGTAAATTATATCGGTGTCAGTCCTGTCTTTTCCACTCCGACCAAGACGGATACAAAAGACGCCTGGGGCCTGGAAGGTCTTGCCAGAATGAAAGCTTTCAGCAGACATCCGCTGGTTGCGATAGGCGGGATTAATGAATCCAATGCGCGGGAAGTTGTGAAGGCTGGCGCTGATTGCATCGCGGTTGTATCAGCAATTTGCGCATCTTCCTATCCCGAAGCAGCCGCCCGCAGAATCAATGACATAATTAATTCCGCTTTAACAGATAGAATATGAGTTTACCAGATCGATCGCAGAAGTGTGAGTGCATCAGTTTTCTGCAGCCCCCGCCGATTTCTGCTTTATTTTAATTGATTTTAATGCCCTACCGGCGGCATTTTTGACTTTTTCCGGATAAGCGCGAATGCGCAAAAATGATTTTGATTCAACGATTTCGGAAAGGGCAGATATCGCCTCGGAAGATCCGATTAATCCTAGAGCTGTACAGATTTTTTCCTGCATGTCAATCTGCGACTGCGAGGCCGTAAAGATCATTAATGACCGTTTCTTGAGCATATCCAACAATATTGGCACTGCGTCGGCACATTTCACATTACCAAGAGTTTCAATGATGTTAAGCTTGAATTCATCATCTACTTTAGGCAGAGCAGATAAGAGCAACTTCCCTCTCTGATTTCCCCCGATTTGGAAAATACTTTTCAATGCTTCCAGCCGAACCCGTTTGTCTTCATGGAGCAATAGCGGCTGAAGTATGTGGGCATTCGTTTCATTCCCAATATAGCCGAGCATGAAGGCCAGATTACGCAAATAATACCATACCGCATTTTTATTATTGATCCGATCCTTGATAGCTGGTATTGCCTTCTGTCCCATGTCGATAATAAGATGAATAAAATTCATGCGTTCTTTGCTATTGCTGACTTCCAGGACAATATCGAGTAATCGGCTCAATATAACGTCGCCAAAATTAACTAATATTTGACTGGCCTCATCCCGTTTATTTCTTTCATTGGTATGGAGTTCTTTAAAGAGTATGGAGAGATACTCTTCTGATGCCAGATTTCGGATGATCTCCGAAGATATATCACGTATTGCATCATTTTTCTCCAGGGTGCGAGAATGAATGTCATTGAAAATATCCATGATCGGAATGGACTCGGTAAAACGTCCTTGACGAATAAAATCCTGTAGAAGTTTTTGTAAGCTGCTGCAAATTTTTCTGTAGTCCGGTGTTACCACTGTTTCCAATTTGATCCAATCAATCAATTGACCGGATAATCTTTCGACAAATTCGCTTTGCCGATCGGGAGAAAAAGATTCAATGATCTCAGTTAACCCTTTGGATGCTTTTGCGCGTACATCAGCATCTTCGTTAAGCAGATCAGCCATCAGGCGATTGATGATCTTCTCCATGGTTTCCTGTTCTTTTTGAGCAACGAGTTGTTCAATAATTTTGGGCAGAACAAGCAACAAAGGGGCATCCATAAAAGGACGGCTATTATCTTTTATACGCGAGAGGAGTTTTTCCTTGAGATTAAAAAGCTGTTTTTGATAATCGATCTTCTCCGAACCGGCAGTATCCCCGGAACCGAAACCTTGATTGTCGGTATTTTCTGAACCGACAGTATTCCCGGAACCTTGATTATCGGTATTTTCTTGACCGGCTCCACCTGCAGAACTGCTATTTCCCTCGGATGTTAAGGCGGTGTATATATTTGAATCCACAGATTTGTCTTCCGGTTTAACATCATCCAGTGTACTGAACATAATATATTGCAACAGCATGCCACCGAAAAGTTGTTCTATCTCCTGAGAACTTAATTCTTGAATTATGTCGTTATCCATAGTTGCAATGGTTTTGCCGATGTTTTGTAATATGTTATCCTGATCATTTTGATCGAGCGGGTTCGTAACTTTATCCACAAGAGCAAGCAGATTTTTCAACTTTTCAGAAAGTTGCTGATTCGACAATGTTCCCTTTTGCGCCATTATCTGCGCTAAACCGGCCTGGAATGCTTCTAATAACCATTCCGGGTTCTTCATCATTTCTTGAAGTTTTTGAGGATCAGAGGCCAATTCCGGATGAGTACTAATAAGAAATTGGGTGATCTCATTATCTTTAATATCAAGACTGGAAATGATTTCTTGATCTTTGTCCATGGATATATATACTTTTTGATCCAGATAAATATGCAATATGTTTTTTTCTGCCATAATCTTGGGCAGGTCACCTTCATTTCTTACAAGCTCAGGCTTTTTCGAAAGGAGTTCTATGAAAGCACTGATTTCTGCCTTTTCCAGGCCCTTGTCGAAAGAAATGCTCCTAATGCCGAAATTGAGAAGGATGTTCAGTAATGCCACAACCGGGGATCTTTCCTGGTCTTTCTGTTCTAAAGGTTTTCCGCAGATCAGGATGTTTTTTTCTGATTCTGCAAAGATTATCGGCGTCTCCTGTTCAAGGAGGTCCAGAAAAATCAAATGAAGCTTTTCGATGGTATTAGTAATCGTGGCACTGGTAGGAGGATAGAGACGGACATTCTTTATAGCCGTGTTTACAGCGATAAGTGCATCCAAAGCTTTCAGTTTTATATCTATATCTGCCATCATTTTCTCACGATAAAAATTGCAGGTTTTGTGTCTTCCCGCTACGATTTTCCGGAATTGTCCGAAACCGCATATAATTTAACTTTTTACTGAGTTTTGTGTCAAGGGAAATTACCAGCAAAATATAAGAGTTGTCGTTGAATGGCTTATCTGATCATTGATTCTTGGTAATGAAGAATTTCCGATTCTTTTTCTTTGGGCAATATTTCAAATGCGGCCATAACATTTTTTGGTATTGAGCGCAGCCGGCCGGTTTGGGCATCGACGAAAACCCAGTCGGTTTCACCTTCGACAAGAACGGCATTGTCTTTGACACGAATGATTTTGTATTTACGTAGAGATTGTACCCGGCGAAAGTTGGATACCCAAGTCAAAACGATAATTTCTTCCCCGGCAAACGCGGGACGTAAATATTCGACACGATGTGTCCGGACAACCCAGGTCGCGCCGTCTGCTGTCGTGGCTTTGGTGCAGCCCTGACTTTCTGAATGAAGAACAGCGGCGTCTTGCATCCAGCGTAAATACTCGAGATTGTTCACATGGCCGTTCACATCCACAGCATCTTCCGTGACAGTTAATTTGTATTGGTATATTTGCGGCATTTTGCTCCTTGTTTTATATGAATAATTAATTAACACCTTTTATAATCGTATGCCTATAATAAAGAATAATATTTTTCAATACAAGATTAAGTAGGTTATTATAAGCAATAAGGACGATATAGTTATTGTCAGTGGGATACGCACCTCTTTCAGCAAATACGGCGGCGCGCTTAAAGAAATCCACCGCACGGACATAGGCGTGATTGTCATCAAGTAAAGCCTGAAGCATGCCGGTTATAAAGGCTAAAAACTGAATGAGAAAGTTTATTACGGTATGTGCGATCAGGCCGAGGCAGTTTTGTATCGGTAATGTCAACGCACTTCAGGCCATCCTGCGTGCCGGTTTGCCAAATACGCTGATATCACTTACCCCGGACATGGCCTGTTGTTCATAACTGTGCGCGGTGCAATAGGGCAGCGAGGTCATAATGATTTCCGAGCCGATACCTGCATAGGAGGCGGATACGGGGTATGCGGCATTTGCTGTGATCTTGCCCAAGGCTAAGCCATTGTCATTAAAAAATACTTCGGACGAAGTTGTAGAAATTAAACCCGGAATTTGTCTGGATTGCGGAGTTTGCGTGCTGCAATGTATAAAAAAGAAAAGTTTTAAATATTGTAAAAAGAGAAAACGTGTTCTTGCAAATGGTGCGGCTCCACTTGCGGCGGGACCACACCATTTGTTTTTATTAAGCTGCTTTCTTTGCTGCCAGAGCGCCCAGTATCTTTATAATACCCAATATAGCGGCAATGAATATTGCTCCACCTATGACTTCCACGCCCATCCAGACAAATACATTGGGTTCCGGGGCTTTGGCGGCCACGCCCGCTACAAGAAAGAACATGAAAGCATAGTTATTAAAAATTATGGGTACTACTTCACCAAGAGCTACAATCATGTACACAAAAACGAGCACATACACCAGCAACGCCCATTCCATTCCCATAGAAGCAGCCGCAACTCCCAGAAACATTTTGATAAGGATTATATTGGCTATGCCGAACAAACCTCCCGCCAGAATATGAGAGGCCTTCTTCATATCCATATGAGCTTCAAAGAAAAATATCATAACCATAAAAGCCGGCCAGGCTGGAAAGTCAAATATCCCCGCAATGATCTCTGCCAGCGCTATCACAATAATTAAGAATACTCCAAAAACAAGTCGGTCTTTGCTTAATTTTGCCATCTCAAATACCCTCCTTTTTTTGATATAATATTAAATATTTATGGTCGAACTATAAGAAAATCGACCCCGTATGTCAAGGAAATTTTGGATATAAAACAAGAAATGAGACACCAAATTTCATTGACACACAATGTATTTTTTCCTATGCTTCATATCAACGGAAGCAATTTGGAACCAAAAAATACTGCATGGGGATACTTGTTCTGACGGAGGGTCAAAACAATGAAAAACGAAAGAGGCATCTCGAAGTTTGGTTTGTTTTTGATAATCGCAATAATCATAGTTGCCGCAATTTACTGGGCAAGGTATTTCGCCAAACCAATGGCCACAGTTATGATGGGCGGCGCCGAGCAGGCCCGGCCGGCAATAGAAAAAGCCCAACAGGCCAGTGACGCGGTAAGCCGAGCAAATAAAGTTGCCGAAGAAGCGATGAAAAAAGCAAGCGAAGATGCGGACAAGGAAAAGTAGCGAGACGGTGTTAAAGACAAAATAGCTGTCACAGAAAATCAGATTCTTTTAGTGACCTTGTTTATTATCTTTAAGAGATTGCTAATTCGTTACTTCAAAACTTCAGAAACACGACGATATTGATGGTTAAAAATTGCCGGTATTAATCTTTCAAGGCAATGATAAAATGGGGCCAGCCTTTCGTAGTAAAATATTGTTTCAGTATTTTTAAGAAAAAAGGATGATAAACATAGCGAATTTAAATTATTTCATTTTGCATGACGTTCATTAAGTATCATTACTGCCGGATGTGGGTGGGTAAACGGCAACCCTGTTTCTCCCTCCTAGTTTGGCTATGTAGAGGGCTTGATCCACGCAGGAAATAATGAAATCGGGTATTGTATTGAAGTTCGGTACGCAGCACATGATGCCGGCACTGATGGTTGCCCCGACCTTCTTCCCTCGATGATCGAGGATCATTGATTCGATCTTCTTCCTTACCTTTTCAGCCATTTGGCTGGCATGGTCGGCATTAATACCAGGAAGCAACACCATAAACTCTTCCCCTCCGTACCTGGCTACAATATCATAATCTCTTTTGAAAACAGAAGTCATGGTTTCCGCTGTTTTTTTCAAATATTCATCTCCGGCCTGATGACCAAAAGTGTCGTTAACATTTTTAAAATGATCGATATCGAAGAGGATGATGGAAAGCAGACTATTGTCGCGCCCTGACCGTTTCCATTCCCTGTCAAACGCTTCATCAAAATATCGCCGGTTATAAAGACCGGTCAGGACATCTGTGTTACTCAGACGCTCCATTTCCCGGGATTTTATTTCCAGTAGATATTCATTTTCAAGAGCATTCCAGTACTCCCTGTTTCCTCTGTATGCGATAAGAACCATGTAAACCGAAAATAAAAATATCATTACGGTAAGAGATATATTTAATCCACTAACCAGAACGGTAATAGTGGCCGGCATCAGCATTGATATATTAAAAAAAATGGAAAGTCGCCTGTGTGGAATAAAAGCAACCACGCCTCCCGCGCAAAGACCGCAGACACACAAGGACATAAGAAATTGTGTAACATATTCTCCTTTCTGGAGCATGATCAGAGCATATGTTACCCCCCAGATCAGGCCAGTGATAATGACGCTTGCAAAAAAAATATTTTTATTTAAAGCTTCATAGCTTTCTCCCATTTTTGGGGAGACCACCAGGTGAACCAGTCGAAACAAACAAATGCCCCCCATTGATAGAAGAAAAAACATGGAGAAAATCAGATGTCTTTCATGAAAATTATCGGCAAACACTATAATAAATGATAAAACGATATAGAAAAGAATGCCGATGGTGGAACGTTTTTTCAGGTCCTGCACCACTCGTTTATTCATTTTGTGACGTTCAAATGTCATGAATTGTCCTTCTTATGTCTTTTGAATCATCAACATGTTTTTTATTGTTGTCTTTAATGTTGATGATTTGTAAATCTTCTTGACATAAAAAACGTGAATCTGCCAATGTTTTTTTAAGTCCTGAATGGCCGGGGAAAATAGTTTACTTCATATTATCGATATCATCACTCTTCAGTCGCAGATGACCCCATGGTGCCCCTACAGGGTATTCAGGTTATGCACTTTGTTTCTGAAGCTTGGGTCTCATTATCAGCGAGTCTCATTAAAAAAGGCTCCATAACCTTGCAGTGGTCATGGAGCCTCCGTCTTTTCAGAATTCTGAAACAGTTACAGAATTATTTTGTTTGTACCGTTTCGATGACAGCCTGAACCCTGCGGTTCTTCTGTCGCCCTTTCTTCGTGTCATTGCTGGCGATCGGTTTATCCGGTCCATAACCAACAGCGGTGATACGGGACGCGTCGATCCCTAAGTTATCAATCAGGTATTGCCGGACGTTGTCGGCACGGCCTTGAGACAGTTTGATATTGTTTTCTGGATTGTTGAATTTGTCGACATTGTCGGTATAGCCTTCAATCACAGCCGTAGTTCCGGGATACGCTTTCATGAAATCGGCTACTTTCTTGATGTCGTTATGATATTTTTTCTTGACAACAGTTTTTGCGGTATCGAATTTCACGTTAAGTGTGATGGTGATCTTCTCCAACTGAGGTTTCTCAGCAACAGGTGCGGCTGCAACAACGGCCTCTTTCGGAGCAGCAGGTGTTTCAGCAACAGGTGCAGGGGCAACAACGGCCTCCTTCGGAGCAACAGGTGCGGCTGCAACAACGGCCTCTTTCGGAGCAGCAGGTGTTTCAGCAACAGGTGCAGGGGCAACAACGGCCTCCTTCGGAGCAACAGGTGTTTCAGCAACAGGTGCGGGGGCAACAACGACTAATGTTGAAGTTTTATGACCCCAGAGATTACAGGTCGCTGTGACATCGAAAACATCTCCTTTTTCAGCAGTTATATTATAAGTATAAGTGAAAATCGAACCTGTTGGCTGAGTACTATACTTATCTTTGCTGATTGTGGCCCCATTTTTCTTGATTTCAACATATTTAATATGATGAATGCTGGCGAATAACGTTGGGTGATTTATTGTGACAGACAGAGTTTGTGTACTCATGTCATAAATTAAATCTACCGATTTGGGCGCAGTTGCATGAGAGAACTGCGGACTAAAACACAAGAAGAAAAAGATAAAAATAACAGCCTGTAAAAATTTTGACCGAACCCCATTTTTTTTCATAGCCTACCCCCCCTATAATTAATTGTGCTTGTTTTGTCTGACATTATCCATATCAAAATCATTAGGACTAATATAGTCCATAATTTATGCTATTTTTTTCTATTAATACATTTAATAAATTTATACAAGTTTTTTCAGCAAGCACTTCTTCCTGTAACAGATA
Organism: Smithella sp.; assembly: GCA_049517435.1. Taxonomy (GTDB): domain Bacteria; phylum Desulfobacterota; class Syntrophia; order Syntrophales; family Smithellaceae; genus Smithella. The sequence goes on along the minus strand of JBEKRZ010000006.1, from coordinate 115,248 downwards.
AATCGTCAACTTTGACGAAAATACAATACTTCGATCCGTAATAGACACAATTAACATTCAGCAACAAACGTTCACCCCACATTTTGTGGCCATATTATTCTTGACATACGAGACCGAAGTTTTTATAGTAAAATCATGTTAAAGTAGTATCTTATCAAAACTCTTTGTAGATTTAGTAGATAATCTAAACGATTGGATCGTTTTGGTCCGCAGGTATGTTTTGGGGGTACAAAAATATGAATAAAACTATTCTTCCCTTTGGACTTTTGATCTTGATTCTAACCATGTTCAGCTATGGCGCATTTGCCAAGGCGCCGCTCAATAGTCCCTGCACAATGGATTCTGAGTGCAAATCAAATCTGTGCAATGTAGTTACCCGGAAGTGTATTAATAAGGGTCCAATCAATAGTACCTGCGGACTTGATTCTGAATGCGAATCAAACATGTGCAACACAATTACCCTGAAGTGTACTAATGCTGAACTAGAGGCACGCGGTAGTGAGGTTCAATGGCTTATGAACCTTGTGAAAAAAAATAACGGCAGGGCTTTTTGTGTGCCAAAAGGTACGAAACTAAGAGAAGGCGTCGCAGCGCTTACCAAGTTCTCGAAAGCGCATCCGGAAGTACATGATCCATTAACTGACGAGCAAGCGATTCAGGCTTTCGCTGAGAGTTTTCCATGCAAGGTCGCGTTTGCAGATCAATCTCCCCAAAATAACGCAGAACGCGAAATCATCCGGCTGATCAATGAGAATACTGGCAAAGCTATCTGTGTGCCAAAAGGTACGAAACTAAGAGAAGGCGTCGCAGCGCTTACCAAGTTCTCGAAAGCGCATCCGGAAATACATGATCCACTAACTGACGAGCAAGCGATTCAGGCTTTAGCTGAGAGTTTCCCCTGTGCGGTCGCGTTTGCAGATCAATCTTCCAAAATTTACGAAGAACGCAAAATCATCCGGCTGATCAATGAGAAATCTGTTGACAATTCCGTAGTAGATTGGAGTCCGGATGGAAAATCGATTGCTACCGCCGGGGATCTGAAGCAGGTGACTATATGGGATTCAGTCTCTCTGTCGGTCCGGCACCAGCTTAATCAAGACTACAACAGCCAGGAAGTTTATAACATAACCTTCAGTCCGGATAGTCAATATCTGGCCTCAGGCCTCGGTGCTGTCAAAGTGTGGAACGTCGCCGACGGGACTCTTCAGGCGACATTAATTGCCCCGCATATCACACTGCACAACCCGCAATATCGCGGCATTGAATCACTGCGCTTTAGTCCCGATGGAAGGATGTTGGTTGTCGTTTATACAGGAGACAAGCGAATTGTGATTGCCTATCGGATTGCCGATGGAAAAGTTGCCTGGACCTACGAGCCTAAACTAACCCTTGAACCTCAACGAATCAAGGGGAGTCCGCTTCTTACAACGCCTCTCGTCTTTACTCCAGATGGCAAACGCGTGATCTTTTGTACGGGGGAATGGGGAGGTTATGATGTCAATTTGAAATGGTTGTCCAGAATAATATTGCTGGATGCGGAATCCGGAGAGTTTCTGCGCAGCATTGACGACATCCACATGTACCATCCGACGGCCTTGGCTCTCAGCCGAGATGGCAAGTTGGTGGCAACCGGCACATCGACCGGTGACAGGTATTGGCGCACTGATAAGAAAACCAATCAGGCGGTTACCTTCGACAACAAGGATCCTGTTCGCATCTGGAACTTAGAAACTGGGGAACTGGTTAAAGAGCTCCCTGTGCATTCTCGCGTATGGTCGCTGGCCTTCAGCCGGAACGGTAAATATCTATTCGGTGCTACGCGAGATATCAATGTGTGGGATACCGAATCAGGGAAGATGGTTCAGGAGATCAAGAGCAGCCCCGAACCCATGAGTTTGGCTCTCAGTCCGGACGGTAAGAGGCTTGCCGCGGCCTGCCAGAACAAGCTATCGATCTACGAGATTATAAGATTCCAATAAAGTGATTCTGCATGATAGATACATTATAACAAAAAAATGACAAAGCCTTAGCTTGAATTTTTGTACAATCATCGTCGTCGTGTATAATGAACAATTTATATAAAATCCAAAGCCGCTTAGAATGCTGACGTGAAGTCTTACTCTCTTTCAAATGGTAATCTTAAGTTTTTCCTAATTCATTAATCTATTTGTTTGGGTAAAATGGAGCAAAGCTTACCGGTAAGTAAACATTTAACTAAACATTTGCATTGTGCTCACATTGTGGTACAAACTCCCGCAAGTCAAATATAGCTTAAGTTGTCAGTTGTTCGTTTTCTGATTTTTTACTCCAAAATTGATATTTTAGGTGTATTTTTGCCTATAAATTATCCTGTGATTAAGAAGGTTGCGAAAAAAGTCAAAAAGATCAAAGCACTACATATTGTGGTATAAAATGTCAGATAACACAATTTGTTGTATTTTTTCTTTACAAAGAGAAAAACTTTTGTTAGAATTTTACAAATTATTACTTGTGAAACTCCAATTCCGAAAGCGAAGCGTGTTGGAATTGGCAAGATGAAAAATCCCGCAAAGCGGAGGGTAATGAGTTTCGAAAGCTTGCTTTTGGAATCATTACCCGTGAGAATAAAATAAAGAAACTTTATGAATTTAAAAAAATTAGAAATATCCGGTTTTAAATCATTTCGCGACAAGGTTATCCTTGATTTTAACAACGGAATCACAGGGATTGTCGGACCAAACGGTTGCGGAAAGTCCAATGTTGTTGACGCGATCCGTTGGGTAATGGGCGAACAACGGGTCAAAGCTCTGCGCGGGAAAACGATGGATGACGTTGTTTTCAACGGCAGTCAGGATGCAGCGCCGGTAAGTATGGCGGAAGTTACCATGACTTTGGTTGCCAATGGTCAAAACTTCCCAGGTGCTTATTCCGAGTTGAGTGAAGTTTCTATTTCCCGCAGAGTTGTCTGTGAAGGAGAGCATGAATACTATATCAACAGAGTTCCCTGCCGGCTTCTTGATGTCAAAGAATTCTTCATGGGTACCGGTGTCGGCGCCAGAACCTATTCTCTGGTTGAGCAGGGGCATGTGGCGAATCTTGTCGAAGCCAAGCCCGAAGATAGAAGATTGTTTATTGAAGATGCCGCCGGTGTATCCAAATACAAAAGCCGCAAGGATGCCGCTGTCCGTAAAATGGAAGCGACAAAGCAAAATGTACTTCGTCTCAACGACATCATCAAGGAAGTAAAATCCCAGCTCAATACCATCTCCCGGCAAGCCAAGAGAGCGGAACAATATAAAAACATAAAGCAGCAAAGCAAAGAAGCGGAATTAACAATTGCCCTGCAAAGCTATGTTGAACTTGCCGAGAAAGAATCTTCATTGCAGGCCGCGCGCGGGGAACTGCAAAATCAGGATACCGGTATACGTGCAAATCTCGAAGCTAAGGAATCAACTTTGGATGAGCTGAAAATGAAGCTTTTGGAAAATGAAGAATTAATAGCTAAAAGTCAGCAGGAGCTCTACGAGATTAAAAATTCTATCAGCATTAAAGAGAAAAATATCGAATTTGCGCGCCTGCAAATGACTGACACCTCCGAACGCAAGCAAAAAGATTTAGCGGAAATTCGGCTGTTACAGACGAAGAAAGCGGATTTGATCGCCGAAATTGAAAATCTGCAAAAAAGTGCGACTGAAGCTGAAAACAAAATTGCCGCTCTTAAAATAGGACATGACGAAGCTCAGCAGAAAGTTCAAGAGCTGATCAATGCCGATAAAGCGGCAAATAATCAGCTGGAAGAAAAGAAAATTTTATATATCGATATCGTAACGGAAAAAGCCAAGCTCAAAAATATGGTTTCCAGTCTGAGCAAAAATATTGAGGATTTAAAAAAACGCGAGGAAAGAGAAACTCATGAACTGAATGAAGACAAAAAGATGTTTGCTGATTTAACAGGCAAGCTGGAATCGGTAAATGAAGGATTAACGAAGGATGAAGGAGAAATCATTCTTTTGGAAGAAAAAAGAGCGGCGGCATACAATGAAGTCGAGAGGTCTAAATCGGATTTACAATTAACAGAAGAGAGCATCGCTAAAATTAAGGAAGAAACCAGCGTCAAGTCGTCTAGGTTGGTTTCCCTGAAAGAATTTCAAGAAGCATATAAGTGGTGTAATGAAAGTGTTAAAACGATCATCGAAAATAATGAACACAGTGATAATTTTTATGGAGTTGTTGCTGACCATATAAATGTTCCCCGCGAATATGAAGCCGCTGTGGAAGCGGTGTTGGGAGAAAAACTGCAGTATGTGGTCGTTAAAAGTCAGGAAGACGGCGTACGGGCGATTGATTATCTGAAAAACTACCAATTGGGCAGAGGCAGTTTTGTATCGGTGGACTTGAGAAACCATGAAGCGAAAACTTACAGCGATGAACACCTCTATGAAGCGGAACCTTTGCTGGAGAAGGTTAAGGTTCGTGAAGATTTTAAACAAATTGCCGATTGCCTGTTAGGTGACGTTTTGTTGATACCAACAATTGAAAACGGCATTTCTCTTTGGAAGAAAAATGGATTCAGAGGAACTTTTGTCACACCGGAGGGCGATATTATCAGCCCGCATGGAGTATTAACCGGCGGCAGCGGATCGGCAGTGGAAAAAAGTCTTTTGGCAACAAAAAGAGAAATTAGTGAACTGGAGAGCGAAGTAGCCGCGCTCATTCTAGATCTGGAAGAAAAAACAGATCGGAAAAAGAAACTTGTTTCCATGATTGCCCAGTGGGAAGAAGAACTGGCTCAAATAAAAACCACAATCCACTCGCTGGAAATTACTATTAACGGCAGAAAAAAAGATCACGAACGGTTTGGAGATGAGACAAACAGATTAAAGCAGAGAATTGCCATTTTGGAATTTAACCGGCAAAACATTAAGTCGGAAGAAACCGAAGCCGAAGAAAGGCTGCAAAAATTCAGCGCCGATATTTTACACAAAGATGAAGAAGAAAAAGAAATAAATGAAATCATTGCCATATTTAACTCGAATAGAGAGCAGGCGCGGATGGAAATTGATGAACAGGAACGTTATTTAACGGGCAAAAAAATAGAGATGGCTTCTTCGGAAGAGAAAAAAGAAGCCGATCTGCGGACAATATCGCGACTGCAAAATGATATCAGCGCTATAGAGAATGAAAATAATATTAAAGGCGAGGAAATTGTTTCCTGCGAAAAGCAGATTGCCGAATTAACTCAGACAATCGAAGCCGAGCAAATACTGCTCAAGGAACTTTATGATGGTTTTGCGGCGCAGGAAACGCTCCTGGCAGAAAAAAAGGCGGCACAAAACAGAGAAGACGCGCAACTGAAAGTAAAAGAAAATGAAATCCGGGAAATAAAAAAGAAGCTTGATGAATTACGCCAGCAGATAAATGAAATGGAAATGCAATGCCGGGAAGTGGCCTTAAATGGCGAAAACTTGAAAAAAGTAATCGCCGAAAAACACAATGTTAATCTTGAGGGCATGGTTTCCGGCTTTGCTAAAATTGAGGAAGAGAAACTCACCGAACTCATTGCCTTGTTGGAAAAGAATAAACAAACAATAGATGAATTCGGCGAAGTAAATTTGCTCGCGCTTAATGAATATGAAGAACTCGATAAGCGTTACAATTTCTTATCGGAACAAATAGCCGATTTGAATACTTCACTTAATGTTTTGCAAAGAACGATCACACGCATTAATAAAATTTCCCGCACGAGATTTGCCGAAACATTTGCCGCCGTCAATGTCTGCTTTAAAGAAGTATTTACGCACATTTTTCCGGGAGGCCGCGGAGAGCTTCTGCTGACCGATGAAAATGATTTACTGGAAACAGGAGTGGATATTGATATTCAAGTACCCGGCAAAAGAACGCAAAATGTTAGTTTGCTTTCCGGCGGTGAGAAATCGTTGGTGGCTGTTGCTCTTATTTTTGCCATTTTGCTATATCGTCCCTCTCCATTTTTGGTTTTGGACGAAGTTGATGCCGCTTTGGATGACGCTAATACCAATCTCTTTAATCGATTGGTTAAGGATGTTGCCAAGAAATCTCAGGTTATCATGATTACGCACAATAAGAGCACAATGGAAGTTGCCGATACCCTCTTTGGCGTGACCATGCAAAAACATGGGATATCGTCTCTAGTTTCCGTCAATCTCAACTAGCACATTCCTAAATCAAAGCGCTATTTTTGTTGGCGTCGTTGTCGGTTTCCTCAACGTATAACCTGAAGGTCACGCGGTTAATAATACGCCTCGTCGCCTCCGCCTAGCCCCACTGACATGGGACAGTTCAACTAACGAATTACAGTTCACTTCGTTCCTGTAATTCGAGTTTCACTGCCGCCTCAATATCATCGTTGATTTAGAAAGGGCATAATCCATTTCTTTACTTCTGATAAAAAAATAGTTATTAATTAAATATTACATAAGAAAGGTGTTTCTATGGGAAAGGTAAGTTTATTTGAAAGATTAAAGACAGGACTGGCCAAGACGCGTGATGTTCTGACGATGGATTTAAATGATCTTTTTAGTAAAAAGGTTATAGATAAAGAACTTTTTGACAAGCTGGAAGAACTATTGATTTCGGCTGATATGGGGCCTCAATTTACTTATGATTTAATTGATGATGTCAGGCAGCGGGTCAGCCGTCATGATCTGCAGAATGCCGGGCAAATAAAAAATATTTTGCAGGAGCGGATGATTGCTATTTTGCAAAAAATAGATAAACCTCTGATCATTCCCAAGGGGCGTCCCTTTATTATCATGACAATCGGGGTCAATGGCAGTGGCAAAACAACAACCATCGGTAAATTAGCCAGTTTGCTGAAAAGCAATGGCCACGAGATCATGCTGGTTGCCGCCGATACTTTTCGGGCGGCAGCAATCGAGCAATTGGAAGTTTGGGGTTTACGGGTCAGCGCACCGGTTATTAAGCAAAAAATGAATGCCGATCCGGCGGCAGTTGTGTTTGATGCTGTGGCAAAAATTAAGGCTGGTTATTCCGGTGTCGTTATCGTGGATACGGCCGGGCGGCTGCACACTCGAACAAATTTGATGGAAGAACTTAAAAAGGTAAAAAGAATTATTAACAAGGAACTGCCGGGAGTGGCGCAGGAGATATTACTGGTTCTCGACTCAACGACCGGCCAGAATGCCGTTGTCCAGGCGAAAATATTTAAAGAAGAGATTGGTGCGACCGGTATTGTTTTGACCAAACTCGATGGAACGTCTAAAGGTGGTGTAGTGGTACGAATTGCCAATGAGCTCGCTCTGCCTGTTCGATATGTCGGAGTTGGTGAAGGATTGGACGATTTACGTGTTTTCGACAGCCATGATTTCACAAAGGCTCTTTTAGACTAAATGGTAATATCTTATGAGTAAAATCTTTGCCATAGGAGATATTCACGGCTGCTTGGGAAAGCTCCAGACACTGATAATGAATATTGGAGTTGATCATCAAAAAGACACATTAATCTTCATCGGCGATTATATTGATCGTGGGAACTCCAGCAGAGAAGTTGTTGATTATGTTATCCGGTTAAAGAATAAATATAAAAAAGTTGTCTGCCTTTTGGGTAATCATGAATACATGCTTATCCGTTATTTAGAAGGTGTGGATGAGGACATATATTTGGAAAATGGCGGCATGGCTACGCTTCATTCTTATGGGATTCCCCTTTCGGATGAACCTAAAAAAAGAAAAGCTAAAATTCCCTCGGAGCACCGGAGATTTTATGAGTCGCTTTTGCTGCATTATGAAACTAAGAATTACATATTTGTTCATGCCGGCCTGAAACCGGGATTGCCACTGTGTGAACAGACAATGTATGACTTATTGTGGATACGTCACGAGTTCATAGACGCTGAGATTGATTTCGGTAAAATGGTTGTTTTCGGCCATACTCCTTTGACTTATCCTTTAATTATGTCGAATAAGATAGGCATTGATACCGGCGCTGTCTATGGAGGCAAGCTTACTTGTGTTGAATTGCCGGCGGTCAAAATTCATCAAGTGTGAAAAATCACGTATATGAACCACAAAGCAAGCCTTGGAAACAGATTTCGCAGCAAGTTGTCCCACTTAGCTTCGCACGTGGGATAATTCGTCCGACAAGTTTCAGCGCGTTACGCTTCTGAAACTTGGGACTCATTAAATTGGAGTTTCAACAATGAAAATTATTGAATGTGTTCCGAATTTCAGCGAAGGACGCGATCAAAAAAAGATTGCGGCGATTGCGCATGTTTTTGAATCGTTTCCCAGCATACGGCTGGTTGATTTCAGTGGTGATGCTGATCATAACCGCAGCGTCTTTACTTTTTTGGGAAAGCCGGATGATGTGCTGGAAGCGGCGCTTGCTGCTTCGGGCAAAGCTCTGGAGCTGATTGATATGCGCAAGCAAGCAGGAGTGCATCCGCGCCTGGGGGCTATCGATGTTGTTCCCTTTATACCGCTGGCTAAAGCGAAAATGAAAGACGCAGTTGCTTTAGCGCGCCTCTTCGGGCAGCAATTGTACGAACGATTTGTTGTTCCTGTATATTTCTACGGCGATGCGGCGCTGATTCCGGGGCGCAGTGAATTGGCTGCTGTTCGTCACGGCGGATACGAGGCACTGGAGAAGAAAATGATCAATCCGGGAGATGCTCCCGATGTGGGTACTCCAAAATTTAACGCGCGGGCCGGCGCTACTGTTGTGGGCGCGCGCGAGCCGCTGGTTGCTTATAACATCAATTTGGTATCTGATGATTTACGTCTGGCGCAAAACATTGCTTCGCAAATCAGGGAGAAAGGCGGCGGTTTGAAACATGTGCGGGCAATAGGCGTAATCTTGAAAAGCCGCGGCATCGCGCAGGTATCGATAAATCTTACTAATTGCAAGGAAACACCGCTCAAGCCTATTTACGATCTGGTTAATACGCTGGCGACGGGGCGCGGCGTTGACATTTTAGAGTCCGAATTAGTCGGTTTGGTGCCGAAATGCGCTTTTGCCGGTACCACTTCCAAATATCTCAAGCTCAAAGATTTTGATAAAGAGCGTCTACTGGAAACACATCTGAAAGCTTTTGTAACATGAATTTAAGATTAATTATCGTCTTAACATAAATTTTAAATCAAAGATGATTAGGACACTGCGATGTAATCACTATCCCTCTCCGCTTCGCTTCAGGGATAGTTCGACTAACTCTTCACTATAGTTCAGAGAATCTCACTAGTTTAATTGCAGGAGTTCTTGAGGGGTATCGAAAAGGTAATCCGGTTTGGCCGCGGCCATTTTTTCTTTGCTGTGCCAGCCCCATGTCACACCGACAGTTTTTATACCAGCCTGTTTTCCTTCCTTGATATCGCCGGTTGTGTCGCCGATGTAATAGATATCGTTTAGAGAGGCTGAATATTTTTCTGCGGCATAAAGTATTTTTTCTTTTTTGCTGAACATAAAATCAGAGCCGAGAATTTCCTGGAATATTCCGTTAAAATTATAGAGGCGCAGAGCCTCTTGAATGGTCGGGCTGTCGTTTGAAGAAATAACGATAAGTGGATGATTGTTTTTCAGTTCATCAAGAACCGGTCGTATCGCGCCGAAAGGCTTCATTTTGCTGTAATCGACTCGTGCGAGAATATCTTCGGCTGCTTTCATAAACACGTCTAAATCCACACCTCTTTTTACCAGCGATTCATAAAAATTACCTTCAAATAATTCCAGAAATTCCTCTCTACCGCGCGTTAACGGCTGATTTATTTTCTGGAGACAATCGGTCACTGTCTTTTCATAAACATCCAATGAATCAACGAGTACACCGTCAAAATCAAAAAGAAACAATTTCATAAAAGATTTTCCCCTTTAAGAATTCGGGCAATGGAGGCGCGATGAGGTTTTTTCAGGATTCCTTTTTCCGTGATAATCGCCGTAATATATTTAGCCGGCGTTATATCAAATGCCGGATTGTAAACTTCTGTTCCCTCAGGCGCGCTGCGAAATCCCTTAAAATGAGTTACTTCTTCATTTTTTCTTTCTTCGATAGGAATGGCGGCGCCTATTTTTAAAGAAACATCAATTGTGGAAAGAGGTGCGGCCACATAAAATGGAATGTAGTGTGCGCAAGCCAGTACAGCCAAAGAATAGGTGCCGATTTTATTGGCCGTATCGCCGTTAGCGGCAATTCTATCCGCTCCCACGATGATCTTGTCAATCTTGCCCTGTTGCATAAGAAATCCCGCCATATTGTCCGTAATCAACGTGAAGGGGATTTTTTCTTTTTTCAATTCCCAGGTGGTAAGTCTTGCTCCCTGCAAGACCGGTCTGGTCTCGTCCACGTAAACATGCAGTTTTTTGCCCTGCTCTTTGGCTGCACGGATTACACCTAGGGCCGTTCCATATCCGGCCGTTGCCAAGGCGCCGGCGTTACAGTGAGTCAAAATATTATCGCCATCGGCAATAAGCGGACTTCCATATTTTCCCATTTGGCGGTTGATTTCTATATCCTCCGAACAAATGCGTTTGGCTTCATTAACAAGTTCGTCTACCAAATCGCGTTGGCTGGAGTGCTTCGTTTGGTCAAAGCGTTTTTTCATGCGCTCCAGCGCCCAGAAAAGGTTGCGTGCCGTAGGACGCGCCTGAGCAATTTCATCACAGATAGCAAAGAATTTTCTCTGGAAAAATTTAGGTGGCAAAGAGGGAAGGTACAATGCTCCCAAAGCAGCGGCCATCGAGGCGGCGACGCCGATAGCGGGAGCGCCGCGCACAGTTAAATCTTTGATGGCGTAAATTACTTCTTTATATGATTTGCAGACAACATATCTTTCGGCAAGCGGCAGAGCGTTCTGGTCAATTAAAACTACGGTGTTATTTTTCCAAATAATTGTTTTAATCATTGTGAAACTCCAATTCTGAAGAGACGCAGAATTGGCAAGTTGAACAATCCCGCGCAGCGGAGGGTGCTATATTCCGCAGCTTGCGTTGGAAACATACCCGTGATTATCCGGCAAGCATCTTTTTGAGAATTTCATTGACAAGCTGCGGGTTGGCTTTACCCTGGGTCGCCTTCATCACCTGACCGATAAAAAAGCCGAAAAGCTTTTCCTTGCCGCCGCGATAATCCGCAAGCTGATTGGGATTGGCTTCTATGATCGAGGTGATTGTTTTAATCAGCTCGCCTTCATCGGTAATTTGTACCAAGCCTTTTTCTTCAATAATCGTCTGCGGCGATTTGCCTGTTTTATACATGTCTTCAACTATTTCTTTGGCCATTTTACCGCTGATCGTACCCTCTTCAATCAGCCGGATCATTTCCGCCAGAGATTTCGCTGTGATGGGACATTGACGGATATCGCGCTTTTCCTCATTTAAAAATTTTAAAACATCACCCATCACCCAGTTGCTTGCAGCCTTCGGCTTCGCGCAGAGTTTCACAACTTCTTCGTAATAATTTGCCAGCGCTTTATCGGCCGTCAGCACGCCCGCGTCGTAAGCGGGAATCTGATAATCCTTAATGAATCGTTCCCGTTTGGCCAGCGGCAATTCTGGAAGATTTTTTTTAATTTTTTCCACCCATGCGTCATCAACCAGAACTGGCACTAAGTCGGGATCGGGGAAATAACGGTAGTCATGCGCTTCTTCCTTGCTGCGCATGGAATTGGTGGCGCCTTGCGCGTCGTCCCACAGACGCGTTTCCTGAATGACAGTGCCGCCGTTTTCCACAAGGTATTGTTGCCGCTTGATTTCATACTCCAGCGCGCGCTGCACATTGCGGAAGGAATTCATATTTTTCAGTTCCGTTCTGGTGCCGAATTCCTTTTGTCCTTTGGGGCGAATGGAAACGTTAGCGTCGCACCGGAAAGATCCTTCCTCCATGTTGCCGTCGCAAATTTCCAGATAAACCAGAATTTCATGCAGGCGTTTTAGATATTCTGTTGCTTCTTCGGGCGAACGTATATCCGGTTCGCTGACGATTTCAATCAAAGGAACTCCGGTGCGGTTAAGATCAACGTAACTGACCGGATTATGCTCATCGTGCATCAGTTTGCCGGCATCTTCTTCCATGTGAATTCTGGTGATGCCGATTTTTGTTTGCTCTCCGTTGACATCCAGAAAAACGTGGCCGTGCTCCGCGAGCGGATAAGCGTATTGCGATATTTGATAGCCTTTGGGCAGGTCGGGGTAAAAATAATTCTTACGCGCGAAACTGCAGGATTTGTTAATTTTACAATTTGTCGCCAAAGACATTTTCATGGCGAACTCCACCACTTTTTTATTTAACACCGGCAAAACTCCCGGCATGCCTAAACAAACAGGACAGGTATGGCTGTTCGGCGCTCCCCCGAATTTAGTGGAGCAGCCGCAGAATATTTTCGTGTCCGTTAACATTTGGGCGTGGACTTCAAGGCCGATGACTGTTTCAAACTTCATTATAACGCAGGCCTCCTCTTTTCAATTTTGGCGTTTTTTTCGTAAGCGGAGGCAATCTGAATTAATTTCCCTTCTTCGAAGTGGCTGGCCAGAAACTGTACTCCTATCGGCAGACCGCCGGAAGTAAATCCGCAGGGAACGGAAATTCCGGGGATTCCCGCCAAATTCGCCGATATGGTGAAAACATCGGAAAGGTACATCTGCAAGGGATTGTCGGTTTTCTCTCCGATTTTAAAAGCCGCAGTCGGTGTGGTAGGCGTCAGGATCACGTCACAATTTTTGAATGCCTCTTCAAAGTCCCGCTTCATTAACGCCCGTACCTGAGAAGCTTTTTTATAATAGGCATCGTAATAACCGGCGGACAAAGCATAGGTGCCGATCATGATCCTTCTTTTCACTTCGGCGCCGAATCCCTGCATACGTGTTTTTTTGTACATATCCAAAAGGTCACGGGCATCAGCTGTCCTGAAGCCGTATTTAACGCCATCGTAACGAGCCAGATTGGAGCAGGCTTCCGCCGGGGCGATAATATAATAAACGGCCACACAGTATTGAGTGTGCGGCAAGGAAATTTCCACGCATTGCCCGCCGCTTTGTTCGATAACAGAGATGGCTTTTTTAATGGCGGCGTTTACTTCGGGGTCGATGCCTTCAATAAAATATTCTCTGGGGATGCCTATTCTCCAGCCTTTAATATCCCGTCCGATAAGTTGCTGGTAATCGGGAACTTCCGCTTGAACAGAGGTTGATTCTTTGGAATCATAACCGGCCAGAACATTCATCATAATGGCGCAGTCTTCCACGTCTTTGGTGAAAGGACCGATTTGATCCAGTGAGGAAGCAAAGGCAATCAGGCCAAAGCGCGACACACGGCCGTAAGTCGGCTTCATTCCGACAATGCCGCAAAGCGCCGCCGGCTGGCGAATGGAACCTCCGGTATCGGAACCAATGGACGCAATACACTCCTCGGCGGCAATCGCCGCGGCCGAACCGCCACTGGAACCACCTGGTATTCTCTCCAAGTCCCAGGGATTGTGGGTAGGGCCGAAATACGAAGTTTCCGTGGAAGAGCCCATGGCAAATTCATCCATGTTCGTCTTGCCGACAAATACGGCTCCGGCGTCGCGAAGTTTTTCTACAGCGGTGGCGTTGTAAGGCGGAACAAAATTATGCAGGATGTGCGAGCCGCATGTTGTGGTGATGCCTTTGGTGCAAAGAATATCCTTTAGCGCAATGGGAATTCCGGTCAATGGTTTTATGTCGCCTTTTTTTATAGATTCATCGGCTTTAGCGGCGGCAGCCATAGCCTCTTCTTTCAGCAAGCGGATGTAAGCATGCACTCGTTCTTCCACGGCGTCAATTCTTGAAAAAACGGACTGAGTAATCTGAGTTGCTGATACGCTGCCGCTTTTAATTTTTTCCTGCAATTCATGAATGGTTAATTGATGTAACTCCATAAGCTCCTTTAAATTGTACACGCCGCCTAAGAGAGATTAACGGAGTGATTTTTATTAATGTAATAATTTCTATTGTAGGGCGCGATTCCTGATCGCGCAGCGTATTGGACTGCTCGGGGAGCAGTCCCTACAATGTTTTGCAATGACAAATTACGGCGTCTTTAATCGATGACTTTCGGCACTCGGAAAAACTCTCCCCGCGCATCCGGCGCATTGGCTAATGAATTTTCCGTTCCGATCGAATCCAATATTTTATCTTCGCGAAACGCGTTGGTCACAGAAATGGCATGGCTCATCGGCTCCACGCCTTTGGTATCCAATTCATTTAGCTTGTCTATGTAGAGCAGAATATCGTTGAGCTGAGCGGTAAATTTTTCTTTTTCCGCTTCCGTCACTTCCAGGCGCGCTAAATTTGCCACATATTCAACTTCCCGGGAGCTTATTTTCAAAGCAAATCCTCCTTTAAACCCCGATAAACGGGATAAGCCCCGCTGATGCGGGATAAGTGCGTCGAATGAATTTGTTTTATATAATAAAACTAATTCAAACTTACTAATGCGTTAACGAAATTATTTTCTGCCGCTCTTTTCTGTATCCCCTTGCGGGGTAGAAAAGCGCAGAAAATAATTTCTAACTTACTAAAACACTTTCCAGTAGTGACGAATTACGGAAATAACTTTATTAATTAAAGGTCCGGTTTCTTCATCACCTTCTTTTTCCATTAAAGAGAGTCTCTTTTCCGAAACATGTGTTTCATCCAGCATCTCTTCTAAAACAGCCTTCACCGATCTGGTTAATCCGGAAACGTGATAGCCGCCTTCCAGCACGGCGACAAGACGTCCCTGACAGCAGGTATCGGCAATATTGAGCAATACGCGCGTCATGGCCGCAAATCCTTCCGGTGTCACGCGCATACCGCCTAGGGGATCTTGAAAATAAATATCGAATCCGGCGGATAATAAAATTAATTCCGGTTTATACTCAAGAGCTACCGGCTGCAGGATTCTGCGGAATATTGCTACAAAGGAAGCGTCTCCCGCTCCTTCACGCAACGGAACATTAACCGTGTAACCTTCACCATGTCCCCTGCCGATTTCCAGTAAATCTCCCGTTCCCGGGTAATAAGGATACTGGTGCGTAGAAAAATATAAAATACGCGGATCGTTGAAGAAACTGTGCTGAGTGCCGTTGCCGTGATGCAAGTCCCAATCAACTATCAGGATTTTTGTTAAATTATACTTTGAAATGGCGTGCATTGCCCCGATGGCAATATTATTGAAAACACAAAAACCTTTGGCGGCATCTTTTTCCGCATGATGTCCCGGAGGCCGGACAAAAGCAAAAGCGTTATCAACTTTTTCTTCCATAACTTCATCAATGGCGTTGCAGACTCCGCCAACCGCCAGTTTCGCTATTTCGTAGGTTTCCGGAGAGGTTGCCGTATCAGGATCAAGAAATACACAGCGCTGCCCCGCAGTACTGGCAATAAATTTAACGTAGGAAGGGGAATGGATAGTTTCAATCTCTTTGTGAGTGGCTTCACGCGGTTCTATGTGAGTGAATTTCCAAGACATCAAGGGATTATCCAGCATTTCATAGATTGCCGCTAACCTTTCCGGACTCTCCGGATGGGCAAATCCAGCCGAATGTTGTAAGTACCGATTATCTTTGACGACACCTGTTTTTTTGGACACGTCATACCTTCTTTTGTTGCTTCTACGTCAAATCTGTTGCTCGTGTATCATAAATGGCTTTAAAGCGCAAAATATTTCCTTGAATTATGAACTGTAGGCTCAAAGATCAGTGTCGAAGTTAATTATTCCGCTAATTTTTTATATAATAATGGTTAATCCAGTTGATGAGTACTTCCTGTAATCTTCAAATCCTCGATCTTCTTACATATACAACATTAAATCGGTAATAATTAAAAATGGCTGAACTCTAATTTAACATGTGGTAAAATTATCGAGGACAGATTAGGAAGTTATGTGCTAATATGAACTAAAAGGGTAACATATTCATGGAACAATATCTGCGTCGCATAGTAGAATTGAGTTTCGGTAGCACGCCTGAAGAGTTGCTGAAGGCCTCGCTGGAAACCTGCATTCAACTCACCGGCGCGACAGGCGGCTCGATTCTTGGCGAGGAAGGTGTCCATCTGCAATTTCTGTTCTCCGATGTTACCGAACTCATCGGCGTCCGGGTGCCCTTCGACAGCATTGCCGGAGTAACAGTCAACGAAAGTAAAGTAATATATACTTACGCGCCCGCCGACAAACGGCATTTCGATGGCGTGGACACACAAATTCAGCATAAGACAAAGTACCTATTAAGCATTCCGATTCAATCAATCCACAGATCCACCGGCACAGAACAGGCGGCAAAAAACTCCGGCGCTCTGCAACTGCTGTTTGAAAATAATATATTCCCGGAAATCAATCTGGAACGGGGAGCGCAGGAGTTTTTGCTGACCGGGTTTGAAGAAAACAGGCTATTTATGGAGCGACTGAAAGACATATTATGGTTTTTGCCGATTGTTGCGTTCGGTATGGAAGTAATGAAACTGCGCCAGATGTCGTACCAGACAATACACGAACTAAAGAACAAACTCATATCCGGATTGTCATGGATTGGATATCTCAAGGAAGATATTCGCCGGAGGACACCGGCTATTCTTGACGAAGAGAACATCAAACAGGACTTTGAACTATCAGAAACTGCGATCAAAGAGGGCTCCAATCTAGCCACGACGTATCTGCAGTTTACAAATATATACAGCCCCGATTTTGCGCCGGTGAATATCAATGATGTGCTGGCTGAGACTGCTGTGTCGGTGAAGGCGCTGGCTACCGAGCTAAAAGCCGTTGATTTCAGCGTAACGCTTGACCTCGACAAGGAAATCGGTGTAAAAAATCTTGATGCGTCGCAACTGAAAATGGCGTTTTTCAATCTGTGTAAAAACGGTGTGGAAGCGCTTGTTGAGCACAAAATGCCCAGCCCCGAAATAAGGATTTCATCGTCAGCGCAGAATGGGCGTGCTGTTCTGGTAATAAGCGATAATGGTCCCGGCATGCCGCCGGAAATAGCGAATAATCTGTTTATGGCGTTCAAGACGAAAAAAAAAGGTGGCACCGGACTTGGGCTTACAATCACAAAGAAGATTGTTGACGTGCACGGTGGAACGATAAAATGTTATACAGACAACAAAGGTACCATGTTCACTATTACGCTTTAGCGCAAAGGAGTTTCGCAATGACAGAAAAACGAGTTGATATCGCGTCTTCTAAAGAAGACGACTATTTACAACTTCTAGAATCCATCAAGCGGCACATGGATTCGGCAAGCAACACTGTTTTGCTTGTGGATGATGAGAAGGGTATACGAATGAAGGTTGCCCGGGAAGTCAAGGCGTTTGATCCATCCATAGTGATTTTTGAGGCGAGCAATGGCGCCGAAGCTCTGGAGATTATTAATTTAATCCGTACCAAGTATGTCCGTGATCCTCTCCTGATCGTGCTCGATCTGAACATGCCTGTGATGGACGGTTGGGAAGTTATAAAAAGGCTGAAGAAGGAATACGAGAGCAAAGGGAAAGACGCCGGCATTCCAATAGTAGCGCTTTCATCAACAAGCGGCGAAAAGAACGGCCTATTGAGTAAGAAGAGCATTCATGAAGGAAAATCCGGCTACACTCCGCTTGTGAGCATTGCGAAAGAAACCTGCATAGAAAAGAGCCACTATGATGCCGTAGGCGAAAAAGGCCTGCTGGCATGGCTCAAGTTTTTCATTACCGAAGCGTAATCCGATTACCGATTATTCAAAATTTCCGACCTGATGGAGTTGCCGATTACGTCTGTAACCCTTGAACTTCATGAACTTCATGGAATGGATAAATTCGAAGATTACTACTCCTATTTCTTTTTTTGATTTGATTTGTATCGTTGATATGCGTCGGCAAACTTTTCTATTTTATCTTGTTTTAAAATTGTGAGGACTATTTCTTTAACCGGTTTCCAATGCTTAGTTTTGTCAGACCCGAATATTATCGTTCCATGGTCAATCAGATGCAGTAGCTCTCTTTTATTCAGAAACAGCTGGAAATCAATAATCAGACGATTGAAACCGTTGTAAGAGTGATAGGATAATAAGTATTCCTTAATTCTCTTGTAGTTGGTTATGTTCACTTCAAGATCATCTATCAGATTATTGACGGCATTGAATGCCATGGACTCCGTTTTATCGTAATCAGCTTTTTTATTAAGTTCTTTATGCTCGGAAATATGATCGTAAATCACGTCTTTTATATCTTCCAGAGTGTACTTGGGATTGTCGATCTTTTTTTTAATTAATACAACAAGTTTATCTGTTTCCGGAATTTCTACTTTGAATAGTTCAAGCATGTTTCCTCGTTTTTCTATAATTTTTTGTTTTTATCTTTGTTGTTTCCCCAATTTCCACTCGCGTCATCTTTATATAGTGAAGTATAAGAAGTCCGGTTTTGTATGTCAAGGAAATCTTGAAGTCCTCTACGGCGCCCGGGGATTAGCATAATCCCACTTAGCTTCGCACGTGGGATAATTCGACTAACGCTTCAAACTTCACTTCGTTCGTTTTCAGCGAGTCTCATTACAACTGGCAGAGATTACTGCGCTTCGCTTGTAATATCTGAGTTTCATTAAAATGTGGGGTGCGGCATCGATGACATGGAAGTTAGCATTGTTTAACTTTCTTTCGATGCGTAATACTCATTTTCGACAATGATCCAGCACTGAACAGTAGTAGGTATAAGTGAGGTTGCTTGCTATCGGGATTTGACTTATAAATGATACAAAATATATTCGATCAACCATGTTTCTACTTATCTCGCAAAAAATGTTGACAAAAACAGGAATCAATATATAGGTATACGTCAAGTACCATGGGGAGATTAATTATCAATGTTTGGCATAGGACTGCCGGAGCTTCTAGTAATTGCAATAATTGCACTGCTCGTTGTTGGGCCCGAAAAATTGCCGGAATTGGCCAAAACTTTGGGTAAAGGCTTAAGCGAATTTAAAAAAGCAACTGAAGACGCTACCGAAGACCTAAAAGGAGCATTGAAAGATGATGAGAAGCCAAAGACCGGCGACGGCGGGAATAATTCTTTTTTGCCGGACTTGGCCAAAACTTTGGGCAAAGGTTTCAGCGAATTCAAAAAAGCAACCGAAGGAATAACCGAAGATTTCAAAGAAGCCTTGAAAGACGATGAAAAGCCGAAGAACGATGACGGCGGGAAGGATTATCTTTCAATGAAGAAGCCCGATACCGAAGAAACAAAAACCGGTTCATCTGATAAAATTTCTCCCAAACAATAATTTGGAAATAAATCCCCTTACATTTTAAAGCTGAAGACAGGCAAAACTTCAAACTATGGAAACAACGGAAAAAACGGAAACTAGAGAAGATCACAAAATGTCTCTGACCGGACATTTAGTGGAACTGCGCAAAAGGGTCACCCGTTCTTTAATTGCGATAGGCATTGGTTTTGGAGGATGCTATTATTTCAAGGACTTGATTTTTGATATCGTTACCCGGCCCCTTACCAGGGTTCTGCCCAAAAACAGTTATCTGATTTATACCGGATTAACCGAAGCATTCTTTGTCTATATGAAGCTGGCTTTTTTTGCTTCGCTAATAATTACTTGTCCGTTCATTTTATATCAAATATGGAAATTTATTGCGCCGGCCCTGCATTCCAAAGAGAAAAAATATGTATTGCCTTTTGTTTTTTTCTCCACTTTACTTTTCATCAGCGGCGTCTTGTTTGGATATTATATTGCCCTGCCTCCGGCCTTTGAATTTTTTGTCAGTTTTAATAATAAATATTTGCAGGCAATGATATCATTCAGTGATTATCTGTCGCTTTTCGTAACATTTTTACTGGGGTTCGGTTTATCTTTTGAATTGCCTATTTTTATGTTCTTCCTGGCCAAACTGGGAATAGTTCACGCCAAAATGCTCTCCAAACAAAGAAGGTATGCCATTCTAGTTATTTTCATCGTTGCCGCAATTTTAACACCATCACCGGATGCTTTAAGCCAAATATTAATGGCAATTCCCTTGATGTTTTTGTATGAAGTGAGTATATTTGTGGTGAAATTTGCCGAAAAGAAAAAAGTAACTCCCGAAGAAAATGAATAATGATTGGTAAAAATTATGCCGATACGCCGTACAAGATCCAGTAAAAATCAAGGGGAAGTCCAGAAACTTTCCGCGCTTCTTACTTTTTTTCTGGTTTTAATCGTTAGCGTCTTACTGGTCACGGTTGGTGGAACTGTCACCTACTATGCCTTAACCTTGGATTTACCGGGTATTGACGCACTCAAAGATTATCGCCCCAGCATTGCCTCCCGTGTTTATGATGACAACAACGAACTCATCGATGAGTTTTTTCTGGAAGACAGAAAGCTTGTTAGGATTGCCGAAGTCCCAAAGATAGTCCGTTATGCTTTTGTCGCTGCGGAAGACTCACGCTTCTATCAGCATCAGGGTCTGGATATACAAAGCATTTTTCGAGCGGTATTTAAAAATTTTGAAGCGGGACATATCGTCCAGGGCGGCAGTACCATTACACAACAGGTAGCCAAGATGATGTACCTTTCGCCTGAAAAAAAAATCACACGTAAAATTAAGGAAGCTATTCTTGCTTACAAAATTGATAAATATCTGAGTAAAGATGAAATTCTAAATTTATATTTAAACCAAATTTATCTTGGACACGGCACTTAT
The DNA here is from genome assembly GCA_049517435.1 of Smithella sp. Taxonomy (GTDB): domain Bacteria; phylum Desulfobacterota; class Syntrophia; order Syntrophales; family Smithellaceae; genus Smithella. Next base: position 94,614 of record JBEKRZ010000006.1, on the reverse strand, counting down.
GGAATAGAATCGGCGGCATTGGGTTACTTCGGAAAAAACGCCAAGGATCTGAAACTGCCGGAGGCAGCCATGCTGGCCGGTTTACCTAAAGCTCCCAGCAGCTATTCCCCTTTTCTTCATTATGAAAAAGCCAAACAAAGACAAGTTTACGTTCTTACGCGCATGATGGAAGACGGTTACATATCGCAGGAAGAACTGGCAAAAGCATCTGACGCTCCATTGAAATTACGGCCGATCAAACCCAAAGATAAAGTTGCCGCATATTTTGTAGAAACAGTACGCCGCTATGTGCAGGAAAAATATGGCGCGGACGTTCTTTACAAGGAAGGTCTTTCGATCTACACGACTTTGAATTTGTCCGCGCAAAAATACGCGCGTGACGCTGTGGAAAAAGGTTTGGCGGAATTGGAAGACAGACAAAAATATCAACGTGGGCTTGTTCAAGGAGCGCTCTTTTGCATGGATGTGAAAACAGGCGCTATTCGCGCGATGGTCGGGGGCCGTGATTTCAATAAAAGCGAATTCAACCGTGCAACGCAATCCCGCAGGCAGCCCGGCTCTGCTTTTAAACCACTGATCTACACGGCAGCTTTCGATAAGGGTTTGAATCCGTCATCGATATTTGTGGATTCCCCTATTTCTTTAGAAGATCCAAGTCAGGAAGGTGGTGTCTGGAAACCGAAAAATTTTGATGAAAAATTCCTGGGGCCGATTACCATGAGAGCCGCGCTTGTCCATTCCCGCAATATTGTGACCATTAAAGTTTTGCAACAAATTGGCGTGGATTACGCGGTATCATACGCAATGAACATGGGAATTACTTCCCCTCTATCGCGGACATTAGCATTAGCGTTGGGGGTATCGGGTGTAACATTGCAGGAACTCGTCCAAGCTTATGGTGTTTTGGCTGATCAAGGTAAAAAAGTAACACCTTATTTCATTAAAAAAATTGTTGATCGCACGGGTAATGTTTTTGAAGAAACTAAAGTTCAGTCAGAGCAGGTTATTGATACCCGTATCGCTTTTATAACTACTTATGTTATGCAGGATGTTGTGATAAGTGGCACAGGCACGCGTGCCAGAAGCATAGGAAGGCCGGTTGCCGCAAAGACTGGAACGACGAATGACACTCGTGATGCCTGGTTTATCGGCGCCACTCCTTCTCTGATTACCGGAGTCTGGGTAGGTTTTGATCAGGAAGCCTCTTTAGGAAATCAAGAAGTAGGCGGAAGAGCGGCGGCCCCTATTTGGCTTTATTTTATGGAAAAGTTTTTGCAAAAAACACCTGTGGAATCTTTTCCCGCACCGGAAGGTATTGTGTTTGTCAAGGTTAATCCCAAGACAGGCCGGCCGTCTAACGGATCAGAGACTATTTCTGAAGCCTTTTTGTCTAACGCACAGCCCAGTGAAAAACCTAATGACTCAACTGAAGAAAAAGAAGATTTATTCAGATGAAAAGATCTAATATAAAGGGGCTTGACAAACAATTTATTTTTCGCTATTAAACATACAAATTAATTCAACGGAATGAAATTATGTTTCTTAAAGTTTTAGAAAGCGGCGTTACTCAGATACTGACCAAAGTATTGGTACTCGTAGTAGTCGTACTTACGGGGTCTTCCGCTCTGTATCTTTAAGAAATAAAAATAAAAGATACAAGCCGCAGGCCCCTAGAGCCCGCGGCTTTGTTGTTTCAGGCACAAAGCCGCTTTTTCCCAAAGAAACTGGCGGCTTTTTTAGTTAATGAGACTCAACTTTCAGAAGCATAGCGAACTGAAAGTTGTAAGTCGAATTATCCCCGAAGCGTAGCGTATTGGGATCAGAGGCCCAAGCTTCAGAAACGAAGTGTAACCTAAAGGACACACATGCTGAAACTTGTTGGCCGAATTAATCACGGGTATGAACCCCAAAGCAAGCTTTGGAAACAGGTTCCGCAGCAAGCTGCGGGGTATTAAACCCTCCGCTGTGCGGGATTGTTCAACTTACCAATTCCGACGTGTGACCTTTAGGTTATACGCTTCGCTTTCGGAATTGGAGTTTCAACAATAAAATTATGGGGGTAGTAGGATATGAAGCTGAAAGGCACACAAATTTTGCTCAAGGCGCTCGAAGAGGAAAAAGTTGATATTATCTTCGGGTACCCCGGAGGAGCCGTTCTTGATATCTATGATCAGCTTTATAAAAGCAACATGAAGCATATTTTAGTTCGGCATGAACAGGGCGCCGTGCACGCCGCTGACGGCTACGCCCGTGCGACCGGAAAAGTGGGTGTGTGCCTGGTTACGTCCGGCCCCGGCGCCACCAATACCGTCACCGGAATTGCCACGGCGAATATGGATTCAATTCCTCTGGTCGTTTTTACAGGGCAGGTGCCTACGGGACTTATAGGCAATGATGCTTTTCAGGAGTGCGATATCACGGGCATAACACGCCCCTGCACCAAGCATAATTTTCTGGTGCGCAATATTGACGATCTCGCTTCGACTATTAAGGAAGCGTTTCATATTGCCCGATCAGGAAGACCGGGTCCTGTTTTGGTTGACTTGCCGAAAAATGTGATGGCCGCGGAAGCAGATTATGATCCCGCCAGTATAAAAATTCGCAATTACGAAGTGGCCTATAAACCGGCCCCCAAGAAAATGGCCAATGTCTTCGAAATGCTGAATTCAGCTAAAAGACCTTTAATTATGACCGGCGGCGGCGTCATCCTGGGAAAGGCTTCGGCACTGTTGACCCAATTGGCCAGAAAATATCAAATTCCCGTTACCGGGACATTGATGGGACTTGGTTCTTTTCCGGGAACCGATCCTCTGTGGCTGGGCATGCTGGGAATGCACGGCACTTATTATGCCAATATGGCCATCAGTCACTGCGATTTGCTTCTGGCCGTGGGTGTAAGATTTGACGACAGGGTCACCGGCACTATTGAAACATTTGCCGCCAACGCCAAAATTGTCCACATTGATATTGATCCTTCATCCATCAATAAAAATGTTGTCGTTGATTTGCCGATAATCGGCGATACCAAGGCAACGCTTTCGGATTTGATCAAATTTTTAGCGGAGCATAATTACACTCAAACACCGGCCCAGCGGCAGGAATGGCTGGGACAGATTGCCGAATGGAAGGAAAAAGTGCCGCTGACGTATTGTCAAAACAGCAAGGAAATTAAGCCTCAGAATGTAATTGAAACGCTGTATAAATTAACTAAAGGTGACGCGATTATTACAACTGAAGTCGGTCAAAATCAGATGTGGACGGCGCAGTTCTTCCCTTTTGATCATCCCAATACTTTCATTTCTTCGGGCGGATTGGGGACAATGGGTTTTGGCCTACCCGCGGCCATCGGCGTCAAATGCGCTTTTCCGGATAAGCAGGTCGTAGATATCGCCGGAGATGGCAGTATCCAGATGAATATCCAAGAACTGGCCACCGCCGCGCAATATAAAATTAATGTAAAAATAGTTCTATTAAACAATGGCTATCTGGGAATGGTTCGCCAGTGGCAGGAATTGTTTTATGAGAAACGCTATTCGCATACAGATATGACTTACGCCCCTGACTTCGTAAAATTGGCCGAAGCTTTCGGCGTTGTTGGCTTGCGCGCGACTAAGCCGGAAGAAGTGGAATCTGTTCTGAAGCAGGGACTTTCGCTTGATCGTCCGGTGTTGATGGATTTCCGGGTGTCGCGTGAAGAATGCGTTTATCCCATGGTACATCCGGGTGATTCGATCAGTAACATGTCGTTGGGGAGCAGAGAAATGATAAATTGACGGCTTCGTAAAATACCCTAGAGGGCACGCGAGTCCCCAGCATTCGCTGGGCTGCGCATATGCGGAGTATATCCGGCGCATGCCGGATGCGCTTTATCTAAATATAAATGATTGAGAGGTTAAAAATGGAAAAAAAGGAACACATAATTTCAATACTTGTTCACAACAAGCCGGACGTGTTGGCCAGGATTGCCGGAACACTGGGCGGTAAAGGATATAACATTGAAAGCCTTTGTGTGAATGCGACCACGCAATACGAAATCTCAAAAATAGTTATGACGACCGTGGGAAGTCAGGAAACTGTCACTCGTATTGAAAATCAATTGCAAAGGCTCGTCGATGTCATTACCGTTGACGATTTAACCAATGTGGAATCAATTCATCGGGAACTGATTTTAGTCCGCGTGAATTTAACAGCGGACAAAAAAGAGCAAATAAAGAAAGCGGTTGACACGAATAAATGGAAAGTAATAGTGTCCGCCGATACATATATAATTCTGGAAATAACCGGCGATCAGTCGCAAATTGATTTTGCTTTGGCTCATCTTGCGCCTCTCGGTATCGCTGATATAACAAGAACAGGAATTATAGCTTTGAATCTGGAAAATTAATTATGGGTATAAAAAGCAATTAAACATTATAAATATTATAGGGGGTTATCATGGCAAAAATTAATTTTGGCGGTGTCATTGAAGATGTCATCACATCGAAAGAGTTTTCTCTAAAGAAAGCTCAGAAAGTTTTAAAAAACGAAGTAGTGGCAGTGCTGGGTTACGGAGTTCAGGGGCCGGCGCAGGCTTTTAATATGAGAGATAACGGCATTAATGTAATTATCGGTCAGACAAAAGAAGATAAGCGATACTGGAAGAAGGCCATCTCCGATGGCTGGGTGCCCGGTAAAACACTTTTCCCTATTGAAGAAGCTGTTCAGCGCGGCACGATCATTCAGTATCTTGTTTCCGATGCCGCGCAGAAGATTCTCTGGCCCAAAGTCAAGGCCAATCTGAAAAAAGGCGATGCCCTTTACTTCTCTCACGGGTTTTCCGTTGTGTATAAAAAACAGACAGGCGTTGTTCCACCTGCTTTTGTAGATGTTATTATGGTCGCGCCTAAAGGTTCGGGAACCAGCGTCCGCAGAAATTTTCTGGACGGCAGCGGTATAAATTCCAGCTTTGCCGTGCATCAGGATTTCACCGGCCGCGCCATGGAAAGAACTATGGCTCTGGGTATTGCCATCGGGTCCGGATTTTTATTCCCGACAACTTTCCAGATGGAAGTTTACAGCGATTTGACGGGCGAACGCGGCGTGCTTATGGGTGCGCTGGCCGGAATGATGGAAGCGCAATATAACGAACTGCGCAAACATGGCCACACTCCCAGCGAGTCCTTCAACGAAACAGTGGAAGAATTGACTCAGAGCCTTATTCGACTGGTTGCGGAAAACGGCATGGATTGGATGTACGCCAATTGTTCCGCCACGGCTCAACGCGGTGCTCTGGACTGGCGCCATCAATTCCGCAAAGCAGTTGCGCCTGTGTTTGCCAAACTTTATAAATCAGTCGCGACCGGTAAAGAAACGGAAATTGTGTTGAGAGTCAACAGCGCTCCGGACTACAAAGTTAAACTGGAAGCCGAACTCAAAGAAATGCGCGATTCGGAAATGTGGAAGGCCGGAGCCGCCGTGCGCGAGTTACGGCCGGAAAAACGAAAGAAATAACACAACGGATTCGTAAAAAATCCATACCCTAAAGGGCACCATGGTCTGCGGCGTTGCGCTACGTCTCTCGTCATTGCGGCGTATGAAAAAATAGGCCTCATTCCTTAATACTTGCGCGCCTTGCATCTGGAGCTTTTTACGAAGTAGTTTAGAATCGAGGTTTGTCATTGCGAGTTCACGACAGTGAACGTGGCAATCTTTATTTAATCAGAAATTTATTTAACCAAGGGAGAAAGAACAATGAGAAGCGATCTCATGAAAAAAGGTTTCGAGCGGGCGCCGCATCGTTCGCTTTTCAAGGCGATGGGTTATACGGATGAAGAAATTGCACTGCCACTTATCGGCGTGGTCAATTCGGCCAATGAAATCATTCCCGGACACATCCATCTGGATTTAATCACTCAGGATGTCAAAGCGGGAATCCGCATGGCCGGAGGAACGCCCGTGGAATTTCCGGTCATCGGCGTCTGCGACGGCATCGCGATGGGACATGAAGGCATGAAATATTCGCTTGCCAGCCGCGAGCTGATTGCCGACTCCATCGAAATCATGGCCAATGCTCATCCTTTTGACGCTCTCGTGTTTATTCCCAACTGCGACAAGATTATTCCGGGCATGCTCATGGCCGCACTGCGCCTGAACATTCCGGCCATTTTTATCAGCGGCGGTCCGATGCTGGCGGGAAAACTTCAAGGGAAGGCTGTTGACCTCATCAGTGTTTTTGAAGGCGTCGGCGCCGTCAAAGTAAAAAAAATGACTGCCGCCGCGTTGAAGCAACTGGAAGATTGCGCCTGCCCGGGTTGCGGTTCCTGCTCCGGCATGTACACGGCAAATTCCATGAACTGTGTCACGGAAGCACTGGGTCTGGGGCTGCCCGGCCATGGAACAATTCCCGCGGTGCTGGCGGCCCGTCACCGGCTGGCCAAACATGCTGGGATGAAAATAATGGATTTGCTCAAGAAGGGAATCAGGCCGCGCGACATCGCTACGCTTGCCGCTTTTAAAAACGCCATAGCTGTGGATATGGCACTGGGCTGCTCCACCAATACCGTTTTACATATTCCCGCAATAGCCCATGAAGCGGGAATTAAGCTCGATTTGAACCTCTTTAATAAAATCAGCGAGAAAACTCCCAATCTCTGCAAACTGAGCCCTGCCGGGCATCATCATATCGAAGATTTGGATACGGCAGGAGGCATTCAGGCTGTAATGAAAGTAATCAGCGCCCTGGGTGTCATTGATCAAAAGGCAATTACAGTAACCGGCAAAACTGTCGGGGCTAATTTACAAAGCGCCCGTGTTTTGAATACTGATGTCATCCGGCCATTGAATAATCCCTACTCACAGCAAGGCGGCATTGCTATTTTACGAGGCAACCTCGCGCCGGACGGAGCGGTGGTGAAACAATCCGCGGTCGCGCTGGCGATGCAGATAAACGAAAGCAAAGCCCGCGTGTTTGATTGTGAAGATGACGCCATTGCCGCAATTATGGGCGGCAAGATTAAAGGCGGTGATATTGTGGTTATCCGCTATGAAGGGCCCAAAGGCGGCCCGGGTATGAGAGAAATGCTCTCGCCCACATCAGCAATCGTGGGTATGGGCCTGGATAAAACCGTTGCTCTATTGACTGACGGACGCTTCAGCGGCGGCACGCAGGGCGCGGCCATTGGCCATATCTCACCCGAAGCGGCGGAAGGCGGTCCGATCGCGTTGGTCAAAGAAGGCGATATTATCGCCATTGACATACCGGCTAAAAAATTGAATCTGAAAGTAAGTGATCAGGAATTGGCCAAGCGCAAAAAAGCTTTGAAGCCTTTTAAACCGGCAATTACCACCGGTTATCTGGCGAGGTATGCGAAGTTGGTGACGTCGGCGTCGACGGGGGCAATATTTAAAGACTAGTGGGACTGTTGAAAAACACCCATCTACTGCGTTACGCTGCGTCTTTCGTCATTGCGGCGTATGAAAATACGCCTCATTCCTCAAGACTTGCGCGCCTTGCATCTGAATATTTTTGAACAGCCCCAAAACATAGGTATGTTCAACCATCCCACTAGGTTCAATTCCAATTGGAGCAGAATCCCGAGTTAATGGTTTTTTAGCACTGATACGTGGTCTATATCTTAACTATTCCATCTAGCTTTCTGTGCACAAAAGAAACCAATGAAAGAATATCCAGTGCATCCTGTTCAGTCATTGGCCACGTTACCTTTGGGACATGTGCAGTGGGATTTCTAACAGCCCCGAACAGTCCCACTAGAATATTACTAAATCCCTTTTGTTCACTTATTTCAGTTTCAGTCTTGAGCGAGTTAATAGCGAGAACAGGAGCCTTTACTGAAAATGCAGTATTTACAAGTTCTGCCCCATCAGTGGTTAGCCCCGAAATAATCCTAATTCTCTCAGCTATTCCTTTTATTGCTTCAAGCACGGCATGGAAGTAATTTTCGTCTACAAGCTCGGCACGACAATATTTGAGTATCTCCGAGTGAGCACCTCGATCTTCGAGTGCTGCCCTAAGTGCACCTGCCCGAGCCCGCGCCCCCTTGAGAGTAGTTTCTGCTTGTGTACGAATAACTTTCCCATCCTCTCTTACGCTGAAGCCAGAGAACGACAGAACCACATTTAGCTCACTTCTACGCCAAGAAAGTTTCTCCTTGTCTCGGGCATAACTCACTGGGTTAAGTGCGCGATTGACAAACATAATCAAATGATTGCCAACCTTATGGGTGTTCTGAGCCTTTATCAGTGCGTTAAATAGTCTTTTCCATTTGGTCATCTCTGGCGATACATCTTCAAGGCGGCAATCTTGAAGAAGGTACGCTATCTCGGAACCTGTGAGGCCGCGCTCTGTATTAGCTAACACCTTACAGGCTGCTTCAAGATGTTGAGCGCTAAATGGAGGAATTTTTTCCATGTTTTATTATGCTAACAATTAATATTCTAAATTTAATTTTCCGATTATTTTTATATAGCTCAGGTTAAGGCTGTGGTTCGTTATCCTTAATGCCAAGCTCCTCAAGCGCTTTTCTTTTATTTGAACTTAGCGCTTTTTCAAATATTGTTTCAAATTGCGATAGTAGTTTTCATGTTGCCCGATCATAATAAGTTCTAAATCTTTGCTGATCTTTCGATAAGCGAGCAGGTATTGGTTTGTTTTAATCTTGAATTTGTGTACAAATATTTCTCGCAAGTCGCCTTTCTTTTCCTCCCCGATACTTGGGTTCTCTGCAATTTTTCTAATTTCCTGATCCAAAGAGTTTTTCTCGGTCTTTGACATCTTCTTTACTTTTTTCTCAAACGATCTTGACTGGTAGATTTTCATGATGCTCTATCCAAACTTATATTCGGTCTTGTCGCCTTGATCCAATTCGTCCAATCCAATCAAAATCTCTTTAATGAGAGAGTAGGGCAGGTCGGGATTTTCTTCTGCGCATTTGCCCATTCGTGCCCAATGTTCAATTTGACCGGCCACGGATCGGTGGTCAATCCGGCTGAATTTCTTAGCCTCACCTATAAGATCTTCAGATACTCTTACTGCTGTTGCCATGACACATTCCTCCAACTATTGCTGTTTCTTTTTGTTAGCAATATACAACTATATGTTGCATTTTGCAACAATATTTTGACGGGGGCAACTTTAAAAGATTAGTTTCAATTCCAACTCAAAGCGCTATCTCTGATTTGGAACCGGCATCAGTTCCAGTCTGCCAGCATAAATCCAGCGCTTATCCGGTTGATGCTCGTGTTATAGTCGAGAAGGCTTTCTCCATAGCCATTGAAATACTGTACATATAGGCTGATTTTTTTTCCCAAAGATTCGTGAATAGTAGATAGTGGCACGCTCCAGTCCAGTTGCACAGCCCCCAAATTTTCCGATCGTAGATTATTGCGTAGCATCACGGCAAACCGCTGATCTTTCCAGTAGAGTGTTCCACATAGTTCGCCATATCCCGTATATCTGGTGATATCGGGATTATCGTCATTAGCTGCGTCTTCAGGAATTCTGTACCAGGTTTTTAACAGAAGGCCGAAGTTATCTTTTTTCTCCAAACCAAAATTTTTTTCTAAGCCGACATTGGCAACAATACGGTTCCAGCTGCGGGAAAGCGGCTCGGCGCGTCCGTTGGATTGATGATTGAATCCAACGTTTATAAATTGCAGCTTTGTTCCCATGAGTCCGGTGATTTTTTGCTGTATGTCTAAATTAAAGAGCAATTCCGGCTCGTAGTTTGTGTCTCTGAAAGGAGCGGAAAATGCCGAATTGTAAAGCTGCCAGAACGATTGCTGTGTATATGCTAGCCAGATATCAATTCCTCTGATTCCAGTATTTTCTTCGATAATATTTTTTATTGCTTCACTCCTGATAATATCTCTCCAGATTTTAAATTTAAAGCTCAGTTGAAATTTTGCTTCATTGTATTGGGATTTGGCTTTGGGATCAACATCTAGTTGAGTACTGTCATTGGGTGAAGAATTATAGGCCAGCGGCAGAAAAAAACAGGGGCGATAAGGCCAAAGTACAAAAATATTTCTTTCTTTAGGTTTATCACTTCTCAGATCCCATTGTTTTTCCATAACAGAAAAATATTTTTCTTCCACTTTAGGTATCGTGGGCGTTGCTTTATCAGCAGTGCTTATGGATTCCTGAGATATCGCTTTTTCAGCAGGTGTTACGATAACAGATTCTTTTGTGGGGATTTGTTTTTTTGCCAGTTCGTCGAAACATTTCAATCTTGCGGCATTATCATCTTTGATTGCCACGCATTTTGCCAGACTGTCGTCAATTTCAGCGGCACTACCGGGAAATGCAGCGATCAGTACAAAAAACACACATGTTAATGTTAATTTGATGGCCAACTTAGCATTTGTAATTTTCATACATTTGCCCCTTATTGTGAAACTCCAATTCCGAAAGCGTAGCGTATTGGAATTGGTAAGTTGAACAATCCCGCGAAGCGGAGGGTACAATAAACCGCAGCTTGCTTCGAAATGTTGGTTCATACCCGTGATTTTTTTGCCGTAAGAATACGACGCACTCTTTCCAATTCCTGCTGATTATCCACTTCCACGGAATCATGGGGAGTGATGACGACTTTAATTTTGTAGCCGTATTCCAGCGCGCGCAATTGTTCCAGCGCTTCGAGCTTTTCCAGTTTTCCTTCAGGCAATTTGGTGAAGATATCGAGAAAATCAAGGCGATAGGCGTAAATTCCGTGATGTTTATAATAATCAGCTTTGAGCTTTTTGTCGCGCACATAAGGAATGGTGGCGCGGGAGAAATAAAGAGCGAAATTCTGATGATCGAGAACAACTTTGACCGCGTGGGGATGGGTTATTTCCTCATCGAGAATAATTTTATAAATAAGTGTGGACATGTTGATGGACGGATCATCAAGGAGCGGCTGGATGACTTCATCCACCTGCGACGGTTCAAAAATCGGCTGATCGCCCTGAATGTTGACGACGATTGCATCGGCAGATAGATTCAGAGATTTAACCGCCTCTGCAATTCTGTCTGTGCCGGAGTGATGCGTGATGGCTGTCATGATCGCGTTGCCGCCGAATTTTTTCACAGCGTTAAAGATTCTTTCGTCGTCAGTAGCGACAGCCACATAAGGAACTGCCTTAGCTTTTGCTACGCGTTCATAAACATGCTGAATCATCGGTTTGCCGCAAAGATCAGCCAAGGGCTTGCCCGGAAACCGACTGGATTCATAGCGAGATGGAATTATGCAAACAATTTTTCTCATGAACTCCTCCATAAAATACCCTAACCACCTAAAGGTGGCGAGAGGGTACGCGACTCCATATACTACGTTACACTGCGTCCTTCGTCCTTGCGGCCTACGCTTAAGTAGGCCGCACTCCTCAGGCTTTGTGTGCCTTGTCTCTGGAGCTTTTTACGAAAGAGTTTTGCGTATTTTAATTGAATAAAAAAATATATTTCACTATTTTTTAGTTTCCTAAATACTGGTCGGTTTTCTGCAAATAGTTAACAACGTAATCCCGCACGGAATCTTCCAGCGAAGAGAATTTCACCGGACAGCCCGCGGCTTTGAGTTTATCCATCTTTGCCTCGGTGAAATATTGATATTGATTGCGTAGAGCTTCAGGCATTTCAATGTATTCGATATTAGTTATTTTCTTCATCGCCGAAAAAACAGCTTTAATCAGATCATTCCATGTTCTTGCTCTGCCTGTACCTAAATTAAAAATGCCATTGACATCCGGATTCTTAAAAAGCCACCACATAACGTCTATACAGTCTTTGACATAAACAAAATCACGCAATTGCCCGCCGTCAGGATACTTGGGCAGATAGGATTTGAAAAGTTTCACAGTGCCGGTTTCTTTTATCTGATGGAACGCTTTGAAAATCACGCTGGTCATATCTTCTTTATGATATTCGTTAGGACCGAAGACATTGAAAAATTTAATCCCGGCAATTTTGTCTTCCCACGATTGTCTCAATACCCTTAAATCAAACACCTGCTTTGAATAGCCGTACATGTTGATCGGTTTAAGCGCTTTGATCTTTTTATGGTCATCGGAGAATCCCAATGAACCGTCGCCGTAAGTTGCCGCCGAGCTGGCGTAGATAAAACGAATACTGCGCTCGGTTGCCCATTCGGCCAGGTAGCCTGTATAAACATTATTATTTTTCCAGAGGTAATCGGCATTGCGCTGGGTCGTGGATGAACAGGCTCCCATATGAATTATTGCCTCAACTTCGAAATTTACCGTGTCATTATAAATCAACTCCAGAAAATCATCTTTATGCATGTAATTAACGAAACGAAGATTAACCAGATTTTTCCATTTATCTGTCGTTCCCAGACGGTCAACGATTAGTATATCATCAATGCCTTCCTGATTGAGCTTCCATATAAAAGCGCTGCCGATGAATCCGGCGCCACCTGTAACGATAATCATTTGCGTTACTCCTTATGTTTTTTATGCGTTGACCTTTAAGTAATACTGAAAAGGAATACTGTCAATAAAGAAAATGCACCCCGTGGGGCTGTTGAAATACCCTAAAGGGTACGCTAGCGAATGCTAATGCCCTGAAGGGCACCATGGTCTGCGGTGTTGCGCTACAAACCGCACCGCTCAACGTATTTCCATACGTGTGACCTTTAGGTTATACGCCTCGCTGTTCGGCTTTTTGCGCGCCTTGCATCTGAACATTTCTGAACAGCCCCAAAACATGGAATTTTCAATAGTTTAAATGAGCCATGTTTTATTATTGAATCCACGGCGATTCTTTATCGACGGTTAGAACGCGACAGGGGGTATCTCCTTTAATCATCATAAAATTAACTTGTCTTCCCGTGATTCCGCCTGAGCCCCGGTGTGAGAAAAATAAATTCTGACGGCAGGAAGTGCAGAGATCGGAGACATCTATATTTGTTTCCGGAATATCGCAATTCAAAATCTGCTGACGGTTGGCTTCGGCCAAATCAAGCATCCATTTGTTAGGTCTGGCGCCGGGGAATAAAAATGCCTCATTGTTTTTATGTTCAAAAAAAGAATTAGCTGCCGGGGAGTCAACTTCAAAACAGCATTGACCGATAGATGGGCCAACTGCAGCCAGAAGTTCCCGCGGAGAGGAACCATATTTTTCGTGGAATAGACGGACTACTTTGGCAGTGATTTCCAGCGCGGTGCTTTTCCAGCCGGCATGAACCACGGCGATTATTTTTTTTGCCTTGTCAACAATGAAAACGGGCACGCAATCAGCAGTCTTTATGCAAATGGCCAGATTTGTTCGGCTGGTGACAATGGCGTCATAATTCATAGCTTCGCTTGAAGAATAGTAGTCGCCAAACGGCTTGATAACAAAAATATCGTCGCCATGAACCTGATTTAAGGTGAGAAAATGCTCCAGCGGTATGGCAAAGGCCATGGCCAGACGTCCCCAGTTCTGCAAAACCCTGCTTTCTTCATCGCCTTCCTTAAAACTTATGTTGAGTGAATCGTATTCGCCCTCCGAGACGCCACCAAGCCTCGTGCAGAAGACGTGAGTTAAAAAGTCGCATTCGCTCAATAATGAAGATTCGAAATATTCTATGGAATGTTTTTTAGTCAGACGAAACATTTGCTTCTACCTTAATTGTTGAAACTCCAATTTAATGAAACTCAGATATTACAAGCGGAGCGTGGTAATATCTGTCAGTTGAATTATCCCACGTGCGAAGCTAAGTGGGACTATATTCCGCAGCTTGCTGCGGAATCTGTTTCCAAAGATTTCATATTCGTGATTTATCTTTCCAACTACCAGTGACTGAATCAACCGACTTAACGTTTAAGCGCAGATGCGCGCACAAATCGGACATGTCTTGGGGCATATCCGCTGTATATACCATCCGCTCACCTTTGAGCGGATGAATAAAAGAAAGATACGCCGCGTGTAGCGCCTGCCGGTTAAATTCTTTCAGCCGGGCTTTCAGCATAGGATCGGCCACAGCGCGGATTTTGGCAGAGTTGCCGTAAACGGTATCGCCGATAACCGGATAACCGCGATCAGACAAATGCACGCGAATTTGATGAGTGCGTCCGGTTTTAATCTCCACCTCTAGAAGAGTAGCCACGCCGTAGCGTTCACGCACCTTCCAAAGGGTAAGCGCTCCTTTGCCGTGTTTGCTTTTTGTGGACATTTTCTTGCGATTAACCGGATGCCTGCCCACAGATTCAACTATTTCTCCGTGATTGCCTTTCACATCTCCCCAGACTAAAGCTAGATATTTTTTATGCACATCGTGTTTTTCAAATTGCGCCGACAGATGATGATGAGCTTCATCTGATTTTGCCGCCACAATCAGGCCCGAGGTGTCTTTATCCAGCCGGTGAACAATGCCCGGTCGCAACACGCCGCCGATTCCCGATAAATCGTGGCAATGGAAGAGCAGGGCGTTGACAAGCGTTTTATCAGGATTGCCCGGCGCCGGATGCACCACCATGCCCGCCGGTTTATTTATCACAATAATGGCCTCGTCTTCGTAAACAATATTGAGAGGCATATCTTGCGGAAGGGCTGTCGCTTCTTGCGGCGGCCTTTGGGTCAGGATGATGACATCGCCTTCTTTTAGTTTCTGACTCACTTTCGGCTCTTTGCCGTTAACCAGAACATCGCCTTCTTCAATGACGCATTTAACATGCGAACGGGAAATGGCCGCATCACTCTGCGCCAGAAAGATATCGAGCCTCTGCCCGCATTGGCTTTTGCTTATCGTAAAACGTATTTCTGTGGACTGCTGAGTTTCAATGGACAAATCATTACTCCGGCAATTAGATATTCATTTCTAAATAAAGCACTATTTTTGTTGACGTTGTCGTCGGCTTACTCAACGTATAACCTAACCACTTTCATATACGTCTATGGAGCTTCCTCTTTGCCCCATTGAAGAAGGACAGTTCAACTAACGAATTACATTTTACTGCGTAAATGTAATTTGAGTTTCGCTGCCGCTTAGTTATCCTTTGAAGGCGAAAGGGTATAAATATCTCATATAATATTGGCCTGTTTGCGGCAGTATTCACGAAAATTATTTACGGCAATAAAAAATTCCCGCATCATTATTACCCAAAGATAATGGCCGCGCGGTGTTAAATGCAGATAAGGTGGAAAATAACGAAAAGCTCTGACGATTTCAAAAGCGGCTATTTCCTTCCATAAAATTTTCAAAAACGTGCCGTCATATTTTTTCTGCATGGCCGCGATATCCAGTTTTGTGCTGAATAATTTCATTAGAAAATCATAACTCATTTGGTCGTGAAGATTAAACTTGCGGGAAGCTTTCAGCGGCAGTTTGCCTTGCTCCAGAGAAGCGATATATTCCGCGATGTCAAATGTATTGGAATAACAGGTTCCGTGCAGATAGCCGATCGCGCCGCTGCCCAAGCCGGCATATTCGTCGTAGTCAACAACGTATTCATCAATAAGAGCTTTTTTGCGGGAAAAACACCAGGCAGAAGAAAAATCGTAATTTTTTTCCAGACGCCGGACTATCAGTTCATATAATTTTTGTTCGCCTTTGAAATCAACGGCTCCGATGGTTTTTCCCATAGTCTCTTGCGTTATGGATGAAACCATCAAAGGGTAAAAGGTGGTTTGGTCCATGTTTAAATTAAGCAAGATGGTTAAATCTTCATCGAGCATTTGGGGTGTTTGTCCGGGGAAATTAAAAATCATATCGGCATTTAAGGTATCAAAACAACCCTGCGTATTTTTAAGCCGCTCCGCGATAACCTCGCCTGAACCATATTTTTCATAACGCCCGATTTTTTTCAGCAGGTCATCGTTAAATGTCTGCACTCCGACGGAAAGTCTGTTGACGCCGATCTGTTGTAAAATTTCAATATTATTTGAAATTAAATGGTTGGGATTTGTCTCTACGGATATAGCTTGGATAGGAAAAATATCCCGCGCCAGATGGAGCGTTTCGGCCAGTTCATCAATCAGCACGGTTGGCGTGCCGCCGCCGACGTAAACCCCATTGAATTTATATCCTTTTTCTTGATAGAGTTTGATTTCCCGGCGTAAAACTTTAAAATATTTCCGGGTGAACGGCTCGGTAAAAGTTATCCGGTGAAAAGAACAGTAGGGACAAAGTTCTTCACAAAAAGGAATGTGCATATAGAGGAGGCGCGGTTTTTCATCATTACAGGAAGGCAGCTCCGGTAAAATACCCTCTTCGAATTGCAACGCGCGGGCAAACTCCCGTTTCGCTATATTAGTAACGATTTGATTAATCAAGTATCAATCCTTAGTATTTAGATTAGTGCATATCATAACATTTCGATTTCAAAGGATAACGACGCAGCCAACAAAGTTAGTCAAAGAAAGCGAAGTGTTATTATTGTTTAACAAAAGATATGTATATATTGCAAGCTACAATTCTACCAACTATCTGCCAGATATTAGCCCCAATTAGCTTCGCACGTGGGATAATTCGACCTGCGCTTCGAACTTCACTTCGTTCGTTTTCAGCGAGTCTCATTAAAGTTGATTAACCGGACATAATACCTAGTAAGCTTTCAATCACGAGTATGAACCCCATGGTAAGCCCTAGACCATAATTTCGCCCCCAAGGGGGGATCATACCCTCCGCTTTTAGCGGGATTGTTTCCAATAGCCTTTGGCTATTGGATAATTCGGCTAAAAAACTTCAATGCGTTTTGCTTTTGAAGTTTAAGGCTTATTACGACTTACAAATTTTAATACACTCCGTTTTTGAAATTTGAGTCTCACAAAAATTCATATTTAATGTTTGAAAGCAACTTGGTATTACTTGAAATAACGAAGAATAGGTGGTAAATGGCTCAGAAATAATTTTTTGGTGAAGGTTTATGTCCTCCAAAAGAGTTTTAGCACTATGGGATGATAAGGGAGAAAATGCCAAGGATACTTCTATCCTGAGAAAAAAATCCGTCGAATTGCCTGTGCCTATGGATAAGGAATCGCGGGAAATAATTCAAATACTTATAGATTCTTTTCTGGAAAGAGATGACGCTGTGGGTCTGGCAGCTCCACAAATTGGCATTAACAAGAGAATTATCGCTTTCCGCGTTAAAGGTTTTGAGGGGAAGGGCGGGATAAAAGATCCCGACGATATCGAAGTGCTGATTAATCCACGGATCACTCAGGCGCGCGGCGAAATGGTAACTGGGGTTGAAGGTTGTCTGTCTTGCCCGGATATTCAAGTCGAGATCAGCCGCTTTCCTGAAATTAAAGTGCGCGCTTTAAATGCCAAGGGAGAAAAAATCAATAAAAAATATTTGGATTATGTTGCCAGGGTTATCCAACATGAAATTGAACATCTGGACGGAAAACTGATTGTCGATTACGGGGGTGATATATATTATCCCAAGAGCAAGCAACTCTTCTTTGAAAAAATTTTTAAATATTAATGAGACTAGCTGATAATGAGACCCAAGCTTCAGAAACAAAGTGAATAACCTAAAGGTCATCTACGACTGAAGCTTGCTGGACGAATTATGCCTGGCACGTAGCGCCGTGGTGAAACGAACGAAGTGAAGCTCGAAGCGTTAGTCGTAATGAGGCTTAACCTTCAAAAGTGAAGCGCATTGAAGTTTTTTAGCCGAATTATCCAATAGCCAAAGGCTATTGGAAATTATCCCGCCGATGTAGTTGGCAGGGAAGCGGGATTAATGACACCATATTCAGAAACATAGTGTTATCTATTATTATAAAATGTTGGGTTAAATAAAATTGAAAAAAACACCTTTATATGAAAAACATGCTAATTTAAATGCTAAAATAATTAATTTTGGCGGCTGGGCCATGCCTGTGCAATATACGAATGTGATTGATGAACACAGAACAACCAGAGGAGCTGCCGGCCTTTTTGATATTTGTCACATGGGAGAAATTGAAGTTAAAGGTCCGCAGGCGCTCGATCTTTTACAGTTGGTTTTAACCAGAAATCTGGCTGATCAAACCATAGGGCAGGTTAAACTATCCGCTCTGCTTAACGAAGAAGGCGGGATAATTGACGATTTAACAGTATATAAAATGGATGAAAACTCATACATGCTGGTAACCAACGCCACTCCTAAGGACCATGATTGGCAATGGATAAAATCTATTCAGCAGGAAAAACATTTTAATTGTACATTGGAAGATATGAGCGACCGGACCGGAAAACTGGACCTGCAAGGTCCGCGTTCGGAAGAAATTTTACAAAAGCTGACGGAAGCCAATCTGAAGACTCTGCGTTTTTATCATTTTTGCGAATCTCCGGTCGCAGGATTTCCGGCAATTATTTCGCGCAGCGGCTATACCGGTGAAGACGGCTTTGAGATTTATGCCGCAAGTGATGTTATTGGTGAAATCTGGGATAAGCTGATGATTGCCGGTGCGCAATCGGGATTGAAACCGGCAGGACTGGGCGCAAGAGATACGCTGCGCCTGGAAGCGGGTATGATGCTCAATGGGCAGGATATGAACGAATCGGTAAGTCCGCTGGAAGTTCCTTATAGCTGGATCGTTGATGCGCACAAAGAATTTATCGGGGAAAAAGCGTTAATGGCCAGAAAAAATTCTGGTAGCGCTAACAAACTTGTTGGTATAGAAATGACCGGACGCGGCATAGCCCGTCATGGCTATAAAGTTTTCCACGGCGGAAAAGAAATCGGCATTGTAACCTCCGGTACCTTTTCGCCCACATTAAACAAAGCAATCGGCTTGGCTTTTATCGATATTACTTTCAGTGCGCCCGATACGGAAATCGCAGTTGCTATTCGTGATACAATGACTGCGGCAAAAATTGTCAAACTTCCATTTTATAAAAGATCAAAATAACATTAAGGAGGGACATCATGTCCAAGCAAAATCCGAAAGACAGATTATATTCCCGCGATCATGAATGGATAAAAGATGATGATAAAGGTACCGTCATCGTCGGCATAACTGATTACGCTCAGGAAATGCTCACGGACATTGTGTTTGTCGACTTACCGGAAATAGGAAAGAAAGTTGTCGCACATGCTACAGTGGCTGTTGTCGAATCGGTAAAGTCTGTATCCGATATTTACGCCCCGGTGAGCGGTGAAGTCATTGATGTAAATACAAGGCTGGAAGAAACGCCCGAACTGATCAATCAGGATGCTTTTGGCGAGGGCTGGATTGTGAAAATGCGGCTGTCCGATGTAGGCGAACGAACGATGCTGCTCAGCGCGGATGATTATGATGAAATTTTGAAAGAGGAAAAAAGCTAAACAAAATTACTGGCGGCTTTGTAAAATGCTCCAGATGCAAGGCGCGCAAATCCTGAGGAGTGAGACGTATTTTTTATACGTCGCAATGACGAAGGGTGAAGCGCAACGCAGCAGATGGACTTTTTACGAAGTCGTGAAAGAGGAAAAAAGCTAAAGATGGACTACTGCCCCCATACTCCGGATGATATCAAACAAATGCAGGCGTCGATAGGCATCGCCGGTATCGATGAACTGTTTGCCGATATTCCAAAAAAATTCAGATTAAAGCAGATACCGGATATTCCAGCCGCATTATCCGAACTAGAGACCATGTCTGTAATGAGTGACCTTGCCGGTAGAAACAAACTGCCGCGATTGACTTTGACCGGTGCTGGCGCCTATCATCATTATATTCCAGCGGTTGTCGGGCATATTGTCGGACGTTCGGAATTTTCTACCGCCTATACGCCGTATCAGGCCGAAATCAGCCAGGGCATTTTACAGGCTATCTATGAATACCAGACCATGATTGCCCATCTTACCGGCACGGAAATCGCCAACGCTTCGATGTATGACGGAGCTTCTGCTATGGCCGAGGCCGCGGTGCTTTGCGCCAAGATGTCCAATCGAACTAAAATTATTATTGCCCGCTCGGTTCATCCCGAATACCGGCAGGTTTTACGAACATACTCGTGGGCTAACGGTTATACGATTATTGAAGTGCCATACGCGTCATCCGGTCAAACTAATTTGAATGCTTTGCAAAACGAGCTCGATGATCAGGTCGCCGCTGTTTTAGTGCAAAGCCCCAATTTCTTCGGCGCTATCGAAGATATTGCTTCTATTGCTGACGCCGCTCATAAAAGCGGTACATTGCTTGTGGCCGGTTTTACCGATGGCACTTCACTGGGCATTTTAAATCCCGCTGGAGCGGTAGGTGCGGACTTTGTCGTGGGCGAAGGTCAGAGTTTCGGCAATCCTCTTAATTACGGAGGACCTTATCTGGGAATTTTTGCCGTCAAAGAAAAATTTATGCGGCGAATACCCGGCAGACTTGTCGGCGCGACGGTGGACAAAAACGGCAAACGCGGATTTGTGCTGACTTTACAGACCCGTGAGCAGCATATTCGCAGGGAAAAAGCGACTTCCAACATCTGTTCCAACGAAGCACTCTGCGCGCTGGCGGCGGGAGTTTATCTTGCTGCTCTAGGTAAAAATCTTAAGCGACTTGCCGAACTCAATATTTATAAAGCTCAATATTTAAAGAATAAACTCTTAGGGCTTGCCGGTTGGAAAGAAGTATTTCCGGCGCCTGTTTACAACGAATTTGTTTTGCTCTGTCCCAATTCTCAACAGGTTAATGAAAAACTGCAAGCTGCGGGAATCATCGGCGGATATGAACTGCAGAAAGATTATCCGGAATTGGAAAACGCACTGCTCTTTTGCGCAACGGAAATGATTTCGAAAGAAGATATAGACAAGGTTGCGGCAATATTGAAGTAAAAATAATTCAGTTCGTCATACCGGCGGAGGCCGGTATCCAGAGTTCATTGTTTCAGACAAATCAAAATTTCTGGATTCCCGCCTGCGCGGGAATGACAAAGAGGTCATTCATGGAGTTGATATTTGAAATAAGTAAATCCGGACGCGCCGCCGCGGATGTACCCGCAAGCGATGTGCCTGCTGTCAATATCGAAGATACAATCGGCAAGAAATATCTGCGCAGCGATCTTGATTTGCCGGAAGTTGCCGAAATTGATTTAATCCGGCATTACACCAATTTGTCACGCCGTAATTTTGGTGTTGATTTGGGTTTTTACCCTCTTGGTTCCTGCACGATGAAATACAATCCCAAGGTTAATGAAAATGTAGCGGCATTCCCCGGCTTCACCGGTCTGCATCCTTATGCAGATGATGAATTTGCGCAAGGTAATTTGCAACTCATGTATGAAATGCAAAAATATTTATGCGGTATTTTCGGCATGGCCGAGTTCACTCTGCAACCGGCGGCAGGCGCGCATGGCGAGCTTACCGGCGTCATGATGATCAAAAAGTATTTTGAAAAGAGGGGCCAAAAACGCGGCATTATCCTGATACCTGACGCCGCGCACGGCACCAATCCGGCATCCGGCGCTCTTTGCGGATTTGATACGGTGGAGCTTCGTTCCTCGAGCGATGGAGGCGTCGATATCGAACACCTGCAGTCTTTGATGACGGATGCTGTGGCCGCCTTGATGCTGACTAATCCCAACACGCTGGGATTGTTTGAACGCAATATCGAAAAAGTTGCGCAAATCGTCCATGATAAAGGCGGTCTGCTCTACGGTGACGGCGCCAATGCCAACGCGTTTATGGGAAAAACCAGACCGGGCGATTTGGGCTTTGATGTTATTCAACTTAATCTGCATAAAACTTTTTCCACGCCGCACGGCGGCGGAGGACCAGGCAGCGGCCCTGTGGGCGTAGGTAAGGCACTTGTTGATTTTCTGCCCGTGCCCCGCATTGTCAAAACCGGTGATGAATATAATTGGTCGGAGAAATATCCCGATACCATTGGCCGCATGCGTTCTTTTTACGGTAATTTCAATGTGATTGTGAAAGCCTATACCTATATTCGCTCCTTAGGCGCTGAAGGTCTGAAGCACGCCACCGAAATGGCTGTGCTTAACGCGAATTACATCAAGGAAAAATTGAAACCATATTTTGATTTGCCTTATGATCGTGTCTGCATGCACGAGTGTGTTTTTTCCGGTAAAAGACAGGTTGCCGAAAGCGGGGTGCACACAACTGATATTGCCAAGAAGCTGATTGATTACGGTTATCATCCGCCGACTATTTATTTTCCTTTAATTGTTCCCGAAGCGATTATGATCGAGCCTACCGAGACGGAAAGTAAAGAAACGCTGGATGCTTTCTGCGAGGCCATGATTGCCATTGCCCGTGAAGCAAAAGAAAATCCTGACGGTGTGAAAAACGCGCCGCTGACAACACCGGTCAGCCGGCTCGATGAAGTGCTCGCCGCGCGCAAACCTGATGTCTGCTGGAAAAAACCTTAGAGCTTTGTAAGGATTTCCCCCTTTGTTAAAGGGGGATACAGGGGGATTTTTAATGAGACAAGCTGAGAACGAGCTAATCGAAGTTTGAAGCGTAAGTCGAATTATCCCAAGGCGCTATGCGCCTGGGATAGTTCGTCTAACAAATTTCAGTACGCTACACTTCTGAAATTTGGGACTCACTAAATCTCCCCTAACCCCTCTTTTACCCTGAAGGGCACACGAAAAAAGAGGGGGATTATCAATGTCTGAGTGTCAATCTTTTAATTTAAAATACCGGGTTTTGTATGAATCAGTTAAAAGAAAAATCACAAATCCTTCGCAAACCCTCTTGGTTGAAAGTCCGGCCTCCTTATTCCAATGAGTGCCACAATATAAAATCAACTTTGGCCGGTCTTCAACTGCATACTGTTTGTCAGGAGGCGGCCTGCCCCAATATGGCCGGATGCTTTGCCTGCGGTACGGCGACATTTTTAATTATGGGAAATATCTGCACGCGCGACTGCTTGTACTGCAATGTTGAACACGGCAAGCCTGCCGCAATTGACGAAAATGAAATAAATCATCTTATAGACGCCGTACGTAAGATGAAACTTGAATATGTTGTGATTACCTCCGTTACCCGCGATGATTTGCCGGACGGCGGGGCTTCGGTCTTTTCCGATTGTGTTGTTAGATTGCGGAAAGAAGTTCCTTCCTGCAAGATAGAAGTTTTGATTCCTGATTTTCAGGGAGATCAGGTGGCGCTGGAAAAGGTTCTCCACGCCAAACCGGATGTCATCAACCACAATATGGAAGTTGTGAAACCAATGTTTGCGCAATTGAGGCCGCAGGGTAATTACGATGTTTCTCTGGAAATGCTTAAAAATATAGCTTCATCTTCCGTTATTTCAAAGAGCGGTTTTATGATAGGCTTTGGTGAAAGCCGTGAAGATATTTTACGCCTGATTGATGATCTGGCTTCCGTGTCCTGCGCGCGTCTGACCATCGGGCAATATCAGCAGCCGACTCTAAAACATTGGCCGGTAGCCAAATATTATCACCCGGATGAGTTTGCCGAGTTCAAGGAAATCGCTTATCAAAAAGGTTTTCAGTACGTGGAATCAGGCCCCTTGGTGCGCAGTTCCTATCATGCAGCAAGGGCAGGATAGGAAGATGTCATTGCGAGGAGCGCCTTGCGCGACATGGCAATCTAATTAGCTGTTCTAGTAATCATGAGGTGTGTTGATGTCCGAAAAATATGATTTAATAATTATCGGCGGAGGGCCGGGAGGCTTGACTGCGGCTGAACTTGCCGCGGTAAAGAAAAAAAGAGTCCTCATCATCGAAAAAGAAGGTTGGGGTGGTACCTGCACGAATAGAGGCTGTATCCCAACCAAAGCGCTTCTCAGTTGCAGCAAGTATTTCGCTGATTTGAAAAAACTAAAGAGGATGGGAATTAATATAGCGGAAGCATCTATTGATTTTTCCGCGATAAAAAAACATCAGCAGCAGATTGTGAAAGTGTCCGCTCTTGGTGCGCAAAAAGTTCTTGCCGAAGCCGGAGTAGAAATAAAACAAGGCTTGGGAGAAATTGTTTCTTCTTCGGAAGTTCGTTTTACCGATTCATCGTGGAAGAGCGAAATCTTCTCCACTCAAAATGTTATCATTGCCTGGGGTTCTGTGCCGCAAGTGCTTGCGGGAATTAATCTTTCCGATCGTGTTCTGACGTCTGATGGCATACTGAATTTAAATACACTTCCATCGAGTATAATAATTGTCGGCGGCAGTGTGATCGGCGTGGAGTTTGCCACTTTCTTTGCCGAACTTGGAACGAAAGTAACTATAGTTGAAATTTTAGACAGGATTATTCCAATTGAGGATCAGGAATGCGCTGAAATGCTGCGACAGGAATTAACCCGTCTGGGTGTCGCCATTCATACTTCGACAAAACTGGAGAACCTGAAAGATACAAACAGCGGAGTTTTAATGATGGCCCAAAAAGATGGCAAGCAACTGGAGATAAGCGCCGACTATGCCCTTCTTTGCACGGGTAGAAAACCTTTATTGAATACGGAGGAATTAGAAAAGCTGGGAATCGAATATACAAAAGCCGGAATTAGAATAGATAAAAATATGATGACGAATGTGGCCGGTATTTACGCGGTCGGCGACGTTACCGGAGGCATGATGCTGGCGCACCGGGCAGCGCAGCAGGCGAAAATCGCCGCCGGACATATCTGTGGAGATAGCGACTTTAGCTATAACGAAAACTTCATCCCTTCAGTTGTATACAGCCATCCGCAAATCGCGCGCGTGGGCTACACACAAAAACGCGCTGAAGAAGAAGAATTGTTAGTAGAAGTTATCAAATCCTCTTACAGTGCCAACATTATTGCCCGTGCCGAACTTTTAGGGCAAGGGTTTGTGAAAGCCATTTTCCATCAGGATAAGCTCATCGGCGCAACTATCGTTGGCGAAGATGCCGCGGAGTTGATTGCGCCGCTTGCTTTGGCCGTTTCCAATGAATTGACCAAAAAACAATTACGCGCATGGGTTATTCCACACCCGACGTTGAGCGAGATATTTGTTCCTTTGCTTGGCTGATGAAATTGATTTATAAAAATAATTCAGCAATTAGTGATGAGCATGGCAAGAACATTAACTACATATGTTGATTTAAGCAGATTGCAGTCCTTAGGCGAGAGGGCATCGGTAATAATCCGACTAATGATGGCCGGTAATGATATTGCTTTAGCAAATCAGTGTCTTGGATACTATAAAAATGAAGAATAATCAGTAAATAACGATATTAGGCGTGGGGCTGGGTTATATTTTATTAAAATGCAGTGTGGTCATATGAATGAGGCAATATTACTGATTGAAGAAATAAATAAAGATGAATATCTTATGGAAAGAGTTAACCGTTGTTCTGCTTCCGCGAAAGACGCATTCACGAAACTAAAAAATTGTTTAAAAGGTGGAAGTGACGAAAAGAAGTTCGCACAATATATTGGACAAATACGCCATAACACTGCATTCCATTATAGTAACAAATTAGTCGGTAAGGCATTAGCTGATCGAGCAGGCAGGACTGAATCAAAACGATCGAAAATAACATGCGGAGATAATATTAGTCTTTGGCGACTCCACCTTGCGGATGACATTCTAGATAGTATTGTTTGCAGGCATATATGGAGAATACCAAGAACATCTGATCTCAGGCAGGAAGCCGATAACATTGCAGTCTATGGAGGAGATTTATGTGTTGCATTTTTAAATTTTAGTGGCGAATATATATTTAGGTTTGTGAAAGAGCATGCAGCATATTAATCAACTTCAAAGAGTAATCAAAAATACATCGATCTTTTTGACATTCATCTTGAGAAAATTAGGGGGACACGACATATAAATCCATTTTTAAATCAAAGATGATATCGCGGCGGCGAGGAGGATGTGACGAGGCGTATTAATAATACGTTGAGGAAACTGACGACCCCGGCCTCCGCCGGGGCAGGCTGTGCCAACAAAGATAGCGCTTTGATTTAGAGATGGGTTACATACTCGGCGGCTTTTTCTCCTGCCACATATCCGGTTGAAAATGCGGCCTGTAAATTATAACCACCGGTATCGGCATCAATATCCATGACCTCTCCGCAGAAGTATAATCCGTTGAATAGTTTGGAAGCCATTGTACGCGGATCAATTTCCGTAAGAGAAATACCGCCTGCCGTGACTATCGCCTTTTCCAGAGACAGAGGTGATTTGATATTAAAGCGCAGGGCTTTGAGGAGTTCAATAATTTTTCCTCTTTCCGCGGCGGTGATCTGATGCGCCAATTTTTCTTTATCAATACGGGAAAGATCGATAAAAGGTTCAATCATCTTAGCAGGCAGATATTCTTTCATAATGCCGCTGATCTTTTTTTTGCTGGATTTATCCAGATCCCGTTGCAGTCGCTTATGTAGTTGTTCTCTGGTTAAGGCCGGCTTTAAATCAATCAATATAGACACCGGGGATTTTTCCAACGCTTCCGCGACAGCCAGGCTCATCAACAAAATAATTGGGCCGCCTAATCCAAAATGAGTAAAGATCATTTCCCCGAAGCGGCTTTCAATTACCGGTGGTCTGGGCGATTTTTTTTCTCCACGGCCATAGCTGCAATCAGGCGTGAGCGCGGAATCAATTGCGGCTGCTTTGCCCCGAAACGCCGTAGCGCGAACATTGCGGAGGCTTACTCCCTGCATGGATTGAGCGAGCTTCTGTTCGTGCACTATCAATGGTACTAATGCTGGTTTAAGTTTTACTATGTTGTGCCCCAACCCGGCGCTGATTTTGTAGCCATCGCCGGTGGAACCGGTAGCAGGCCAGGTAGCGCCGCCTGTCGCCAGAATAACTGCTTTGCAGCGAAAGTCTCCGTCCTGTGTTTTAACGCCGCAAATGGCGTCACCTTGTACGGTGATTCCTGTTATTTTAGTATTTAGTTTGACTTGTACTTTATTTTCGGAGAGGTATTTTTTAAAGACACGCACAACATCATGCGCGTCATCGGAAACAGGGAATATTCTGCCTCCGCGCTCTACCTTGGTGGCAAGCCTGTGATTATTCAAAAAATCAAGTAACTCCGGACGAAAGAAATTATGGAAAACGCTGAAAAGGAAACGGCCGTTATCTCCATACATGGAAATGAAATCCTTCAATTCCGCCGAATTGGTTAAGTTGCAACGCGTCTTGCCGCTGACCAGAATTTTTTTTCCGCAACTGTCAGTTTTTTCCAAAAGTAAAACTCTGGCGCCAAGTTCTCCAGCTCTGCCTGCGGCCATGAGGCCTGCTGCTCCGCCGCCAATAACAATAATATCGCTATCCATTTTTTCTTTTGTATTCATCGGTTTGCATCTCCACTTGCCCAATCGGCGTAGCATGAAAGAACATAAACGGTCAATACCGCAAATTGTTGTGAAACTCCAATTCCGAAAGCGAAGCGCATTGGAATTGGTTAATTGAACAATCCCGCGAAGCGGAGGGTATAATACCTCGACGTTTGCTGCGAAATGTTTCCAAAGTTTGCTTTGAGGTTTATACCCGTGATAATCGCTCGGTTCCAGTCTGGGGAGGAATGCACCGGAATTTGCGAGAGATCGCGTTATCCCCTGCTTAGCGGGATCAATTCCATTTGCGCTTCAAATTTCGTTTCACTCATTTTCAGCGAATGTCATTGATTCGAGCTGCAAGCTTCAGTGTACTTTGTTTCTGAATCTTGGGTCTCATTATTAGGAGTCTTAGGCTCTTACCGGAGGGGACGTCACTCATTCAAAATAGCTGATGAATTATTCTCCGTTTACGGGGAGTTATTCCCCACTTATTGTCTGAAAAAAGTGGCAATCAATTTTAACAAAAAATATTTATCAATTATTTTAACAACATAGATATTATTAATTTGTTTTTCTTTGTTGGCATGTAAGTTGCTTTTACGTGTTCCAGAAATGTTATGGAGGTGGTTCATAATGAAAAAAGCGTTATGGTATGTAGTTGGCACGGTTTTTCTTTTGTCAACCTTGGCTTTTGCCGCTGATAAGGCCGCTTCCCCTGATAAGGCCGGTACGGTTAAAACAAATATCGTCAAGGTCGCCAAAATGCATGCTACAGGAAAAGTTATAGAAATTTCTGATTCATCCATTAAGATTGAACGTACCGTAAAAGGTGATGTAGGAACCATGGAGTTTGCTTTAGAAAAACCTGTGAAAAATATTATTATAAATGATTCTGTAAAAATAGACTACATGGAAAAAGATGGTAAATTAACAGCCTCGAGAGTGGCCAAAGTAACTTTCAAGAAAAAAGAAATTAAGCCGGCTGAGGTAAAGTCTGATTCAGGTAAAAAATAATTAGTTGGAGTCCCTTAATTTAAAGGGTAAAATAAAACAAATTTAAGAAGGAGGATTTTAAGATGAAGCGTTTAGTATTATTTGTTGTAGCATTGGTTTTCGCATTTGGCACCACCGTAATGGCAGCTGAGCCCGTAGCAGCTCCCGCAGCAGCTCCCACAGAAAAGGCTGCTCCTGCAAAAGTTGAAAAAGTAAAGAAAGTAAAGAAAGTAAAGAAAGTAAAGAAAGTAAAGAAAGCCGAAGAGAAGAAAGCTGAAGAAGCAGCTCCTGCTGCAAAATAAGTTTGAAAAAACTTTATGTGGTTCTAAAGAAGGGATAGGTTTTACCTATCCCTTCTTTAAATTAAAAAATTAGCATTAAAATAAAACAAATTTAAGAAGGAGGATTTTAAGATGAAGCGTTTAGTATTGTTTGTTGTAGCATTGGTTTTTGCATTTGGCACCACCGTAATGGCAGCTGAGCCCGTAGCAGCTCCCGCAGCAGCTCCCACAGAAAAGGCTGCTCCTGCAAAAGTTGAAAAAGTAAAGAAAGCAAAGAAAGCAAAGAAAGCAAAGAAAGCAAAAAAAGCCGAAGAGAAGAAAGCTGAAGAAGCAGCTCCTGATGCAAAATAAGTTTGTAAAAACTTTATGTGGTTTTAAAGAAGGGACAGGTTTTGCCTGTCCCTTCTTTTTTTTAATGAGACTCGCTGAAAACGAACGAAGTGAGGTTTGAAGCGTTAGTCGAATTATCCCCTGAGCGAAGCGAATGGGGATTGTGAAATACAAATGAAAACGAACAAAGTGACGTTTGAAGCGTAAGGCGAACTATACCAAGCGCGTAGCGCCGTGGTAGAACGAACGCAGTGAATAATCGAAATACCCTGAAGGGCACCATGGGGTCACTGTAGGTTTGAAGCGTAAGTCGTAGTGAGACTCTCTGAAAACGAGCATAGCGAAGTTTGAAGAGCAAGTCGAATTATCCAATAGCCAAAGGCTATTGGAAATTATCCCGCCAAAGGTAGAGGGTTGAATACCGTGGTTTACTGCTAGTTAATTATTCTTATTTTTGATATATATAGTAACATATGTTTAAAAAAATCTTCAACAAGATAAATATTTACAATGATAATCTGACAGTTCGTGTAAGACTGGTTATGCTGACGGTTGTTGGTCTTGCTTTAACTATGGCCATTTGGGGCTTTGTTCAGCTTACCGCTCTGGATAGGATATTGGTCGATCAACAGGCAAAAAGGCTTGAAGGTGTGGCTGATACAATCAGTACTTTTTATCAATTTTTCCCGACAAAACGGGGACTTCATGCCCTTGATTCAGCTCTTAAAGACTTCATTCAAACCGATGCGCGTTTGGCAAGAATTGATATTTTTGACACCAGTCATGGCAACGTTGATTACGTTACCGGCGCCAGCCGGGTCCAATATGAATGGCCTGATAATGTTATCTTTGTCGCCAGCGCGAAAAACAAGGTTCGTTATGTTAAAATAGAAACGGAAAGCGGTCCGGCGCTGGGTTTGCTTTATCCTGCTTCAGTAGAGATAAAAGGTTCGCACGTCGTCGTGGGCATTATTGGTTTTTCGCGCGCGAATGCCGAAATTATGAATAGCGCCCAACAATTGCTGATTTTCAGCAGTATCGGATTATTACTGTTCATTCTTTTGATATTAGGATTAAGTTATGGGTGGATAATCGGCAGACCGCTGAAGCTGATCATTCAGACAATTGACGAATTTCAGAAAGGACAATATATAAATAGAATTCCCATAGTTCATAGCGATGAATGGGGGCAGATATCTAAGCACTTTAACATGATGGCTGATGAAATTCAGGATGTAATTACCAGAAACCTCGATTTAAACAGGCATCTGGAAGATCGTGTCCGCGAGGAAACGCTCAAGGTTGTTCAACTGCAAAAACAAGTTGCCGATCTGAAACAATTGACTGCTTTAGGGCATTTAACGGCTAATCTCGCCCATGATCTGGGTACGCCGCTCCATTCCATTGGAGGTCTTGCTAACCTTCTTTTGGAGAGAGAAGGCTGGCCGCCGGATGTAGCCCATAAATTAAAATTGATTGTCCAACAAACCCAGCGGTTGGATAACGTCATTCAGAATGTGCGCAAGGCCACACGCCTTCCTGATCCTCATTTTGAAGTGTTGACTATCCAGCAAATTTTAAGTGAGACACTGCCGCTTGTCGAATCCTTCATGCAAAAAAATAAAGTGGAAATGAGCGTGAATATTGTCGACGGAATCAAACCTTTATATGTCGATCGTTACCGTATTCAGACCGCCCTGATGAATATAATTCAAAATGCTCTGGAAGCAATGCCGCAGGGAGGAAAAATAATTATATCGGCTCAAACCATTTCCCATGATGGTTTGGTAGCAATTACTATCAATGATACAGGCACGGGAATGCCGCCCGATATGATTGAAAAAGCGTGCGAACCATTCTTTAGTACAAGACAAAACGAGGGTTTGCGCGGACTGGGTCTGGCTATTGTACGCGACATAGTTAAAACTCACGGTGGTAAAATGGAAATAAAAAGCTCGCTGGGTCAAGGAACTTCCATTATTCTTTATTTGCCGATATTCAAGGATAATTAACTTTCAGCGGAATGCTTTCAATCTGCGGAAAGTTTTTCGTCCAATAAGCCATAACGGCGAATCTTCAGGCGTAATGTTTTCCGGTCGATATCCAGAAGCTGTGCGGTTTTGGTTTGATTCCAGGAAGTTTCCTTCAGCGTTTGTAAAATCTTATTTCTTTCCGCTGCCTCTAACGGAGATATATTGGACAAGGCGGCGTCTTCCTTATTTTCTTTTTGTTGTTGAAAGTGTTCCGGTAAATTTTCCGGAAGGACAACCGCGAAAGGTGAAAGCAACAACGTTTGTTGCAGAACATTTTCCATCTCCCGCACGTTGCCCGGCCAGCTATACGCCATGAGTAACTCCATTGCTTTTAACGAAATGCGGACATTAGGATAACCGAATTTTTTCAGCAATGATTCGATGAGCAACGGAATATCATCTTTATGCTCTCTCAAAGGCGGGACACGCAAACGCACAATAAATCTGTATAACAAATCCAGACGAAAGCGTCCCAGGCTTACCTCTTCATCAATATTTTTGTTGGCTGCCGCCACTACCCTTACAGTTACATTGCGAACATCATGACTGCCGATTCTTCTTACTTCACCATTTTGCATAAACCGCAAAAACTTGCCTTGTAGAGCTGTTGACATTTCCGTGATTTCATCGAGAAAAACTGTTCCGCCTTCTGCTGATTCCAACAATCCGTCATGCTGATGATCAGCTCCTGTAAAGGATCCTTTCTCATACCCAAATAATTCAGATTCCAATAAATTATCGGGAATAGCTCCACAATGAACTACAACAAAAGGTTTATCGCGGCGTAAAGACATATGATGTAAAGAACGGGCGGTCAATTCTTTACCCGTTCCACTTTCACCTTCTATTAAAACACTGGCCGACGCATCGGCAATGCGGGCAATTTGTTTGTAGAAATCAACCATCATTGCCGACGAACCGATCAATTTTGGCCCTTCGGTTGTTTCCGGCTGCAATTTCATGCGCTGTTCACGCAGTTCCCGGACTTCCAATACTTTTTTTACAATAGCCCGGCATTCTTCCGGTGAAAAGGGTTTGCTGATATAATCCCATGCGCCCAGACTTATTGCCTCCATCGTTGTTTCCAGAGAACCATAAGCAGTCATAAGAATAACAGGCAAATTCGGCCATTTTTTGTGCACTTGTTCCAGAAACTGCAAACCATCCATTTCAGGCATACGAATATCGGACATAAGCAGATCGTACCCGGAAAGGTCTTGTTTCAAAGCTTCCTTGGCTGATGTATAGGCTTTTACTTCATAACCATCAAGCGAAAGAGCTTCCTGTAAAAACTCGCAGGCGACCGCGTCGTCATCAATCACTAAAATGTGTGCTTTCATGAAATTACCTGTGTTTTTTGGTAAAAGGAACAATTATATAAAATCATGGGTATGAAACCCTTGCTTATGCAGGATAATTCGACCTGCAAGCTTAAGTGCACTTTGTTTCTGAAGCTTGGGTCTCATTACCCTCCGCCTTTGGCGGGATTGTTCGACTTGCAAATTTTAATGCGTTTCACTTTTAAAATTTGAGTCTCACAATAAAGAAGATTGTTAAGGCAGAGCTGCAATAAAAAATCCCGAAAGCTTTTTGCTGCCTAAAGCATCTTGAGCAATGATGTCGCACTGAATTCTTTTTTCGCCGTTTTCTTCATACTTTTTTACTACCTTGCCGCTGACAATTATAGTTGCCCTGTCTTTTGTGTTTTCCATATCATCCAAATCAGCCGGTTCCGTCATACTCAAAAAACGGGTATTAAATTTTCTTAAATATTTGTTTTCGATCCAGGAAGTGATAGCTTCACCGGCAATACCCATGATCAACATACCATGGGCAATAACATTTTTCATGCCGATCATTTTAATGAAGGTTTCATCGTGATGAAGTGGATTAAAATCACCCGAAGCTCCGGAATAACGGACTAAATGTGTTCTGGTAATAGGCGCGGAAGTATAAACAGGCATTTTATTCCCAACTTCAATATCATCATAATTTATGGCCATATTCATCTTCCTATCTTTCCAGCAATCTTGTAAGGGATTTGAGTACCAGTTCTCCCCGTTGATTTATCAGTTCCGTTTCCAGTACAGTAACTTCGACACTCTTGTTTCCGCTCCCCTTTTTTAACACATCAATAACTTTCATTTTACGGGTAATAACATCGCCCGCATAAATGCTGCCAAAATATTCGTACTCTTCTTCTCTATGTAAAAGCTTATTTAAATCAATGCCCAGGGTTTTAGTTAAAGCCACCAGGCCGCCGCCGGTCCAAAAAAAGGTACAGGTAGGAAAGGTCGGAGGAACCGGTATTCCTTGATAACCTGCTTTTTTTGCAGCTTCTTCATCATAGTAAATGGGATTGATTTGTTCCTTATTCTCTTTTTGAGAAACGGCAATGGCAAGCTCAGCAATTCTATCTTTTTCAACTCTAAAAGTGTATACAGGCAATTCCATCCCCAACTTTGACTTGTCCACCATAATAGCCTCCAAATATACTTAAATTTAATATATATCATATTTATATCAGAATGGCACGATTTAATCTATATGGGTTAAATTCTCAGCCGCTTGCGACGAAGAAGAAATTATAATCCAACAAAATACCAAGCTGCTCGCGCCGAGGAAGGTAATTTGATGACTAATTTGTTTTTGAATTGAAGGATGGCCATATAACCTCTTTAAAGCTATACTTCTTAAGATTCCTGAATACGGACTACAATAATGAAGATCAAAAGAGTCAATTCTACTTTCTTCTTTTTTTGCGATATTGTTGAAACTCCAATTCCGAAAGCGAAGCGTAGCGGAATTGGTAAGTTGTAATGAGACCCAAGCTTCAGAAACAAAGTGCACTTAAGCTTGCAGGTCGAATTATCCCGAGCATCGGAGGGTTTAATACCCGTGATTTATTTCTTATGTTTAACATAAAGCGATTTAATGATAAAGGAAGCGGCGGATATTTTGGGCTAAGTTAATTTGCGGATATATTCATGGAAAAGGATCAGAAAATATTTTGGGGCTGGTACATTGTCAGCGGCGCTTTTCTGGTAATGGGAATAAATTACGGAGCGCGTTATTGCTTCGGCGTTTTTCTCAAACCGATGGCGGCGGAATTCGCCATGTCGCGTTCGGTAATATCGCTGGCGGCCGCTATCAACATGCTCGTTTATTCATTCGGCGCGATCTTTGTCGGCCGAATGCTGGATCGTATCGCGCCGCGCTGGATAACAACTACTGGAGCTATTGTTGCCGCTTGCGGTTATGTTTTGACTGGTTTTGTAAGCACTCCTCTTGGTTTGTATATCAGCTATGGCTTGATGGTCGGGGCGGGAGCGGCGGGAATGGGAGTTGTTGCCTGTAGTTCTTCTGTCAGCAAATGGTTCATCAACAAGCGGGGGCTGGCTATCGGATTTGCTTCCATGGGAATAAGTTTGGGCACGGTAACGCTCACGCCACTCGCCGGATATATTGTTGGAGTATTTAACTGGAGGGTCGGGCTTACGATGTTAGGCGTTATTACATTGCTTATTGGAGTTATGGTTTCTCAGACGCTGATGAGGAAAACAAATCCGGAAGCATACGGGCTCTTGCCGGATGGGGATAAAACAACCATAATCCATCAATCATCAGCGGCGCAGGCAGTTCATAAAGTTTCCACTCTGACCCTTTTTAAAGATTCCCGTTTTTGGACACTGGCCATCTGTCAGGGGCTGGCTGTTATGATCAGCATGTCCGTTTTTGTGCATCAGGTGGCATATGCGACAGACAATGGCATTGACAAGATGGCCGCCGCCGCATCTCTTGCCGCTATCAGTATGACCGGCTTTATAGGGCAGTTCTTATTCGGCTGGATAACCGACAGAATAAAAGATCCTAAATATGGTTCTTTCATCGGGATATTGTTTATGCTGGCCGGCACTATATTGCTGCTGAATGTCCGTACTGTTTCTCAGCTCTACGTTTGCGCTCTCATATACGGATTCGGATATGGCTCGCTTGCCCCGATACTGCCGCTTCTTGTCGCTAATCGTTTCGGCAGGCATGTTGTGGGATCAATCTATGGTCTATTGACTTTTTTTATTGGTGTCGGCGGTGCTATCGGTCCGGTTTTGGGTGGTGTTATTTACGATCATTTTGGATCATACCGGTATCTGTGGCTGATAAATATTTTTGTATTGAGCTGTATAGCCCTTGCCATTTTGACCTTGAAAAAAGGAAAGCAATATACAACCACTGGATCATAAAATAATACTATAGGGGAGCAACACCTCGGTAGATCTATATTGCCTCAGAGCGGTATTGCCTTGAGAGAATATTAAACGGGCGGTCTATAAACATTCCAACGGTTTGCTCTGTGAGCGGCCGCTATCTTTTACGCCTCGACCTCGGCCTCAACATTCTGGAGCACTTCAGCCCCGGTCTGGTTTACGACCTTGAGTTCTACCTTGGCGCGTCCAGCCTGCACGTCAGCCACGGTACCCTGGACTGAAATCGTGTCTTCCATCATAACCGGAGCGCTGAAGCGGCACTTTATTTTTTTTAATTTGCCGGGGTCGCCTGCCCAGTCGGTGACGGTTTTCGCAGTAAAGGCCAGTGTGCATAATCCCTGGAGAATCGCGCCACCCAGCCCCACCATCTTTCCAAACTCGGGATCGATATGTATCGGGTTATAATCTCCCGATGCGCCGGCGTAGTATAGCGCCCGGTATTTATCGACTTTCTCACTTCCGGTGAATCCCTGTCCTTTTTCAACTGCCATAGCGCGCCTCCTATTTCCGTACCACAAAGGTATAAGTTCCACGGCTCACGTTTTTGCTGTGCTGGTTTTTTGAATTGAGCTCGAGAGAAATGACATCCAGCTTTTCCTTGTTCTTGATGTCACTAATTTTCGCGGTGGTGGTGATGAAATCGCCTGACTTGACCACTTCGAAGAATTCCAGCTCCTGCTCGCCGTGCACGAGCATGGCCATGTTCAGGTTCAGCTCTTTGTCCGTGAACACGGGTTCGATCAGGTGCGCGCCAAATATAACCGCGAAGGTGGGAGGCGCGATAATCGTTCCGTATTTAGATTTTTTGGCGAAATCGTCGTCAAGATAATGGGGATCGGGATTCTTAATCGCTTTGGCGTATTCCTTAATTTTTTCCTTTCCCACTTCATAGGTATGCGTCGGATATGTTTTACCGATGAATTTTGTATCTATCATAGTTATTTCTCCTTGATGTGGTAATTCCCTTAAGAGGAGGGATGACACCATTGTTTCATATCTTATGCCGCGTATTTCCGGATCAGGTCCTTCGCAATCAGCACACGCTGTATTTCCGAAGTTCCCTCGCCGATTTCACCCAGCTTCGCGTCGCGGTAGAGACGCTCCACCGGAAACTCCTTGATGTAGCCGTAACCGCCAAATACCTGCACCGCCATGCTGGATATCTGCGTGGCGGCCTCGGAAGCCCACACCTTCGCAACGGACGCCAGCACCGCGGACTCAGGGTTCTTCGTCTCCTTTGCCCAGGAGGCCTGGTAGATGAGGAGCCTCGCCACATCGGACATGATCATCATATCGGCGAGTTTGAATGAGACTTCCTGAAAACGGTTGATCGGCTTCCCGAAGGCATTTCGTTCCTTGGAATACTTGTTCGCGTGCTGAAGGCATTTGGCAGCTATTCCTAGGCAGACGGTCGCCATGCCGATTCTGCCGTATTCAAGGGTCTGCATTGCCTGGATGAAGCCATTGCCAACTTGGCCGAGAACGGCGCTTTCCGGCACTTCGCAATCCTCAAGGATCAACTCGGCCGTGGGGGAGCCGCGGAAACCCATTTTGTCGAAGGGTTTGCTCACTGAAAATCCCTTTGTTCCCTTATCGACGAGGAAGCATGTGACCCCTGCGCCGGGGCCTTTCTCCTTGTCGTTGTAGGCAAAGACGAGGGCAGCGTCTGCTATGGTCGCGTTGGTGATGAAGGTCTTGGTCCCGTTGAGAATCCACTTGTCGCCCTTCTTGACCGCTGTTGTCTTAATTGAAGCCGCATCAGAGCCGGCTCCAGGCTCGGTAAGGCCGAAGCAGCCGATGAGCTCACCCTTGATGATACCGGGAAGATATTTTTTCTTCTGCGCTTCGGTGCCGAACATTTTCAACGGCATACCGAAAAGTCCGCTGGAGGCGCCGCAGGATAAGAATGTGGAGGCGCATGCAGCGGCTACTTCTTCCCCCGCTATTGCCTGGCTGATTAAATCTAGATTCGTGCCGCCGTAGGCTTCATCGTGCCCCATGCCAAGAAAGCCAATGCCCGCCATCAGTTTGATGTTCTCTTTAATCAGCTTATCCACTTCTTCATGTGTAGCATGATCCAGAATCTGGGCGCGCGGTTCTATTTCTTTGGTGCAAAACTTCGAAAAATTTTCCTTTATCGATAATTGTTCCGGTGTCAAATCATAATTCA
Organism: Smithella sp.; assembly: GCA_049517435.1. Classification (GTDB taxonomy): domain Bacteria; phylum Desulfobacterota; class Syntrophia; order Syntrophales; family Smithellaceae; genus Smithella. The sequence continues at coordinate 57,427 of JBEKRZ010000006.1, read as the reverse complement.
TAATATTATTCTCCTGTCTTATGTCTGGTTATCCTGTATCCGGGCACGAAATTAGAAGTAGCTCAGGATACGGGATATGATAAACCGCTGCATCTCTGAGGTCCCGCCGCCGATCTGCCCCAGCTTCGCATCCCTGAGGAATCGCTCGATCGGGTACTCATGTATGTAGCCATAACCGCCGAATATCTGAACCGCTTCGCTTGCGGCCTTCATGCCCCAGTCGCCCACGATCGCTTTTGCGATGGAAGTATGCATATGGTTGAGAGGTTTGCCTGAATCCTTATCATGAGCAACGCGGTAAACGGTCATTTTCGCGGCCTCTTGTATAATCTTGAGGTCCGCCAGTTTGTGCTGTATCGCCTGGAACGAGTTGATCGGCTTGCCGAACTGCACCCGCTCCTGAGAGTACTTGGTGCACGCCTCTATGGCGAACTGCATACCGCCGACGAAGGGAGACAAAAGAGCGCTCCTGTCCCAGGAGAGGGTCTCGACGGTATATTCAAATCCCTTTCCGACTTCGCCCAGCAGGTTTTCCTCCGGGACTTCGCAGTTGTCCAGAATCACCTCTGAGGTGGCTGATGCCCGAACGCCCATCTTGTGGAATGGCGCACCCGTCGAGAAGCCGGGGAAATCCTTCTCGACGATGAAGCCGGTAATCCCGTTGTGCTTCAGTTTTTTATCGATCGTGGCATAAATGACACAGACGTTGCTTACCGGTGCGTTTGTAATGAATGTCTTCGACCCGTTGAGAATCCACTTGTCGCCTTTCTTAACTGCCGATGTCGTTATCGACGCGGCATCGGAACCGGAACCCGGCTCTGTGAGTCCCATGCATCCGATCCACTCGCCACTGGCGAGCTTCGGTATGTACTTCTTCAGTTGAGCGGGCGTCCCATGTTTGTATATGGTATCCATGCACAGGTACGTATGCGCTCCCAGCGCCAACAGGTGTCCCTGATCGACGCCGGCATGACCCAGGGCTTCACCTGAAAGACAGCAGGTCACGACATTGGCGCCGGATCCGCCCAGTTCTTCCGGAAACGGCAGGCCCAGAAGGCCCATGTCTCCCAGCTTCCGCCACACTTCCATCGAGAACTCGCTCTTGAGATCAGCCTCCTCGGCAAGCGGCGCAATTTCCTTTTTCGCGTATTTATACACTGAGTCTCTAAACATTAATTGTTCTTCAGTAAAACCGAATTCCATGAGTGCCTCCTTCAATGGATTATTTATCCTTTATGACTATGGAGAGAATCTGTTCTTTAATTCTCCCCGTGTACTCTCGGTAATCGAATGCCCCGTTATCAATTACATACTGGATGATGGTTCCCTGGATAAGGGATATGATGATTACCGACGTAAGTTTCACATCCGCGACCATGAACAAACCCTTTGCCGTCCCCTCCTTAAGAATTGCTGCGATCTCGTCGCGGTAGCTCTGGAAGAGCTTTACGTTCGCCTGACGGATACGGTTGTTGTGATTGATCTGTGCCCAAAAATAGATGAGCACGTAAAAATAAGCTTTTTCCTTGTCCAGCAGATCGAACGCCTGGTCGCAGAAGGCCAGCAGCTTGTCACGCGGGTCCTCCAGCGCCGTGAGCGCCTTGTTAAGATAATACTTGAGATTGGCGTTCATCTCCTTTAGCAGATTGAGCAGGAGATCCTCCTTGTTCTTGAAGTAATAATGGACCAGGCCGGTTGACAGGCCGGCTTCCCGGGCGATGTCCCGTATCGTGAAATCGTAATATCCCTTTTGCCCGACGACCTTGTACGCCGCCCGGATCAACTGGGAACGCCTCTGATTTATTATATCACTCTTGCTCCGTTCATTCATAACTCAAGTAAATTCTCCATTAGTATGTGATACCAATTCGCTTTCTTCGGCTAACTTTGTTGGCTACGTTGTCGTCTTCCTCAACGTATGTAAAATACGCCTCGTCGCCTCCTCCTTGCCGCCTCGTTATCCTTTGAAATCGAAATGGTATGAGGCCGAGGTGATCAACATCACCGTTCCTGAACAAGCACCCTAATTCCCGCCCCGGCGAACACTTCATAATGGTCGCCCCACTGCCCGTCGGGCACCCATCGGTCATGCGATCCTGAAGCGTATTCCAACAGATACTGTTGTTCTTCGTAAGGTCGCGTCCCGCCCATAATCACCGCCGCTGTCCCGATCCGCTCCGTCCGGTACGGATCAATAATGATAAATCCTATATCATCATACTCGAACCTGCCCCTGTTCTCTTCCAGTATCCCGTGAATCATTTCACAGATGCAGTCCACCGGGTAACGTTCGAACACATCGCGCGCGCCGCCGAGGAGCGACTGGCGCATGCAGAACCGCCATACGTCATCGAATCCGTCAGTAGAAAGGAGCAGTCTGATGTCGCGGTCCGCCGTGCGGTATTGTGTCACGTCCACGATATCCTTGCTCCTTCCCGCAAAATTCATGTCGCGTCCGGTCTGCTGGCATATCGAGCCGGTGAGGCTGTTTATCACTGTTACAGCGCTGTCGCCACCGTGCGAAATTATCAGTGAGATGCCTTTCCCTTCGGGCCTGATGGCGACGCAGCTGAAGGTCGTCTTGTGCTGGTACTTCTGCTCGGAGTATATTTCCGTGTTCATCAGATCCCTCCAACCCAGAACCGTGTCCGGTGCGCCGGACCGCGATAGACTTTCCGATAATCGATTTAAAATATCCCGAGACGCCCAGGGGAAGCGCTCCGAGCCGTCAGCCACGGCGAAGACTAGGTGCTCAAAGTCAAAGTAAAGGCAATCGCCGTTGCCGTAGCCGCTTCGAATTTTATCGGTTCCGGTACTGATTCCCCCGCACAACGCCCCCGGCATTTTCAATATCCGCTTTGATGGATTTATCTCAACCGTCGGAGACTCCTTTATTGTAATCAATCTATTACTTTAAAATACTCGATATCCCGTATGCTGCCCTTCCGATCCTTGGAGAATACCGGCTCGACCCGGGCGCCGATCTTGATCTTCTTTTCGTCATCGACGCTGATGTAGTGTTGAAACAGGGTATCGGCGCCGTCGAATTTGATGAAGCCGTAGCCGTAGGGAACCGGCTTCTGCTCGCCCGTTTCCGGATCGATGAAAGCGAAACGGAGGATGGTAAAGGTGCCGATGACGCCTTTCGGACCCACTTCGACCCAGTCTTTCATCTCGACAAAGCATTCTCCGCACACGCCGCGCGGCGGGATATACACTTTCTTGCACTTGGGACATTTGATCGCCATGAACCGGCAATTGTCCCGTATCTCGGTGAAAAACTTGCTACCGTGCATCCCGACGGAATACGCGAAGGGTTGTACCGCGTCACCTGATTCTATGATTATATGTTCTTTCTCAGCCATAATCTCTTCTCCAGTTAGGTCACTTCGGTTTTTTCTTGCCGTGCAGGATCATATCGGTCCACCAGCAGCCGCCGAAACCGCTGCTGAAGGCAAACTTGACGTCAGGGACTTGCCGCCCTTCCGCTTTACCCATCACCTGCATCGCGGCCTCAGCGCACCGGATAAGACCGGTTGCCCCTATGGGGTTGGTCGCTATAACGCCGCCTGATGGATTGATTGGCAGCTCGCCGCCCATATCGGTATTGCCGTCCCAGATGTACCGGGGCGCCTCGCCATGGCCCACAATGCCCATGTCCTCAATCCAGATAAGGCCGCCGAATGAATAGGGCTGGTACATCTCGATGACGTCCAGTTCCTTGCGCGGCTCCTTGATGCCTGTCTTCTTCCATATTTCCTGCGAACCCTCGCGCATGCTGGTAAGGCGTCCGTAATCGGAGTCACCAATGTAACTATACGAATGCCGTGCCGCCGTCGCCCAGATCCAGTCCGGTTTCGGGCATATCTTTTCAGCGATATCTTCGCTGGCCATGATGACGGCACACGCGCCGTCGGAACGGGGGCACACGTCCAGCAAGTGGATCGGATCGGCCAGCATCGGGGAAGCGAGCACTTCTTCGAGGCTCACTTCCTTTCTGAGCTGCGCGTGGGGGTTGTTCATCGCGTGTTTCCGGTCCCGAACGCTCACACGGGCGCCGTCGCGGTCGGTGGCGCCGTAGCGGGCCATATAGGCCTGAGCCTCCGCCGCCAATCCTGAAATCGCGCCGGCAAATACCAGGCGGTCCCATACGGGATCAAAGGCAGTGGTGATGGCGCCGGTGGTGTCCGACTCTGAGTTCTTCTCCCAGCCGATAATCAGGACCCTGTCGAACATGCCCGACCCTACCAGATGGTATCCGCCTATGGCGACGGTGCACCCGGTGGTTCCGCCGGTGGTCAGTTTTATAATGGGCTTCATCGTTCCGCCGGAGCCGTCAACGCTCCAGCAATCGACGTAGTTGATTCCCTCAAAGTGGTCCATGTTCCCGATGACAATGGCATCGATGTCCTTCATCTTCAGGCCGGCATCCGTAAGCGCTCTCAGGACCGCCTCGTTAATGAGCTCCTGTCCGTTCACGTCAGGGCGATGGCTCTTATGGAATGTCTGTCCGGTTCCTACAATTGCAACTCGTTTGGCCATGGTTCTTCCTCCTACTTGTCCTTATCAAGAATAAACACGCAGTGGGACTGACCGCCGAGGCCGTTCACGCCGTGCACCAGGCCGGTTTTCGCCTTTTTCACTTGAAAACCGTCCGCGTCGCCCCTGATTTGCCTGACCACCGCGGCCATGCTGTAGAGGCCGGCGGCGATAACGGGGTGTCCGGAAAGCAACCCGCCGGATGCATTCACCGGCAGCCTGCCGTCAATGTTAAACTCTCCCTTTTCGAGGAGTTTTCCTGCCATCGCATCGTCGGCAAGCCCCATTTCCTCAAGCCACATGAGCTCCTGATAAGTAAAAGCGTCGTATAGTTCCGCAACATCGATTTCTTTTTTCGGGTCCTTAATGCCGGCCATCGTGTACGCCTTCTTCGCTGCCATGGTGAGCGACCTGGCGCGGGAAAGGTCCCGGTCGCCGAAGAAGAAGTTGTCAGCGCAAAAGGACACTCCCTTGATCCAGACCGGCTTCTGCTTGAACTTTGCCGCCACCGACTCATGGGCGATAATGACCGCCGCGCACCCGTCGGATATGGGGGAGCAATCAAACTTGCGGAGCGGGTCCGCTATCATCTCTGATTCCAGCACATCCTTAACGGTGATCTTCATGGGAAGCTGCGTCAGGGGGTTCCTAAGCGCATTGCCATGGTTCTTAACCGATACCATTGCCAGTTGTTGGGGCGTGGCCTTGGTGCGGTGCATGTACGACCTTGCCTGCATGGCGCACGCGGTAACCATGTCCATGCCAAGTGCCCGCTCGTAGATGGGGTCAAAGGCCGAATTGGTGATGAGGCTCGATACGCTCTGGGAGCCCTTTGAATGCCCCGTGACCAGGGTGGTCTTGTACGACCCGGAAAGGCTTCTGGTCATGCCGTAAAAAGCTCCGTAGGTGCCATCGCCCTCGACGCAGGAAACGTTCTTGTGGGCCGCGCCGCTGGCATCACCCACGGCCATGCAGGAAATCGTTCTGCCGTCCCAGAAGTCGCTTGATGTGGTCACCACGTTGTCGATATCGTCAATTGTCATTCCCGCGTCACTCAGTGCCTTGTTCACCGCTTCCCACACCATGTCGGCAAAGGTGTCCCGAACCTTGTTTTTTTCTATTTTGGTCATGCCGACACCGATTATTGCTGCTCTGTCCATATCTCTGGCTCCTTCATTATTCGTGAAACTCCAATTCTAATGAGACCCAAGCTTCAGAAACAGAGTGCACTGAAGCTTGCAGGTCGAATTATCCCGCAAAGCGGAGGGCATTATGCCCGTGATTTTACCGGTTTGAAATGCGAAATGTCGCGGATGGTGCCCTTACGCCCCTCTGAGAACACCGCCTTCACGCGCATGCCGATTGTAACGTTTTCCGGCTTTATTTCGTCCAGATAATGCAGCATGGCGGTATCGGCGCCATCGAGTTTTATCAGGCCCCAGATGACCGGAACCTTCCTGTCATGAGGGATGGCTGCGAACTGACGCCGGGCAATCGAAAAGGTAATGACCGTTCCCTCGTCTGATATGTTCACCCACTCCGTGTTTTCAGTGAAGCAGGACGGGCAGACCTTGCGCGGGGGCAGGAACACCTTGTTGCATGCTCCGCATTTTGTTCCCATTATTTTTTTTTCATCCCGCAGGGTTATATAAAACTTGCTCGCTGTGTCGCCGGCCCACCATGAATAGGGGACGTTGATCTTGCTTTGGTAAACCATCGGCTCAATGCCTTTAAATTGATCGGACATGATTGTTCTCCTGTGTTATCTTCCTATAATATACCGTTGTGGATCAACCTCATCGCGGAGAATACGCAGCTCATCGGCATGGGGCGGATCGGTGTCGGTGGTCTTGTCGGCCCAGAGGAGCTCGAAGCCGCAGTTGTCCTGAATGTCCTTCCGGCTATAGCCCGGGTTGACATTGAGAACCTTCATCCGCTTGGACTTTTCTTCAAAGCCCATGATCGCCATGTTGGTGATGATCCGGTAGGGGCCGGTTCCTTTCGGGAGCCCCGCCTCGTAGCGCGAATTTCCGCCGGTGAGATACCCCGGGGACGTGATGAAATTTATCTTTTCTGTGAATCGCTTCGCGTCCTGCGGCGTCATCATCATGGTCCTCCAGCAGAGGGAGGCCAGGTCGTTGGCCCCGCCGGATCCCGGGAACCGCACTTTCGGCTTCGCGTGATCGTTCCCGATCATGGTTGAATTGATGTTCCCGTACATGTCGATCTGCGCCCCGCCGAGAAAGGTATAGTCCACCATGCCGCGCTGGCAGGTTTCCATGATTTCGGGCATGGAGCTGGCCATGATTGCATTATGGAAGGTACGGGAGTCCCCGACCGAGATCGGCATCGCGGGCAGAATCGGGGCGACGCCGCCGGCCTCGAACATGACGGTGAGGTTCGGCGAGTGCGTCTTCTGTGCCAGCATTGCGGCCGCGCAGGGCGCGCCGGTACCCACAACGACGGTGGCACCGTCCTCCAGGTTCCGTGCGGCGACGCATATCATTAATTCCATTGGATTATAATCTGCCATGGTAGTTCTCCTTATTTCTTGTCAGTCAAGTGCTCAATGGCGCGAAGCTTGATCATCCGTTCGATGCCGCCGTTCATATCCAGGTATTCGTAGAAATTCTTCGTGTCGAGGATCTGTTTCTTGAAGAACTTCTTGAATTCCGCGGGCTCCTTTTCCAGGTTTAGCCATTGCTTCAGGTACTCCTCGTCGGAAAAATACTCGTAGGGCATGTTGCCGGGATAGCTCCCGTAGGGGACCTCAATGACGGCATCAATGCACCAGAAGGGGATGAATGTCGCTTCCGGGTTCTGGCGGATTTTATCGTTGGAGATGATCCGCTCGGTTGTCAGGACTACCCGCTTCGCCGCTTTCGCCAGGTCTTGATCGGATACCGATGCGCCGTACACATGGGCGTTACCGTAAACGTCGCACTCATGGACGTGAATCGCCGCGAAGTCGGGATAGAGTGCCGGGTGCGCCACGTACTTCTGCCCGGTGAAGGGGCAGAGGATTTCCTTCGCCGCGCTGTACTTGAAAGTGTCGGTGCCCATGATGTTGCGCGCCGGCAGGAAAGAGAGTCCCATTGCCGCGGCCTTGATTCTCCATGATAGGGTCGCGTTCGTCCATTCCGTGAGCTTGATTTTTCCGCTCTCCACGACGCGACGCGCGTGCGGCGAAAGGCCGCGCGCTTCCAGCCCGATTATGTACGCCACGTCGAGCCTGTCGATGCACTCGCCGGCTACCAGTATCTGGAAGTCGTGGGTCGCGGTATGGCCGGCAAACCCCAGGTTTTTCTTTCCCTGTCGGACGATCTCATGCAGTACCGCGGTGGGGATACGGTTTGCCCCGAACCCGCCGATAGTTATGTAGTCGCCGTCCTTGATCATGGTTTTCACTGCTTCTTGGACAGTGCTAACTTTGTTCACCATGGCGCGCGATTTGTGCCTGAAAAAATCCCTCGCTTTATCGGCATCAGGGTCAGTAAACAGTTGATTCTGGCCTTGCTTTAATTCAGATGCCTTGCTCATAATATATCTCCTTTATCCTCCCGGATATTATTTTGCTTTAACGTGTATTCGTACAGATGTTATCTGATCATTTTTTTGCGTACAGCTCGTCAACGGCTTCTTTTCCATACATATCGTCGATGAGGTCATTGTATTTCTGGAGCACCACCTTGCGCTTGAGTTTCAGGGAAGGCGTGAGTTCTCCGCCTTCCTGAGAAAAATCGTTTTTGACGATCCGTATGCTCTTGATCGATTCATACTTCGCGAGATGTGCGTTGCGTTCGTCTACATGCTTTTGAATCATTTCGAGTATTTTCGGATTATCCAGCAGCTCCGCCGGCTTCCCGTAGGATATACCATCCTGCTTCGCGAAACGCTCTGTTTCCTCTATGTTTATATTGCACAAGCCGGTGAGATACTTCTTCCTTTCACCGATTACTATGAATTGGGTGAACAGCGGATCGGACTTGAACATGTTCTCGATCTTCTGCGGTGCCACGTTCTTGCCACCCGAGGTTATGATGAGATCCTTCTTCCTGTCCGTGATGAGCAGGTTGCCATCATTATCGAACATGCCGATGTCACCGGACATGAAATACCCGTCGGGCGTGAAAGCATCACGAGTCTCGTTCGGCAGTTTCCAGTATCCTTTGATCACGTTACCGCCCTTTATTAAAATTTCTCCATCGTCGGCTATCTTGATGTCCTCGCCGGGTATCGGCTTGCCGGTGGTCCCTATCCTGTAATCAGCCAGTGACTGCATCGTGGCGGGTGCCGTGGTTTCAGTCATGCCGTATCCCTGTATGACCGTGATGCCGGCTGCGTTGAAAAAGCGAATGATCTCTTCGGCTGTGGGGGCGCCGGACGCCGTCATCCACGTAACACGCCCACCGAGCTTGTCCTGGAGCTTCTTGAATATGACAGCATAGGCGATCTTGTATTTCAGCTTCAGGAAAAGCGGGATGCGCTTGTGCTTCTCGCGGAGTTCGCTGATGTGGCTGCCCACTTTCTGGCCCCAGGCAAAGACTTTCTGTTTAAACGGAGACTGCTCTTTGACCTGCGCCATGATTTTTTGGTACACCTTTTCGCATACCCTCGGCACCGCCAGGATCATGGTGGGACGTTTCTGTTCAAAGTCCGCCAGCAGTGTGTCAATGCTCTCCGCGTAGGATGAAGTGATCCCACAGTACATGCCGTTAAAATGGCCCGCGATCCGTTCAAACACGTGTGAAAGCGGGAGGAAAGGAACAGTGCAGTCCTTGTCGGATGCAAAAGGGGGCTGGATCGCGTTGAGTGACTGGACCACCCAGAAAATATTACCGTGGGTTATCATGGCGCCCTTGGGCAATCCGGTTGTGCCGGATGTGTACACGATGGTAGCAAGATCATCTTCGGTCACCTCCTGGGACAGCTTTTCAAACAGCGATGGATCTTCGGCGTGTTTTCTCCGTCCGAGTTCCATGAGATCTTTGAAACTCATGACCTTGGGATGCCCCGTGGCATCCTTTTCTTCCATGACGATTATCTTTTCAATACTGGGGCAATTGTCCACGATCTCCAAAATCTTTTTGAGCTGATTCTTGTTTTCCGGCACAATGACCTTCGATTCGGAATTATTAATGATATACTCGATTTCCTCAGAAACCAGGGTGGGGTACACCGGGATTACGCAGACGCCGATTCCCAGCGAGCCCATATCGGCATAAAGCCATTCCAGCCTGTTGTCAGAAAGAAGGGAAACCGTGTTTCCCTTCCTGAGTCCCAGCGACCAGAGACCCAGACCTACGGCACGCGCCCGATCGTAATATTCGTTCCAGGTGGCGCCGTGCCACACACCGTTCATCTTTTTTTCGATGGCAAGACGGTTCCCGTACTTATTGGCGCGGTTCCGAAAAACATCATTCATGGTTTTTTCTGATAATTCCATCACGCATCCACCAAGTTAATTACTATTTCTTCTTAATGCCCATGATTAGACGGGCTTCATCCGTCGTAGCAACAGGACGTCCAAGGTTGTTGGCAATTCTCACCGCCACTTCCACCAGCTCGTAACTGCCCTTGGCGAGATCGCCATTCGGCATCTTGATGTTGTCTTCGAGACCGACCCTCATGTGTCCACCAAGAATGCAAGACTGCATGATGCAGGGAAACTCGTCGGTGCCGACGCCGCAAGTGGTAAAGTTGGCTTTTGGCGGCAGCGCGTTCATCATGGCAATGAATGATTCAGCCCGGAACTGCTGTCCACCCGCGACTCCCCAGACGAAATTGAAGTTCATCGGGTCGGTAAAGATACCCTGCTTGCCTATCAATATGGCGTTGTCGAGTCCGCCCATATCGTAGCATTCGATTTCCGGCTTCACACTGTTTTCTTCCATAGCCTTGCCGAAATCCTGCAGCATGGTGAAGGTATTCTCAAACACATAATCGATGAATATCTTCCCTGTTTTGCGGTCAACGATGCCGAAGTTCATCGTGTTGGTGTTCAGCGACGCCACTTCGGGCTTGATCGCCACGATCTGGGATAACCGCTGCTCTGTTGTTTTGTTCATGCCGACTGCGGAGGTCAGGCAGACAATGATGTCCGGACACTTGTCCTTGATGGCGTCGTACGTTGCCTTGATCCTCGCATGCTCATGGGTGGCCATACCTCCGTCTTCACGGGCATGCACGTGTACCATGGCCGCGCCGGCCTTCCAGCACTTGTATGCTTCTTCCGCGAACTCCGCCGGTGTATAGGGCACTGACGGGTTCTGATTTTTCATGGTGGCGGCGCCGGTGAGCGCCGCGGTGATGATAACTGGCGTTGACATATCGGGTTTGCCTCCTCTTCGTTTTTCTTTAGTTGCGGGTTCGTCGACAGGAACCCATTGCTTCCTGGCCGCGTTAATCTCGTGAACCGAAATTTTTTCAGCCGCGGGTTTAAAATGATCTATATCGAGGATGGTATTCGTCGTTTCTTTGGCGAATACCGCCTCTACCTTCATTCCTATTTTCACGTCCTCTATTGGGCATTCCTCAAGGATATGCATTAACGGCGTATCTGCGCCGTCCAGTTTGATAAGAGCCAGGACAAAGGGCGCTTTCCGCGGCAGATGCTTGTCGTCATAGCGCACCACCGTGAAGTTCGCCACCGTGCCGGTATTGCTTACCTCGACCCATTTGTCGCGGATGTCGGTAAAGTCCTTATCACATACCTGCCGCGGCGGCAGATAGACTAAGTTGCAGGCAGGGCATTTTACTCCCATAATTTTCTTCTGATCCCGGATGGTTGTGATGAACTTGCTGCCAACCCGGCCGGCGAAGTAAGTATAAGGGAGCGCCATTTTACCTTCAACTACAAAGCTGTCTTCATAACCTTTCATCTGCTTTTTTGTCATATACTTACTCCTTACTCATCTATTTCAAAATATTTAATATCCCAAATATCAGCGATTCGATTTTCCTCCCAGACGGGGCGGACGCGGGTACCCTTTTTCTCGTTCCATCCCAACTGGATTTTCTCTATCTGGTCTTTTCTGATAAAATGTGTCAAAGTTTCATTGCCTGTGCATCCGTCCAGGAGGACAAAGATCGACCCGTACGGGGTTTCTCTGGCCACGCCCGTAAGCGGGTCAGGCATGGCGTAATAGACGATGTCCATATAGCGGACTTCTCCCTTGGGCCCGACCTCCACGAAATCAGCGGCGCGCACCCGGCACTCGGCGCACACTTCCCGCGGCGGCAGCTGTAAACGGCCGCACTTGGGACATTTATTCGCATATATTATTTTATCTTTCAGCCCCTTGAGGAACTTGCCCATGATGGGACCAGTTGAAAACTTCTGATTTACCGATATGGTCTTTTTGAGCACGAGAAGTTCCTGTTCCTGAACGTTGCCGGCCATGGGGTCTTTGTATTTTTCAAACAATATGGGCCATTTCGACGCCATCATGTTGATGTCGCCTTTCGCGGCCGCCTTTCCTGCCGCCAGTATGCTCTGCGCATCAATCTTACCGAGTATAAAATCAACATAATCCTTGGCTTCGTTGAATTCCAGCGTTACGGTCGGCTTGCCCTCGATGGTTGTTGTGATCTTGCAGACCTTGTCCTTTATGAAGACGGTCCACTTGCCGCCGTCCGGTCCGCCGAGATCGAAGGCGAAAGAGGCATCGAGCCCTTCGGCCTCCTTGGCCTTGAAGCGCGGCACCACCGTCGCGAACATGTCAGCAAGATAATCCTTAACTGTCATTTCCTTCTTGGCGATAACAAATTTGCGGAAGAGCTTGCCGGTTTTTCCGAAGGCGCCCATATCGCCTTCAACCTTGACTTTGCCGCTCATGAAGGCGTTCGTGGCATCGACTTTGCCGGTGTTTACCCCGACAAAGGTCTCACCGTCGGCCTTCATGGTCGAGACACAGCCGGACAGGTCGTCGGTCTTCTCGATCTTCATTTCGTCACTCTTTACAATCAGTTTCCATTTGCCTTCGTCCTGAATGTCGTAGCCGAAAACAGCATTGACATCCTTGGCCCCTTCGGGACGGAAACGCTCTTTCATAGAGTTGAATATATCTTCTACTTTTATTCCCCAGTATTCTGCCATGATCATCCTCCTACCAGTTAAGTTCCTTTTCAAGCATCGTAAGCACTGTCCACATAGTACCGCCGAACCCTGACGCAAGAGCGTGATTGACCGGGGTCGTAATCTGGTGCGGACCTGCATTGCCGCGCACCTGCAGAGCCGCCTCGGCCACCCGAACCAGCGCGGTCGCGCCGATCGGATTCGACCCGATAACGCCGCCGGACGGGTTGACGGGCATCTTGCCGCCGATCATTATTTCCTTGTTCTCGATGAGCTTGAGATGTTCATCGCCTTTCATGCCGAAAAAGTCTCGAAGCCAGTCAATGGCCCACCATGAGGCCGGATCGTACATTTCGAAAACATCGAAGTAGTTCAAAGGATCTTTAATGCCATTGCGTTTGAAGAGTTGTTCGGCCGCGAATTTATGCGACTTCATAACAGGGAACGCTCTGTTATATCCGAATATGTTGAATGTCTCTTCCTTGTGAACGGTAATGTGATCGCGTATCCAGACCGGAGTCTTGGAAAGCTCTTTCGCTTTTTTTTCGCAGGCAAAGATGACGCAGCACGCGCCGTCTGACTGTGAGCACATTTCGATGAGCTTCAGTTCGCCAACGAGTTTCGGCGAAGTCCTGATGAGGTCATCGATCTGACTGAAATCGAGCCCGAAAGCCCGGTGCGCGTTGGGGTTGAGTCCCGCATGTTTGTCCATGATGATGCGGTACGTCATCGACGCCTTGTTTGCTCGTTCGAGTCCGAATTCCCGTTCGACATCATATGCGGACGATCCGGTCAGTGCCCCTGCCTGTATCTTGCGGAACCAGAGGGGATCAGCCATGTTAGTGATGCCGCCGGTCGTGTTTCCTTCCTGCAGTTTCTCAAAACCGATGGCCATTACGATATCGTACATTCCCGATGCCGCCAGGTTGTCCGATGCGCATGACAGGGTCGCCCCGACGGTTCCGCCGGTGGTGATCCTGATGCAGTCTTTGCCGTAGGCGCCGGTTCCCAGCACGTGCCAGAGATCCGGCGAGTGCACCATCTCGAAGAGCTCCATGTTGCCGTGAACGACGCAGTCAATGTCCTTCATGGTCAGATTCGCGTCTTTCAGCGCCAGACTGACTGCTTCATGTATCAATTCAGGCTGGTTGACATCCTCACGATGGCTGGAATGCTTCGTCTGTCCGATGCCTATTATTCCAACATTTCTATTTTTCTTTTTATGTGCCATTGTTCAACCTCCCTGCGCTTCCATTACTATTACGGCCTGATGCTGCCCGGCCCCGCCGGTTGCCGCCTGGGCGACTGCCCGCTTCGCACCCTTGACCTGGCGATCGCCTGCCTGATTGGCCAGATGGTAGTAGCATTCAATGGCCCTGGCCGCGCCTCCGAGAAGGAGCGGATTGCCGTTGAGTTGTCCACCGGACAGGTTCACATTGAATTTATCCATACCGCCATCGTCGATCCATTTGCCGCCTTTGCCTTCATCGGCAATGCCGACGCCCTCGGCCCACATTGGGAGTTGGTACGCGGCGTGGTCGCTGAGCTCAAAAAGCTGTATCTCTTTGGTTGGATCTTTTATGCCGGCCTTGGCGTATGCCCGCTGCGCGGCATTTTTAAGAGAAAAATTAGAGGTAATGTCCTTGTCGCCAAGGAAATACCTGTCCATGCAACTCCCGTAACCGGTAATATACACGGGGTTTTTCGTAAATTCCTTTGCCCGCTCTTCGCTGCAGAGCAGCATTCCGTACGCCCAGTCGGTGACCGGATAAATGTAGAGCTCCCGCAACGGGTCCGAATACATCGGAGAATTCATCACTTCTTTTTCAGTGACAATTTTATTCTCGCGGCCATAGGGATTCTTTTTCCCGTTTTTCCTGGATCGCACTACTATTTTCGCGAGGTGCTCGTCCGTAACTTTCGATTTTTCCATATACGCCCGGGCTTGTAACGCGTCCACGTTGTGATAGTCCATGCCGAGGGGCCTGCAGTAGAAGGGATCATAGGCGAGGTTGGAAATCATCCTCCGGCTTTCTCCCTGCGACTCCTTGCAGTGTCCCATGAAAAGTATTACGTCGTCATGACCGGACAGAATACACGCCATCGCGTAACCAAGGCCATTGATACTTTCCTGAGCCATCTTTTCTTCGCCCCGGAAGTGCGCGCCAACGACATCGGTGATGCCATTGTTGGATATGGTCCGCGCGTCGAACATATCATCCGAGCAGGTGATGATTGTCCGGATGCCCTTTTCCATGTCAAAGGTAACCTTGGTCTGCTTCATTATTGACTCGAAACATTCAAGCAACATGTTCTGAAAACGTAAATAATGATAATTGGGATCGTTCTTGATCTGCGCGACAGCGCAGATGGCAATTTTTTTAGCCATTACCATTCCTCCTATTTGATGTGACTTGATAAAGGGTCATAATATTAACTCCTTTAATGTTTTCCTTTATATGTAACAGTTCCAGCACTTCCCCTTTTTTATCGCCTGGATGATGGAATCTTTTTCCCGCTTCGCGTCCAACTCTATCCATGCCCTTCCGATACCGCCATATGTGTGCGAGTCATCCGATGCTATTTTGGGGTATGCAATATTGAGCGATTCGAAAACCATATCGCGATATCCTTTCGCCGTTATTTCCACCGCATCCAGGGGATACATCTTTTCAAGTTCAGCCAGCCGAGCCAATAATTGCTCCGGGGTAAAATCATATTCACCGATGTGGTTGAATATATGAAGTTCCTCACGGTTGCCTTCGATTTTCGTCACATGAATGTATCCATTTACAAAGACTGTCAATTCAATGCCATAAAAAACAATCATGTTTGTCTTTACCTGCCCGCATTTTTCCCGGTAGTCGGGTTTCAGCAGGTAATCATGATCTGTAAAAGCTATAAAATCATATCCTCTTGATTCATATGCATTGGCTACTTCCTGGGGTGACAACTTACCATCCGAGCAAGTTGTGTGCGTATGTAAACATCCTTTTAATAACATATATGCCAACAAAACATTAACATTACCCCGGATTCGATCGTCCTCCTATTGTTTTGATTGGACGTTCAACCAATGCATTAATTCATTAATCCTCCTGCCAATTATTGTCAAGAAAAAAGATTAATTTTTTTAAAATAAATTGGGTATGAATTATTTTTTCGGTAAAATCATTACTAATATCAATATAGATATGGGAAGTGCCCCCTTTTTTTTCAATGTCTGAAAGGGTTAAGATTAAACTGACGAAGATTTCATTTTTATCAGCGCGCGCTTTCCGCGAACACCTTGGAACTTGATGAGCTTTTGTGTAAGCTACAGTGATTGTCAAAAAGACAAGGTGCTGACGGAACCATTCACGCGCCGGGTATGAGCCATTTCCCTCCCCGGTATTTTTCCTGTATCTTTCTCAGGCCGTCCTTCGTCTTGTCGTATTCTATTTTTTTGGCAATGAGCCAGCGCGCATGGCCCTCCTGTCCCTCCTCGCCAAATTCTGGATCAAAATAATAAAAGGCGAGCTTGCCTCCCTCAATTTTTGCGCATGCGCGACAGATACCACATTCCATTTCGTTGTCCCTCAGGCGAAACAGGTCGCTGCGGCAGCGGGGACAGCGGTCGGCGGCAACCGTTGTAGGTTCGGCGGTTGCCAGGGCGTTAGCCATACGTTCTATTTTTTCGTGAAAATCAGCGGCGACGGCAACCTCGCCCGGAAAAGTCCCGATAAAAATTTCCAGATCAACGAGGTGAAGGTGCAGGGACATAAGTTGTGTGGCGAGCCCCGTGTCCGCATAGCCGCGATATTCTTCGCGGCCCATGGTTAGGACAACGGCCATGGGTTTTTTATTGTAGGAGGCGCGATATTTCATTGCCTGTAACGCTCGGTCCGTGAACATTTTTACAATGCCGGCAGGTCCCAGAAGATAATTGGGCGCGGCACAGATGACCGCGTCCGCTTCGTTGATGCGAGTGAGAAGCCATTCAGTATCGTCGTTGATTCTGCAGCGTCCACCCGGTAGGATGCAGGCGTAGCAACCCTTGCAGGGCATGAGCGAAATGTCCGGAAGGCGCACCAGCGAAAGTTCCCATCCGATTCCTAGCTTTTCCGCGACGGCTTTAGTGATGATCTCAGTATTGCCGATCTTGCGCGCAGAAGCAATAATTCCCAACAGTTTTTTCATACAATCCTCTTTATCCTTCTCGGGGGGTGTTTCGTAAAAAACCATCCGGAGCTGATTTCTTATCCGGAATAAGACTCATTGCCCGTTCTGCAAGCGCTGTGATCGTGAGAGCGGGATTGACGCCGACATTAGCGGAAACTGCCGCGCCGTCAACTACGTAGAGACCGTCGTATCCGAAAACCCGGTGTGATGTGTCGATAACTCCGTTGTCGGGAAAAGATCCCATGTGGCAGCCGCCGAGAATATGAGCTGTTGTTGACATATTCATCAGGTTTTCGTTGCTGACATTGAAGGGCATTCCCTGAGCTACATCCGCCAGAATGGCGCACGCTCTGTTAGCCACTGGAATATTCACCGGTGCTTCTTTTCCCGGAACGGTCTTTGACTTTAAACGGCGCAACAAAAAAGAAAACACAGCACTGGGCCCATACTGGAAGGAAAGCTGATTGTCATGGTTCTGCATAACGGTCAGGACTATAATACGCTTGTACCAGTTTTTGGCAAAAACCGTCCGATAAATACCAAGGGGGTCCATAATCATCTTGCCGAGAGTTCTCAGGGATCTCCTTACGGGATGGTTATCATCCACAAGGGGAACGCTGAAGTATTTCATGAAACTGTAGCCCTCGGGAAATCGGTTCTGTGTGATGTGTGTGAACTTATCAGGATAAAAGTCCGATGATATGGTTGTGCCGTGGGAAAGATCCAAATCTTCCTGTTTGGGCAAAACACCTACAATGGATTCGCTATTTGTCCTGACGACCACACCCAGCTGTCGGGATATATCTGGCAGAGTTTTTGTAACCTGTTTGCATCTAAACAGCAACTCCAGGGTACTTAGAACACCGGCGGCCACGACCACTTTTTTAGCCGTAATGTCGGAAGCCTTCTTGAACAGGGCGGAGTTGTCTTTTACCTTCAGGACATATGTGCCATTCTTCTGCGGAATGATGTTTGTGACTTCGCGGTATGGCAGGATTGTTGCCCCGTATTTCTGGGCGAGATAAAGATAATTTTTGTCCAGGGTGTTTTTCGAGCCGTGCTTACATCCCGTGAGACATTCACCACAGAGATAACAACCGGACCGTGAAGGCCCCTTCCCATTGAAGAAGGGATCATCAACAAGCACTTCAGGTGTACCAAAGTAGATACCGGTATCCGTAGGACCAAATGTATCGCCCGCTCCCATTTTCTTCGCTACTTCTTTCAAGTAGCCGTCCATGACATCCATTACCGGATTTCTAACTATACCCAGCATTTTAGAAGCGGTATCGTAATGAGGTTTCAGTTCCTTTTCCCAGTCGATTCCGAGATTGCTCCAGGCGGAATCTTTGTAAAAGGCATCCTTCGGCCTTAATGTGGTCGCGGCATAGACGAGACTTCCCCCGCCTACTCCAACACCGCCAACAATGGAGACATGCCGGAAAAAATCATAGGTAAAAAAACCCCTCATGCCCAGCGCAGGGTTCCAGATAAGCTTGCTCAGGCTTTTGGATGCGTCTTCCATGTCCAGGGGAGTCACCCATTTGCCTTTTTCCAGTACAACTACGCTGTATCCCTTTTCCGCAAGCCGCAACGCTGATACACTGCCCCCGAAACCGCTTCCGATGACGGCAAAATCGAATTCCATTGTCTTTCTCCTTTTTTGGTAAGACATTGCTTGTTCGTGCTTGGACTAAAGGAATAACGGTTTTGTTGTCAAGAAAAAATTTGCCGCAAAAATATTTGAGAATTTTTTCTCTACCTATTTCTTATCAGGACCAACCCATTTTACCGCAGGCCCGATAACCAGGAAGGGAGCGGGATTAATCGATCCACCGCCAAGCCCCATATAGCCCATACCCAGAAAAATATTGTCATTGATCTTGCGGAGCTCGTCGTGCATCGAATGTACGGTTCCTGAATTATAGGGACTGTAGTCAAGATGGAAGGAATCTTTTCCGTCAATGAGCGACTTGCCGACATAGGTATTCATTTTTCTGGTGCGGTATAGTACATCCTTACCATCCTTGCCTTTACTCGAAAAGATATTGTATCCCCATCCCTTGTCCTTTTCAAAGGGAAAGAAAGCCTTGCCCGCCCATCGGCCGGGGCCGAAGAAGTGATGCGTGTAAAAATCCGCAGACGTGGCCAGCACTCCCACCGGCAACGTTTTTGCACTGTATTCTCCCTTCACCTCTTCATACTTCGGAGCCGGTGCCGCATAAAAAAGCTGGAACAGGAATGCCTTGTCGAGCTTCTCAATATCTTTTACGGTGGCCTTTCCGGGGGCTATGCCGATAATCTCTTCCATGGTCTGTCCTTTATAGGAATCGCCCTTTTGTAAAATGTTCACACCGGTCAGCGCGAGCTGTACAACCACCAGCGCGACAATGATAATAAGAATGATCTTTAATGCTTTCATGGTATATTCTCCATCAAGACCTGACACAAATTCCTCCTGACAGAGGAAAATCCCGCCGGAATTATTTTTCTATAGGCACATAATCTCGTCTTCGGTTAAATCTTCAACCCGGACGGGATCGATTCCCTTAATCATGGCGGCCAGCTGTTTGTTTGAAATTTCCGGCTGGGTTTGTACGATCCGCCATTTGTGGTCTTTCGTCCAAATGAAAAAACGCCAGGCGAAGCAGTCTTTGCAATGCACCTGCTTCTTCTCTATATAGGCGTTACCTGTTAGTCCATCAAGTGCCGCATGCTGTGGGCACTTGATGTCGATGCAAAATGTTCCCGATGTGTATTCTTTGCTCATGTGGAATCCCCTCTTTTTTTATCTTCGTTGATTACCTATTTCATTATTTTCTTGAGCTCGCGTTTCAGGATCTTACCCACACCGCTCATAGGGAGCTGATCCATGAACTCAATCTTTTTCGGGACCTTGTAGGGAGCAACTTTTTCCTTCAGATATTTGATAATCTTTTCTTTTTCAGAATCATCTTTCTCAATACCGGGCTTAAGTACGATAGCGATGCCCACTCGTTCAGATCCGGGTCGATCCGGATCGGGGATGCCGATGGAAGCAGCGAGCTCTATATCAGGATGTTTCATAAGAACATCGTCGAGCTCGCGGGTAAAAACCTTGAAGCCCGAGACAATGACCATATCCTTAAGCCTGTCAACAATGTAGAAGTAACCGTCCTCATCCATCCTAGCCACGTCTCCCGTGAACATCCAGCCGTCCCGGATGGCATTGGCCGTTTCCTCCGGCTGGTTGTAGTAACCCTTCATAAGCTGGGGACCCCTTATCGTTATCTCGCCAGGTTCCCCGGCCTTCGCCGGCAGTCCCGTCTCTGGATCTATCAGCCTGAACTCGGTGTCTGGCAGAGGCATGCCGATAGAGGTTGGCTTCTTCTTTCCATAGCGCGGATTACAACATGTTATAGGGGAGGTTTCCGTCATCCCATACAGCTCAATGAAGTTACCCTTTCCAATGATGCTCTCGAGTTCCTCGATATACTCAGGCGGGAAAGGCGCCGCAGCGCTCAGGCACCACTTGAGGTTGCTCAGGTCCAGTTTTCTGAATTCGGGTTTTTTCATCAATTCAAAGAAGACCGTCGGTACGTTCACAACAGCCTGGGGCTTATAGGTCTTGATCGCATTGATGATAAAATGCGTATCCCGCGGGTTCGGCACGCAGATCTGGGTGCCACCGGTGGTGATGATGAATCCACCGAAGGCAAGTCCTGCGATGTGGAAGAGGGGGAAAGCGGAGAGCGCAAAAAACTCGGGTACTATATCAAGCCATGCGAGTGTCTGTTCCCGATTGGACATGTAGCTTCGCTGTGTGAGAACCGCACCCTTCGCGGGACCGGTGGTTCCTCCTGTGTACATCATGAAGATCATATCGTCCATGCTGCGCTTCACAGATACATCATTTTTAGGCATCCCACGGATAGCATCCATGAATTTCACCACTGTCTTGCCGGGGAGAGGCTTTACCTCACCTGTTGGAATCTTTTTGAGGAGCTTGCCGAGTACTCTCTTAACGCCTGGGAGAAAATCGGCGATCTCAGAGACGACCACGGTGGAGAACTTCGTCTTGTCAGCTACTTCCGCAATCTTTCCGAAGAGGAGATCTACAGTCATGATAACCTTTGCCCGTGAATCGTTGATCTGATGCTCCATCTCATTGGGCGTAAGCAAGGGGCTCAGGCCCGTTGATACACATCCCGCCTTCTGAACGGCGATGATACTGATATAGTTGGCAGGAATATTGGGCATGTGGAGACCTACCACGTCATCCGGCTTGAGGCCCATCTTGATGAAATACTGGGCTAGCTGGTTGGATAGCTCATCGAGGTCGCGGTAGGTGAGCTGCGAGCCCATGTAAATAAGGGCTGTCTTGTTCGGGTATTTTTCCACGACCTCCCGGAACTTTTCTGCAAAGGTCTTGTCCCCATACTTCAGCGTCGGCGGCACTTTCTTATCATAATTCTTCAGCCACGGTTTTTCCGAATAGATGTCACCCATTCCGATACCTCCTTTTTTACTTATTATGTATCTAAGATAATGCTAACTGTGTCAATTGCAAATCGCAACTGCGGGAGCCCATGATCAGTATGCAGATCTTATTACCTTACTTGTTTATAAGTGGAGCCCCCTCCGACAGGAACGAAATATCTGGAAGGCGCACCAGCGAGAGTTCCCATCCAATTCCTAGCTTTTCCGCGACCGCTTTAGTGACGATCTCCGCATTGCCGATCTTGCGCGCGGAAGCAATAATACCCAACAGTTTTTTCATACAATCCTATTTTATCTTCTCTATGCGTGAAAGTATAGGAGGGGCGGTTTTTGTTTGTCAAGAGATATTATGCAGGCGAATTGCCTCAAAAAAATGTTACCTAAAAAGTTTTTGGAATTAGACAACTCCAAAGTTGTTCCGCTAATGAATAATCTCAACCGCAACGAATGGCGGCACTTTTACAACTTCTTCCTGCCCTCTGTAAAACTCATGGAAAAAGAACGAAAAGGGTCTAACACCATCAAAAAACACGACGCACCTAAAACGCCGTATCAGAGGATCATGGAATCAAAGCATGTTGGTAAAGATGTCAAGCTCTCCTGACAAAACGACTTGACCTTTTAAACCCCTTTGAGTTAAATAATATCATGCAAATAAAACTTAAAAAAATTACCCGGCTTCGGTAACATCTTTTATGAGGCATCGTTTACCAAATATCCTCATCCCTCGTTAACATTTATTATGAGGCAATAGGTGACAAGGAAAGGCTTTCATCTGCATCATTTGAAGAACACCCGGCAGTCGACGATAGAAACGCCCTTTCGCGTTTCATGGACAATAACGGGATTCAAATCGATTTCGGAGATGTCCGGTGCAGTTGTTAAGAGCTGTGATACGCGGCTGATCACATCGGAAAAAGCGTCGATGTCCGCCTTCATCTTTCCTCTCGCTCCTTGCAACACTGGATAGGCATGAAGCTGTTTGAGCATGTCCATGGCTTCGTTTTTCGTCACCGGAGCGAGACGAATAGATGTGTCCTTGAAAATTTCGAGAAAAATTCCGCCCAGACCGGCAATGACAATTGGTCCAAAAACCGGATCCTGACGACTGCCGACAAAGCATTCCACACCTTCCTCTGCCATTCCCTGGATCAGGAAACCATCAATTGTTGGCGGTGGAGTAATATTTTTGAAAGCCTTTTTCATGTCAGAGATTGCTTCCGCAAGTTTCTTATGATTTTGAATCTTCAGTCGCACACCGCCCACGTCGGATTTATGGGACGCATCCCGGGAAAGAAGTTTCACGGCAACGGGGAAATTAAGTTTGCATTTACTTGCTTCCTTTGCGGATTTGACAGTGACAGTGGCAACGCATCTGAGGCCTGTGGCCTCGGTAATTTGCAGGGCTTCATCCGTGAGAGGAATCCGCTTTTCAGCCTGACAGCGGTCTTTGATTTTGTCGATTGCGGTCAGGCCGACAGGAGACAGAACATTTTTCCCCCTTGCATCCCGCGCCGTTTTTTCTTCGTAATAGGTAGCCGATACATCGAGGGCTTTGGCCGCAATCAGAGGCGTAGCGAAGATGGGGTATCCCTGGTTCTTCGAGATATTCAGCAATTCAGAGGCGTCGGTAGTCACGGTTACGGCGACTGGTTTTTGATATTGTTCAACCAGCCTGCCGATATTGCCCAGAAAATCACGCGACATTTCGGATTCGTAAGTGGACACATAAATATGATTGAACAGAACGCCGTCGACATCCGGGAGCTTCAGAGCTTCTTCCAGAATTTTGGTAAAGATGGTGTAGTCGAAAATTTCTCCGAGATCGAGGGGATTCTGATGGGCAATGACCCGCGTGTTGTAAATGGTTTTCAGCGTTTCAATAAAAGCCGGGGGAAAGTCCACGAGAGAAAAGCCGAATTTAGCACAGGCATCGACGGTCAGGACAGCATGCCCGCCGGAACGGGACAGCACGGCGACCCGTCTGCTTTTCATGAGAGGAAGCCGGATAATTTTCACCGCGTTAATAAAGTCGATGTCGTCCTCCACGCGGATGACCGCCGCCTGCCGAAAGCCGCCGTCAACAACAGCGTCGTCGGCGGAAAGGGCGGTCGTATGGGACTGAGCGATCTTGGCGGTGAGGTCACTGCGGTTGGCTTTTTGGATGATAATCGGTTTATCCGACCGAACGGCCAGATCGAAGAAGGCTCTTCCACGCTTGAAGCCCTCCATGTACATCGTAATAACATCCGTCTTTTCATCTTTAATCAGGTAGTCGAGGACATCCACCTCATCTATCTGCAATTTATTGCCGATGGATACGAATTTGCCGGGAATAATAGCATTATTGCCAAATTTTCCAAGGTAGGAGGCGCCTACACCACCACTCTGGGCAATGATGGCCACACGACCCCCTGATGGTGTTGCCGGGAAGAAAGTGAAGGGCATCATCATTTTGATGTCAAAATTCACCGTACCGATACAGTTAGGGCCGATGAAGCGAATTTTGTAACGGTCGGCAATTTCCAGTATCTTATCCTCTAAAGTTTGCTGTCCTTCCGAGTATTCGCTGAAGCCGCCGGATTCGATGACAATCCGTTTAATTCCCTTTTTCCCGCAGGCTTCCATAAAGTCAGGAACAGTCTGCGCCGGAGTAATGATAATGGCGACATCAGGCACCTCCGGAATTTTATCAACGCTGTCATAAACATGAGCGCCGGCAATATCGCCTTCTTCACGGCTTACACCGTAGATATTTCCCTCGTATCCTTTCTTCCGGTTGTTCAACACAATAATGTGTCCCAAATTCATTTTCGTAACTGAAGCGCCGATGACCACCATGCTGCGCGGATAGAAAAATTTTTCCATCTTGCTATATTACTCCCTTCTCACCATGCCATTGTAGATATCGTCTCGGGGATAGGGCATCAATGCAAAAAAACACAGGAGGATTATTTCCCGATTTTAGATTTAATACGTTTTTGATATTCGACGATCTCATTGCGTAAAATATTAAGATCGGCGATGCGGTCGTCAAGCCTGCGCAATTGATTGCTCATTAGTTCCAGCAGTCGCCCGAGCACCTTATCATTGGATTTTTCAATTGTCCACATTGCTTCCAATTCCTGCATTTCCGATAAAGTCATTCCCATAATCTTCAGCCGTTTGATCAGTTTCAGACGCCTAAGATCCACATCTGTATATACCCGGCGCCCCCCTTCAATGCGCTTGATGGAATTAAGCAGGCCGATTTCTTCATAATAGCGGATCGTGCGCTGGCTCATTTCCAGTTTGTTGGCCAGCGCACCGATAGAGATAACTTTATTGTTCATACATTTTCACCTTTTATTCGTGAAACTCCAATTTAATGAGACCCAAGCTTCAGAAACAGAGTGCATAACCTGAAGGTCATCTGCGACTGAAGCTTGCTGGTCGAATTACCCCGCAGCTTGCTTTGGGGTTCATACCCTTGATTAATGAATATTTCAGAAATCATGCTTTGTATGTTTCCTTGAGTTCCCTTTTTAAAATTTTTCCTGATGGATTTTTGGGCAGCTTATCGGCGATGAACACCCTCTTGGGGCATTTAAAACCCGCCAGATGTTCCTTGCAGTAAGCGATAATTTGTTTTGCGTTGATTGATGCGCCTTTTTTCGGCACGGCGACAACCGCCACAATCTCTATCCATTTGGGATCGGGCAGGCCGATTACCGCAACTTCTTCGATATCCGGATGCTGGTACAATACTTCCTCAACTTCACGGGACGCCACGTTCTCGCCGCCGGTCTTGATCATGTCTTTCTTGCGGTCAACCACGGAGAGATAGCCGTCGCTGTCAAACCGTCCCAGGTCGCCGCTGTGGAACCAGCCAAATTGAAAGGCCTCGGCGGTTTTCTCCGGGTCATTTAGATAACCGGTCATGACATGGCCGGAGCGGTGGACGATCTCTCCAACCTCACCCAGGGGGACGAAATTTCCTTCATCGTCCATGAGCCGTGTTTCCACATTCAGAACCGGTTTGCCAGCCGATCCCGGCTTCAGAAGCTGATCCTCAGGCTTCAGGATTGTCGCCACCGGCCCCATCTCCGTCTGACCGTAATAGTTCCAAAGCTTCAGGCCGTGGAAGGTGACGGATAATTGCTTGATAATTTCCACCGGCATGATGCTGGCGCCGTAGGCGGCTTTCTTCAGGCTGGCGTGGCTGTAGTTTTTAAATTCCGGATGATTCAGAATTCCAATCCAGACAGTGGGCGGGGCAAACATATGCGTGATCTGGTACTTTTCAATGAGCCTGATCATTTCCTGAGGGTCAGCCTTGTGCATGATCACGTTGGTGGCGCCGATGTACAGATAAGGCATAAGGAAGCAATGGAGCTGGGCGCAATGAAACAGGGGCAGGGCGTGGAGGCTGACATCGTCGGTTTCGTACTGGCCGTCGAAAATACAGCTGTGATACTGTGACATGAGCGCTCTGTGCGAGAGCATGGCTCCTTTGGGCTTTGACTCTGTTCCGCTGGTGTATGGAATTTGCACGATATCTTCCGCGCTGACCTCCACCTGGGGCTCATCGTAGGGCATTGTCGCCATTTCCGCAATCAGGTCGAAGCAACCGTCAGGGACGACAGGATTTTCCAAGGGAATGAATCCCCACTTCTCCACTGCAGAGAATTTATCTCTGTTCTTAGCGATAATCGGGTAGAGTGAGTCTTCCACGATAAATATCCGCGAGCCCGAATGATTGATGATGAAAGCTATTTCTTCGGTGTTGAGCATGAAGTTGATGGGGACCTGAATGGCGCCGATTTTGGCCAGGCCCATCAAGCTTATCGGATAATAGGGAGAGTTGTAAGCATATACTGCCACCCTGTCGCCTTTTTTAATTCCGTAACTTGTCATAAGGTTGGCAAAACGCCTTGCTTCCCGTTCGAGATCATAGAATGAAATCTTTGTGTCACGGAAGATAATGGCGGTTTTATCGCCGTATTTTGTTGCCGCTCTGCGGGCCATATCGCCGATGGTATCGCGATCGATAATGTTGCTCATTTTTCAACCTTTCATTTATAGGTAGGGCGCACCATGTGACCTTTAGGTTATTCCCCGAATGCGCCGCTTCGGACTGCTCGGGGATCAGTCCCTACAATATCCACTTCCGTCACTGCGTATACCCGGCTAATGCCGGCGAATTGCCCCATAGTGACCTTTAGGTTATTAAGGCTAAATCCAGTGCCTTTGTCATGCCGGACTTGACAGTGTGCCCCTCAGGGTATCCGGCATCCAGTAGTTTTAATATTTTTTTCCTGGATTCCCGCCTTCGTAACCTAAAGGTCATCTGCGACGGGAATGACAGCTTAAGAATGATATTTTTTTTCAAACATTTCTTTCATTTTAAATTTTTGAATCTTGCCGCTTGCCGTCATCGGATAGCTGTCCACAAATTCCCAATACTTCGAAATCTTATGCCGCTATGGGGCCTGTTTTTTAATCAACGTCATAACAGCCGATTTTTCGCGAGATGACGATACGCTGAACTTCAGATGTCCCCTCACCGATAGTAAGGAGCTTGTGGTCGCGGTAGAATCGTTCGACGTTGTATTCCTTCATCAGGCCGTACCCGCCGTGAATCTGCACGGCTTCAGCCACCACGCGCCCCATCACCTCCGAGCAATAGAGTTTCGCCATGGCCGCCTCCTTGCCGAAAGGCTTGCCCTGATCTTTCAGGTAGCATGCCTTGTACAATAAATTGCGCGCCGCTTCGATCTCGGTGGCCATGTCGGCCAGTTTAAAGGCGTTGATTTGAAAAGTGGATATTGGTTTTCCAAACTGTTTCCGTTCTTTGGCGTATTTCATGGCCAGCTCATACGCGCCCTGCGCGCCGCCGAGACCCATTGCCGCGATGGCCAGGCGGCCATTGTCCAGAGTCTGGAGCATCTGGTGGAAACCTTCGCCCCTTTTCCCCAGCAGATTTTCCTCGGGCACTCTGCAATCGTCGAAATAAAGCTCACCGGTGTCCGAAGACCGCCACATCATTTTCTTTGTCATCTTTTTAGTGGTGAATCCGGGCGTGCCGTTGGGCACCAGGATGCAGGACACTTCCTTCTTATCTCCTTTTGTTCCGGTGATGGCCTGTACTGTGCAGACTCCCGCCATTTTATTCGTTGAATTGGTGATGAAAATCTTGCTTCCGTTAATAACCCACTCCCCTTTATCAAGCTTGGCGTTGGTCTTGCTCGCGCCGGCATCGGAACCGGCATCAGGTTCGGTAAGTCCGAAAGAGGCCAATATCTCACCGGAGCAGAGGCGAGGCAGCCATTGCTCTTTTTGTTTTTTACTCCCGTAATAATAAATCGGCCCTATGCCCAGGGAATTGCCGGCGGCAACCGTTGCACCATGCGAACCGTCGACCCTGCATATTTCCTCAACTGCGACAACATATGAGAGATAATCCATGCCTGCGCCGCCGTATTCATTCGGTACATAGATGCCGAAAAGACCGAGAGCCGCCATCTTTTTGGTCAGGTCATAGGAAAATTCTTCATTTTCGTCCAATTCCAGAGCCAGCGGCGCGATCTCTTTTTCAGCGAATTCGCGGACGTTGTAGCGGAGTATCTTCTGTTCATCATTTAACCAGAAATCCATTGTAATCCTCCAAATTTATCAAAACTTTCTCTCTGTACTCTCCTAAATCCCCCGGCGGGGAAATTAAGAAAGCTTGATGCGGAGCCTCCTTCCGTGGATCGGGGCTCCGCATCAAGGCTCATTTCTAGAATGAAAATCCCTTCGGCAATTGTTTCTCTTTCGTGCCTTCGGGTACCCAGGCCATGTCCAGAATTGTATACGTCGGATCCAGTTTCTGGAAGATGGGGACCACGCGCATTCCCATTTTTGGCTCGCCGATCGCCAGATAACTCATCAGAATAGTGCATACTCCGTCGAATTCAATATTGATAAACTTGATCGGTTTGTCAAGTAGATTGAAGGCTCCTGAACGTTCGCATACCATGAAGGTGTGCACCTTAGCCGTTTTCTTGGCGATATCTGTCATGTCGATGACAGTGTTCTTGCCAAGGCAATCCGGGCAATGGATCCTGAAGGGCTGGTAAATGGACCCTTTGGTCTCGCATTTCGGGTTGTCGCAGCGCGTAGCCATCAACTTTCCTTTGCTCAAATTCTCAAAAAAATGGGACTCACCGCCGTAGGAATGCATGTGCGTCAACTGCCGGGGATTGGTGATCCCGATGAGGCGCCAGTTTTCATCCGCCATACGGATAGGCTCGCCAAACTCAAGATGGTGAAAATCTCCTTTTATCTTATACTGTCCTTTTTTAACGTGTACTTGTCCTGTCATACTCATAGTAGTTTTCTCCTCTATGCGTCCTTTTTAATTAATTTGTCCGGGTCCATCAATATTGTCGCCGTCACGTGTGAACCGACGCCGGCATGGCTGATGGCTAGTGCCCGCTTGGCTCCCTTGACCTGCAGGTCTGTCCAGTCCGAAGGCTTCTGACGATCAAACTTCTTCCATAATTTAACGTCGCCGTGGATCTCCGCCCAGCGGTTCCAAATGTGGGTAGCGATCTCGAACACCTGCATGATGCCGGTCGCGCCGACTGAATGCATGCAGCCGATGAGTCCGCCGGAAAGGTTGGAGGGAAGCTTGCCCGGCTTGCCGGTCTTCGGGTTCGTGTGGTAGCAGTCGCCCGACTCGACGTAGTCCCTGCCGTAGCCGTAAGGCCTGATACCGATATCTTCATATGTTTGTACGTCGCTTATTGTAAACGCGTCGTGGAGCTCTACAACGTCCAAGTCTTCGGTCGGATCTTTGATGCCGACCTGATTATAGGCGTAATAGGCGGCCATACGGGCCGCGAGGAAACCGGTGAAACCGGGATAACGTTCACCGCCGGGGAACTTCTTGCCAAGATCCTTGTACTGATTTGCGGTCTCATTGGGTAGAAGGGGTATAGCCATGTCGCGTCGGTCTGCCGGTCGCAGTGTGTGCGAGCCCGCTGTTACCCATATTCTTAGAGGCTTATTTTTAGTATTTTTTGTTAATTTCATCGCCGTTGCTTCGTCGCAGATGATCGCGCAGGCGGCGCCAACGCTCATAAGGCAGCAGTCCAAAGCACGCAGGGGATACGCTACAACGGGGGAATTAAGCACGTCCTCCACAGTGATCTTCATCGGTGCCTGCGCGTATGGGTTAAAACGCGCGTAGCCGTGATGCTTGACCGCTATCTCGGCCAGGGTTCTGCGGAAAGAATCTTCTTCCTTCCCGAATACCTTCCAGTATTTCTGCGCCATAACCGCGTAGTAACCGGCATAGATATGGCCCAATGGCCCTTCCCAGTCCTTGTCCGCCGCACAGGAGATGTAGAAGTTGCCCTCGTCGGTGGGGACCTCGTCCATTCGCTCCCAGCCCATAGCGAGCACGCAGTCGGAATAACCGGAGGCTACCGCCTTAACGCCTTCCCATAATGTGGTACCGCCGGTGGCGCCGCCGGTTTTGACTCCGCAATTGCCCAGAGGATCAAGTCCCAGCCGGTCATGGATGACAGCCTCTCCGAGGAGCTGATCGCCGAAATGGTCGGCGAAGTGTCCATAGTAGCAGGTATGGATGTAGCTCTTCAGCTCCGCCGGCGACAAGTTTAGGAGTTCTGCCGCCTGGACAAGAGCGTCCACGCAGAGCTCTTCCGTCCGCTTATCGGGGAATGCCCTGTCGAATTTCGACTGCCCGGCCGTTACCAGATAAACCGGCCTCATCAGTTTTGGAATTTTTAATTGTTTGTCGCTGAATTTAATCATACACTATTCCTCCCTTTTAATAATTTGTTGCTTATGTTTATTGTTGAAACTCCAATGCCGAAAGCGAAGCGTAGCGGAATTGGTAAGTTGAACAATCCCGCGCAGCGGAGGGTATGAATTCCGAAGCTTGCTTTGGGGTTCATACCCATGATTCTATACTGCGGCAGGACCCTTATCTAAGAACCACCGCACTGTTTTTTTCCTTTCTAAACCCACCTTACGTTAACTGGCATATATAGCCGAAAAATTCTTCTGTCAAGTGATTTTTCTGGAAGAAAAAAATAACAAATCCTTTGTCATTCCCGTGAAAACGGGAATCCAGTTCTTCTTTTCTCTTGTCATGTCAAACCCCGGCACGTATGATCTTCAGGTTATCCAATGGTTTGTGCGAACAGAGCCACGATTTTTTCTTAACCCTTAACCCTCAAAACTTATACAGTTTTTTCTTGCATTGTTTTTTGTTTGTTGTATTATTCGCTTCGCATCACGTATCAAGCATCATTAAAAAATTATTGTATATATTATGGAGGTTGAAAACAGATACTTAAGACCTGATTCCATTTACTTCCTTAAAAATTCATGAAAAAGAAAACTTACTTTTTTAATGTTAATACTAAAAAGAATAAGGGAAAGATAATGCCGACTCAAAAAAAAGTGACATCCGTTCAAGACCTACTCCGACACTTAAACAGTGACATAAAAAAGTATTCAGGTGCAATATGGTATAGAGGTCATGCAAGATACACTTGGAAACTTGAACCTGGATATATTCGTTTATCTAATCCACCTTCCGAACATACTCTTTTAAAAAAATTCAGGCAAAATGCTTCATTTCTCTTATCTAACAAACCAGAAAATTCCTTTGATTGGCTTTTCTTAATGCAACACTACGGTGTTCCTACGCGGTTGCTTGATTGGACTGAAAGCCCTCTCGCTGCTTTATATTTTGCTGTTACTGAAGATAAATATAAAAAAGATAATGCCGCTTTATGGCTGTTATTTCCATCAGAATTAAATAGAAATGCTAATATAGAAGCTGAAGAGAAATTTTACATTCCATCGTTTGATGAAGAAGTAATGGATAATTATTCTCTAGAAACACTTAATCGTGAACACAAGACAAAACAATTACCTGTTGCAGCAATAGCAACTCGAAATAATCCACGAATTAATGCGCAACTTGGTGTGTTTACCATACACCATCGCGATACTATATCAATAGAGAAGATTGGAAAGAAGGAACATGTTCGTAAATATGAAATACCAGCTAAATCGAAACCTAGACTAGCGGAGGAGTTAAAACTGTTAGGTATTACAAAGTTCCAACTGTTTCCCGAACTTTCCAGCATCGGAGAAAATATTAGGAGTGATGTATATGAGCTACATAAACACATACCCAGTAAGTAACCAAACGACTCTTCGTACATATTCGGAAAAAGATACTATTAAACTTGATCCCCCATACCAGAGGTATGGTGATATTTGGACTCTTGAAAAAAAGCAGCTTCTTATAGATTCTATAATTAACTGTTATGATATCCCTAAAATGTACTTTCATGTATATTCCATTAAAGATCGTAAAAAAACTGGAATAGAATATGCCGTAATAGATGGGAGACAAAGACTAGAAACAATTTGGAAATTTATTAATGGAGACTTTCCCTTGGATAAAGATTTTGCTTATCTTAAAGATGATAGCGTAAAGCTTTCTGGGTTGACATATCAAGATATTGCAAAAAATTACCCTAAAATAAGGATTATATTTGATTCATTTGTTTTGCCAATTATTGGCGTGGAAACAGATGACTTAGATTTGATAGATGACATGTTCTCACGCCTAAATGAAGCTGTACCATTAAATGCGGCAGAAAAGCGCAACGCCTTTGGTGGAGACATGGCTGCAGCAATTAGAGAAGTTGCTAATCATAAACTGTTTAAAGAAAAGGTCAGATTTGGAAATAAAAGACATCAATATAGCGAAATTGCTGCCAGATATTTGCTGTTAGTTGAATCTGAGGATATACAAAAGAAAATAATAGATACTAAGAAAATTTATTTAGATGCCATGACAAAAAATTATAAAAAAGGGAAAAAGCAAAAGGTTAATGCATATAAGAATAAAGTTTGGATCGTCATCGATAAGATGTGCAATGTCTTTGCTAAAAAAGATGAGTTACTAATGGCACAGGGAATAATGACCGTTTATTTTACAATCTTTAAAAAGTTGATAGAGAGTAGATTGCAAAAAGAAATTACTAGAAAACAGCTACTAGATTTCAAAAAGGCAGTGAAAGATAACCGTAAAATTGCAGAAACGAATATGGAGAAAGCAAATTATGATTTATTAGAGTTTGATCGGATGTCGCAACAAGGAACTAATGACGCTTCTTCCATTAAAGAAAGGGTAAGGATTCTCGAAGAATACATTTATAAAAAATGAAAGCTTCAACTGTTAACTAAATAATGGTGACGGTTCTATTAGCGATATGGTTTTAAAATAGATAGCCGTCACGGTAAATAAACACAACTCTCTGAATTTTGGGAAATCAGGGGACATCATGCTAGTTATTTCTTAATTTTGTCCCGCATGAAAAGTACTCTGTCCGTGTCAATGTATATTTGCTTCCAGTCTGATTGTTTGCGGACGATTTCG
Source organism: Smithella sp. (assembly GCA_049517435.1). Classification (GTDB taxonomy): domain Bacteria; phylum Desulfobacterota; class Syntrophia; order Syntrophales; family Smithellaceae; genus Smithella. Next base: position 24,716 of record JBEKRZ010000006.1, on the reverse strand, counting down.
CATATATAATTATCATGCTGCAACAACATTAAATTATGTGGATATTTATCCAGAAACTTCCGCAAATCCGGCCCGCCTGCGGTAAATTCAAAATACTTTCCAGCTCAGCCATGTCTTTTTGACTTGGCTGTCGATTATATAAGTATGTTGTCAGGATGAACGGTCTAGTCCAAAAAACTCGACCGAACGTTGGGAACGGATATCTTTCACTTGAATCTTTTATGCTTGTAGTGTATTGTAGGGCAGGAGGTGCGATATGAGAAGTGTTCTGTCTGTTAGTTTGCCGGAGAAAATGGCCGCCCAACTGGATATTCTGGCCAGGAAAACAGGAAGGAATAAAAGTGATATTGTGAAAGAATCCCTGGGGGAATTTTTGTGGGAGAAAAGATTCTGCCAGATGAAAAAACGATTGATTCCTAAAGCAAAGAAAGCGGGACTCGTCACGGATGATGATGTTTTTAAGGCAATATCGTGAAAGCAGTATTCGATACAAATGTTCTTGTGGCCGCTTTCTTGACCGAAGGGCTTTGCTCCGACCTTCTGCTCCGGGCACGCAAACAAGCTTTCGATCTTGTTCTTTGTGATGATATTATCAGAGAATTTGAAGGTATACTTAAAAAAAAGTTCAAACTTTCATCCAACGACTTGTATGAAATCACGTCCATAGTTTCGGAGGCCGTATCTGAAATACTTGATCATCTAAGTCCTGTCCCTCGTATTTGCAGAGATCCAAATGATGACATGATTATTGCCTGCGCTATAGATGCAGCCGCGGATTATATCGTTACCGGCGATGAAGATTTGCTTATCCTGAAAAGGTATAAAGATATCATCATTCTTAATCCCCGAAATTTTGCAGCCATTTTTGCAGACTAATCAGACTAATGTGAATATTTGGAATATTCGGGGGACATAAGCCGTTTAAAGAGACCTTCGATCTTGGGTAATTCATAATAATAGGGACAACCATCCCCTTTATTCACCCTTGATTTGAAAATATAGTTTTTGCATGCATGCCATAAATCGTATACAATACACACGATTAATAAATAGGTGTATTATGAGATCCACAGTATATATCCGTGTTCCTGAAGGATTAAAAAAGCTTCTTGACGATATTGCGAAAGAAACGGAAAGGCCGCGTTCTTTCCATATCCAAAAGGCATTGGAAGCATATATTGAAGATTTTGCTGATTTACGGATTGCCATTGATCGTTTAAGAAATCCGAAAGATGAAGTTATTTCCGGAAAAGAGTTGAGGAAAACTCTTGGCCTTTAACATTAAATACAAGAAATCTGTTGAAATAAACCTCGGCCACCGACAGGAAATTTACAAGAAATCAAAAGTATGAACCCCAACGGACGCGGTGGTGTATTATGCGACCTTTGCATAACTGTAATTTCTTTAAATACTGGATTCCCGCCTACGCGGGAATGACAGATAGTGACGAATAGAGGAGCTTCATAAAGATCGATAGCTTATGGAAAAGACACTTTTGTTTTTATTTTTATTTTTGTTTCTCGGCCGGATAATTTGGCGTTATATTTTACAGCAGCTCAATATCAGGCATTTGCGCAATCATGGCAAAGAGATTCCACCTGTTTTTCAAGGTGTCATTGATGAAGAAACTCTGGCGAAAATGGTGGACTATACTTATGACAATTCGCGTTTGGAGACCAAGGAAAATTTAGCCGAGGATATTCTGGAACTCGCTATACTGTTTCTTTTATTGCCAGTGCTTGTCGGCAAACTGGCAGGATTGCATCTGCATTTAATCTGGCAAGCGCTTATTTTTTTCGGAGTGCTGGCGGTAATCGGCGGTGTTGCCGGAATTCCCTTCGATCTTTACCATACTTTTGTTCTGGAAAAGAAATACGGCTTTTCCACAATTACCTGGCGTCTCTGGCTTACCGATCTGATCAAGTCCGTAATTATTTCTGCCGTCTTGATGGGATTTCTGCTTTCCGCCTTCATGGCTTTTATTCTTTACCTGCCTAAAAGCTGGTGGTTCTGGGCCTGGATTTTTTTTACCATGTTCGAAATTTTACTGATGTGGCTTTACCCGGTGGTCATCGCGCCGCTCTTTAATAAATATGAACCCATCAAGGATGAACTGCTCAAAGAAAAGATTACAGCATTGATGGCGCAAGTGGGATTAAAGGCTAAAGGAATTTATCAGGTCGATGAGGGCAAACGCTCTAAACATACCAATGCCTATTTTACGGGTATCGGCAAAACCAAGCGCATCGTTCTGTTTGACACGCTGTTGGCTTCTCATTCGCCGGAAGAAATACTGGCAGTGCTCGCGCATGAAATCGGCCATTGGAAAAAGAAGCATATTTTGAAGCAATTAATATTTATGATCGTTGCGTCCCTTATCGGTCTTTATTTTGTCTATCTGATCGTGAATTGGCCGCCGCTGTACAGTACGTTCGGCTTGAAATCTACGCCTGTCTATGCCGGTTTGTTGTTAGTATCGCTTTATTTGAGTTGCGCCGGATTTTTCTTAAGTCCCATTGGCGCGGCGATCATGCGCCGCTATGAACGTGAGGCCGATAAAATGGCGAGAGATTTAGTTGGAACTTCAGAACCTATGATTAACGCCCTCAAACGCTTAGCCAAAGACAACCTGACCAATCTGCATCCCCATCCTATGTATGTATGGTTTTATTATTCTCATCCTCCGCTGATTGAAAGAATTGAATATTTGAAAGCGATGAATTACAAAGAAAAACTTTGAGAAATCAATAATAGAAGAAACCAATCATTAGTATGGATGTCCCCGGATTTGAATTTGATATCCTAAAATTTTGGAAAGTTCCCATGACAACGTATAAAAATACTTGACAAGCGTAACCGTTGTGGTTACACTATAATACATGATAAATTCATTTGCTCATAAAGGACTTAAAGCTCTTTTTGAAGACGGAATTAAAAAAGGCATACAAACAAAACATACCGATAAATTATTAGACATACTTGATCATCTTGATGCAGCAAATGAAATAAGAGATATGGGGTATCCGGGTTCAGGGCTTCACCCATTGCTGCCTAAAAGTGAATCACGTTGGGCGGTATCCGTATCCGGAAACTGGAGAATTACATTTAAGTTTAAAAATGGTGATGCTTACGATGTAAATTATGAAGATTATCATTAATCGTTATAAAAAGATGAGAGGCGGGAGGAAAATATGAAAAACAGAAAAAGACCACCAGCGCATCCGGGACATATATTGAAAGTTCATTATATCGAACCTTTAAATTTAACATTAACAGACTTGGCTAAGAGCCTTAAGGTATCGCGGAAAACTTTATCCAAGATAGTGAACGAACGCGGCTCCATAACTTCCGATATGGCATTACGTTTTTCAAAGGCTTTCAACACGACCCCTGAACTATGGCTCAACTTACAAAATAATTATGACTTATGGCATGCTTCACATGAGACAATGGAATGGCTTGACGTACAACCCATAGTTGCTGTTTGTTAAGACATCTCCTGATATACTAATATATTGAGCGGTGCGGTTTGCAGCGCAACCCCGGCCTTCGCCGGGGTAAACTCCGCAGATGAGCGTTCGCATGACCTTCAGGTTATTTCAACAGCCTCAGATTATTTTTTCCCGTAGCCGATGGTTTTAGCCGATTCAGCGATGGCGTCCAGTACGGAAGGATCATCAATGGTAGATGGCACGACATAATCCTTGCCGTCAACTATTTTGCGCATGGTGGCACGCAGGGTTTTCCCTGACCTTGTTTTAGGCAATGCCTTGACCACAGCGGCTTCTTTGAAACAGGCCAGCGCTCCGAGTTCGGAACGAACCATCTGGACGAGTTCCTTGATAATGTCTTTCGGATCGCGGTTCACACCCGCCTTCAGCACGACGAATCCCACGGGAACTTGCCCTTTCAGTTGGTCCTCGGCGCCGAAAACAGCGCATTCCGCCACGTCCTTGTGCTTGGAGACGATTTCTTCCATCGCGCCGGTGGACAACCGATGCCCCGCGACGTTGATGACATCGTCGATGCGTCCCATGATGAAGATATAACCGTCCTCATCGAAGCGTCCGCCGTCGCCAGTCACATAATAGCCCGGTCTTTCCGTGACATATTCCAGATAACGTTTATCATCCTGCCAAAGTGTGGGCAGGCACCCCGGGGGAAGGGGAAGCTTGATCACCACAGATCCTTCTTCGCCGTCGGGAAGCAGGTTTCCGTCGGAATCGAGGACCTGCACATTATAGCCGGGGACCGGCTTCGTCGGTGAACCGGCCTTGATGGGGAACGGCTCGATGCCCATGCAGTTGGCGGCGATGGGCCAGCCGGTTTCCGTTTGCCACCAGTGATCCACCACGGGAATCTTCAGCATTTCGCTTGCCCAGTGATAGGTGTCGGGATCAAGGCGCTCGCCCGCCAGAAAAAGATATTTGAGGCAACCGATATTATATTTTTTCAGATAGTCGCCGTTGGGGTCTTCCTTCTTGATGGCGCGGAAAGCCGTAGGAGCAGTGAACAAAACGGAAACGCCATGTTGCGAAATGACTCGCCAGAAAGCACCCGGGTCCGGTGTTCCGACCGGTTTCCCTTCGTAGAGGATGGTGGTGCATCCATAAAACAGGGGAGCATAGACAATATAGGAATGGCCGACAACCCAGCCGACATCGGACGCGGCCCAGTAAACTTCACCCGGCTTCATGTTATAAATGTATTTCATCGACCATTTCAGGGCCACGGCATGGCCGCCATTATCTCTCACGACGCCCTTAGGTTTGCCAGTCGTTCCCGAGGTGTAGAGGATATAAAGAGGGTCTGTCGCGGCGACGGATACACAGGGCACCGGTTTGGCGTCTTTCATCAGAGTGTTCCAATCCAGATCGCGCGGCGCTGTCAATTCCGCCTGAACCTGAGGACGTTGGTAAATGACGCATTTCCCCGGTTTGTGAGCGGCTATTTTTATAGCTTCATCGAGAAGCGGTTTGTAGGGAATCACCTTTTTTCCTTCGATGCCGCAGGATGTCGAAATCATAACTTTCGGTTTGGCGTCGTCAATGCGGATAGCCAGCTCGTTGGGCGCGAAGCCGCCGAAGACAACTGAATGCACTGCCCCGATGCGGGCGCAGGAAAACATGGCAACCAGGGCTTCAGGTATCATCGGCATGTAAATGATGACGGTATCGCCTTTTTTGACGCCCAGCGAACTAAGAACGCCGGCAAATTTTGATACCCTGTCCAGTAATTCCTTATACGAAATTTTTTGAACAGTGTTTGTTACCGGGCTGTCATAAATAATAGCCACCTGTTCTCCCCGTCCCGATTCAACATGATAGTCGAGAGCGTTGTAGCAGGTGTTTAATTCCCCTCCGGTAAACCAGAGGTAAAAAGGTTTTTTGCTGTCGTCGAGAACCTTATCCCATTTCTTGTTCCAGATAACGTCCTCTGCCGCTTTTCCCCAGAAAATATCCGGCTGATTGATGGATTGAGAATAAACTTCTTTAAATTTTAATTGATCGGCCATATTCATTCCTTTTGAGTTGATAGATTTTTTATTGACATAGCAGATTGAATTTACATTTGTCAAAGAAAAGATAAGTAAGCACGGCCCTTTTACATTTAGAGCCGTGCTTTCTTAGTTCAAAAAACATCAAATTTTATCAGACTTTTATATCGCCTTTTTTCATCATTTCTGTTGGTTTAAAAACTTCCAGCTTGAATTTTTTGTAGAGGTCTTCCAGTCTTGCCATCAGAATATTATATCCTATGCTTTGAGCCAGCGCGAAGGGGCCGAAAGGAGAGCCGCCGCCATTGGCCATGGCTAGATCAATTTCAGCCGCGCTTTCAGCTACGTCTTCAGCCAGAACCTTTGTTGCTTCGTTAACCTGTGTAGCGATCAAATGATTGATGTCGTATTCCTTGGTTGCTTTCGTCAGATCAATAGTTGGTCTTCCGGCAGACCAGTCGTAAATGCCCTTACCGGTCTTTTTGCCCAACGTGCCCGCTTTCAAAAGAGCGTCCATAGCTGCAGAGGGCTTGTATTCGGGGGAAAGAACTTGAGAGAAGTAGAGAAGGCTATGGTAAGCGATATCTATTCCCACATAGTCCATAAGCTCAAAAGGAGCCATGGGCATAAGAGGTTTCATAGCGGCATCAAATTCTTCGGGAGTGGGCTTGCCATCTTGCAGAATCAGGGACAATAACAGCGTGGAAGGTTCATTGACGCGGTTGAAAATGAAACCGGGAGAATCTTTCTTGACGATTACAGGAACTTTCTTCATTTTTTTAGCCAGTTCATAGCCGATCTGAACTGATTCGTCAGAGGACTTGGCGCCTTTGGTGATTTCCACCAACTTCATCAGAACTGCCGGATTGAAAAAATGATAACCGATGACTTTATCCGGCCTGCTGGTTGCTTTGGCTATGTCTGTAATGCTGATGTTTGAGGTATTGGATGCCAGAATCGCGTGTTTTGGAGCATATTTGTCAAGTTCGGCAAAGACGCCCTGTTTGATATCCAGTTTTTCCGGAACAGCTTCGATAATGAAGTCTGCATCTTTTACTGCTTCCTGAAGATCAACTATTGGGATCAGACGCGCCAAGGCCGAATCGTGAGCTTCGGGGGTTATTTTCCCCTTTTCTTTGAATTTGGCAAGGCTGCTCTTGACACCGGCTACACCGCTGTCAACAAATCTCTGCTCGATATCCCGCAGAACTACAGTATAACCTGCCATGAGACCGCAGGTGGCAATACCGTTTCCCATAGCCCCCGCACCAATCATTGCGATTTTTTTCACATCTTCAAATTTCATCGCGATTCTCCTTCTTATAATTTAATTTGATAAGAATACCCTTTGTCAGACAGCAATTCTTTTTCTGATTCGCGGAGTATAGGAAATAGAATGCTTAACAGTCAAGTGAAAAAGGATTAATATTGTATTTGGTTTAAACTTTTTAACGAAACCGTAAAAAGTTTTTAAATGCCATTTTTATTTTGTGCCTGTGAAAGCGAAAGGCAGGTATTTCTAAGTAGATGAGTCCCCCAGCAGTTGCCACCAGTTTTTTGAGGATTGCTTAAATGTCAGGAAAGTGTTATATTTAACATAGAAAGCATTTCTTGTTTTCAAACTTAATTTATCTCAAACTATTGGAAAACGTAACTGTGAGTTTAAAGGAGGTAGCATCATGAAACAGTTGAGAATATTTTCCCTTATTTCGTGTTTAGTCATAGCCGTGTATTTTTTAATCGTCTCTTTTTCTGGCATCTCTATCGCGGAACAAACAAGTGTAAAAAAATGCATTAGTAACTGCTCCAAAAAACAGCAAGTTTGTTTAAATATAAATGCAGATAAAAGAAGCTGTAATGTAGAATTTCAAAACTGTGTTGATGCATGCAATAAAGAGAGCGAACCTTCTTCAGAACAGCCATCAACGCCGCAAGGGTCGAATAGAAACTTGAAACCAATGTAATGAATCGGGATTGCCAGCTGTAACAGTTTAAATGTTAATCGCCACTCCAATTCCAAAGTGGAGGCTCCTCCGGCTGGAGCCGAAGGAGTCCAAACAGCGGTATTTAAAGTTGTGGAGTTGGAGATTCCGGTGTAATCGATTCTTTGTTTTTTTACCGCCCAATATACTGAGGCGAAATTTGATTCGCAGTGTGAACGGTTTTACACATATCAATTGACTTCTTTTGACTTTATCGTAGATTGATTCTTTAAAAAACATAATAAATTCCAATTCCTTTAATCTTGTAATGTTTTCCTGGTTTGTGGCATAGATTGTGCTTTCCATAAGAGACTTTTGCCATTGTTATTAGTTGTGTTTTGAGATACATTCACCCAAACTAAAAAGGAAATTTCTGCAGATATGAAAGATGATAAAAATATAGCGGTTGTTTTTCCCGGGCAAGGTTCGCAAAGACCAGGCATGGGTAAAGACTTTTATGAACAAATTCCAGTATGCCGCGAAACATACGAAGAAGCGGCCGATGCGTTGGGGTGGGATGTATCGCATATGTGTTTTGGAGAAGACGAAAAGCTGAATCTTACCGAATATACACAGCCTTGCATTGTAACAACAGAAATAGCCATGCTCAGAGGTTTATCCAAACGTTATGGCTTTGCGTCTGAGTATTTTGGAGGTCATTCCTTAGGTGAATTTACGGCGTTTGTCGCTACCGGGGTAATGCCTTTAGCTGAAACTTTAAAAATAGTTCAAACGCGTGGAAAATTGATGCAGGAAGCTGTGCCGGTAGGTGTTGGCGGTATGGCGGCGATTATTTCCGAAAATATAGACATTGATATACTCAAGAAGTTGATGGAAGATTTACCGGTTGATGTGGCCAACATTAATTCAGCCAACCAGGTAGTTATCAGCGGTGAATTATCCGCGCTTCCCGAAATAGAAAAAAGATTGGCGCAGACTCTTGGATCTGAAAAACCATTCCGATTTATTCGTTTGAATGTAAGCGCTCCGTTTCATAGCCGTTTAATGAAATCAATAGAAAATCGTTTTGCCGATACTTTGGAGAAATTCGGTAAGAATTTAAATCCGCAAAATGCCTCTAAAGTGACTTCAAATTTTACCGGCGGTTTTCATTCGGAAGATATTGCCGGAATAAGAGAAAAACTTGTAAATCAACTCAGTAATACCGTGCATTGGCGCGAAAATATGCAGAGCTTGGCGGCAAAAGCGGAGATAATCTATGAAATCGGGCCGACGCGGCCTCTTCGCGAATTTTTTAAAACGATAGGCGTAGCCTGCCAATCGATTACCGGACTTGCCGCCGCCAAAAAGATTTTTAGCGACTCAAATTAAAATTGCATAAAAAACTTGCTTTTTATGGCAAGACGAAAAATAATACCACAATGATGGAGGCGTGGTTTTGAATAATTCAGAAAAAGTTCCAACTAATCCCATAAAGATTCAAGATAATACTTTCCGCGATGGGCATCAATCTATTTATGCTACAAGGATGAAAACGGAAGATATGCTTCCCATTGCCGAAGAGATGGACAGTTGCGGCTTTCACGCGATGGAAGTCTGGGGCGGCGCGACTTTCGACACCATGCATAGATTCTTGGGCGAAGACCCCTGGATGCGGCCGAAGATTTTGAAAAAGTACATCACCAAAACGCCTTTTGCCATGCTTATCCGTGGACAAAATCTGGTTGGCTACCGTCATTACGCCGATGATGTGGTGCGCGCTTTTGTGGATAAAGCCTGCGAAATCGGGATTGATATTTTCCGTTGTTTTGACGCGTTAAACGATTTCCGCAATATGGAAACTTGCGTGGAAAGAATTAAAGCCAACGGCAAGCAGTTTCATGGAGCGGTTTGTTATTCGTTGACAGACGTCCGTATGGGAGGAGAAGTTTACACTCTTGAATATTTTGTGGCCAAAGCTAAAGAACTGGAGCAAATGGGCGCGGATGCGGTCTGCATTAAAGATATGGCGGGGCTGCTTTCTCCCTATGACGCGTATGATTTGGTTTCTGCCATAAAAAAAGAAATTAAATTGCCGCTGCACTTACATTCCCATTACACCAGTGGCATGGCTGCTATGACATATTTAAAAGCGATAGAGGCCGGGGTTGATGTTGTGGATACATGTCTGGCGCCTTTTGCGCTGAGAACTTCTATGCCCGCCATTGAGCCGCTGGTTGCGGCTCTTCGGGGAACCGAACGCGCGACCGGAATGGATTTGCACAAATTGCTGGTGCTGGGTGAACATCTGGAAAATATTGCTCCGAAATACAGCAGCCATCTGGCCACCAATAAATTATCAATCATTGATAACGGAGTTCTTGCCCATCAAATTCCCGGCGGTATGATTTCCAACTTGACCGGTCAACTAAAAGAAATGAACGCGCTGGATCGAATAGATGAAATCTATATAGAAGTAGTGCAAACCCGCAAAGATATGGGCAGTCCGCCCCTTGTAACGCCTGTATCGCAAATCATAGGAGCTCAGGCTGTTTTAAATGTGCTTTTCGGTCGTTATGTGAGAGTGTCCAACCAGCTTAAAGATTTTGTTCTGGGCCTGTACGGCAAAACTCCAATGCAGATTGATCCGGAATTGTCCAAGAAGATACTGAAGAATTACAAGCGTGGACAGGTGCCGATATCCGGAAGACCGGCTGATTATCTGGAGCCGGAAATCGAGGCGGCAAAAAAACTAATTGGCAATCTTGCCCGCAACGATGAAGATGTGCTGGCATATATCTTATATCCCGCAACCATGGAAAAATTTCTGCGGACGAAATATGGACTTGATTCGCCGGCAGGTGCGGGAGCTCAAAATATTCCTAAAAAAGAATTTGCCGCGTAGTGCAACAATGTTAAAAAAGCCTCCTTTTTTGAAGAGAAATTCAATAAAGGGAATTGCTTTATAAATTTATGCCTAATATAAGAAAAAAAGAGGGGTCTGATTTATGGATTTAAGTCTTAATGAAAATCAATTAACGTACCTGGATACTGTGCGAAAATTTGTAAAAAATGAAATAACGCCGCATATTTTAGAGCTGGAGAAAGGTCATGTTTTTCCGTGGAACATCATTAACAAGGCCTGGGAAACGGGTATTCTCAATTTGTGTATTCCGGAATCCGTCAAAGGTTATGAAATTGACGCAGTTACTTCGGCCTTCATCATTAAAGAACTTTCTTACGGCGATACGGGTATCTCCACTTCGGCGATGTGCAATGATTTAGCCAACGTTGTAATCAGCCAGCATGGGACGGATGAGCAAAAAAAATTATTTCTCCAGCCTTTTGTCGAGAAGCCTCTCTTGGCTTCTTTTTGTTTAACGGAACCTAACGCCGGTTCAGATAATTCGATGATGACCAGTTTTATCAGCAAGAAGGATGACGGAAATTATGTTTTAAACGGTTCCAAGTGCTTTATTACCAATGCTTCTTATGCTTCTCAATATACTGTTCTTTGTAAGCTGGGGAAGCCCACAGGTAATTTCATGGCTTGTGTTATTATTCCGGTAGAACCGGTTACAGCCGCCGATATTCCCGATATCGGGCAGTCTACCAGAGAAATAAACGTACCAACAGGCGGGAAGATAATAATTGGTAAGCCTGAGGATAAATTAGGACAAAGGCTTTCCAACACGGCCAGTGTAACTTTTGAGGACGTTATTATCCATCCGAATCAGATTATCGGAGACCGGCGGCTCGGATTTAAATATATTGTTGACGTTTTGGATTATGCACGGCCGATGGTTGCGGCGATTGGTTTAGGTTTGGCTAAAAGGGCGTTTACGGTTACACTGGAATATACACGGGAGCGCAAACAATTCGGTCATAGGATTTGCGATCTTCCCGTGGCCAGAGAAATGTTGACGGCCATGTGGAAAAAAGTTGAACTGGCAGAACTGGCTCTTTTGAAGGCCATTTGTAAAATTCAGGAAAAAGCAAGCGATGCCGGAATTTATGCTTCTCTAGCTAAGAACACGGCCGCGGAAGCAGCTGTCTTTTGTTCAACTGAAGGCCTTCATCTGCATGGTGGTTATGGTTTTACAACCGATTATGAGATTTCCAAACTTGCACGCGATGCCCATATTATTGATATTTACGAGGGTGTCCGGGAAGTACAAAATATGATCATCGGACGGGAGATTGTTTAGAGATGCTTTATCTTCATTCTGTGGGACATTTTCATCCCGAAAATATTATTTCCAATAAATTTTTAGAAGACCTGGATATCGGCACCAATAACGAATGGATTATGGAACGTGTCGGCATTCAAAACCGCCGGACGGTTCTGCCTCTGGATTATATCAGGCAAACAAAAAATATTAATCCGATGGAATCTTACGCCATCAGACAATACAAAAATTACCAGATGGGAGCGGCAGCGGCTCGGGTGGCACTGAAGCGCGCTTCGCTAAAACCGGAAGATATTGGTCTGGTTATTGCCGGCACTTCGACACCGGATAACATTTCGCCGGCGGAGGCATCGGCGATGGCCGGGGAACTCGGTATTGAAGTGGCCTGTTTCGATTTGAATTCATCTTGTTCTACTTTTGGCATGCAGGTCAATTTTCTTTTGCGTATGCAGCCGGAGACACTGCCGCCTTATATTTTGCTCATCGGCGCGGAATCACCGACAAGGGCTATTAATTATTCTGATCGCAATTCGGCAGTTCTTTTCGGCGACGGCGCGATCGCGGCAATAGTATCGACAAAAGTTCCCACCCGCGCCGTTTTTGTCAGCGGCGGTTTTGATTCCCGTCCATCGGGATGGAGAAAAGTCGGTATTGACGGGGACTGGACTTTTCATCAGGATGGCAACGCCGTTCAGGGATATGCCATCAGGACAACGACAGAATGTCTCAAAGTGCTCCAGGATCAATATGCGGCCGAAGCTCAGCGTTTTATCTTTATTGGCCATCAAGCCAATTTAATGATGCTTAAAGCAGTGTGCGAACGCAGAGGGATAAAGCCCAATCACCATTGGTACAATGTTGATCAATTCGGCAATGTCGGCTGCTGCGGCGCTCCTTGCTCTTTGAGTATGCACTGGGATGAAGTTCAATCAGGCGACAACATCGCCATGGTTATTGTCGGCGCCGGACTGACCTGGGCATACATGATGCTGAAAGTGGGGGGTGACTGATGATTGAAAAACCGGTTGTTTTAGTAACCGGCGGCGCGACAGGAATAGGGGCCGCATGTTGTCGTGCTTTGGCAGCCGATGGTTTTCATGTCGGCATTCATTACAATAAGAGTGCCGAGCGGGCGCAACAAATGCTTTCGGAAATAAAAGACGGCTTTTTACTTCAAGCGGATCTGGCGAGCATAGAACAAATTGACGCCATGATCGGAAAACTCAAGGATACGGCAGGCCGCGTGGATGTTTTGGTCAACAATGCCGGGCAGTCGATTAACGCCGATATTCTTTCCATGAAAGTAGATCAATTTGACGCACAGCGTGCGTTGACGCGCGGTGTCTGGTACTTGACCAAAAGAATTCTGCGGCAATTCCTGCTGCGCAGTCCATCCGGGCGCATCATTAATATTTCCAGTGTTGTTGGACATACAGGCAATGCCGGACAAATTCCCTACACGATGGAGAAAGCGGCGCTGGATGCCTTTACCAAATCTTTGGCGCAGGAACTCGGAGGACGAAATGTCTTAGTCAATTCCGTTGCTCCCGGCTTTATCGAAACAGACATGACTGGAGAATTGCCGCAGGAAGTGAAAAATAAGATCATGACTAATATCGATTTGGGACGTATTGGTAAACCCGAAGAAGTTGCGGAAGTTGTCGCTTTTTTAGCTAAAAAAGGAAGCTACATTACGGGATCGGTGATTCATGTCAACGGAGGCCTTTATGGAGGCTGATGCCGCAATCAAACAAGAGATATTAGAGCTTGTACCGCAGCAAGCGCCTTTTCGTTTCATTGATGAGATTATCAGTCTCGATGAGGAACAGATAGTCGGGGCTTACCGGTTTCGCGAGGATGAATTTTTTTATCGCGGGCACTTTCCCGGACGTCCGATTACACCGGGAGTAATTCTGATTGAAACGATGGCGCAGATCGGGGTTGTCGCTTATGGAATGTATCTGCTGGCGTGCCAGAGGCATGTTCGTCCCAGCCAGATGAAGGGGCCGCTAAGCCTCTTTTCACTGGCAGATGGTGTAGAGTTCAAGGGGATTGTAAAACCCGGCGAAAGAGTCATTGTGAGAGGAAAAAAAATCTATATGCGCAGAGGCGCATTGAAAGTGGACATTAGTATGGAAAGAGAAAATGGCGAAATTGTTTGTGTGGGGAAATTAGCCGGAATGGGAGTGGAATCATGAAAAAAAGAGTGGTGATTACAGGAATGGGAGTAGCCGCTCCCAATGCGCACGGTCTGGATAATTTCGAACAGGCGCTTAAAGAAGGACGTTCCGGTATCCGCTTTATTCCTCAATTAGAGGAATTAAAATTCGGCTGCCAGATTGCCGGTGTTCCGGAAAATTTCGACGAAATCAGGAAAAGTTATTTCGATCGGGAAAAGCTTTTATCCCTCAATGATAATATTGGCTTTGCTTCGGTCTCTGCGGTGGATGCCTGGACGGATGCCGGATTTAGCTTGCCCGACAGCGATGACGACGCGGTAGATTGGGACACAGGAGTTATTGCCGGTTCAGGGATCGGTGGCATGGATACGATTGCCCAAAGTATAATTCCCTTGGTTAATGAAGGACGGGTAAGACGATTGGGCAGCCGCTGTGTTGAGCAAGTGATGAACAGCGGTACCAGCGCCCGAATTTCCGGTTTGATCAGTGCCGGCAATCAAGTTACATCGAATTCAGCGGCTTGCAGTACCGGTAATGAAGCAATTATTGACGCTCTATGGAGAATAAGAATGGGATTAGCCAAACGTATGGTGGCCGGCGGTTCCGAAGGAGCATCGCCTTATATCTGGGCAGGTTTTGACGCCATGCGTGTAATGAGCCGCAAATTTAACGATAATCCCGCGGCGGGTTCCCGTCCGCTGAGCGCTACCGCCTGCGGTTTTGTTCCCGGTTCCGGCGGAGCCATGCTGCTGCTGGAAGACCTCGAAACCGCCCTGGCCAGAGGAGCCAGAATTTACGCGGAAATAATAGGCGGCTATGTTAATTGCGGCGGGCAGAGAATGGGCGGTTCCATGACTGCGCCTAATCCTGAAGGAGTGAAAAGATGTATTCGCGGCGCGGTGGCCGATGCCGGCATTAATCCGGCCGAAGTTGACGCCATTAACGGACATTTAACGGCGACATATGCCGACCCTTTTGAAGTAAGTAATTGGGCGGAGGCGCTGGAGAGAACCCCCGATAATTTCCCTTATATTCAATCCACAAAATCGTTAATTGGTCATTGTCTGGGTGCCGCCGGCGCTATAGAATCTGTGGCTTCTGTTTTGCAGATTTATAAAGGATTCCTGCATCCGTCAATCAATTGTGAGGATGTACACCCGGATATTGAGAAGTTTGCTCAAAAGATTCCGCATAAATGTTTGGAATTTCCGCAATTGAAAATCTTCGCCAAAGCCGGTTTTGGTTTCGGCGATGTCAACAGCTGCATTATATTTAAAAAGTGGGAAGAAAAATAATATTTTATAAGGAGATATTTTTCATGGATGACAAGAAAATTTTTGAAGAAATGGTCAACATTTTAAAAGCCTATGCCAAGAATCAGGATCTTTTGGACAAGGCAACGATGGATACACACATTTTAAATGATCTGAAAGTAAATTCAGCGCGTTTAGTTGATGTTATCATCAGGTGTGAAGATGTTTACGGTATTAGTATTGATGATGATGAAGCGGATAAAATTAGAACAATTGGCGATGCTGTCAAAATTATCAAACAAAAACTTGGATAGAAGATGGATAGAAAATCAAAAATATTTCTGTATCTGCAAAATATTTTAGGGAGAATTACAATACTGATCATAGCGCCTTTGTATTTTTTTGTGGCCTTGATTTTCTTTTATCGGGTAAGGAATTTGAAAGAAATCCGCCGCCAGTGCGCGATTGAATTTTCCCGGCATAATGGTTCCTGGATTATTTGCTCTAATCATTTGACAATGGTTGACTCTTTTATTTTAGCTTATGCCATTTTTAGTTTGGGCCAATATATAATCAACTACAGGAAGCTGCCCTGGAATTTGCCTGAAGGAAGTAATTTCCAGAGCAATATTTTTCTTAGGGTATTGTGTTACCTGTCCAAGTGCATTCCCATCAATCGCGGCGGGTCCCGCGAGAAGATGAAAGAATCTCTGGAAAAATGTATCTATCTTCTGAAGAGCGGCGAAACCATCATGATTTTTCCGGAAGGCAAGCGTTCCCGCACCGGACGGGTAAATA
This sequence comes from Smithella sp., assembly GCA_049517435.1. Lineage (GTDB taxonomy): Bacteria > Desulfobacterota > Syntrophia > Syntrophales > Smithellaceae > Smithella. The sequence goes on along the minus strand of JBEKRZ010000006.1, from coordinate 8,875 downwards.
AAGAAGATTTTTCTTATGGTGTGGGACGTTTCGTCAAAAACGTGGAAAACTGCAAAGTATTGTTCATGTATCTGCGTGGAGATAAACAGGATAGCTATAGTATCATTCCTGCCTGGGGCGAAAAATTTTCGGTGCAGATGGAAGTTTTTACGCCGGAACATGTGGAAGGAAGCGACTTGAGAGTGCAACGCGAATACGCCAAACAAATAATTGACCGGCTCGCGCAAATGGAGGAAAAATATTTTGTCCTACGTCGGGAACGATGTTGTGGATTTGAAGGAACCAGCGAATGCGGGGAAAAGCAAAGATTCGCGATTTCTAAAAAAAATCCTCACAAATGCTGAAATTGAATTTGTCCAAAACGCGGGAGATCCGGATGCGGCGCTTTGGTCGCACTGGGCGTGCAAGGAAACCGCGTTCAAAGTGATAAAAAAATCTCGCCCTGATGCCGCTTTTCTGCCGCGGCGATGGCAAGTAATTTTCAATAAAACCCAATCAAAATATTCTGAAGGCGAAGTTATTGTTCCTGGGAAGGGCAGCGTTTACATCCGTCTTTTTTCCAATCTCCAGTATGTTCATTGCGTAGGCGTAGATGTGCTTACGGCTCTGGATAAATTAATCTGGAACGTTGACGACCTGCCGGAAAAAGAAAAGATTAATCCGTCGCTTTATTTGCGCTACTGCCTCGGGCAGAGTTTAGCCAGACACTTTTCTCTTAATTTCCATCATATAAAGATCAAGAGAACAAGAAAAAATGGAGAACTTCAACCGCCGCGTGTTTACGTCGACGGCAGAGAAACTAACATTGATATAAGCTTGAGCCACGATGAGAGATTTGTTGCTTATGTAGTGAGCCAAGCTGAAAACGAACGAAGTGAATAAACTAAAGGTCACTGTAGGTTTGAAGCGTAAGACGAACTATCCCAGGCGCGAAGCGCCGCGGGATTTGAGCCAAGCTGATAATGAGACCCAAGCTTCAGAAACAAAGTGAACTGAAGCTTGCTGGACGAATTATGCCAGGCGCGTAGCGCCGTGGTAAAACGAACGAAGTGAATAAACTAAAGGTCACTGTAGGTTTGAAGCGTAAGACGAACTAATGAAACTAAAATATTACAAGCATAGCGCAGTAATATTTGTTAGTTGAATTATCCTATGTGCGAAGCACATCGGGATATCCCAGGCGCACAGCGCCGTGGGATAATAAGCACAAAGCCGTAAAATCCTATTTGTCATTCCCGTGAAGGCGGGCGAAGTGCCCCGGCGTGACCCTTAGGTTATTTAGGGTGAATCTAGATTGAAGAGGATAATAGAACATGCCTAAAAAAACTAAAACAACCGGCATTCGATCATGGCCGCAGGACGATCGCCCCAGAGAAAAGCTTCTCAAAAAAGGCGCGGGAGCGCTCAGCAATTCCGAACTTCTGGCAATTCTCCTGCGCACAGGCGCAAAAGGCGTGAGTGCCATTGATCTGGCGCGCCGGATTATTGATAAGTTCGGCACCTTCCGCAACATGAGCCATACCGATATGCGTGAGTGGAAAGAATTCAAAGGCCTTGGCCCTGCTAAAATCGCGCAAATTCAAGCCGCACTGGAAATCGGGCGGCGTTTCCGTGACATTGAAGTCCTTCCCCCAAAGCAGAAGATCGGTTCCGCGCAGGATGTCGTCAATATTATCATGCCGCAAATGCGCGATCTCAAGACCGAAGTATTTAAAGTTGTCTATCTCAACAGCAATAATCGCATCATCGAAATTGCCGATACTGCTACAGGCACGGTCAACCACGCCATGCCGATTGTGCGGGAAATCATCCACGCGGCCCTGCAAAAATTTGCGTCGGCAATTATCTGCGTTCACAATCATCCCAGCGCGAACATTGCGCCCAGCCCGGAAGATAAAAAGTTCACGCAGGAACTGGCCGCCGCCGGAAAGCTCATGGGCATTAAGGTTCTGGATCATATTATTATTGGTGATGGCAACTACTTTAGCTTTGCAGACGAAGAGATTATGGGATAATCACGGGTATGAACCCCAAAGCAAGCTTTGGAAACAGATTCCGCAGCAAGCTGCGGGGTATTAAACCCTCCGCTGCGCGGGATTGTTCAACTTACCAATTCCGCTACGCCTATAGTGACCTTTAGGTTATTCACTTTCGGAATTGGAGTTTCAAAAATAAACTAATTATGACTAATCAGCAATTGGGAAAGAGGTAGGGCGTTATGAGAATGAAAAACTATAATGTTCTGATTATTGGTTCAGGCCCGGCCGGACTTTTTGCCGCAATCGAGCTGGAAAAACTGGGGCTGGATAAAATTGCCATTATTGACCGCAATCCATATCCCGCCGGAGGACTGCTCAATGATGGCAAACTGAATTTCGATTACCGCGTCGGGCTGGATATTGATGAACTGCAAATTGATCGCGCCGCGGCAGAAAAAATGATGAAGGAAATCAAAGAGGTGTTTGTCGGATTTCCGCGCTGTCGGCAGGTTACCTTTATAGATAATAACAGAAAGCTTCAAGCGCTTGCAGATATGGCCTTTGAGCATGGCGCTCAATTTATCGCGCCTGAGCAGTGGCACTGGGGCACTGATAACGGCAAGGCTTTGGTTGATTATTTACGTGGATATCTGAAAAAAACGGATTTTCTGCTGAACACGGAAGCCGTAGCAATCGAAAAAAGCAATGACAATAATTTTCGGCTTGTTTGCCACTGCAACAAAAAACAAATAAAATATAATGCTCAAGTTATTCTGGCCGCTCCGGGGCGCAGCGGCGCTTATTGGTTTCGCGACATAGCCAATGAGCTGAATATCAACCATAATTTCGGTCCGATTGATGTGGGAATTCGCCTGGAACTAAATAGACAATTTTACGATTTCATTACCGATAGTGTTTACGATCCCAAATTTATTTTTACGACTAAACGCCACGGCGATAAGGTCAGAACTTTCTGTACAAATCCCGGTGGACGGGTGCGGGTGGAAAAATACGGCGATTTCAAATTGATAAACGGCGACGCCCTCTTCGACAAAAAGACAAAAAACACGAATTTTGCTCTGATTAACACAGTTGTCCTGACCAAACCTTTATCAGATACGACAGAGTTCGGGCAAAGCATTGCCAGACAATTTTTTCTGCTGGGCGGCGGCAAACCAATTGTCCAGCGGATAGGTGATTTCCGGGAGGGGAGAAGAAGCTCGCTTGCAACATTTAACAGCGCAACACGTCATTTTGAAGTCTGCAAGGCAACCTGCAACGCGACGCCCGGAGATATCACGCTGGCGATGCCCGCCCGCATTATTGACAATCTGTGGGAATCGCTCAAATCACTGGACAAAATAATTCCGGGTATTCTTCATCCTTCAACATTGTTATACGCGCCGGAAATAAAGTTTTTTGACACACATTTTCCGACTGACCGCTATCTGGAAACAAATATTAAAGGCATTTTTGTTGCCGGTGACGGCACCGGCAAAAGCCGCGGCATTGTGGGAGCGGCAATCTCCGGTATCATCGCCGCAAAAGGCATTAATGACACTCGCTGATAATGAGACCCAAGCTTCAGAAACAAAGTGCATAACCTAAATGTCATCTGCGACTGAAACTTGCTGGACGAATTATACCAGGCGCGCAGCGCCGTGGTAAAACGAGCGTAGCGAAGTTTGAAGCGTTAGTCGAATTGTCCCTTGTGCGAAGCACATAGGGATTTTCTGTCGATGCAACCATCAACGCCGTGGTAAAGCGAGAGAAACAAAGTAATGAGACTAAAACTTTAGGAACGGAGTGAACTGAAGTTTAAAAGTCGAATTATCCCCTGTGAAACGATGTGGGACTCGAAGCGCAAGTGGAATTATCCTAGGAGCGAAGCGACGTGGGATTTGACATTCATTAATGCAGAAGGCGCATTCATCCCCCGACAAAATCGGGGGCCTTCTGCGTAGTGGGTAATTTCTCGACGGTTCATAACGGTACATATATGTTGTTTCTGGAAACACTGAAATGAAATTAATTCTTAAAAAGAGGTGATTCTCATGAGAAAGATTATATATGGTATCGCACTAATACTGCTTGTCGCGCTTGGCTGTGGTATCTATTTTGTTGATTCCGCGCTGCCTATCGGAAACGGTTATACGGCAAAATATCTTTGCTCACAGATTTTCCTGTCCGGCAGGGACGACGGATACGTGTTTGAACACGAGGTCAAACCCACCAACGTGCTTTTTTCCCTTATCAGCCATTCAGTTGATTACAAGGATAAAACGGTGACCGCTATGGGACCCGGTTTCAGTAAACCGCTTACCGCGGTATACCGCGACGGATTCGGCTGTACTCTTGCCATCAATAGCACGAGAGATGAATTACTCAAGCAAGTGCAGGGAGCGCTCCCCCGGAAAAAACATGATTCTAACCTGGTTTGGCCCCAGGGTGAAAAGGTTGACATCGAAGCTCTGCCTCCGGAAGTCGACAAGGCACGGCTGAATAAAGCGGTCGCGGACGCCTTCAAGGAGCCCTTACCAAAGAACAAGCGCAATACCCAGGGAGTCGTCGTAGTTTACAAGGGCAGGATCATCGCGGAAAAATATGCCGAAGGCTTTTCTCCCGCGACCCCCATATTGGGCTGGTCCATGACCAAGAGCATTACCAATGCCCTTTGCGGCATACTTGTTAAACAAAAGAAGCTTGATATTATGAAACCGGCACCCGTAGCAGCATGGAAAAAACCCGGTGACCTTCGGAGCCAAATCACCCTTGACCAGCTGCTCAGGATGTCCAGTGGACTGAAATTCGTGGAAATATACGGTCCCATGAAAGATGTTACCGACATGTTGTACGGCAGCAAAAGCATGGCTGAATACGCCTGGGAAAAATCCCTTGACACAAAACCGGACAGTGAGTGGTACTATTCAAGCGGGACCGCCAACATAATTGCGAGAATCGTGCGGGACATGGTCGGCGGCACACTGGTGGACGTACATAACTTTGCCCGGATTAACCTTTTCGATAAGCTAAATATGTGTTCCGCGGTCATCGAGCCGGACGCTTCAGGGTCTTTCGTAGGTTCAAGTTACATGTTTGCCACACCCCGGGACTGGGCCCGCTTCGGCCTGTTTACCCTCAGAAACGGCGTATGGAACGGCGAAAGAATTCTTCCTGAAGGATGGATGAAATATTCGACAACGCCAACACCTTTGGCGCCGAAGGGAGAATACGGCGCCCATTTCTGGCTCAACGCCGGAGAAAAGGGAAACCCGAAGAACAGGATGTATCCGTCTCTTCCGACGGACCTCTATTACTTGAGCGGCTTCAATGGTCAGGTTGTCGCGGTCATACCATCGCGGGATATCGTAATCGTAAGAATGGGGGTGACCCATGACATTTCGTCATGGCCCCAGGAGGAGTTTATCAGGCAGGTGCTTGATAGCATCTTGAAATGATAACACAATAAGGTCCATTCTGGTATGGCTTCGAATAATTTTATTGTTGAAACTCCAATTCTGATGAAACTCAGATATTACAAGCGCAGTGCAGTAATATCTGTAAGTTGAATTATCCCTTGTGCAAAGCACAGAGGGATATCCCAATACCAAAGTGTATAGGGGTTGACACCTTAAACGTTAGAGAATATAAGAATGACAGGCAATTAAAAAATAAATATTCATTTGTTATTTTATATCCTGTTTCTTTTTTCTTGTAATTAATAGATATTATCGCAAGGTTTGCACTTGAATTGACGTCTGATTCATAATACAATACACTTTATTAAATAACAATAAAGAGGGGCTATCCATGAAAGTCATGAGCGAGAGTAAGGAATATAAGGAATATTTTGATGAGATCCAAGGTTATTACCAGCAGGATGAAGAAAAAAAAGAGGACATCACCCCGATAGGTAAGCGGCTCAAAGAATTACGTGAGATGCAGAATATGTCTTTGGAACAGTTCTCCAAAAATTCGGGTATTGATAAAGACAAATTGAAAGACATAGAGGACTATCGGATTCTCCCGGATCTGGGTACCATCGTCAAGCTATCCAAGGCCCTCAGGATCGGCACAAGTTTTCTCTTGGGCGAGAAATCGGGATACAGCTATTCGGTTATGAGGAAAGAGGATCGGCGTAACATACAGCGTTTCTCCACCGGCAGCACGGACAGACCCAACTACCAGTACCAGTCCCTGGCAAGCGGCATCAAGGATAGACACATGGAAACCTTCTTGGTGACCCTCACTCCCGACACTGGCAACGCTGAGCTCTCGAACCATGACGGCGAGGAGTTCCTGGTGGTCATGGAAGGCGCCATCAGAGTGGTACTAGGGAACAAGGAAGAAATACTGAAAGAAGGCGACAGCATTTATTACCTTGCCACCATACCCCACAATGTTATAAACGCATCCGTGAAAGACAAGGCAGTCATCATGGCCGTGATCTACACTGGCAACTGATTCGTCTTTCATGCCCAAAGGGCGAGGGGGTCAGATATACTTTCCTGTCATGATGTTTTTCTTGTTTCCCCAATTTACACAACATTTCAATCGGAAATAATCAAAAAAGCTGAACTCTAACTTAACATGTGGTACAAGTATTTGAAACAGGTCACGGCTGTGTGCTGTAAATCATGCTCATGGAATCAGGAGGTATTTTATTGTTGAAAAACAACATCACAACGCTCAACGAGTTTGAAGGGGCAGCCCTGCTCAAACAGTGGGGAATCCCTGTCATTGACGGTGTTCTGGCCAATGATTATTCTGAGGCTGCAGAGGCGGCCAATCTGCTGGGCTTTCCAGTGGCGCTCAAGATATGTTCAGAGACCGTTCCTCACAAGACCGAACGGGGCGGGGTTGCGCTGAATATCACTGATGCGTCCTCTCTGGACAGGGCCGTCCGGGAGATGAACAATAGATTTTCTGATGTTCCCCATGCGCTCCTGGTGCAGAAGATGGCCCGGCCGGGCACTGAACTCATCCTGGGAGGTAGGCGCGATCCCGTGTTCGGGCCTGTGGTTCTCGTGGGCATCGGCGGCATATTCACCGAAATTTTCCGTGACACGGCCATTGACCTTGCCCCGGTGGACAGCACGGTCGCTCTCGCGATGCTCCGGCGCCTCAGAGGCGCAGCCCTTCTCGATGGCTACCGCTCTCAAAAGCCCCTGGATATTGTCGCCATCGCCAATGCCGTTTCGGCGCTCTCTCGACTCATATCCGGACGTCCGGACATTCTTGAAATCGATGTGAATCCCTTCATCGCTTACCCGGATGGGGCCGTGGCCGTAGACGCTCTGGTGCGGTTGGACGGTAGTCATTCCAGGTCTTCCCAAAAACGTCCTGACCCTGCGACAGTGGCGCCATTTTTCAGTCCCGCATCCATGGCTATTATCGGTGCCTCACGAAGTCCAGGCAAAGGGGGCAACATCATCCTGCGCAATCTGCAGAAGGCTGGTTTCAAGGGCGCCATTCATCCCATCAATCCCACGGTCAGGGAAATCCTTGGCATGCCCTCCTACGCCAGAGTTTGTGATGTGCCGACGCCGGTGGACTTGGCCATGATTGTGATTCCCAAAGCCGCGGTGCCGGAAGCTTTGGAGGACTGCGAGGCCAAGGGAGTCACCAATATCATACTGAGCACTGGCGGCTACTCAGACATGGGAGAAGCAGGCGCTAAGGAGCAAAAAGTCATTATCGAACAGGCGCGCCGGGCGGGCATTCGGATCATGGGGCCCAATAGCATCGGCACTCTCAACCCATCCGTTGGCATGTCCACTTCCATTGTAGGCCTTGATCCGATCAAGGTCGGCGGCGTGTCGATCATCGGCCAGTCAGGCGTTTTCTCGTCAGGTTGGGCACGCTGGATAGCAGACACAAAGCCCTTCGGGCTGGCCAAGGTGGCCTGCATTGGCAACAAAGGCGACATCAACGAAAGCGATCTTCTGGAATACCTGACCGATGATACCGCGACCTTCACCATCGGCATGTACCTGGAAGGCGTGGTTGATGGACGGCGTTTCGTCAGGGCTGCCGATATGGCCTGTAAAAGAAAACCGGTGGTGGTGATGAAAGCCGGGCGCAGCGAGGCCGGAGCGGCCGCCGTCGCTTCACATACAGGTTCGCTTGCCGGATCGGACGCGGTATTCGATGCGGTCTGCCGCAGAACAGGCCTCGTGCGGACACACAACCCCGAAGCATTCTTCGATACACTGTCAGCATTTGAAAAGCTCCCCCTGCCGCGGGGAAACCGCATGGGCGTATTTTCCATCACGGGCATGGGCTGCGTCGCCGCCACTGATGCCGCGGAGGAATACGGCATTGTTCTGCCAGAGCTAAGCCCCGCCACACTCAAGAAACTCGGCGAGGTGATGCCTTCATGGGCCCCGGTGCGCAATCCCATCGACACCTGGTCTGCCATCGAACAGCACGGCTCGAAGAAGACCACGGCTCACATCGCCCAATGCATGTTGGATCAGAAGGACATAGATGCCCTGCTGATTATTTTAGTGCTCATGCCGGAAAGCATGTTCGACATTTCCGAAGCATTTGCTGAAATTTTCAGCCATCATCCGGGCAAGCCGGTCTTTGCAAGCTACTACGGCGGCACAGCCAGGGAGATTGCCCACATCCATGAGGGATTTGCTGCGCTGGGCGTGCCTTGTTATCCCACCCCGGAGCGCTCCATGTTTGCGTTTGGACGCATGGTGGAGTACGCCCGGTACCGCGGAATGATCCGCAAATAACCTTCGGCTGTAAACAGGTCTTTGTTTGTAATGAGACTCGCTGAAAACGAGCTTTGCGAAGTTTGAAACGCAAGTCGAATTATCCCAGGAGCACAGCGACGCGGGATGCGTACCTTTAATTATTTAACCAGTGAGGTTTAAAAATGCCAA
>JBEKRZ010000005.1:0-145070 GCA_049517435.1 Smithella sp. | reverse complement strand
CTGCAGCGTTTTCAGGAAATCACGGGTATTAAACCCTCCGCTGCGCGGGATAATTCGACTAACGCTTCAAACTTCATCCCGACTTGTCGGGATTCGTTTTCGGCGAGTCTCATTAGAATTGGGGTTTCAACAATAAAACCAGATCACAAAGTTCAGGCTGAAGCGTCTAAGCTCCTGACTTCTGACAAACAAAAGGAGAAGTCTAAAAAGAAGGATGCCGTAAAGGAAACATTGGAACTAAAGAAACCAGCCGATCCGGAATATAAATGGTCATTGATCTATCCTCTCCTCTGGGAAAAGGTACCCCTTTTTGCCTTGGTAATCCTTTCCAGTATCGTAACATACATCGCACAACAAAAAGGAGGAGCTGTCTCATCTATTGAAGCTCTTCCCCTAGGTGTTCGTATGGGGAATGCCTTCATTTCCTATATCGCTTACATTGGAAAGATGGTCTGGCCGAGTAATCTTGCTGTCTTTTATCCTTATCCACAGTTGTTGCTTTCCTGGCAGGTTTTGGGGTCGGTATTCCTCCTTATCGCCATAACCTTAGTGGTTATCTGGAGGGCAAAGAAATTCCCTTCTTTGGCAACAGGTTGGCTGTGGTATATAGGCGCACTAGCGCCTGTTATCGGTATAGTGCAGGTCGGCAGTCAGGCCACGGCGGACCGATACACTTATATTCCCCTTATAGGGTTATTCATCATGGTGGCATGGGGTGTTCCGGATCTCTTGAAAAAATGGAGCTACCGGAAAGAAATACTTTTGGCATCATCTGCATTGAGCATTTTGTGCCTTTCCATTATGACATGGACACAAGTCGGGTACTGGCAGAACAGCATTACATTGTATGATCACACTTTGAAAGTTACTGATGATAATTGGCTCATCTATATTGACAGAGGTGTTGCCTATAACGAACTCGGCAATTACAGCCAGGCGATTGAGGATTATGACAGGGCAATAGAAATCAAACCGGGTTATGCGGAGGCGTATTATGACCGGGGTAATGCCTATAACAACCTCGGCAATTACAGGCAGGCGATTGTGAATTATGGCAGAGCGATCGAAATCAACCCGGGTTACGCAGAGGCCTATAATAATAGGGGTTATTCCTATAACGGCCTCGGCAATTACAAGCAGGCGATTGAGGATTTAAACAGGGCGATCGAAATCAAGCCGCGCTATGCAGAGGCCTATAATAACAGGGGTAATGCCTATAACAACCTCGGCAATTGCAGGCAGGCGATTGAGGACTGCAGCAGGGCGATCGAAATCAAGCCGCGCTATGCAGAGGCCTATAATAACAGGGGTAATGCCTATAACAACCTCGGCAATTACAGGCAGGCGATTGAGGATTTTAACAGGGCGATCGAAATCAAACCGGGTCATGTAGGTCCCTATAATAACCGGGCTATTGTTTATCTAACTCAGGGCGATAACATCTCCGGCTGCCGCGATGCGCGAAAAGCATGTGAATTGGGAAACTGTAAATTATGGGAAGCCGCAAATGCAAGAGGATTATGCCGCTGATTTAGTAGGCACCTTGGTTTATTATTTTTTTTATTAAACAAAATGATGATTTAAAGTATACACAACACTTCATCGTTTTATAAATGAAAACCTGGAGTGTCCGAAATAACTGATGACCGCGACGATTGGGATTAACAATGCGCCGGAAATTTTTGGGTCTATCTTCAGAACCTCGACAAAAAATGGAAGTAACGCGAGGCCGAGAATGTTTGTTACTGTGTACATCGAATAAAATTTAAAAAATTCGATGATAACGCCTTTTCCCCTCACAGTTGATTTAAAGGTGATATGTTTGTGAAAGATAAACGCGCTGATGGTGGCTATAATATTAGACAGAACGGCGGCCGTCATGTAGGCTATATAGCGTTTTTGAAAAACGAACGTGAATAGGTAATCAAGACTGATGTAAACTAAGTAACCGAAGATTGTGTTCCAAACACCGATGAAGAAAAATCGAATTTTTATTTGATGCTTCAGCCACAAATTTTCCCATGATATTCTCAAATGTTTACTCCACTAATAAAACTTCTAAATCAAAGATGATATCGCGGCGGCAAGGAGGAGGCGACGAGACGTATTGTATATACGTTAAGGACGCCGACGACGAAGCCAACAAAGAGAGCGCTTTGATTTAGAAGTTTTACAAAATTAATCAAAATTAATTCTCTCCTTTTCAATAACCAGTGGACGTTTTTTTACCTGAGTAAAAATAGCCCCGATGTATTCGCCGATAATACCCAGAAAAAACAATTGCACACCGGCAAAGAAAAAGATGCCGATTACCAACGGAGCGACACCCAACTGGAAATTCTGCCAATAAAGCAGTTTGTAAATAAAATAGCAGAGGGCGATAAGAATATTAATAATTGCGACCGTAAATCCAATAAAACTGGCAAGGCGTAATGGCACTTTGGAATGGTTTACAAAACCCTGCATGGCTATGTCATACAAAGAATAAAAAGTATAACTTGACTTTCCCCGTTCTCTTTTTGCCTGCACATATGGAATTTCATAGCGTTCAAATCCCAAATCGGCAACCATTCCTCTGAAATATGGATAAGGGTCGTCTATTCCTTTTATAGTATCTATAAATTTTTTATCGTAAAGTCCATATCCTGTAAAGTCATTGATTTGTTCCGTTTCGGAAATCTTGAACATGATTTTATAAAAAAGCTTTCTGATAGAAAACATGATAGAATTTTCTTTACTCTCTTTTTTTATTCCAATGACAACTTTATATCCTTCCTCCCATTTTTCGATAAAATCTTTTATCATTGCAGGAGGATCCTGCAAATCAGCAGCAATACCTATTACGGCATCTCCCTGACATTGTAAGAGACCATAATAACCGGAACGAACAGCTCCAAAATTACGAGCATTAAAAATGACTTTTACATTTTTATCTTCCGCCGCAATATTTTCAAGCTTATTAACAGTCTTATCTTTCGAACAATTATCTATAAAAACATGCTCGTATTTATATTGCGGCAATTCGCCCATGACAGATTTAACCTGAGAATAGATGGCTTCAATATTTTCCTCTTCATTGTAACACGGAGTAAAAATAGATATTAGTTTTTTCATAATTTTTTTCATCTGATTATAAATTAAATATTATTTAAATCTTTTCAATAATTCTTCACCGTACTTATCAATATTGTCTAGTAAATTATATACCGCTTCGCAGCCGTTACAGAATTCATTTTCATTGCGCCTTTTCTGAAGCTGTAACTTTCTGAAATTATTATATCGCTCTCCTAGCCATATTTCTTTTAACGGAGTTTTATCGGCTTCTCCCATAATTTGTTTATGCCGCCAATCAAAACTGCATGCGGATACTTTACCATTGAAATTTATATTCATTGTATAAAACGGCAATGTGCATATTTCCTTATAGCTTGCCAAATAGGCATCGTGAGTTGTTTCTTTTTTTAATCCTAACGAGGTATCTTTGATATTAGGTTGAGTATAACTAATGGGATGCTCGATGCCTATTGTATTGCAAATATTTTTGAAGTCTTCGTTGAATTTTTGTTTTTCTTCTTCAGAAAGCCCTAAATCCATGAGCTTAATATTGAGATGTGTCGATTCTTTTTTATGAGCATAAAGATAGCCAACTGCGAAAACTAATTTGTCATATGAAACATTGACCTGTGAAACAGTTTTGTATCCTTCATCCGAGACAGCTTGCATAGAAATTTGAATATAGTCTATTCCGCTGTCGGCAATCTCCCTAGCCAGACGTGGTGTAAGATTGGACGCATTAGTAACTAATATGGTTCGATTGGCCACATTTTTTTCTTTCGCGTAGCGTATCATTTTTATTATATCCGGATGCAATAAAGGTTCTCCATTTTTATGGAATATTAAATCTTTTACCTTGCTTTCAAACTGAGTTAAATCGTCAATAATTTTTTTAAAAAGTTCGAAAGTCATAAAACCTTTTGGGCGTTTATATTTTGCCAATAATTCATGGTCGCCTGAAGTGCAGAATTTACAACGAAAATTACAAACATTATTTGTATCCACATGAATAACAAAAGGTGTCTGGATAGGTATTACTTCTTCTAATTTTGTTCGATTTTTCAAGTCACGTTTCATAATAAAATTTATCCCAAAATATTTTAATTAAAAGGGATTACCACGTCATTGGTTAGTCCCATTTCTTTTATATCACTAACAATATATTCCTTCGCTGTAGTAGAACAAACAACAATCGTTCCGGTAAAGTCTTTGAGAATTTCAGGATTCATTATTTCTATGCCTAGAATTTTCTTTCCCTGTTTTTTTTCATCCTTGTCCACAATGAATCTGATATTATTTTCTGACAACGGCGTATGCGAAAGCAACATGTAACAATATTGTCCCGCGCCCCAAAGAGCAACTTCTTTGTTTTTTAAATTCTCGATATTTAATAAAATCTTTTTACCCTTTTCGTTTGGAACGGTCAAACTTTTTAGCATTGATATTTCATCATTTTTTGTTTTATACAATTTCCTGTTTATCTCATCTCTCTCAAAAATCATATACAAACAGGGAAAGTCTTCAATAAGCGCATAGATGGTGCCAGTATCATAACTTTTTAATCTGAAATCATTGAGCAAATTCATTAAAGAGATGATACTGAAATGATTTATATGTTCCCATTCCGCAAAGAACCCCGGGAAACCGCTTGTGCTGGAATATTGGTATAAATCGGGACATTCAATAAATATTTTACCTTTAGGTTTTAACCATCTTTTTATATTTACAATTGCTTCTCTGGGTTCATGTAAATGCTCGAGAATATGGCCTAATATTATTAAATCAAATTTATTTTCAAACTCAGGTATATTTTCAGAAAAGATGCTGCCAACTTTGCTGTTTATTCCGATTTGCTGCAGGTAATTAATCGAAGTACTGTCTAAATCCAGTGCATTCAAATTGGAAAAACCTTTTTGCTGTAGAGCGGTCAAAGTTGCGCCAAACGAACAACCGATATCTAAAATTGCTGCCGATTTATCAATGTTCGCCGATGCCTCAATGAAATCTGCGGAAATAATATGTCTACTTTCCCTTTTTTCTTTTGTCAGAGCATAAGCAGCTTCTGACGGTATCGTGAAATTTGTATTTTCTTTATAATTTGTATAATACTCATCAAAACTATTGCTATTAGGCACGTCATTGTATACAACACCGCAATTCTTGCAGGCGACAATATCATATTCCGATGGCAGAATAAAATCATCCGGCACGACTAATTTTATATGTTTGATTAATTTTTTGTTCCGCCAGTCACAGATGGGGCAAGGTCTGATATTTTTCACTATGTATAATCACTTTATTATCACGTAATTTTTTAAACCCATATTTCTGATTTGTTTTTCAATATCTCTAAAATAAAGAATAGACAATACTAAAATTATACCATCAAAATTTCTTAAATAATCAGGCGTGGCAACTTTATATCCACAAAAATATTTGCCCGCCATCTCCGGATTATTATCAATAAAAAACGAAATATTCGCTTTTTTAAGATTGGTATTTTCTAAAACCGATCTGGCAAAATTTCCCGTACCCCAAACGGCAGCTCTTTTTTTATCGCTGACAATTTTATCAATGGTTTTGTTATTCGCTTTTTCTTTTAAATCCAAATCATCTAGATAATTTCTTATTTTATTATAAGAAATATCATTGTTTCTCTGATTTTCAAACACAGCGATTATCACAGCCGCGTTTATAGCACCAAATTTTATATTAACGCTTACGCTTTCCAGCATTGAGAAATTGCCCTTCTCGAAGAGTTTTAACAAAGTTCTGGGGCTGAAATGATTAATGTGTTCAATATTAATGTAATACGGTAGTGGCGCCGGAAAACGATGGTAATTCAAAACATCGGGCACAAGACAAATAATTCTACTTTCATGTTTTAAATATAAAGATAGGTTTTTGACCGCCCTTTTCAAATCATATAGGTGTTCAAGAACGCCTGATAATAAAATCGCGTCGAATTTCCGCATATTTCTGTCAGGAATATCATAAATACTTCCTTTGATGCATTTTATCTTTTTCTCTTTCAGTTTATTTACGCTTGCTTGTGATGGATCGCAGCCGGTCAGATTCAAATATCCATCTTTCCGCATGTTAAGCAGCAATCCGCCTGTGCCGCATCCCATATCCAGAACTGCGTCTCCTTTTTTTATATATTTCAATAAAAGCGGAGAAGCCACTTCATAGATAGAATCCGCTTCGCTGTCTATTGTTATCGTACTGCTGTATTTATTATGTTCATTGTAATATTTTTCGTAATCCTTGGCATTGGCAGGAGTGTTGGCATAAACAAATCCACATTTTTTACAGCACGAGAGAAAATAATAATCAGGCAGTATATTTTCCATATTGAATGAAACGCGCCTGATATTTTTAATATCGGAACTGTCGCATACCGGACAATGCCTGTGTAATTTATTTTTCATTAATTTATCTTTTGAACTTTAATATTCCATCTTTAAAACTTGTTTTAGGATTCCAGCCTGTTTCTTTCTTTAGTTTGTCAACATTAACATTTAATTCAACTCCATTAAAGTTTTTATTTGAACCAAAAGTTAATCTAATATTGGGATTCAGAATATTTCTTGCTTCGATAATATAGTCTTTAAGTTTTCTGCTTTCTCCATATCCCAAATTATAAATTCCATTTTTTTCTTGTTCACCGATTAAATACAAAGCGTTTGCGGCATCTTTTGCATACAAAAAGTCCCACAATTGTTCACAAGTTGTCAATTCAGGTTTTTTGTTCTTCTTAAAACAGTCGACAATGTAAGATATCAGTAATTTATTCTGACTATCATCATCTCCATAAATACTAAAAACCCTGACCCAGCTAAATGGAAGTATCAACTGCGCAGATAAAACTTTTAGAATAAGATAGGTCGATAATTTGCAAACGCCGTAAGCCGTGTTCGGATTTGTGCTATGATTTTCATCAACCCTGTCATTACAAATTCCGTATTCAGCCTGAGAACCAGTCATGGTGAAATGTTTAACACCTATTTTTTTTGCCGCCTGCATGGCGAATATTGAATTTTCGATGTTTTTTGTTTGAGATATAAAATCGTTTCGTTCTCCCTCCCATGCTAAATGATAAAAATTGTCCGCACAATCAATGTGTTCAGGTAACATTGAAATATCTTCCATGTTAATGTCTATAACTTTTATGTTTTTATAACCAGACAACCTGGAAATGCGGCCGGAATTTTTGCGGCATAAAGCATAGACGAAAACATTATTTTCCATCAGCTCTTTTAAAAGCCAATGACCAAGAAAACCTGTTGAACCTGTTAGAATTGCAGTCTTCATTTTTTAAATTTAGAATACTTTTCATATTCTTTTTGTGAAAGAAAAGGCGCCAAATCATCAATCGGAGGAGATACCATAGTGCCGTCAGCCAGCTTTTTACTTACAACTCTCGGCTCAATAGCTTGAGAATTATCCTGAATAACCTCACATAATCCGTAAGAATCAAGAGATAAAAGCCAGTCTATTCCGTCATCAATATCACCATGATTCTTTATTTTCCTGAATGGAATATTGTAGGCGCGTGAAATCTGCTTAAATGAAGGAAAACTTATTCCGCTATACGGTGTACAGCCTGACAATACGCCATTAAAAAAATTAGTCTGCGTATTTAAAATGGCCTGATAACCATTGTTGTTAAATATGATAAATTTAATCGGTAATTTATTATGAACCACTGTCTGCAACTCCTGTATATTCATCTGAAAGCTGCCATCACCTGTTATACATATGACCGGTTTTCCGCTAGCCGCCGCTGCGCCGATTGCCGCCGGTATATCGTAACCCATAGTGCCGCAATTTACATTGGTATATAGACGTTGTCCTTTTTTTGATATTCCATATTGCGAGATCGACGCGCAGGCACAACTGTTACCCAGAATAATTATCGCATCTTTTGATAGTTTTTCCTGTAATCTGCTTGCAAAAAAGTATGGATTTACAGCTTTACTAGTCGTTTGTCTTTTTTGCAGACGCCCGAAACTTTTTTTAAGCATAGTGCAATATTGCAGCCATCCGGCTTTGCGGGAAATTTTATTGACAATTATTTTGTTCAAAGATCGGATCACATCCGACACATCCGCCTGAATAGGAAAATCAATTTTTATGGTATCCTTTTTAAGTTCCTCAATATCAATATCCACAATAATTTTTTCAGCATTCGGAGCAAACGTTTTATAATTAAATCCCGTTTGTTTAAAAGACATTCTTGCGCCGAAGGAAATAATCAAATCCGCATTCTGGACAATAAAATTCCCGGCACGGCCGCCGAACACGCCGAAATTTCCGAAATATGAAGGATGGTCATAATGAAAATAGTCAGATATGGCGGTAGGACAAACAACCGGAATGTTAAGTTTGCCTACTAAAGTATAAAATTCATCTAAACACCCGGCTTGTCTAATGGCGGAACCTGCGATTATAACAGGCCGTTCAGCCTTGTTAATTCTGTCCAGAATCTTTTTTGAGTTCTTTTCGTTGTATGATGATTTTTTTTCAGGTTTAAAACTTATAAGATCTGAATCTTCAATTATTGACGCCTGAACATCCAGAGGAATATCAATCCAGCAGGGACCTTTTCTTCCGGTAGTTGCTTCAAAAATTGCACGTTCAATATGATATTTTATGTCTTGCGGGTTTTTAACCATGACCGCATATTTGGTCATGGGTTTGATGGACTCTACAATTTTATATTCCTGTTCGCCAAACTGTCTTAAATTTAAACCGGAACTTTCAACGGTTGTGGCATACCGGACTTGCCCTGAAATGACAAGCAGAGGTATATTATCAAGATAAGCGCACAAAACACCAGTAATCGCGTTTGTGCCGCCGGGTCCTGTCGTCACACATGCCACAGCCAATTTGTTTTCAATCTTCGCAAAGCTTTCAGCAGCTATCGCGCTTGCCTGTTCATGGTGATTATATATACATTTTAATTTTCTATGTTGTCCAAATGCATTATTAAGATGCATAGCGCCACCGCCTACAACCGAAAAAACATTTGTAATGCCGTGAACAGACAATAAATTTGCGATATAATCTGCTACTTTTATTTTCATTTTAATTTTGGGGTTAGTTATTCTTTCGATTTTTAATAACGTTTTCTTGAGGTTCAAGTATATTGATCAAATCAGTAAAAAGAATTACATCTTTTAATTTAAAATCATTCGATAATATTGGAATTAAAGAAAAGTATTTTGTTTTAAACAGTTCTATCGCTTTGTTCAAATCCTTTTTTTTAAGGTAGGCGAAGGAAGTTGTCATTATTTTATTCACCTGTACATATAGGTTAGAACCCATAATAATCGCGCGCAATATGTCACCTTGACTCACAACGCCTACAACCTTATCGGAATTGTTTAGAACGAAAATAGTGCGCATGTTGTTTTGTTCAATACGTTCAATCGCATTGATTATCGTTTCCGTCTCATAGATACAGTATTGTGCAAGATTGTTTTTCATAAAATCATCATTTAATAAGTTATATTTTTTATTAACAATTTATCGTCAATTTTTGTTGACAATAAAATTTCAATAATTCTTTCCGCGGATTTCCCATCGCCGTATGGATTAATACATTTTTTATTGAGAAAATCACGGAATTTTTTTGACATGGCTTTATTTATTCCATTAACAATTCGATTATAATCGTAATCAACATCAATAACATTAACCCCGCGCATCCTCATATGCTGGCGCCGGCCAATGTTTACAGCAGGTATTTTAAAGGTAGGCGCCTCCAGTAATCCGGAACTCGAATTTCCAAAAATGCATTTCGTATTTTTTAAAAAGCCCAAATACTCTTTACGGCTGAGATTTGTAAATACGTGATATTCACCATTTTTATATTTATTTATTCCGTCTCTGACATTCAAGCTTCCAGCGTCATTATTGGGCATAATTAGTATTTTAGGAATATTAAAACTGTTTAATGATTCAAAAACAATTTTAATTTGATTATCAACCTTTGTATACTCTTCGGTTATGGGGTGCATAACAACAAGTATGTAACCATTGGAACTTAAATCAATGGAATATTTCTTTTCCAGTTCATTCATTTCGGAGTACTGACAATTTCTTAATTCGTCAAGTTGAGGAGCGCCAACATTAAATACCCTGAATGATTCTTCTCCGAGTTTAATTAGTCTTTGTGCCGCATCTTTATTCGCGGCCAAATGAATATGCGCATATTTGCCTATTGCGTGACGAGTCATACCATCAATATTTCCTGAAAGCTCACCGGCTTGAATGTGAGCCACAGGAGTATAGGTATATCCTCCCACCATTGCTCCAACCATTTGCTCACCTCTGTCACCGGATATAATTATCCAGTCCGGTTTCTCATTTTCAACTATATCCGGCAGGGAGGACATAAAAATCCCCAAAGATTTTACCATTGTGTAATGCGTATATCCATCAAGGGAGACGTTCACCTTGTGATGAATTTTAAAGCCGTCTTTTTCTATTTCTCTGTATGAATTACCATATGAAGACAAGAGGTGCATATTGGTAACGACTAAAACATAATCCAAATCGCCTCTTTTTTTAATGATTTTTAGAATAGGTCTTATATAGCCCCATTCGCCTCTTGAGCCGGTAATAAATAAAATTTTCTTTTTATTATTATTTATTCTAAGTCTTCCCATTTTATAAGTGTATTTCTCTGAATATTATTTTTTACTTTTTTCCCAATAATTTCATTTCTACGATATGAAGGAATTCCCGTTCCCGGTCTCTTAGACCAAATCATATCTCCATCAATAGTTTCTCCCTTTTTAATTTCTCTTAAACTTACGATACTTCTAAATGCCCATTCTCTGATCTTTTCTTCTTTTTTGTGAATAATTTTTTCATTTCCTAACGACTTTTCAATTTTCCTGATTCCATCGATTAAATTGTGAAGATCAAAAAAGTCTATAGAAACAGATTGATCCGGGCCAGGGGTTTGTTTACTTATTATTACATGCTTTTCTATAATCTTTGCCCCCATTACAACAGCGGCAAAAGAAGTATATAAATCAGGAGTATGATCGGAATGACCTATAACAGCATTTGGGTACCTTTCAATCATTTTAGTTAGAACTCCAAGATTGATATCTTCATATACCGGAGGATATTCAGAAATACAATTAGTTAATGCCAATGGAGTATTAATTTTAATAAGTACATTATAAGTTCTGTCTATCTCTTCGAGAGTGCACATTCCTGTAGAAACGATCATTGGTTTTCCAAAGCCGGAGATTCTTTCCAGCGTTGGAATATCTGTCATTTCTCCCGAACCAATTTTAAACGCTTCAACTCCTAATTCATTTATTTCTTGCGCGGCCTTCCAGCTAAATGGAGTGCATAAATACATTATTCCTAATTGTTCACAATAATTTTTTAATTCTTCATGCTGTTTTATTTTTAACGCATTTTTGACTAAGAAATCATATAGAGGAATATCAAAATTATCAGACATAGGGACATTGGGAAGCATTTCTTCATCAGGCAAATGGTGTTGAAACTTTATCGCGTCACATCCCGCAATAAATGCCTGCTTAGCCATTTCTTTAGCCACTTTAAGGCTTCCCATATGATTGTCGCATCCTTCTGCGATTATAAATGTTGGACAGCCATCACCAATAAACTTTTTACCGATTTTTATTTTCATATGTTTATCTTTTATAGAATTTTGAAATAATCTATTACACTTTAATAATAAATTCTTCAATTGTTTTCATTATGATATTTATTTCCTTTTCACCAATGCCGGGCCATAAACCAATCCAGAAGCTTCTTTCCATTATCGCGTCCGTATTCGGGAGCAGAGCGTAATGTTCTTCTTTCAAATCCGATGAAATCAAAATACCGGAATTTCGAATTCGTATTTTTATTTCGTCATCGATAAAAACAGGTTGTCTTAATATGTTTCCCGCGAATAGATTTCTTGTGCCTATTCCGCTTTTTTCGAGAAAATCGACCAATTCTTTTTTAGAAAAATTTACGTTTTCCTTCAATGTCATCCAGAAACCGAACCATGAAGGTTTAGAATTTTCCGCCGCTTCAGGCAGGATGAAATATTTATCAAATTTTTTAAACTTTGATTTTAAAAACGCAAAATTATCCCGCCGTTTTTTTATAAAATCAGGAAGCTTCTTTAATTGCGATAATCCTATAGCCGCCTGCCAATCGGTGATTTTAAAATTATATCCGGTATGCGCATAAACGTATTTATGGTCGTATCCAAAAGGCAGTTTACCATGCTGCTGCTCGAATCTTTTTCCGCAGGTGTTGTCTTTACCTGAAGGACAGTAGCAATCTCTTCCCCAGTCGCGCATGGAAGCCAGAATGTCGAAAAGTCCGGCATCGTTAGTGACTACAGCGCCGCCTTCGCCCATGGTTATGTGATGAGCGGGATAGAAGCTCATGGTTCCAATGTGCCCGAAGGTTCCCGTGTATTTTCCTTTAGATTCAGAACCCAACGCGTCGCAGTTATCTTCGATCAACCACAGGTTATGTCTTCGGCAGATGTCAAGAACTTTGTCTATCTCAAAAGGATTACCGAGCGTGTGCGCGATAAAAACCGCTTTTGTTTTTTTGGTGATTGATTCTTCAATCTGTTCTGTTTTAACGCCGAATGTCTTTAAATCAACATCAACAAAAACAGGAATCAAACCATTTTGAATTATCGGATTAACTGTTGTGGGAAAACCGGCGGCAACGGTTATAACTTCATCATTCGGCTTTAATCTTTTATCTTTCAATTTATGCGAAGTTAAAGCGGATAAAGCAAGCAGATTTGCGGAAGAACCAGAATTTACGGTCAACGCGTGACGCGTGCCAAGAAATTTTGCCAGTTCTTTTTCAAATTGATCATTGAATCTTCCCGTCGTCAGCCACATGTCGAGCGAAGCATCGAGCATGTTCATCAGTTCGCTTTCCTCAATAATTTTTCCGGCTGCGGGAATATATTTTCTTTTTGCTTTTTCTTTTGTATTCTGAAGATAAATTCTGGAATCGCTCTTGACAAGCTCCCGCAAAATCGCGTCAAGCCGGCCGCAATCGAGCTTTAGAACTTCAGTTTTTATCTCTGCCGAGTTTATCGTCGAAACTTCTTCAATTATCGCCGATGCTTTCAACTCCTCAATCAGAAAACCTCGCGAAGATTTTTTAATCAACGGAATAAACTTGAACCGGTTGTTATTCAATTTGTCAATTATCAAGACAAATTCCGATTTGCCGGTATTATAGACATGTCCAGGTTTTATTTGCATACTCTTTTATCCGCTTTGAGCCGAATTGAAAAGCGTTGAAATATTTGCCGCAATATTTTTCTGTATTATTTGCAAGTACTTTAATTTGCTTTGTGAAATATGTCTCTGTATTTTATATTATCCTTTTCGTAAAACTGCAATTACTTTCTTAATAACATTTTCAGCAGGCGACCATCCTATCCTCACTCTATATTTGCGGCCAAGATTGCCTTGACATACAAAGCCGAAATTCTTATAGTTCAATCACGAAAAAGCAATATCATGTCAAAACACAGTTCAACTTGCGGATAGGAAAAGCCTAGAGAATATAAGGAGGCGTTTATGGCGGAAACAAACAAACCCAAAGTGGTCATATTGGCTGGCGGCATGGGAATGAGAATGAAGGAAGAAACCGAGTACCGGCCCAAGCCGATGGTGCTTGTAGGCAGTCATCCTATTCTCTGGCACATAATGAAGTCGTACATGTATTACGGCTTCAATGATTTTATTATCTGCCTCGGATATAAAGGAGAAATGATAAAAGAATATTTTCTTAATTATGAAGCGTTAAACAACGATCTTACAATTACTTTCGGTAAAAAATGCTCGACGCTTATTCATAAAAAAAATACGCTTGATGATTTTACGGTAACTCTTGCCGACACGGGGCAGGAAACAATGACCGGAGGCCGCGTATTAGGAGTGGAGAAATTTATCGACTCGAATGATTTTATGCTTACCTATGGTGATGGGGTTTCCAACTTAGATATAAAAAAGCTTTATGAGTTTCATAAAGCGCATAACAAGACAGGCACAGTAACTGGCGTACACCCAGATTCCCGTTTCGGCGAGCTTTACATAAAGGAAGATACTGTTGAAAAGTTTTCCGAAAAACAACAGATAAAGGATGGATTTATCAACGGCGGCTTTTTCATCTTCAAAAAGTCTTTCTTTAAATATCTGAAAAAACACGGCGATTGTTTTCTGGAACAGGCGCCAATGAGAGACCTCACCAGAGATAAAGGCTTAAAGGTTCACAAGCACGACGGTTTCTGGCAATGCATGGACACCGTCAAGGATGCTAAATATCTTAATGATCTTTGGGAAAAAGGCAACGCTCCCTGGAAGGTGTGGAAATGAAATTCTGGAAGAACAGAAAAGTCTTCATCACCGGACACACCGGATTCAAAGGTTCGTGGCTTTCGTTCTGGCTTAATTACCTGGGGGCCGATGTGACCGGCTACGCGTTGGAAGCACCGACAAATCCCAACATGTTCGAAATATGCGGTATCGGCAAGGACATGAATTCCATAATCGCGGATATTCGCGACTTGAGCAGGCTGAAAACGGCGCTCAAAAAAGCAAAACCGGAAATAGTGATACATATGGCCGCTCAACCGCTGGTAAGAGAATCCTACAGGTATCCGCTGGAAACCTACTCAATAAATTTCATGGGTACCGTGAACCTTCTGGAAGCGGTAAGATCTATCGACTGTGTCCGTGCTTTTATAAATGTTACCACGGACAAGGTTTATGAGAATGAAGAAAGACAGAAAGGTTACGCTGAAGACGAGCCGCTTGGCGGGTACGATCCCTACTCAAGTTCAAAAGCATGTTCAGAAATCGTGACGCAAGCATATAGAAGATCTTACTTTAATCCGGCGAAATACAAGTCGCACAATGTCGCGGTGGCAACCGTGCGCGCCGGAAATGTTATAGGCGGCGGCGACTGGGGAGGCGACAGGCTTGTCCCTGACTTTGTCCGGGCTATCCTGGCAAAAAAGGAAATAAAAATACGAAACCCGAGGGCCGTAAGGCCCTGGCAGCATGTGCTAGAGCCGCTTGCGGGATACATTCTGCTTGCGGAGAAACTATATAAACACGGTCCCGGATTCGCTTCGGCATGGAACTTTGGTCCGGAAAGAAAAGAAGCCAAACCAGTTGAATACATCGTAAAGGCACTATGCAAAAAATGGGAAGGTTCTAGCTATTCAATAGATGCCGGAGTGCATCCGCATGAAGCCGGTTATCTGTATTTGAATATAAACAAGGCAAAGAAATTGCTTGGCTGGAAACCAAAATGGCCGCTTGATACCGTCCTTGATAAGGTAGTGGAATGGACAAGAGAATATAAGAACGGCGCCGATATGAAAAAAGTTTCTCTTAGTCAGATAAAAGAATACATGAAGGCAAAATGAAAGTCACGTTCCTGGGCACTAACGGCTGGTACGATACGGATTGCGGCAATACTATTTGCACACTGATAGAGACAAAAAAGGCTTATATTATCCTTGATGCCGGAAACGGCATTCACAAAGCGAATAGATATATTAAAAAAGATATACCTGTTTATTTATTCCTCAGCCATTTTCACGTAGACCATATTGAAGGGCTTCATACGCTGGCAAAATTCAAATTTAAGTCGCTGGGGATAATAGGACAAACCGGAACAAAAGCAGTCATTAAAGAATTTCTTGCTCCCATATATTCTATCCCTATCCATAAACTCCCTTTTCCCTGCAAAGTGATAGGCGTTAAAGAAGGATGGCATAGAAGTCCTGTTAAGTTCCAGGCGCTTCAGCTTGTTCACGCATCAAAGTGTTTCGGCTATCGGTTTGAGTTTGACGGCAAGGTCATAAGTTATTGTACAGATACCGCTTACTGCAAGAATTCGGTAGCGCTTTCCCAAAATGCCGATCTTCTTATCTCTGAATGCGCCCTGCTCAGCGGACAAACATCCGGCTCCTGGCCGCACATGAATCCGCAGCTTGCCGCAAAACTTGCGGTTGAATCAAAAGCAAAAAAACTTACTCTCACCCATTTTGATGCCGCATTATATACAACACCGGCGAAAAGAGACAAAGCTCAGGCGTACGCGCGAATGATATTTCCTGAAACTTTTTCCGCTTATGACGGGCTGAGAATAAACTTATAAAAAAAATAATATCGGATAATACGCGTGCCTGATTGTTTTAAGGCTTAATTCATTGGGTGTTTGAGGTGTGGCAGTTTTCCGGTAGTTGGCAATATTTTTTCTGTGATTAAATAAGATAAGCAGCAATATTGCGCCGGTGACCAATACTTTTTAAGAGTTTATACTAATTTTTTAATACTTTGATTTCTTCATAAATAGTCCTTGCCCCTAAACCGGCGCTAAGATTGAACTTGGTTCGTCATAATTATGCTTATCATAAAATGAAGCCCTTATTTTTGCATTGCTCATTTTTATGAAACCCTATCACAAAATCCCCCGTCCAATAGACGAAGATTAATGCGGTAGGAGGGAAGGGGATGCAATCCCTGACGATAAGAACGATGCGTCTATCAGTTATCTTCAGGGCAACACAGTGCAAGGCGCGTCATGAGTCGTAAGGGTGTGCTTCCGCAAGAGCCTTTCATCCATTTCATCAATCTGTGTTCGGACCTGTTAGCGGCAATTTTTAAAAAAACAGGCAGGACCCTTTCCGATCCTGCCTGAATCATAACGAATTTAATTATATAGAGCTATTTATTTGTTGGACCTGCAGGTGGTAACATGTCCATCTTCTGAGACTCAATCTGCTTGATCAGCTTTGTCATTTGTGAATCTGGTGATACGGGCTCGATGAAGGCAATTGAGTTGGCGTTTATGTACATCATGTTGGGGGCATGGGGTTCCATGCTGCGTTTGAAAAGTCCTGACTTCACTTCCTTCGTTTCTGGATTCACCTGCTGACGGATGTAATAAACATTCTTAAGCACAGGATACGCCGAGCCTGCTTTCTCTATTTTTCCAATAAAGAACTGGCCATTGTTCATAAAAACAAGCTGATATTCCGTAGTGAAGGAGAGATTTTCCTTAGTACCACCCTGCTTGTCACACCCCTGAAAAAGCATCATTGCACCCAGCAACATGAGTGCGACTAAAAACAACCCTACAAACTTTCTTTTGTTCACCATTTTCATCTCCTTTAATCATTTTTTATTCAGAACAGTAAGAGGCCCTCTTGCTGACCTCATCTCTTCATAAAAGGACGTGATGTTCAATATATTAAAACATATGGTCTGTCAAATGAGATTATCAAGCGGGTTATAATCATTAACCAATTTGTTGGAACAATAGTGGTATATTACCGGCGGATTGACATCACTTGCCAATGCAAAAGCTGGAAAAAATCTTATCCAATATTTCATCATTGATTTTTTTGCCGGTTATTTCATCCAGATTATCCAAGGCTTCACGCAGGTCGAAAGCGGCGAATTCCGGCGACATGCCGCCTTCGATACTTTCTTTCGCCGCTTGAATATTTTTATAAGCTTCTTCCATGGCCAGTTTATGGCGCATATTAGTAATCATCGCGGAGCCGGTATTCTTATCGTCGCCGCTGCCGGATAAATCTATTATTGTTTTTTTTAACTCGTCCAATCCCGTGCCGAATTTGGCCGATATTTTAAGGATCCTTTTATCGCGCGGAAATAAATTTTCAATTATGTTTACCTTCCAGGCAGGTGACAGATCAATTTTATTGATCGCGGCAATGATATTGCCATCTCTATTTTTATCAATAATAACTTTATCTTCATTCGTTAACGACTTACTGCCATCCAATAGTATAATCACAACATCAGCATCAGTCATACTTTCCCAAACCAGATTGATGCCTTCTTTTTCGATGATGTTTTGCGGTTCTCTAATCCCGGCGGTATCCGTCAGATTTACAGGAATACCGCTGATATTGATGGTATCCGTGATTAAATCGCGCGTTGTACCCGGGATATCGGTGACAATCGCTTTCTTCTTGCCCGTAAGGGTATTGAGCAAGCTTGATTTCCCCACATTGGGTTTGCCCGTGATGACGACATTGATGCCTTCGGTGTATGCTTTTGCCGTGCGATATGAAGATAGAAGCAATTGGATGCGTTCTAACGCCGTATCAATTTGCGGCGATACAGGAATTTCTTGTGCGGATGTATCTTCGGTAAAATCAATGGCAGCCTCAAGTCCGGCCAACGCATCAATCACAAGAGTGCGCAAGGCTTCTATTTCTTTGCTTAGAGATCCCTTTAACTGGGCAAGACCGATAGCGTAAGCTTTGGCCGATTTGGCGGCAACCATTGCGGCGAGTGCTTCCGCTTGCGATAAATCAAGCCGGTTATTGAAAAAAGCGCGCTGGGAGAATTCACCGGGTCGGGCAAGGCGGCAACCCAATTCCAGTAATTGTGTCAGAATAGATTGTATGATGAGCAGGCTGCCGTGGCAGTTGATTTCTATAACATCTTCTCCTGTGAAAGAGTGGGGTTTGCGCATGAAAGATATTAAAACTTCATCGAGGATGTTTTTATCATCGGCCGAGATAATATCGCCATGATATAAATGGTGTGTTTCCCACGGGCAGTTGGCATGGGCGGGTTGAAAAATACGACGCGCAATTTTGAGCGCTTTGGGACCGCTAATCCGAATGATCCCGACTCCGGCCATACCAAAAGGAGTTGCTACAGCGGCTATAGTGTCTTGGCGAAGCAAAGTAGGACACTTCCCCTTCATATTATTCCAATTCTAAATCAAAGCGCTATTTTTGTTGGCGTCCTCAACGTGTGTATAATACGCCTCGTCGCCTCCGCCTAGCCCCGCTGAAGCGGGACAGTTTCCAATAGCCAAAGGCCATTGTATAATTCGGCTTACAAAATTCAGTTCACTTTGTTCCTGAATTTTGAGGCTCATTACAACTAACGAATTCCAGTTCACTGCGTAACTGTAATTCGAGTTTCATTGCCGCCTCAATATCATCTTTGATTTAGAATGGTATTATACTCGTCAAAATGATTAAAAAACTATTCTTGTTCGTGAAACTCCAATTCCGAAAGCGAAGCGTAGCGGAATTGGTAAGTTGAACAATCCCGCAAAGCGGAGGGTATAATACCCCAAAGCTTGCTTTGGGTTCATACCCGTGATTTTTTTTCTCTGACATGCCTGGTATTGCCTGCTTTCACGGGAAGAATAACGATTTTTCTGTATTTACCTTCACCGCGGCTTTGCGTGATTAGCGATTCATCTTCTTGCAGCACCATATGGATAAGTCGTCGGTCATGGGCGTTCATGTGGGCAAGCGATACCGGTTTCATGGTCTTTTTTACTCTTTCCCTTATTTTTTCCGCTAAACCAAGCAGGAATTCTTCTCTTCTTTTTCTGTACTCTCCCGAATCGATCAGGATCATTTTGTGTTCATTATCAAATTTATTGATTGCTTTATTCAATATATACTGAAGAGCATCAATATTTTGTCCGCGTTTTCCGATAAGCAAACCGCTGTCATCGCCTTCGATGTCGAGAATGATTTTTTCCGGCGTTTCATTGACAGTCACCTTACATTCCAGTGATATTCTCTGCAAAATACCGTCCAGCAGATCCCTTGCCTTTAACGCTATGGATCCTTCGGAAACGGAAAATACAGGCTCTGCCTGCTTTTCCGCTATAACCTTTTTTTCGGGCGTTACCCGTGGTTCTATTTTTATTTTTGATTCACTCGTCTTGGGCACCGGCGCAACGTCGGAACTGGAAACCACAGCCGCTGTCTTCTTTTTCGGTTTTTCCGTCATAATCTTTTTTTCAGGTATAGCTTCTTTTTCCGGCTTTTCTTGTGGTTCTATTTTTATTTTTGACTCGCTTTTAGCTTTTGGTTGATCCGGAAAGCTAAAATCCATATTCAGAGAAAGCAGAGATGCTTTTATTTTCGCTTTTTTGGAAAATAAGCCCAAAAAACCTCCGGATTCTCCGGAGATAATTTCGATATTTAATTTTTCCCGTGGCACGCCGAATTCGTGGCAAGCTTTTTCAATGGCTTCGTCAATTGATTTTTCTTCTATCTCTAAAACTTTTGAACTCATCTCCAAACCTCGTGTTAAGATATCAATCAACTAATTTTTTATTAATGTAAATTTGCTGACCTATGCTTAAAATATTATTTAATAACCAGTAAATGACCAACCCTGCCGGAAAATTTAAGAATATAAAGGTAAATACAATCGGCATAATCAACATCATCTTTGCCATAGCCGGATCACCCGTAGTGGGGGTCATTTTCTGTTGAATAAATTGCGTTGCACCCATGATAATCGGCGTAATGTAATAAGGGTCTTTGGCCGATAAATCCTGAATCCACCAGAAAAACGGCGAGTGGCGCAGTTCAATGGCGTAAAGAAGTGTATTGTACAGGCCGATAAACACCGGAATCTGAATTAACATCGGCAGGCAGCCGCTAAGAGGGTTGACTTTATGGGCTTTGTAGAGAGCCATGGTTTCCTGTCCGATTTTGGCCTGATCATTTTTGTATTTCTCTTTTAACTCGGTTAGCTTAGGCTGAAGCTTTTGCATTTCCTTCATGGATTTATAACTTATATTACCCAGCGGCCAGAAAATGAGTTTGATCAGGATGGTCAGGATGATAATGGCAACTCCGTAATTACTGATATACTGATACAAAAATTTAATGAAAATCAGCAAGCCGATGGAAAGCCATTTCAATCCCGGTATAAATGAGTCAAACTCAATGGCCTCTTCCAGCGATATCCCCTGTTTCTTGAGGAGAGTATAATCCTTGGGGCCGATAAACAGCGCGTAGTTCAACGAATCAGACTGGTTCGGCGGGATTACACTTTTGGTTCCTTTAATTTCTACGGAGACCATGTTATTGCCGTCTTTGGACATGTTGATACTTGTCAGGGATGGATCTTGCGGTATAACTACGGCCATAAAATATTTTTTCTCAAATCCACCCCAGGAAACATCAGGGCCAAGACTTGTATCAACCGATAAATCCGAGACCTTCTTACGCTTGATGGCCTTGGACACATAGGCGACAGGCCCTTCCTTACTGTATCTATCTATTACTTGTTTTGGATCCACATATTCATACCAATTAAGATGCGGTATCTGGGTCAGAGTGGAGTCTGTAAGGTTGGATACTTTTACGTCCAGGGCGATTGAATAATTATCAGGATTGAAAGTAAAAATCTTTTCTATTTTAATTTTGCCGTTAAAAATCCGGGAAAATACTAAACGCTGTTTTTCTTTGGAGTTTTTCATGTCCAGGTTGGATACATCAGCATCGTAAACTGAATCGGCAGTAATCTCGGGGGCTGATTCGGGAAAGGTAATTGCCAGCGGATAAGGCATGGATTCATTAACCGCGACAAGTTCTATCGGTTCTTTGTTTTTTGATTTGGCCGGTTGCTTCGTGCCGGTTAAAGAATTCTTAATTACAGGATAAATATCATCGGTACATTTAATACATTCTTTTTGATACCTTTTCAGTTGAAACGATTTTAAGGCCGCGCCTCTGGTGGAAAATATCGCCGTGTAATTTTCGGTTTCTACCCTGATATCTTTCGGTGCGGCTTCTTTTTTAGCGGCGGTCTGTTTAGTTGCTAACTTTGGCGCTGCCGCCGTTACCGGAGTCATGGGCGATTTGGCGGCCGTATCAATACTTGTCTGCTTTGATTCCTGAGCGGGAGCCGTCTGTTTCTGCACCGGTGGTTTGAAAAAAAATACTTGATATATCAAAAGTACGGTAAGTGACAGGACTATGGCCAGAATTGTCCGTTTATCCATTAAAAACCTCCAATTTCATTTTTACTTGACGGGATCGTAACCGCCGGGATGCAGAGGGTGGCAACGCAGAATCCTTTTTACGCCCATGAAAGATCCTTTTGCCGGCCCATGCAGCTTAATCGCCGAGATGGTATATTCGGAGCATGAGGGATAGAAGCGGCAACACGGAGCAAAAAAGAAAGGTGACACGCAAACCTGGTATGAACGAATTATGGAAACAAAAAATTTTACCAAAATTGTTCTAATCATAAATTATATATTAGCTTTCCGCGTGAAGATGTCCGTCAATTCTTTGCATGCTTCGAGATAAGTAAGGGGCGGGATATTTCTTTTAGCCATGATGACGACATCATGCTCGGCGGGAAACAAGGCCTTATTGAGGCGAAAAAATTCTCTGATCAACCGTTTAATTCTGTTTCTTCTTACGGCGTTTCCCATTTTTTTGGTTACGGTAATTCCCAGCCTTCTAGCCCCTTGGGCATTGCTGCATGTTATAGTTGTAAAGTGTTGAGAACTTCTCCACACCCCCTGTTGGTAAATGGTTCTATATCTGCCGTGATTAGTTATCCTTTCCAATTTCCGGTAAGATTGTTCTTTCATGCATACCGACCATCCCTGAGGTACTAAAGCCCTTAATTTATACGGCTAAACGTTTTCTTCCTTTAGCTCTTCTGCGGCTTAAAACTTGCCTTCCTGATTTTGAAGCCATACGAACGAGAAAACCGTGGGTCTTCTTTCTTTTGGTATTTGTTTTATTGGTCAAAGTCTTTTTCATAGTTAATCCTTTAAAAGTAATAAGATAATTCGTAAATCATAGTAGCATTTATTTGTCAAGATTAAATTGGTGCACTATAACTAAGATATCTTGAAAGAAAAATCAATCAAGTGTAGACTTGAACCTCAGGCCGGAGAAGATCAGATGATCGCCGGCAGAATTTATCTGCCGGAGGAAAGTCCGAGCTCCACAGGGCGGGATGGTCGCTAACGGCGACTGGGGGCGACCCTAAGGAAAGTGCCACAGAAAATATACCGCCCCGCATATGCGGGGTAAGGGTGAAAAGGCGAGGTAAGAGCTCACCGCTTTCCTGGCGACAGGGAAGGCATGGTAAACCCCATCCGGAGCAAGACCAAATAGGAGAACGTTAAGGGCTGCCCGCCTGATGTTCTCGGGTAGTGTCGCTAGAGGCAGCAGGCAACTGCTGTCCCAGATGAATGATCATCACCGCGTGTAGGGTAACCGAAGCGCGGGACAAGACTCGGCTTATGATCTTCTCTAGAGCCTGTTTTTCTAATTAAGGGAACAATTTTAATGTCTCCACCGCAAGAAGAAATGTTTGTATATAACAGTGGCTACATCTTCTTACTTTGATCCTTTGCCTCCTTATAAATCCTCCACATGCAGAGACCGATTGCCAGAAAGAAAGAACACAGCATAAAATTAGGTGTAGTCCCCAGAATTTCATCCACAAGGTAACCGATATAAAGGAACAGGAATGAGGATACCACCATCGCCAATCCCCAGGCCGATAACATCATAATTCCGCTGAGCTTATTGAACTGCTCACGGTTTTCCTTTGGTTTTTTTCCTATCAGGTAACCCTTCATTTCACTCAATCCACATCAAAATATGAACATGAAAACGCGTTTAACAAAATTTTTATACCTAGATAGCTATTACACAGGCGTTATTTACTCAACTTGAATAATATTTATTAATTTTTTTACCAGATCCATTCCAGGAGCTGTAAAAAGGGCAACTAATATGACAAAGAGAATGACTATGATGATCAATTCGCGGTTGCGTATTTTTTTATATTTTCTTTTTATTATCCAAAGAAGAATACTACCTATAACCAACGCTATCAGATGTGGAACATAGTTCATTCTGGTCTCCTTTTCTTTTTAATAAAAATACAATTTATAGAAAACAAGCTTTTATAGTTTACATGTAAATAAGTATAATAAAATATTATATATTGTATTCGATTAATGTCCATTCTATTTTTAATGAGACTCCAATCTGACAAGCGAAGCGCAGTCAAATTGGTTAGTCGAATTATCCCTGAAGCGTAGCGGAATGGGATGCTGAGACTCCAATAGCACTACGTTTGCGTAATTGGAGTCTCACAAAAAAGGCCGAATAGAAATTCGGCCTTTTGGTTAATTGATTAAATTAAGTTTAATTATTTATCGTCGTCATCATCGTCGTCGTCAAATGATGAACCTTCTGAACCTTTTGGGATTTCCGCATTTAATGAACGGCTGATTCCACGAACCAAAAGCAGCATAATGAAGAACAGAATAATCATGGAAGCGATAAGAATAAAGATGACCGTTGCAGTCCATGCTTTTGATTCCTTTTCAATCTTCTGAGATACCTTCATTGCCGCTTCGTTATATTTCTCAACTTCCAGTCCCAGACCTATCCAGCCAAAACCGGTAGGCGCAGGAAGGTTTGAAGCATAAAACTTGATCGGCGCATAGGCGACGAACTTGTTGATTCCAGCAAATTTGTACATTAAAACGCCTGATTTTCCTTGTGTAGCTTCTTTCGTGATTTTAAATATATTGGGATCCAGAAAACCCAACTGGAACATGTTCAACGCTTCTGTGCCTTTCTTTGCCAGTTCTGCTGCGTTCTGAGCTGAAAGAGTTGGAACAATTGTTCCATCATGATTAAGTCCAACAATATGAAAATCACTAGGATGGGAAATGACAAAACCGCGATTGTCGACCATAAAAGCGTAATTACCGGAAGCAGCCGTTGTTTCAAATACCCTTTCCGCCTGCGTAGGAACAAGGTGATCGGTAAATTCGGCCAGATGACGATAATCAATGGCCAACTCAAGTACACCGGCAAATCCTTGTTTATCAAAGACAGGTGTGGTTAGACGGATAATTCCGGAAAATCTTGCGCCCTTTTCAAATGCCGCCCTGTCTACATACCAGCCGGTAACCGGAGATACGTATATGTCACCTTTATTAAGATTTTTTGTCTTCGCAAAATAATCTTCAGTTTTATATGTTGTATTGGCCGGATTGCTGACATTAAATAGTTTTGTCGCCGGCACCGCCTGACCATCAACGATTTTAATTTTTTCGCTGCCGTTTTTGTCAATCAGAGCCATTTCTTTGTACAGCGGGATCGATACCTGCTGTATTTTACCGTCACGCTTGATCCAGACCGGTTTCTTGTTTTCAGAAACAAACTGTTTGTATACAGCTTCTGATGAAGGAATGATTGTTGCGACTTGTAAATCTTTATTGCATTCCATGAGGAAACTGGCAACTTCGTTTGCTGTATTGACGGCCCTAGCTCTTATATCTTCCTGAGATTTTTGATCTATAGCAGATATGGTACTCTGCTTTATGGTAACCCCCAGCTTAAACATGCCGTTGGCAATTAAGAAAGCCATTAATGATAAGGGGATTACGATAAGCAGGAAGAACACTCCTCCTATATTAAAAAACCGCTTATCTTTATTAGTTTTTGACATTACTATTTCCCCCTAACGTTTGTTATTTTGAAGTTAATTTATTTTATATTAACCCAAAAAATAACGCATGTAAGGGTTAGCATAGAGAAGAACCAGAGAAACGACCAACGCGTAAATCGCAATGGATTCAGCCATGGCCATACCAACCAGCATGGTCATCATGATTTTTCCCTGAACGCCTGGATTTCTTCCCACAGCACCGCAAGCTCCACTGGCTGCTGTTCCAATACCCAAACCTGCGCCGACGGCTCCTATACCAATGGCTAAACCTGCGGCAATCATTGCTCCCACGGCAAAAAAAGCTTTAGAGTATAAATCACCAGTAGGAATAGCTTCTGCGGCAAAAACAACTGGGCTTGCCAGGAGCAGAACCGCTACGGATGTGAATGCTGTTATAATTCTTTTACCAAATTTGTGTGACATTGTTTATCTCCTTTCATAATAAATTGTTTATTATTACTTCCTATTTCCATAACATAAATGAGCAGTCAAGGGAAAGAGAAAAAATTTCTTTAATCAGTTCACGCTTATTGCATGACTTATGCCATAGCTTTGGTATTAAAAAATTTTTTCTAAATATTTTAAATAGAGAAAACGGTTATGAAAAAAGATCAGTCTAATTTGTTGAGATTGTTTTGTTTAATATAAAATAAAAATAAAAATATTTCATGCAAAAAATATCCACAAGTTATTTTTACAAACCTAAGACCATGTCAATTTGAAGACAGATTTAAAGTTTTGTTAAATTGCCTGCAATAAAACATTCAAGTGGCGGAGTAGGGATGATTACTCTTTTTAGACCGGATAATTATGTAAATAGGACTTTTTTGAATGTTTGCACTAAACAAAGATAATTCTTTTTTATATTTTTATTGAAATTTTCCGCTAAGGCCGTTAGTATCATGACAGTTTGTTCTATTGAAATAAAAAACAACGAGAAGCTTTTATTAAAGGATGATCATGCAGGAGCTTTTGACAGCAGTTACTTACCCCATCGTATGGCTTATTTGTTCTTATATTTTAAAAATTGAAAGCGGTTTGGCAAAGCTTCTAATTTCACTTACAGCGGCAATTCTGGTTTATGTCTTAATAGGTATTAAGCTCTCCCATGAAGAAGATAAAAAGGACAAAGAAGATTAGGTGACTTTTTTAAGTAAAATTAATAACCTTCTCCATAAGGCTGTAGAAGCACGCATCTGGTTAGCCAGTATAGCTGTGATTATCCTGATTCTGCTTTTAGCGTTGACAGTGAACAGCGCCCGGGAAAAGGATATGGTGGAGTTCTTCAGCCGGCAGCAGCTTGCCAATGTCCAGAATACTGCAACAAGAATGGCCGATACTTTTTCGCAAGTCGAGAAAAATGTCGCTTTATTTTCCCGTTTTGATTCTCGTTTGCAAACATCGCCCGAAGAAATTAACAGTTATTACAAAACATTGTCTTCCGGCTGGGAAAGCACTCTTAATGCAATTGTCCTGCTTGATGCCGCAGGCAAGATAAAGAGCATTTACCCAAGGAATACTTTCCAAGCAATAAATTTGTCTGATCATTTTAAAATTATCCGGAAAGATCAAAAACAATATTTAGGTCTGGCTTTGCCGGAACAATCACGTGTGGCTGGTTTAAAACAAAAAACCGAACGGTATTTGGTGATTGGTTGTCCTTTGCGGCGCCAGGACGGCAAATTTGTCGGAGCGTGGTTGGTTTCATTCTCTCTTTCGGCGGTTGCGGATAAATATGAAAAACAATCCAGAAATAATGAATGGGGAGACCTTTGTTTAATAGATGAAAATCAGCAGATAATTCTTCATCGCAATTCGGCGCTTATCGGAAAAAATATTAACGATCTGTTGAGTAGTGTCAGGGGATCGAAAATTGATTTTTCATCCGATAAGGGTGATTTCTTTGAAACAGTGGTGCGCCAAAGCGATAAAAAACAGCAACGCAGTG
Source organism: Smithella sp. (assembly GCA_049517435.1). Taxonomy (GTDB): domain Bacteria; phylum Desulfobacterota; class Syntrophia; order Syntrophales; family Smithellaceae; genus Smithella. The sequence continues at coordinate 117,719 of JBEKRZ010000005.1, read as the reverse complement.
TAGTTGCTTATTATCCTTTGCAGGCTGGAGATAAGAAATGGATTCTTTGCGTTGTTACTCCATACAGTCAGGTGGTTTTACCTGTTCGTAAAACTTTTTTAAACACGCTTTTCATTTCATTAATGCTCATTGGGGTAGTTATAGTTACCGGCATGTCTTTTGCCTATAAAGAGGGCAAAAGACTGCGTATTATGGAAGGGAAAGAAAGATTGAAGGAGCGGGAGGTTTGGCAGGAAAAACTTCTGCGGGAAAAGAAAACCATAGACGGCATTATTGAAGGTTCGCCAATCCCCATTTTTGTTATCAACAATGAACATAAGGTTATATTATGGAATAGAGCTTGTACGGAACTCACCGGTTATTCGACTGAAGATATGGTTGGCACTGATAATCATTATAAACCTTTCTATTCAGTTAAAAGACCAATTATCGCTGATTTAATCATTGATAAAAATGTAGAAGATTTAGATAAATATTATGGCGATAAAAAATTAAAAAAAGCTGAAAAATTGTTGGGTGCCTATGAAGCGACTGATCATTTTGAAAATCTTGGCGGCCGCAGCCGGATTCTGTATTTTCTAGCAGCTCCTATTTATGATGAAAAAGGGGAAATTATAGCCGCAATCGAAACATTGCAGGATGTTTCGCGCGAAAAAGAAATGACTAAAAGTTTAAATGAGTATGCCGAGACATTGCAAAATGAATTGGTTGAGAATATTGAGCTGCGGCGTCAGATTGAAGACCTCTACAACTATTTGCAGTCGATAATAAATAGTTTGCCGGATAAAATTTATGAGATAGATGAAAACGGCATTATCACCTATATGAGCCTAGGTTTAAGAAAGGGAGGAGGAATTCATCACCATGAGTTCAAAGGGAAATATTTCTTGGATTTTGTTGCGCCCGGATACCAGGAATTTGTCTTGTCCAAATGGGAAGCTGCGAAAAACGGCATTTATAAACCATATGAAATTGAAGCGACAAGTAAAGACGGCCACAAGCATAACCTTTTGATTACGACGTCTCCGGTTGTAGGAACAAATCATTATATACTGGTTCAACGCGATATTACGGAATTCAAAAATCTGGAAAAAAAGCTTTACGACAGCCAGAAGCTGGCGGCGTTAGGTCAGTTGTCGGCGGGTATAGCCCATGAAATACGAAACCCTCTTTCTTCAATTAAAATGAGTTTGCAGATACTTACAAAGCGTATGAGTCCTGAAGGAAACGATTTGAAGAGGTTCAAAATCGCGGAAAAGGAAGTGGATCATCTGGAGATGCTGGTCAGTAATATTTTAGCTTTTGCCAAACCGGTAGAGCCGAAAAAAATATCTGTGGATTTGTCCAAAGTTCTGGAACAGGCACTAGCTTTGTCGGAAAAAGAAATCACCGATAAGAAAATTGAAGTGCGAACAGAATTCGGAGATGTTCCTCCCGTGGCGGTGGACGCGGAGATGATGGCTGACGCTTTCTTAAATGTTATCCGCAACGCCGTGGAAGCGTCGAAGGAGTATGGCAAAATCAAAGTTTCACTGCGCTATGCTTATGAAACTCGTCAGTCGGTTGTTGTGGAGATTAAGGATGATGGAAGCGGAATTGATGCGGAAGATATGCCGCACATATTTAATCCTTTCTTTACGCGAAAAAATTATGGTACCGGTTTGGGACTTTCTCTGGTAAAGAAAATAATTGATATTCATCAGGGAGTGATTGATATTTTCAGCAAAAAGAATGGGGGGACAAAGGTGTTTATTATTTTGCCTCTGGGAATTGAAAGCGCTCATTCTTCAATTACAAATAACTAATAGGGTAACTATTTATGTCAATTGTGCCGAGCATTCTTGTTATTGATGATGACGCTTCAATAGCGGAAACACTGGATCTGTATCTTACGGAAGAAGGTTACAAAGTCCGCACTGCGCCAACCGGCACAGATGGTTTGAATAAGTATGTGCAGGAACAATCGGATGTCGTTATTCTGGATATCCGCCTGCCGGATATTGACGGATTCACGGTTCTGGAAGATCTCAAAGAAGAAAATGAAAACGTAAAAGTCATCATGATCACCGCTTTTCATGATATGGAGACAACCATTAACGCGATGAAGAGCGGCGCGTTTGATTATATTCATAAACCGGTCAATGTTGATGAACTCGATCTGGCGATTAAAAAAGCCCTGAAATCTCTGGAGATGGAAAAAAAGATTGATGGACTTTTAATGGAGCCGTCAAGGAGTTTCCGGGTCGGAGATATCATTGGCACCGGCAACGAGATGCGGGATATATTTAAAACTATCGGCACTGTTTCTCAGAGCCGCACCACCGTGCTCATTCAGGGAGAAAGCGGCACAGGCAAAGAGTTGATTGCCAAAGTCATTCATCATAATACCTCGCCAGACGAACCATTTATTGCGGTCAACTGTTCCGCAATTGTCGAAACCCTGCTGGAATCGGAATTGTTCGGCCATGAAAAGGGATCTTTCACCGGCGCTATCGCCCGCAAACTGGGCAAGTTTGAACTGGCGCGTTTCGGCACAGTCTTTCTGGATGAAATCAGCGAAATGTCCGTCAACCTGCAGGCGAAACTTTTGCGGGTCCTGCAGGAAATGGAATTCGACAGAGTGGGTGGAAAAGATAAGGTCAAGGTTAACGCCCGGATTATGACCGCGACCAATAAGGATTTAAAGACGTTGGTTAAGGAAGGGAAATTTCGCGACGATTTGTATTACCGCCTAAATATCGTATCTATTACTCTGCCGCCTCTACGTGACCGCCGTCAGGATATTCCTCAGTTGATAGACTACCTGCTGGCAAAAATTAATTTGGATTTGCACAAAAAGGTTATCGGCGTTTCCGACGAGATGATGGAAATATTCATGAATTATAATTGGCCGGGCAATATCAGGGAACTGGAAAATCTGCTCGTGCGCGCCTGCGTTGTGGCCAAAGGGCAGGTTTTGGGAGTTAGTGATTTCCCGGAACTGGGGAAAGATGATTCGTCTAAATTGCCAAGTGATGCGTCCGCTGATTTATTTAAATCGCTGGAGCCGGGCAAATTTTTAACCCTCGATGAAGTAGAAGACCGCTACATCAGAAAGGTCATTAAAGAGACGGATAAAAATAAAGGGGAGATTTGCGAGATACTGGGCATTTCCCGGCCCACCTTTGAGAGGAAGTTAGAGAAGTATGGCATCACCTTTGAACGTGAGTGAGGGACTGTCCAAAAACGCTCATCTGCTGTGTTGCGCTCCGTTCGCGTCGCTGCGACCTACGACAAAGTAGGCCTCACTCCGCGATACTCGCGCGCCTTGCATCTAAACATTTTTGAACAGCCCCCAGAAGTTGTCATTCCCGCGCAGGTGGGAATCCAGTGGTAGTAAACAGTTCGGTTAAAATGAAGCTAAAGCCAAAACAAGAAAAATATCAGTGGACGGCAAATAATTAAGTATACTGTCCCCGGAATTTGGAAGAATTTCCTTAATCGGGGATTTGCTTAATCTGAAAGGAATATTATATAATAATTATAATGAGGGTGATGAACTTATGGAACAGTTTAAAAAGTTTTTCTTTTTTATCTTTGTTTTGAGTTTATTTTGGGGTTGTGCGGCAGCTGGTGTACCGTATACATCTGATCCACATGCAAAAATTGGTAATGCAAATTATCTTTTGGATGTCGGACGTCCTCTTCCAGCAGAACGCTTAATTTTTGAAGCAATGGATGCGTTCCAAAAAGAAGGTAATAGACATGGCATGGCAGATGCGCAATGGACATATGGATTGTTTTTAAGTTCTGTTGCTGTGGAAAGCATGAAAAAACACTACCGTGAAAAAGGCTTCCGCGACGTATCTGTAAATTTTGATAATCGTTTTAGAAAATCTATTGAATATCTTGAAAAAGCAAAAGTATATTACGTGGAACAAAAAGAATTCGGACCGCTTACAAACATTTACTTCAAAGAAGGATATTGTTTTATGAAAATTGGTGACAATGAGACAGCTTGTAAGTTATTTAAAGAATCTTTAATCGCTAATAAGAAATTTTTTGAGCTTAATCCCAAAGCCGATATTATCTTACCAAAGGGTTACGCAAACTTTGAAAGTTTTGTTCAAAAATGGCAAAAAGAAGCTAATTGTATATGATGTTAATTAAAGTAAGGTAATTAGGGATAACAGTGTCTTAATTTTTTTTGAGTCATGAAAATTATTAATATCGAATTTATAAAGAGCGCGGCCTGGCCGCCTCAATATCCACAGGCGACATTGCCGGAAATTGTTTCCAAAGTTTGCTTTGTAATCTAAACCATTGATTTTTCAGAGTAATAATTTTGCTAGATGTGTCTAGTAAAAATACTAGACTTGTCTTGTAAATAGTGTATAATGCATTTATGACTAGAGTGTATGAACGATCATTTGTGGCGCAACTGGAGCAGCGCATTTCTGCCGGTCAGCCGCTTATTCAGGTGCTGGTCGGTCCCCGTCAGGTTGGAAAAACAACCGGGGTAAAGCAACTTCTGACCCGATATCCTTACGCCACTCATTATGCCAATGCCGATGATATTTTGACCACAGATCGCACCTGGCTTCTGGAGCAATGGCAAAAAGCCTTACTCTCAGGCAAGAAGACGCTTCTGGTAATTGACGAGATTCAAAAGGTTCCGAACTGGTCAGAAACGGTTAAATCCTTATGGGATAAAGCACCCAAAACTTTGCGGGTGATCATTTTAGGCTCAAGTTCGTTGCAGTTGCAGAAAGGTCTTACCGAAAGTCTTGCCGGACGTTTCGAGTTAATACGCACCCATCAATGGACATATGATGAATTGAAACACGCTTTTAAATATGATCTGGACCGCTATCTGACGTATGGCGGCTATCCTGGCGCTGTTGACTATGAGAAAGATTTTGATCGGTGGTATGCCTATCTGAAAGACTCTATCATTGAGGCGGTTGTAGGCAAGGATATTCTGTTCAACCGCAAGGTGGGCAATCCCGCTCTGTTTCGTCAGGCATTTGAGATTTTGTGCCGCTACCCGGCGCAGGAGATAAGTTATACCAAATTGTTGGGGCAGCTTCAGGATAAAGGAAATACCGATCTGGTCAAATATTATATCGAGCTTTATTCCGGTGCATTCCTCATTCATCCACTGGAAAAATATTCGGCAAAAAACTATCTATCCCGCGGCTCAAGTCCCAAGATGATTGTTTCCTGTCCTGCTTTATACACGATGCATGAAGGGCCGCAAGTTATTGCCGATCCTGAAAAACGGGGAAGAATTTTTGAGACTGCTGTGGGCGCGCAGCTTTTGCAGTTGCCGGGAGATCTTTATTATTGGAGAGAAAAACAAAAAGAGGTCGATTTTGTTTATAAGTATCAGGGTCTGCTTTTTGCTGTTGAGGTTAAATCCGGCCGCCGCAAAATATCCCAGGGATTGAATGCATTTCTGGAGAAGTTTCCTAAAGCGCATCCCGTAATTATCTCACCCGAAAATTTCGCTGAGTTTTCGGCAAATCCCCGGAAATTTTTAGACAACATCGCAATTAAATAGTTGCAACTAATATTTGCTGTTATAATGACGCTAAAGCGCCTTGCGTCATTCCGGGGAATCAAATGATTAGGGAAGAAAGAAAATGCAAATGAAAATTACCAGTGCGGAATTTATAAAAAGCGCGGTTTGGCCGCCGCAGTATCCACCGGCGACACTGCCGGAGATCGCTTTTGTCGGGCGTTCCAACGTCGGCAAATCGTCTTTGATCAACACGCTTGTCGGGCGCAAGAAATTAGCCAAGACGAGCAATACTCCGGGGCGGACGCAGTTGATTAATTTTTTCACGATTAACGAAAAGATATCTTTCGTTGATCTTCCCGGATATGGCTTTGCCAAGGTTGCTCAGTCGGTGAAAAAAGACTGGGGGGATATGATTGAAGCTTATCTGCGGGAGAGGCAGTGCCTTGCTCTGGTAATTTTAATTCTGGATATCCGGCGCGACCCCAGTGAGGACGATTTGTCTTTGCGGGACTGGCTTACGCATTATCGCATACCTTATTTATATATCTTAACCAAGACTGACAAATTATCCAATAATCAGGCTATTGCCCGTAAGCGCGCGATTGAGCGAACTCTGCGCGTTTCGGCTGGAAAAAAACCTATCCTTTTTTCGGCAAAAACGCAAAAGGGCAAGGATGATATCTGGCAATTCCTGGAAGATCATTTAAGTTCACTTCCCCAACCAGGTTCAAATTCTTAAAAAACAATGATTAAAAAAATATGGATAAACAATTTCTTTATTGTTGAAACTCCAGTTCCGAAAGCGAATAACCTAAAGGTCACTATAGGCGTAGCGGAATTGGTAAGTTGAACAATCCCGCGCAGCGGAGGGTTTAATACCCCGCAGCTTGCTTTGGGGTTCCCGTGATTCATAGAGTATCTCCATGATGAAGACGGATAATACCAAGTCGCATTCTTTGGCTAACTTTGTTGGCTGCGTCGTCGGCTTCCTCAACGTATGTATAATACGCTTCGTCGCCTCCTTCTTCCCGCCGCGTTATCCTTTGAATGCAGCTCGGTATAAGGAGTGGGTTTCAGGGAAACTCGCTGTTCGTCCGACCGCGTGTGAGGTCGGACGAACGGAGCCGCGTCAGAAAGTCGCTGTTCAACCGCCTGCGGCGGCCGAACAGCGACTAGAACAGACTGGGATGCGGCCAGCAGTTCAGCCGCGGCTCCGGTAGGCTGAGATTGTAATTTCCTCCCTCAGTGGCTTCTCTAAAGAATGCTTGATAATGCTATGATGTCCATGATAGCATTCAAATTATTCTCAAAATCGGGCTGAAACAATGAAGATCAATCATGAACGAATACGGCGGTTTTTAAAATCGGATTTACAAAGCCGCCTTGCTTTTGGATTTTTGATTGCTGCCTGCCTGACAGGTATTTTTGCCACCATCGTCAGCATATGGACAATCAATAGACATACCATTGCTGAAGTAGAAAACAGAGTGCGCCAGGATATCAATACAGTCAAACTGATCTATAATAACAAGATAGATAAAATTATGTATCTGATTCGGTCTACCGTTGAAGGTTCTGATCTGCGCGAACTTATCATCAGGAATGATATAACCGGCATGGCATATCTTCAAAGACTAATTCGAAAAGAAACAGGAACTCATCAGGGGAATGACTATGTTTTTCTGGACATGCTGACGGTTGTGAATAGAGAAGGAAGGGTTTTATACCGGGCGGCGAACCCGTTAATCTCCGGGGACAACCTGTTGGATGACCCCGTTGTCAGGAACTGCATAAGGGCAAAAACACCGCTATCTTCGACGGAACTCATGCCGATTAAAAACATTTTAAGGGAAAATCCTGCACTTTCAGCTAGGGCGCAAACGGATATTATAAAAACACTGCATTCTGCCGATATCCGGGAAGATAAACTTGCGGATGGCATGGTCATGAAGGTTGCTTATCCGATAATGGATAAAAATACAAACGTGTTAAGGGGTGTTCTGATTGCAGGAGTTCTTATCAATAATGACAACGAAATAGTGGATAAGATCAAAGAGACTGTATATCATGAAGAAAAATACAAAGGCCAGGAAATAGGAGTAGCCACGATCTTTCAGGGAGGCGTACGTATATCAACAAACGTCATGACGAAAGATAACAAAAGGGCCATCGGCACGATTCTTTCCAAAGAAGTTTATGATCGGGTCATCAAAGAAGGGAAAGACTGGGTAGGCAGGGCGTTTGTTGTGCAAGACTGGTATATTACCACTTATACGCCTATTTATAACATGGATAAAAAACTCATCGGCGCTCTCTTCACGGGGATTCTGGAAGCCAAATATCGCGACATACAGTGGCAAATGATCTGGTTTAATCTGGGAATAACCACGCTGGGGATGATTATCGCTTTTATCATTTCACTGTATTTGGGAAATACCATTATCAAAAGAATACGCATACTTAAAAGGGCTACCGAAGCAATTGCTTCCGGCAACTTGGATTACAAGCTATCACCGAGTAATATATCCGGTTTCAACATACTGGATGAAGCTTTTAATGAAATGGCAAAATCTCTCAAAGAACATAATGATCAATTGCAGAAAATGCATTATCAACTTTCAATAACTGAAAGAATAACCGCGCTGGGACAAATGGCGGCCGGTGTGGCTCATGAAATCAACAATCCTCTGGGGGGAATTCTTTTATATAGTAATATAATTTTAGAAGATGTTGGGGAAGACAGCCCGTTTAAGGAAAACATTCAGAAAATTATTTATCAGACAAACCGCTGTAAAGAAATTGTGCAAAGCCTGTTGGATTTTGCCAGAACTCCTACGGGGGATCTGATTTCCCTGCAAATAAATCAGATTATCAATACATCCCTCAAACTGGTAAGAGACCAGGCCATGTTTCATGGAATAGAAATAGAAATGAATCTTGCGAAAGATCTTCCGGAAGTGAAAGGTGACATATCGAGACTGGAGGAGGTTTTCCTCAATTTGTTCATCAATGCGGCGGATGCCATGAAGAGCGGCGGAAAGCTAACCATCACAACAAAACTGAGAAAAAAAGACACCGTTCTGATTACCGTAGCCGATACAGGCAAAGGAATAGATGTAAAATATATTTCCCACATCTTTGAACCATTCTTTACAACGAAGGAACCTGGTCAGGGAACGGGCCTGGGACTTTCCATCGCCTACGGAATTATTAGAAAACACAAAGGTACTATAGACGTGAAATGTAAACCGGGGAAGGGCACTACTTTCATTATATCGTTACCCGCGTACTATGGCAAATAAACCCGTCGATATCCAATGGACTGAAGAAATGTCCGAACAAGTCTATTCAAAAACTTGCCAATTATGCTCGTTTTGCTCTTTTTTTGAAAGAGGCCGAGCGCCTGGCGTAGTTTTTTATCGCCAAGGAACATAATTGAAGTTCAGTGGGAATTCATCGCAAAAAATGCGGGGAGGACAATGTTTATGTCGTCGATTATTTCTTCGACTATGGCGGAAAGTTTCTTATTTAGTGCGGGCGAAAGTGCTTCACCGAAGGCTACCTCGTTGCCTATTTCAATCCCATAAACTGCTAAAAGTCGGGGCATGTCATAACCGCAGCGAACACCGAGTTCCATCAGTTCAAAGATATTTATGCCGTGGGAAGAGAAGAGATGGAGCGTGCCGTGCCGGTCATCTTCGCCGATTTTTTTCAGTTCCCCCAGTTTTCCGTTCCGTGTGGTCATGGCATCGATGATAAAGAGCGTATCATAACCGATAATCAGATCGAAGAGGGTAAGGCCGATCATGGCGCTTGACGCAACATCCGCCCTGGGGATTCTGTACCGTAGCTTCTCTACGGCCAACAACCCCACACCGTCGTCTGACAGAATGGGATTGCCCATACCAAGGATAAGTGTTTTCATAAAGTTGCTCTCAGCGGCTGATCTCCCTGATTACTTTGCCTTCATGATTCCTGATACGCGCATCCATGTGCATTGTTCCCGGTAGAGAATGAGTGGCGCAGGAGAGGCAAGGATCGTATGCCCTGAAGGCCATTTCCACCATATTCAGAAAACCCTCTTTCACGTCCGGGCCATGGACGAATTCCCGAGCGGCCTTCTTTATCGACAGGCATATAGGCGCGGCGTTGTTCTGCGTGGCCACGATGAGGTTGACCTTCGTGAGGATGCCATTGTCGTCGGTTTCGTAGTGATGAAAGAGCGTTCCGCGGGGAGCTTCCACACAACCGACGCCTTTGTTCCTCAGTTTGAGGTTCATGTTGCGGATGTCTTTGCTAGTAAGCCGGGGATCATCTGCTATGGTCACATTGTTTTCCGCGGCCTGCAGCGCGCAGATGAGGCGCGCCCAGTGGTAGGCAAGTGTATGATGAGCGGGTTTTCCTCCGAGGGTATCAAACATGATTTCCGCCTCTTTCTGTGCCAGTGGGGTTTGCATGCCATCAGCTACATTCAGTCTGGCAAGCGGAGCGACACGATAAAGAGATGTGCCGTTGCCTTCCTTCAGTCCCTGCCAGCCAAGCTGCCTTAAATGGTTAAGCTTGATGTAGGTCCACGGCTCCACCCATTCGCCGATATACTGGTCATAGTCCCGGGGGGCGAATCTCACGTATTCCTTGCCTTCCGGATCGATGACTTTGACCGTCCCGTCGTAAAACGTAACCCGGTCGTTCTCATCAACCAGGGACATGTAGTAAGTCTTCAGTTTGTAGGCATCATTGAGGATCAGATCCACGTAAGACTTATTTGCCAGCACGACATCCTTGAAGAGCTGGATGGCGAACTTGGCGAAGTCGAGAGAGAATACGGCGGTATCTTTCACCCATTTGCGGTCCTGCTCGGTAAATCCCCGCGGTACGCCGCCGGGGAGCCCGCCTTCCGGGTGCGGCGCCTTGGTGAAAATGTGCCGGATGATATCCCGGTTTCTCTTTCTGACCTCAATGACCTTCAGCCCTATTTCCTTCCCCACTTTGCCGATGACGCCAAGGATATTCCGCTCTTTTGGATCGGCGTCCGGACCAACTACAAAGTCGGGGGCGGCCAGGAAGAAAAAGTGGATATAATGGTCCTCAATATAGAAGGCATTAAATTCTAATTCCCTGATCAGCCGTGCGGCAGGCGTGGGCTCCACACTGTAGAGGTCGTCGAGGGCCTTTGTGGCGGCCATATGGTGCGCGGAAGGGCATACCCCGCATATATTCGGTACGATTCTCGTCATCTCTTCCGCGGGTCTGCCAAGGCAGAAGCGCTCAAAACCGCGCAGTTCAGTAACCTGCCAGAAGGCATCCTTAACATTGCCTTCCTCATCGAGAAGAATTTCTATTTTTCCATGCCCTTCCAACCTGGTGATAGGATCTATTGTGATTTTTCGAGCCATTTTTATTTCTCCTTACTTTTATGTTTCAACGACGCAGAAGGGAGGCTGAAGCGGTAGCAGTAGCCGGCCAGATCAGCAATTCCGTCGATGGTTTTCTGCGCATCTTCTTCAGTTTCCGAACCGATGAGCGAAGCAAGGCCGGAGATAAATTTTGCACCGGCATCGTCCACACCATCAACCGGACCGAAGCAGCCCCGGCAGGGAACATTCGTCCTGAGGCACGTTTCGCCGCAGCCTGAACGGATCGCCGGTCCCAAACAGATAATTCCCTGCGCTAGAAAACACAGATCATTCTTTGCTTCCACTTCGTGTATCCTTTTAAATTCCGAAATTTCTATCTTCTGCGGTTTGGTTTGATTCCGCGGGCAGGCGTCGCACAGAGGCTTGCTTGGTGCAAGCGTGGCGCCCTTGGGGGGCAACTTGCCCTCAAGTACGGCAAATACCGCATTGGCAATAAGATCCGGGGGCGGCGGGCATCCCGGCAGGTAGTAGTCCACATCGATGATATCGCGCAGCGGATGGACCCGGTCAAAAAATTCCGGCAAGGTCAGTTTGTTCCCGTTGACTGAAAATACTGGCTGAGGCCGATTATTGTTCGGGTTTACCACTGTCGGCGCGTCTCTATAGACCCAGTCGAAAATGTCTTCTTTTGACCGGAAATTTGCCAGTCCCGCGGTGCCTCCAAAACAGGCACAGGCGCCAAAAGCGAGCACCAGCTGCGATTTTTCTCTCAGCAATTTGGCCATTTCTTCCTGTTCCGAATTTCGTATGGACCCGTGCAGGATGGCCAGCGCTATATCGCCTTTTTTCATCTTCCGGATGCTTTCATACTTGAAGTCCATAGCAACCGGCCAGAGAACGATGTCAATCGCGTCGGCAACCAAGAGGATCGCTTCGTTCAGATCCACAATTGCTTCGTCGCAGCCGCCGCAGGCCGTCAGCCAGTAAATTGCCACCTTTGGTTTTTCTGCCATAATATCCTCCAATCTAACTTTGAGACTTTATTACACTGCAGGCCTTAGCGGCCCCAGACTCTTGATCTCCTTCTTCATTGCATCAATAACGACAGGGATCTGGGTGCCTTCCGGGTCTATACTTAATGCAATCTTGAGACGTCCGGGATCGATACCGAATTCCTTGAGGACTTTGCGCAACAGAAGAATCCTCTTCCTTGCCTGGTAATTCCCAGTCTGGAAATGGCATTCCCTGTCGGGACAGCCGAGAATAAGCACTCCGTCTGCCCCTTCCTTGAAGGCATCGATGATATGTGTGGTATCCACCTTGCCGCTGCACGTGACCGGAATAAGGTTTTTCAACTGTTTCTCATAGCCGTTGGTGTTCAGATAACCCCACCCGAACTTACAGGAGAAGCATACCAGTTTGGGGGTGAATTCCGTCATATTGTCCTCCTTATGCAAAGTATATCGTATTAAAGAGAAGCATAGACTTCCGAGATGCGCTCTTCCATGTCGGACCCGGTCAATTCCCTGGCTCCGGCCGGGCAAGCAGATACGCACATACCGCAAGCCTTACATTTAAACATGTCCACTGTGGACACAAGATGGCCATTTACTGCCTTGAGCTGGACCGCGCCGAAATGGCAGGAGGAAACACATATACCGCAGCCGCTGCAAATGCTTTCGTGAACGATAATTGCAGGTAACTCCTTCTGGATGCCTATTGATATACATGCCTTGCACGAAACGCATGGACCACAGCATAGACAGCGCCTGGCTTCCTCGATTGCCTCCTTGAGGCTAAACCCTTTCTCGAACATCTGAAAGTGTATCCGTTTTTCCGGTGGAAGCCATACGACATCGGTTTCATGTTTATAATCTGCATCTTTCAATTGGGGAATATCGGATCCTTCGTACTCCTTTTTCCTGCCCGCCTTTATGTCCAGACCCTTGAGGTATCGCTCGATGGACTCAGCCGCTTCCTGACCCTCCCGCATGGCATCTACCATAAAGCCGACTCTTCTGACGTCACCGCCGATGAAGACCCAATCTTTGCTATTACTCTGAAGGGTAAGTGGATCGACAGCCAGTTGGCGATATTCATTCAGAAGACCTTCTTTCTTGAGAAAATCCATGTCGGGTATCTGCCCCACGGTAATGATAAGTATATCGCCATGCAGGGTGATCGTATCATTGACGTCGAAAACGGGATTGAATCTGCCCTTTTCGTTGAATACGCGGGTGCATTTAGGTGATACAATGCCGTCAAACTGTCCTTCTTTACCCAATATCTTGTTTACCCCGCGGGAATAAATGATTCTGATGCCTTCTTCCCACGCACCCTGGATTTCCTCATGATCGGCAGGGATGCCGTCCTTGGATTTCTTGTCTTCTTGTTCGAGGGCAACTACGGTAACATCGCCTCCGAGTCTCCTGGCTGATCGCGCCACATCGAAGGCAACGTTGCCGCCGCCGATGACGATGACCTTTTTACCTCCGAGGTAATCTTTCACCAGGATTCCGCGGCTGACTTCATATAGAAATGTCTGTCCATAAACGATACCTTCCAGATCCTGATTTTCCACAAGCTCCAGGCCAAATATAAGCACCCTTGGTGCGGGCGTGCCTTTGGCAATAAACACCGCTTTGTATCCTTCCTTCCTGAGTTTCTCGAGAGTCAGTTTTCCTTCACCGATTTTGGAATTGTATTTTACTTCGATACCGGCAATTCTCAGAATGTTTTCAATTACCCTCTGGAGAATAAGTTTGGGTAAACGATAATGGGGGATAAGCCAAAGAGCGCCTCCCAATCTGTTTGTTGCCTCGAAGATGGTAACTCTATAGCCCTTTTTGCTTAGATGAAAGGCGCACATCAAACCGCCTGGACCGCCGCCGATCACTGCCACGTTTTCCTTGTCCTTGACGACATCGTATTCCTTTTTTTTATCCATATAATTGAGGTAAAAATCGGATACAAACCTTTTTAGAAGCCTACGTCTGATGGAGCCTCCTTTGCTCTGATAATTACAGCCCAATTCACAAACACCGCATACATAGCCGCAAATTGGGAAAAGGGGATTATTTTCAAAAAGATAATCACCAATCTGTATCAATCCTTCTTTGGCATGCGCCGGATCTTCCGGCAGCAGTGAAATGAGTACGTTTGTACGCTGAATATCCTCATTGACCGGACATTGTTTTTGGCAAGGCGGCAGAAACTGCTTAATAGCGGGTTCCACACGTTTTTCTCCGACGTTAATGGCATTCCACATCTTGGTTCCTCCCTCATTTTTTCTGGCAGACAAGGAGCGCTTCAAGCTAACTAAGTTGCGCTTCAAGCTAACTACTGATCATATCGGCTCACATATATAGCAATACTGATGCCATATAAATTTATTCTTAAATTTCCTTAATGTGAGCTACTCAGTAAAACATATATACCCTTTTGGGTGGGTAACATCACCCCTTTTTAGGTACGTATTACCCCCGGTGATTAAATGATGAAGAGGTACCAAAAACAGTTAGCAATTCTTTGGACTGGTCCATCTTTTTACTTGCACAATCATATGAAATAGCATAATTCTTTCGCGATTCGTCATCTCTTGGCGACCTAAATGCAGTTATTTGAGCAGAATGCTGGGTAGTTTCATTTGAGAGAGATTCATGGAAAAATCGGCAAAAAAGAGCAGGAAAATTTTAATTATTGATGATGAAGAAGCCATCCGGGACGGATGTCAGCAGGTTCTCACACGCAAAGGATATCATGTCGATTGTGCGGGAGATGCTGTCAACGGCCTGCGAATGGGACTGAGAAATTCCTATGACGTGATTTTGCTGGATGTCAGAATGCCCAACGTGAGCGGTATGGATATCCTGAAGAAACTGAAAGAAGAAAAAAATGTATCCGCCAAAGTCATTATCATCACCGGTTTCGGGACAATACCGCTGGCGGTAGAAGCGATGAGTCAAGGTGCATTCAATTTTCTCACAAAGCCATATTCTGCTGCTGAACTCAACGCAGCGGTAAGCGTTGCGCTTAAGGATGATGAACCAGTCGGCAGCGAACAAAACCGTTCTCTTCTTATTGGATCCAGCGACTACATGAAAGAACTCAAAGATTCAATCATGCGTATAGCGCAGACCGACAGCACTGTTTTGATTACCGGATTGAGCGGCACCGGAAAGGAACTTGTAGCGCGCACCATTCACCAATTAAGTAGACGGGCAGGTCGGCCGTTTATTCCTGTTGATTGTTCGTCGCTGGCTGAAAATCTAATGGAGAGCGAACTTTTCGGACATGTCAAGGGCTCCTTCAGCGGTGCCACGGAATCACGCGAAGGCCGTTTCCAGATGGCGGATACAGGGACTTTATTTCTTGACGAAATTTCCAATATCAATTTGAATATTCAGGCAAAGTTGCTGAGGGTGATTCAGGAACAGGAAGTTCCACGGGTAGGCAAATCGTCACCCGAAAAAGTTGATGTACGGTTAATAACGGCGACCAACAGTGATTTACATGCTGAAATCGCAGCGGGAAAATTCAGGGAAGACCTGTTTTACCGTCTCTCAGTTGTTCCTTTGGATATAAAGCCTCTGAAAGAGCACAAGGCGGATATCCTTACTATCGCCGAGCATTATCTCGATTATTATCAAAAAAAGCATAAGAGCAAAGTAATGCGCCTTTCTGAAGAAGCAAAAAAATCGCTATTGTCATACAAGTGGCCCGGAAACGTCAGAGAACTGAAAAATACCATTGAACGCTTGTGCGTCCTTTGCGACCACGAAACAGTAAATTTATCAGATATTTTTTACTATGGTCAGGGTGAAGGAGCAAAAACGCCGGTAGTGGATTCTTCCTCAGGCAAGGTAACCCTCGTCGATGTCGAAAAAGAGCACATCGAAAAGGCTCTTAAACACTTCCATTTTCAGATTAACAAAACGGCAGAATTCCTCGGTATCAACAGAAAGACTCTGAGAATAAAAATACGCAACTTCAATATAAAGACAGAGTATTAATCAAGGGGCGTTTTGCCCCTTAAGCATATTTTTACAGCTTATCCTAATAATATAATCAATTAATTCAATATCTTATAAACTGGCATTATCTTTGCTACTATTGAAATATAAAAAGTATTATGGAGGTGTTATCATGACGATTAAAAAGAAAATACTCCTGATAGATGATGACAAAGATTTCTTGTTCGCCACAAAACTTATTTTGGAAAAAGGTGGTTACGAAGTGTTTATGGCGGAAGATGGGAAAACCGGCGTTGAGATGTGGAAATCAGTAAATCCGGATCTGGCCATTATCGATATGATGATGGAAACTTGGGGTGAGGGCTTCGAAGTATTGAACAAAATCCGCGCCACCGATACAGGAAAAGAAACGCCTCTTTTTATGCTGAGCGCTGTCGATCTTCAGGGCCCTTACAACTCCTTTGAACCGCCTCCGGAATTCCCCAAAGTCAATAAGGTATTGCAAAAGCCCATAAAAGCGGATGACCTTCTCAATTACATTGCTAAGGCACTGAGCAGCAAATAGCCATGACAGACAAGTCTGGAAAACCTCTTATTCTTATCATCGATGATGAAGAAGCTCTTCGTGACGGGTGTAGTCAGGTGCTGGAAAAAGCCGGATACGCTGTGCTTACTGCCGAGCAGGGAATCGAGGGCATCAAGCTAGCACGGGAACACTTACCTGATATGGCTTTTATTGATCTCAAAATGCCCAATATATCGGGGATGGAAATAATTGAGATTCTCTCACGGGACATACCTGATATTGTTCTCGTCATGATCACGGGATTTGCGACTATCGTCTCGGCAGTCGAAGCCATGCAAAAGGGTGCTTACGACTATCTCCCCAAACCATTTAACCCTGATCAATTAAGAGCTTTGGCAAAGCGCGGGCTGGAACACCGCAACCTCAAAATCGAGACGAAGAGACTCAGGGAAGAAAAAGACCTGATGGAAAGAAACTTCATTACTTTTGTAAGCCACGAAATGCGTTCTCCGCTTGTCGTTATCAGGCAATGTATCGAGGCGCTGAACGAAATAGCTGGAGACCGCTTCGACAAAGACGTTAAGGAAATCATTGACCGATGCAGAAAACGCATCCAGAATCTTGAGGAAATGGTTGAACACTGGCTGGACATCAGCCGGATAGAGGATGGAACCTTTGCACAGCAGAAAGTCTGTTTGAGCTTGGATTCCATCATTTCCCGGAGCGTGGAGGAAATGACCCCTATCTGCCAGAAGAGGGGAATTTCGTTGGAAACTAATATTCCCCAAAAGTTACCCCAGATAACAGGAGACGCGGAAAGCTTGGTACGCGTTTTTACCAACATTATCGGCAACGCGACAAAATATACTCCTGAGGGGGGCAAAATAACAGCTACCTGTCAACACGACGAATTTTACATTAACGTCAGCATCGCGGATACAGGGATGGGCATTCCCCCAGACAAGCTTTCGTTGATTTTCGAGCCTTTTTTCAGATGTGGCGGGAAAAATGAAAAACACAGCGGTTCCGGTCTGGGATTGACATTCTGCAAAAAAATAATGGAGTCACACAAAGGCTGTATCGCAGTTTCGTCAAAGGAAGGTGAGGGAACAACATTTGTGCTTACATTCCCTTCCCAAATTGATCCGGAACGAAAATTTTCCGGGACAATTTCTTAAATCTATTTGAAGAGTAATGTCTTTTCAGGGAAACTAATTAAAAACCTTTGAGACAATTTATATGAATTACCATGATGAAGAAAGTTATCGTTTTCATAATAATGATGTTGCGGACAAGTGCTTTTGCTGCAATCAAAACGCGACGAGGCTGCTGATTGTCCGGCATGTCGAAAGCGGGAAGATGGTTCATCTTTGCCCTGAATGTATGATAAATTACACCGATGATTATCTTTTGGACAACACAAGACCGTGGTTCGGCCCCAAGGGAAATACGTAAATAGAACTGTAAAAAATCTCTCCCGGCGCTGATAATCTTTCTTTGTGCGACTGAAAAATAGATAACAGCTATGGGGGTGATCAATGATGGCCGCAAAAAAAGGAATCAGCCACACTTATGAACTATGACGATATAGAATATTATCTATTTCATGAGGATGACACCCCGGACAGGTGTTTCCTCTGCACGAAGGTCATGCCTCGGCCGATCGTCGTTCGGCATATAGAAACCATGAAGATGACCCATCTTTGTGAAGGCTGTTTTATCAATAACTTTTCTGACTACCTCCTAGATAATACACGGCCTTGGCTTGATGGGGAGCATACCGGTTACGCAGGAGCCGAGCCGAGGCTTCGGCGCATCGTCGTTGCCATCAAGCAGGTGCCCGACACGACTCAGGTGAGGGTAGATCCCGACACGGGGACCCTGATCCGGGAGGGCGTGCCTTTTATCATGAACCCCTTCGACACCCACGCCATCGAAGAGGCGCTCCGGATCAAGGACCTGTTCGGGTGTGCCGTAACTGTTCTCACCATGGGTCCCCCAAATTCCGTGGCGACCCTCCGCAAGTGTCTGGCCCTGGGTGCGGATGACGCCATCCTCATCTCGGACCGGGCTTTCGGCGGAGCGGACACGTTGGCGACGAGTTTTGTATTGGCCGAGGCTATACGCAGGAGCGGACAGGAACGGGGGCGTGTGGATTTAGTGATCTGCGGCAAGCAGACCATTGATGGCGACACGGCACAGGTAGGCCCCGGCATCGCTACACGCCTGGGATTGAGCCAGTTGACACTGGTGGATCGAATCCTGACGATAGATCCGCGAGGCCGCACCATCACTGTGCGCCGCAAACTGGAGGGTCGCAGAGAGGTTATCCGAGCCCCTCTCCCCTCATTGTTGACGGTAGTCCGCGAGATCAACCAACCCCGGTACTCATCAGTCACCCGCCGCATCGCTGCTGAAACTCCCACCCTCGAAGTATGGGACAATACATTTCTTCAGCTTCCGGCCAACAAGATCGGCCTAAAGGGATCACCAACCAATGTCAAGCGCATCTTTGCGCCTGAACGCCAGCCAGGCGAGATACTGGGTGATGGGGAGAGAGACCCGGAAGGCGCAGTACAGGAGCTAATCCGAAAGCTCATCGAACGAGATCTGTTGGTGACATGACAAGGCGAAGGAGCGGGGCAGCCTCACGGACACATGGAGTCAAAGAAAATGGAAAAGGAACAAAAATCGATAGAACGGAAACCAAAGCGGCCACGTGGTAAGGCGCGACTGATCCAAGGCAAGTGTATCGGTTGCGAGAGGTGTGAGCCCGGCTGTCCGGTGGAGGCCATTTCCGATTCCATAAACGGCAAGCCGATTATCGATATCGAGCGATGCACAGGTTGCCGCAAGTGTGTAAAGATCTGCCCCGTGGCTGCCCTCGAGATGTACTACACTGATGAGGAACTCGCGGTCATCGAAGATCTCCGGAGTAAAGGAGAATGGAAGGAGCCGGTTGAGGCCAAACCCGCGGCTGCGGCAGACCAGAACTACCAAGGGGTGTGGGTGTTTGTGGAACAGCAGGACGGCATTGCCGCCAGTGTGAGTTGGGAATTGTTGGGCGTAGGCAAGACCCTTGCGAATGATCTGGAAGTAGATCTTTGCGCTTTCATTCTCGGTGAAGGGGTGGAGCATCTCTCTGGGGAAGCCTTCTCTTACGGCGCAAAAAAAGTGTATCTGATCGATGACCCTGTTCTCAAGAACTACCGGACCGAACCTTATGCAATGGGCGTCGTGGACCTTATTCGCAAGCGCAAGCCGGAGGTAGTCTTGATGGGGGCTACCGGCTTGGGCCGGGATCTTGCCGGTGCCGTTGCCACTATACTGGAGACCGGCCTGACCGCTGACTGTACGCATTTGAACATTGACAAGGAACGGAGGCTCCTTGAACAGACCCGCCCAGCCTTCGGCGGAAATATTATGGCGACGATTCTTAATCAACATCGCCGACCTCAGATGGCCTCGGTTCGACCCCACGTTATGCGAAAGCCGGATCAGATCGATGGGGCAACGGGAGAAATCATCCGCGAACCGTTGAACATGGAGGAGCAGGACATAAAAGCCAAAGTGCTGGAGATCATCCGGGATGAACGGGGGCTTGGGCATGTGGATATCGCCGGTGCCGAGATCTTAGTCTCGGGCGGCCGTGGAATGCTGGGCCCGGAGAACTTCAAAATCCTGGAAGAACTGGCCGATGTTTTGGGTGGGACGGTGAGCGCCTCGCGAAGCGCTGTTGACGCGGGGTGGATGCCGTATGATCACCAGGTGGGCCAGACCGGAAAAACCGTGCGTCCCAAGATCTACATCGCCTGTGGCATTTCCGGTGCAATCCAGCACCTGGTGGGGATGCAGGACTCCGACCTGATCATTGCCGTCAACCGGGACCGGGAGGCACCCATCTTTGAGGTCGCCCACTACGGGATCATAGGAGACCTCTTCGAGGTAATACCGGTACTCACCCGCCGTTTGCGCGAGATCGCAAAAACCCCCGGTAGTTCCAAGGACAACAACGGTATGGTCTCAGGAGAGAAGTAATGATCACTCACACAGACAACACAATATTTGCGATCATTCTGACCGTTTCACTCTTCACCTTCGGCTTTTCCGTTGCGCGGCTCGTGCGGGCGATTCGACTGGGAAAACCTGACCTTCGACTCCGTGAATCTCTAATGAAGCGCTTCGTAACCATGCTTGGATATGCCTTCGGCCAAAAGCGTGTCCTCGATGATATCTTTGGTCTGAACCACTTCTTCCTCTTCTGGGGATTCATGATCCTCTTTTTTTACAATACGACATTCATACTGAACGGCCTCTTTCCGGAATTTTCCTTGAGCCTGGCGGGGCCATTGTTGTATCCCATCCTGACACTTTTGTTTGATCTTGTGCCATTATTAGTCATTCTCTGTGTGATCATTGCGCTTTGCCGCAGAGTTGTGGTAAAACCTGCTCACATCGACTACCGGAGTGTCGATGCCTTTATCATCCTGGGCCTTGTCCTTGCTCTAATGATACTCTATTATGGATACCACGGTTCTGCAATCGCCCTGGAAAACACGAATACGCCGGTATTAATGCCCTTCACCCGGGGCTTTGTGGCCCCAATTATGTCTGCCGTTTTTGGAAGTGCTTTGCCCACAGCCGGACGGGTCTTCTGGTGGCTTCACGCCCTTGTTTTCCTGACTTTTTTAAATTACCTGCCCTACAGCAAACACCTGCATATCCTCACAGCCATACCCAACTGTTTTTGCCGGTCATTCGAACCGGTGCGGACCGTACCACGCGAAGTCTTCGGACCGGGGCGTAGCTATGGGGCCTCGCGGATGGATCAGTTTTCCTGGAAAGATCTATTAGATTTCACATCCTGCACCGAGTGCGGGCGGTGTAACCAGATCTGCCCCGCCACGAACACGCATAAACCTCTCAATCCACGCTTAATGATCCATGACGGGAAAATCAACCTTCTCGCGAATTCAGAGAAGCTCCATAACGGTAACCGATCGGACGGGCTTATGCCTCTTATCGTGGAGAAAGACGTCTCCGCCAAAGGATCGGTGGGAGAGGACGCCCTCTGGGACTGCACGACCTGCGGGGCCTGCATGGCGGTATGTCCGGTTCTTATCGAACACGTACCGAAAATCATCAAGATGAGACGCCACCTTGTCGAGAATCTGACTAAGTTTCCGCACGAGCTCGGTATTTTTTTTGAAGCCTTGGAGCAGCGGTCAAATCCTTGGGGTCTTGCCCCGAATGACCGGACGCGATGGGCCAAAGGTCTTGATATACCAATTATTTCCGAGCTGTCTGAGGGTGAACATGTGGAGTATCTCTTTTACGTCGGCTGTGCAGGGTCTTTCGATAGCAGGGCCCGGAAGGTAGCCGTGGCTCTGGCAAAGATATTGAAGGCGGCGGATGTGAAATTCGGGATTCTGGGCGTTGAGGAGAAGTGCTGCGGCGACTCGCTCCGAAGGCTCGGAAATGAGTTCGTCTTCGAGAAAATAGCCAAAGAAAACGTTGAGCTCTTCGCCAAGCACGGGATCCAAAACATTATCTGTTACTGTCCCCACTGCTATACGACGCTGAAGAACGACTATGCCCAGTTTGGATTGACACCTCGCATCAGTCATTACACGGAGATTCTGCCAGAATTGATCCGTCAGGGACGTCTGAAACTATCCGGCGGTAACGGGGACGACCGGATTTTATTCCATGACTCCTGTTATCTGTGTCGCTACAACGGATTGTTTGATCAGCCTCGCGGACTCATCAAGTCGGCGACCGGCAAGGCGCCGCTGGAAATGGATCGGTCAGGGCAAAAGAGCTTCTGCTGTGGTGCCGGAGGTGGTCGCATGTGGATGGAAGAAGACCCGGCCGATCGGATCAACCTCAACCGTGTTCGCGAAGCTCTTGGCAAGAATCCGGACACGATTGCCGTCACCTGCCCATACTGCATGACCATGTTCGAAGACGGTGTGAAAGACCTTCAAGCGGACAAACGTGTCAAGGTCATGGACATCGTCGAGATCGTCGCTGAGCGGATAAAAGCGCCTTGAGAACTTCAGGCGGCGTTGTCCCTGAGCGAAGCACTGGCAATTGTCAAATATCGAAGCACTTCATAATGCAATTCTGGCCCCGCTTCTGAACGCTGGTCAATGAACGTCAGTCATTTTTTTATTCTCATTATATCAATAAGTTAAAGAAAAAAAACAAATAAATAAGGCTTATGCTATTGACAGGATATTTAATATGTGTTAGCCGAATCATGTTTTTTTTGGACAACATTTAATGAGGTTCTTTCATATAGAATAAAGAGGTGTAATCAGGTGCTAAAAGATAACGAAAAAGTTGGTGCAGTAATGGTTGTTGGTGCGGGAATCGCCGGCATTCAGGCGTCTCTCGATTTAGCCAATTCCGGAATGAAAGTATATCTGGTCGAAAACGGGATCAGCATCGGCGGCGTCATGGCTCAATTGGACAAGACTTTTCCCACGAATGACTGCTCCGCCTGTATATTATCGCCTAAACTGGTTGAAGTAGGGCGCCATCCCAACGTAGTAATTAAAACAAGACGGACTGTTGAGTCGGTCGAAGGTGAACCTGGAAAATTTAAAGTTAAATTAACAAACGCCCCGCGTTTTGTTAATCTCGACAGATGTACAGGTTGCGGTGATTGCGCCAATGTTTGTCCGGTTTCCGTAAAAGCCGAATTCAACGGTAACCTAAGTGAAAGAAAAGCAATCTACCGTCACTTTCCCCAGGCTATTCCAAGCGGCTTTGCCATCGACAAGCTGGGGACATCTCCCTGCAAGGCCAATTGTCCGACTCATATCAGCGTTCAGGGTTATGTGGCGTTGATTGGCCAAGGCAAATTTAAAGAAGCTCTCAAACTTATCAAACAGGACAACCCTTTCCCCATCGTTTGCGGCCGCGTTTGTAATCATCCCTGCGAGACGGCCTGTATGCGAGGCAAAGTGGATGAGTCTATCGATATAATGCATCTGAAACGTTTTGTTGCCGATCTTGATCTTAACTCGGATACGCGCTATCTGCCCGAAAAGAAGGAAAGCAAGGGCAAGAAGGTCGCTGTTGTCGGCGCCGGTCCCGCGGGTTTGACGGCTGCTTACTATCTGGCTATCGAAGGCTATGATGTGGAAGTTTTTGAAGCACTGCCCGTAGCAGGCGGCTGGCTGGCCGTTGGAATTCCCGAATACCGCCTCCCTAAAAAAGTCCTCAATGCAGAAATCAAGGTCATTGAAGACTTGGGCGTCAAAATAAAACTTAATACCAAGATCGGTAAGGATATAACCATTGATGAGTTGAAACGGGATCATGATGCCGTATTCATCGGCGTAGGATCGCATGTCAGCAGCAAGTTAGATATACAGGGAGAAGATTTAGAAGGGGTCATCCATGGCATCGATTATCTCAAAAGAGTTAACCTCGGAGAGAAAGTTTACCTGGGTGACCGCGTCGCCGTGTTGGGCGGCGGCAACGTGGCCATGGATGCCGTACGAACGGCTGTCAGGATGGGCTCCAAGGAAGTGTTTATCCTTTATAGAAGATCCCGCGCTGAAATGCCCGCGTCTCCTGAAGAGATTGAAGAAGCAGAGGCAGAGGGAATCAAAATGGAGTTTCTGGCAGCGCCCATTAGAATCATCGGCAAAGACCACAAGGTGACCGGAATTGAGTGCTTCCGGATGGAACTGGGAGAGCCTGATGCCAGCGGCCGTCGTCGTCCCATGCCGATAAAAGGGTCTGAATTTATATTGTCGGTGGACGCTGTAGTGCCGGCAATCGGACAGACGGCTGATCTTTCCTTACTTTCCGAAGATAAGAAGATTGCGATCAACGCCGGGGTTATTTCTGACGTTGACGTCATCCCATCATTGATCTTCGGCCGTGAAATACTTGATAAAGGTATCAAGTGGAATAATATCTCCGCTGATCCGGTGACATTTGCCACATCCGAACCGGGGATTTTCGCCGGTGGTGATGTCGTGTCTGGTCCGGCTACAGTCGTTAAAGCAGTATTTGCCGGTAAGGAAGCGGCCAAGTCCATCAATCGCTATTTGATGGGCGAAGATATCAAGGCCGGTCGCGAAAAAGACTGGACCAAAGATCTGGCTGATAAAGCCGATGTCTCTAACGTGGCCAAGGTTCCCCGTGAAAAATATCCTCTCATGAAACCGGAAGACCGCAAAACAAACTTCAAAGAAGTCGGTATCGGTTTTGATGAAGCGCAGGCCATTGCGGAAGCGCAGCGTTGTTTGAATTGCGGCATTTGTTCCGAATGTTATCAGTGCGTCGATGCCTGTATTGCCAAGGCTATCGACCATGATATGACGATTGAAGAAGAAACCATCGAAGTCGGCGCGGTCATCGCGTCGCCCGGTTTTGAAATATTTGACGCACGTCTGCGCGGTGAATTTGGTTACGGTATTTATAAGAATGTTGTTTCGGCAATTCAGTTTGAAAGAATCCTGTCCGCATCCGGTCCTTTCTTCGGCCATGTGCAGAGAATATCCGACGGCAAAGAACCCAAGAAGATTGCTTTCATTCAATGCGTCGGTTCGCGCGACACTTCCTGCGACAACAGCTGGTGCTCGTCGGTTTGCTGTATGTACGCGACCAAGGAAGCGATCATCGGTAAAGAACACGCCAAGGGACTGGAGCCGACAATATTCTATATGGACATTCGTGCTCACGGCAAGGATTTCGACCGGTTTGTCAACCGCGCCAAAGAGGAATACGGCATTCGCTACATCCGTTCGATGCCCTCAGCAATTAAAGAAATGCAGCAGACGAACAATTTGTTGATGAAATATGTCAATCAGGATGGAACATTCACCGAAGAAGAATTCGACATGGTTGTTCTCTCCGTTGGTTTGATGCCGCCCAAAGAAGCTAAAAAGCTGGCCGGCAGTTTGGGAATAGAACTGGAAGAACATGGATTCTGCAAAACGCAGTTGGAAAATCCTGTTCAAACATCACGCCCCGGCGTTTTTGTCTGCGGCGCGTTTGGCGGACCGAAAGATATTCCCGAAACAGTTATGGAAGCAAGCGCTGCCGCCGCCTGTGCTGAAGGATTACTGGCTGCAAGGCGCGGAACGATGATTACTCCGGTGGACAATCCGGAAGAAAAAGATATGCGCGGACAGGGAGTGCGCACCGGCGTGTTCGTCTGCCATTGCGGTATCAATATTGGCGGCGTTGTCAATGTTCCCGAAGTCCGGGACTATGCCGCGACACTGCCAACTGTTGTCTACTCGGCGGATAACCTCTTTACCTGTTCGCAGGATACGGCGGTGAAGATGGCCGAAGTCATCAAAGAAAAAAATCTCACCAGAGTTGTTGTGGCGTCCTGTTCGCCCCGTACTCATGAAGGTCTGTTCCAGGAAAACTGCGAGAAGGCCGGTTTGAACAGATATCTGTTTGAGATGGCCAATATCCGTGACCAGAATTCCTGGGTGCATATGCACGAGCCGGAAGCGGCTACCCAAAAAGCAAAAGACCTGCTGCGCATGGCCGTAGCCAAAGCTCAGTATCTGAAGCCCTTGAAACCCGGTCAGCTATCCGTCAATCATCAGGCTTTAATTATCGGCGGCGGTCTGGCCGGTATGACCGCAGCTCTGTCGCTGGCCGATCAGGGATTCGCTTCTTTAATCGTGGAGAAGGAAGACCGTCTCGGCGGCAATTACAATCATCTTTATAAAACACTCGAAGGTCTTGATACCCGCTCTCACCTGAAGGGGCTTCTGGAAAAAGTTTACAAGAATCCTTTAATCACGGTTGCCACCGGCGCTAAGATCGATAAGATCGAAGGCTTTATCGGCAATTACAAAACTACAGTTAAGGTTAAAGAAGGCGAAAAAGTCTTCGAGCATGGAGTGGTTATCGTGGCGACTGGCGCTTACGAAAACAAGCCAAAAGAATATCTCTATGGTCAGAACGCCAAAGTGAAGACGCAAAGAGAGCTGGAAGTTATGATTTACGAGAAGGATTCCAGGCTTGCCGCGGTGAAAAATGTTGTGATGATTCAGTGTGTCGGGTCGCGCGACAAAGAAAGACCCTATTGCAGCCGTTACTGTTGCTCTGAGGCGGTTAAAAACGCGCTGGAACTCAAGGCCGCCGATCCTTCCCGTGACATTACGATTCTTTACCGTGATATTCGTACCTTTGCTTTCAAAGAGGACTATTACAAAAAAGCGCGTGAACTAAATATCAAATTTATATCATATGAAGAGGATAGAAAGCCGGAAGTTATTGCCTCAGGCGATAAAGTGGAAGTAGAAGTATTTGATCCGATTCTTAATGAGTTGGTAAATTTACCTGCTGATGTAGTGGCATTGAGTGTCGGCGTTGTGCCGAATCCGGAAAACGCGACAATCGGTCAAATGCTGAAGGTCCCCACCAATCAGGATGGTTTCTTCCTTGAAGCGCACGTTAAGTTACGTCCGGTTGATTTCCAGACCGATGGTGTCTTTATGTGCGGCATGTCCCATTCACCCAAATTCAGTGATGAATCAATAACTCAGGCTAACGCCGCAGTGTCACGTGCCTGCATGGTTCTGTGTCTTGATTTCATTGAGGCGGAAGGCAAGACGGCTTATGTCAACAAGGATAGATGTGCGGCTTGTGGTCTTTGCGAAATCAATTGCCCGTATAGCGCGATTGAGGTGAACATCAATGAGGCCTGCGCGGAAGTTAATACAGTTTTATGCAAAGGTTGCGGTGTTTGCACCGCGTCTTGCCGCATGAACGCTGTTGATCTTAACGGTTTCAATAACGAAGAAGTATTGGCACAGATAGAGAATTTAAACTAAGGCAAACGGTTGAAAAATAGCCGTGAGATGGAGAATATATGGCTGAGAATTTGGCAAATAAAGATTGGGAACCGAAAATTGTTGCCATCGTCTGCAACTGGTGCACTTATGCCGGAGCCGATCTGGCCGGCATCAGCAGAATTCAGTATCCACCGAATGTAAGAATTATCCGCGTTCCCTGCACAGGAAGAATTAATCCTTTTTATATCGTCAAAGCCCTGCAGGACGGAGCCGACGGCGTTCTGGTTTCCGGTTGTCATCCGGGTGAATGTCATTACATATCCGGGAATTTAGTGGCGCGCCGGAAGTTTTCCGCCTTGAAGAGCTTTTTGTCGTATATCGGCATGGAAGGCGACAGAACCATGTTCACGTGGGTTTCCGCATCCGAAGGCGACAGATTCGCGCAGGTAATCAGAGGCGTCACCGCCAAAGTCAAGGCTTTAGGACCGGCCGGCAAATTGGTAAAAAAAATTGGTTAAACTTTTGGAATAAAAATTAAACGGGGAAACAATAACTGTGGAAAACATCGAAACAAAATTGCGGGAAGAAGCAAAAAGGCTGCTTTTGGAAAAAAAGGCTGATGTCATTATCGGCTATGAAAAGGGCACGCTTCCGTTAACGGCAACACCTTGTTTTATTACTGAGCCTACAGAAGCCGACAAGCTGGTATGGAATGATCTCTGTACTCAGAATCTGGCTAAATTCGTGCATGATCTGATCACGGCGCATAAAAATTCACAAAAAAGAGTTAAGCCGGAAGACCGGAAGAAAAAAGTTATCGGTGTTGTCGCGCGCGGTTGCACAACCCGTTCGCTCATCATCCATCTTCAGGAAAGACAATACGGACGTGATGAAGTTTATATCATCGGCGTGCCGTGCACCGGATATGTGGATGGCAAGGGATTGAAAGCCGCCATAGGCGGCGCGGATATCGTCGAAGGATCGATTGACGGCGGTCAGATCAAAATGAAGACCTCTGATGGTGATAAGTCGGTTGCCTTAAAAGATGTTTTGGCCGACAGTTGCCGGACCTGCCGCTTCAACAATCCGATAATTTCCGATGTCATGATCGGTGAACCTGCTCACGCCATGAATCCTGATGCGGAATATGATGATGTCAAGGAATTTGAAGCCAAATCAGTAGAAGAGCGTTGGGCCTATTTTATCAAAGAAATGGAAAAGTGCATGCGCTGCAATGCCTGCCGTCAGGCCTGCCCTTCTTGTTACTGCCCGACTTGCTTTGTGGAACAGAGTCAGCCGCAGTGGGTAGGTATCGGCGAAGACAAGACCGACACACAGGTATTTCAGTTTATGCGTCTCTACCATATGGTCGGGCGCTGTGTTGATTGCGGTTCCTGCGTTTCCGTATGCCCGATGGGTGTTGATTTGCGCAAGTTCCTCAAGAAGATCGACAAGGATTGTTGGGAGCTTTTCGCCAACCGGGCAGGTTCTGCGATGGAAGATATGCCGCCGCTCGGTAAGTATGATGAACATCATGATAAAGAAGAATTTATCTTTAATCCATAATTAGTTTGAGGTGATGGAGTTTACATGGAAACTTTTCTGGAAGAAGTAAACAAAAAGATTGACGGTGTGCCGCTGCAGAGATGCTATCATTGCCGTAAATGCACTGCCGGTTGCCCCGTGGCTTCCCACATGGAATATAACCCCAACAAGGTTATAAAAATGATACAGAACGGTCAGCGTGACAAGGTTCTCAACAGCTCGACGATCTGGCTATGCCTGTCCTGCGAAACATGTATTACCCGCTGTCCCAATCAGGTTGATATCGCGCGCATGATGGATGCCTTAAGGCAGATGGCCATTGAATCCGGCGTTGGCGCCCGTGAGAAGAATATTTTGAAATTCCATGAAGCATTTCTTGCCGGAATTAGGCGTGGCGGCCGTATCAATGAACCCATGATGATGGCCCAGTATAAACTCACGTCGGGAGATCTGTTCTCGGATGTTGCCATGGCTCCCGGTATGTTCCTGAAAGGAAAGTTATCGCTTCTATCTCCGCGCACAAAGGACATGAAGTCGGTTAGAAATATTTTTGAGAAAACAAAGCACTCATAGGAGTAAAAGTTTTTTAGAAGTAATATACGCAAACGGACGGCTTTAAGAAAAAGCTCCAGATGCAAGGCGCGAGAATCGCAAGGAATGAGGCGTATTTTTTCATACGCCGCATAGCTTGCCCCGGCGAAGGCCGGGGAGGGACGATGCGCAACGCGGCAGATGGACTTTTTAAAAAGCCGTATAAGGAGGCTAGAGTTGAAAGTTTCTTATTATCCTGGATGCTCGCTGCATGCGACGGGAAAAGAATATGATCAGTCAATGAAGTCGGTAAGTAACGCTCTGGGTATCGAACTGAAAGAAGTTGACGATTGGTCCTGCTGTGGAGCTTCATCTGCGCACAGCACAAATTTTGATTTATCCATTGCCCTGTCGGCGCGCAACCTGATTGCCGCGGAAAAAAACGCACTGGATGTGATGGTCCCCTGCGCGGCTTGCTTCAATCGTTTCAAAATGGCCGAGCATCATTTAAAGGCTGATAAGGAATTAAAAACAAAGATTGAAGGCGTGGTCGGAGCAAAATATCAGGGCGGCAT
The DNA here is from genome assembly GCA_049517435.1 of Smithella sp. GTDB lineage: Bacteria > Desulfobacterota > Syntrophia > Syntrophales > Smithellaceae > Smithella. The sequence continues at coordinate 87,925 of JBEKRZ010000005.1, read as the reverse complement.
TGCCATCCGCAATCCCATTGATGTCATTTTCAATGATATTGGCATTGACACCCTGGCGGCAAAAGTCGTGAAGCCTTTGACCGGGTTGAAGCCGGTTTCTTATTACGGTTGTCTGTTACTTAGACCACCGGAAGTCTGCGAATTTGAAAATTATGAAAATCCTTTTATGCTGGATAAAATTCTGGGTTCAATCGGCGCTGATGTAAAAAAATGGTCATACAAGACGGATTGCTGCGGTGGTTCGCTGTCGATCAGCAAAACGGCCATTGTTGTGGAGATGTGCGACAAACTGATGAGTGCCGCCAGAGAGGCCGGAGCTAACTGTGTCGTGACGGCGTGTCCTCTGTGTATGGCCAACCTGGATATGCGTCCCAGTAGCGGATTAAAACTGCCGATTTTTTATTTTACGGAATTGATTGCTCTGGCAATGAGTCTGCCTGGATCAAAGGAAACGTTTAAAACGCACATGTTTGATCCACAGCCTCTGCTGAGGCAAGTGGGACTGATTTCTTAAGGTAAGGGTATTGGAAGAAAATGGTATATTAATGTTATCCCGCTAGGCTTCGCACGCGGGATAATTCGACCTGCAAGCTTCAGTGTGCCTATAGTGACCTTTAGGTTATTCGCTTCTGAAGCTTGGGTCTCATTAAATTCTTAATTAGGGAAAATTATGGAAAAACGTTTAATAAAAAAAGATACACTAGCGGGCATTGCCAAGAAAATGGCCGATGATTTTCTGGTTTGGGCGCCGGTAAAAAAAGAAGATAATATTCTTTTTGAGCCTCTGCAAAAAGACGCGGAGCCTTTCTTTGCTTATTTGAATTCGAAGAACGCGCCGAAAAATGTTTTCTTTCCGCACTCGGAAACCATGATGAAATATACCCGTACGGAAAAGGGAATGGTTTTTTCAGCAGATGAAAACAAAGCGGATGAATCGGTATTGTTCGGTGTGCGTCCCTGTGACGCTCATAGTTTTGTCCTGCTCGATAAGCTTTTTGATCAGGAAAAATACAAAGACAGTTACTATATAGCTAAAAGAGAGAAAACGACTGTTATTTCTTTAGCCTGTGTTAAGCCTCCTTATGCGAGTTGCTTTTGCACATCGGTTGACGGAGAGCCTGTTTCCTCAGACGGTGCGGACATTCTCCTGACAGATATCGGTTCCAGCTATCTGGTCGAGTTTATTACTCCCAAAGGGGAGAAACTGACCAAATATTTTGGCGATATAAAAGCTGATGCCGCCGCCGATACCAAAAAATCTGAAATTGCGGCCAAATCCAAAGCGGCAATTACGTCGAAAATTCCCGCACATGAAATCAAACCGATTCTGGATAAGAATTTCGACAATCCCTTCTGGAACACCATTCACGGCAAATGTCTGGCTTGCGGCACCTGCACCTATTTGTGCCCCACCTGTCATTGTTTCGATATCAGTGACGAAGTGAAAGGCGCCGACGGCGTGCGCATTCGGTCGTGGGATTCCTGTATGTTCCCGATGTTTACCAAGGAAACATCCGGTCACAATCCACGCTCTTCACAGAAGGAAAGATGGCGTCAACGCACCATGCATAAGTTCAAGTATTATGTGGATAATTTCAACGCGATTGCCTGTGTAGGCTGCGGCAGATGTGTGATGAATTGTCCCGTGAATATTGATATTCGAAAAATTGTTGAAGATATTTCAAAATTATAATTAGGGAGTTAGTAATGCAAAACCCGTATATACCTTATCCTGTTGTGGTGGATAAAATCATTACTGAGGTCGATACCAAAGACATAAAGACTTTTCGTTTTAAGTTCGTGAACCCGGAAGACGAAGGAAAATACAGCTACATTCCCGGACAATTCGGCGAACTTTCCATTTACGGCAAAGGCGAATCGCCCATCGGCATTGCCTCATCCCCGACGCAAAAAGGCTATGTGGAATTCACCGTCCAAAAGGCCGGTGTGGTGACCGCAGCGCTTCATGAAATGGAAGAAGGCACCGTGATGGGCCTCCGCGGTCCGTTGGGCAATTCCTGGCCGCTGCAGTTTCTAGAAGGGAAAAATATTGTCATTGTCGGCGGTGGCTTTGCTTTTACCACACTGCGGTCTTTAATCAATTATATGATTTACGGCGACAACCGCAAACGCTTTGGCAAAATCACGATTATTTACGGTGCACGAAATCCCGGTCTTCTGCTTTATAAAGATGAATTAACCGAATGGGGAAAAAGAGATGATTTGAATCTCAATGTTACAGTGGATAAGGGTGACGCCACTTGGAAGGGCAAGGAAGGTTTTGTGCCCGCGGTATGTAAGGAAGTTGCTCCCAGCAAGGAAAACGCTGTGGCGGTTATCTGCGGACCTCCCGTGATGATCCGCTTTACACTGCCGGTATTTTTCGATCTGGGGTTCTCCAAGGAAAACATTATCACTTCTCTGGAAATGAGAATGAAGTGCGGCATCGGCAAGTGCGGCCGTTGCAATGTAGGCAGTAAATATGTCTGCAAGGATGGTCCGGTATTTTCATTGGCGGAATTGGATAAGTTGACACCGGAATACTAGAAAGAAGACCCAATTCTTTAAAAAAATTATTTTTAGGGAACCTTTGGGTTCCCTTTTTTTTCATTTTTTGGAGCGCCATCTATATAATGATTTTTGTCAAGTTAGAATTTGTGCTTTCTTCCTGTGCCAGATAATACATGAGAAATCAATCCCGCGGTTTGGAATTCTCAGGATGGAGCTGGCGGAGGAATTCGGTGTAATCCGCGGGAGGTCGCTTTACCCTCTGCTTCGCGGGATAATTCGACCTGCAAGCTTTAGTGCACTTTGTTTCTATAGCTTGGGTCTCATTATTGTGGGGAGCCTCCGGCTCCTGCCGGAGGGGGCTCCACTAATTTCTAATGAATGACTTATAAATAACGGGAGATTCCTGATGTCACAAGCAGTTACACCATATTTGGAAATGTCTCAGGCTATTATGGATGCCGGCGGCGAGGCATTGAAAAAATGCTACCAGTGCGGAACCTGCACAGGCACTTGTCCCTGGACGCCAATAACCCATTTCAATATCCGGAAGCTTGTTCGTTTTGGCCAACTGGGTATCGATGGTCTTGAGGAATACATGTGGGGTTGCTCCACATGTAAATTTTGTGTTGACCGTTGCCCTCGCGGTGTGGAGATTATAGACGTAGTTACGGCGATAAGAAATGTTTACAGTGGCGGCGGAATGCTTCCGCAGAGTCTCCGGGCATTTGTCGGCTCGATGTCGGCCAGAGGCAACCCCTGGTCAGGCGATCAGACAAAAAGAAACGACTGGGCTAAAGAAAAATATCCACTGTTTTCTGAAGATAAGGAATACCTTTTCTGGACTTGCTGCACTGTTTGTTATGATCCCCGCAATGTACGTCTGGCCAGAGCCGCTGCCGGAATATTGAATCAAGCAGGAATAAGCTGGGGGCTGCCACATGTGGAAGTAAATTGCTGTGGCGAAAGTTTGAAAAAAGTCGGCGACCTGGAGTTGTTTGAAAGACTGAAAAATAATAATCTTCAATATTTCAATAAAAAAGGTATTACAAAGATAATTACCGTTTCACCTCACTGCCTTACTTCTTTTAAAAAGGATTATGGTGAAGATTACGAGGTTGTGCACTTAAGTGAACTAATAGCCGGCCTCGTCAAGGAAGGAAAGCTGACTCCCCAAAAAGATTTTGGCGGCGTCAAGGTCACCTATCACGACCCCTGTTACTTGGGAAGACACAGCGGTTTTTATGACGCGCCGCGTGAAGTGTTGCAATCCATTCCCGGATTGGATTTCGTCGAGATGGGGCGCAGCCGCGAACAAAGCATGTGCTGCGGCGGGGGCGGCGGCGGATTATGGATGGAAAAACTCAAAGGCGAGCGTTTGAGCGATCTGAGAATAGAGGAGGCGCTGTCCACGGGAGCTTCAATTCTGGCCACAGCTTGCCCTTATTGCATTACGATGTTTGAAGACAGTATTAGAACACTCAATGCTGATGATAAAATCAAAGTTAAGGATGTAAGTGAACTTTTCCTGGAGAGCCTGGGAATAAATATTGACGAGCCTGCTGTTGATACATGCAGCGTCAGTTAAATGTTAAAAGTCATATTTTTGTTGTGAAGTAAAGAGCAGGGAGATGCTATGAGCAGAATTGGTGTTTTTGTTTGCCACTGCGGTTTAAATATTGCGAAAACAGTTAAGGTAAGCGAGCTTGCGGAATTTGCTGCGACTCTGCCGGACGTTGTTGTTGCCAGAGATTATAAGTTCATGTGTTCAACGCCGGGACAGGAAATGATCCAGCACGATATCAAAAAATACAACCTCGACCGCGTGATTGTCACGGCCTGTTCTCCGTTGATGCACGAAAAAACATTCCGTAAAGTTATCGAAAACGCCGGCTTGAATCAATACCTTCTTACCATTGTTAATATCCGCGAGCAGGTTTCCTGGGTAACCCATGATATTGAAGAAGGTTCAGCAAAAGCCAAAGCGCTTTTAAACGGCGCGGTTTATCGCGCAAGGCTTCTTGCGCCGCTCACCTCGCGTGTCATCAACGTCAATCCTGATGTCATGATTATCGGAGCGGGCATCGCGGGAATTCAGGCCGCGCTTGAACTTGCCAACAGCGGTAAAAAGATTTATCTGGTAGAGAAAAACTCCACCATTGGCGGGCACATGGCCCAGTTTGATAAAACATTTCCGACATTGGATTGTTCCGCCTGTATTCTTACCCCCAAAATGGATAATGTTTTGCAGCATAAGAACATTTCGATGCTTACCTATTGTGAAGTTACCGAAGTAAAAGGTTATGTGGGCAATTTTGATATTACCATTCGGCAAAAGGCGCGTTATGTGGATCACGATAAATGTAACGCTTGTCTGGCCTGCACGGAGAAGTGTCCCGGCAAAGGCGTTTCTGAATGGGATGAAAGCTTGGTGAAAAGAAAGGCAATCTATATTCCTTTTCCCCAGGCAGTGCCGCAAAAACCTATTATTGATAGAGAGTCTTGTACTTTTTTTAAGAAAGGAAAGTGCCGTCTTTGTGAGAAAGTCTGTGAACAGAAGGCTGTTAATTTTGAACAGCAGGATACTTTTGTTAATGTCAAGGTTGGAGCCGTTGTTGTGGCTACCGGTTATGACCTTATGGATACAAAGCCGCTGGTTCAATACGGTTACGGTAAGTATCCCGGTGTTTATAACGCGCTGGAAGTGGAAAGACTTTTCAATTCCGCAGGTCCAACGGCGGGCAAGGTGACGCTGCGCGATGGCAAGGAACCACAATCTATCGCCATCCTGCACTGCATCGGCAGCCGGGATAAAAATTATCATGAGCATTGCAGTCGCGTCTGCTGCATGTATTCGCTCAAGTTCGCGCATCTTTTTAAGGAAAAAACATCAGCGGATGTTTATCAGCTCTATATCGATATGAGAGCGGCGGGAAAAGGATATGAAGAGTTTTATAACCGCCTTTTGGAAGAAAATGTTAAGTTCATTAGAGGCAAAGGGGCGCGTGTTGCTGAGAACACGGAGGAACCGGGACGTCTGGTTGTCGAGGCGGAAGATACGATTACCGGCAAATTCATGAAGCTTCCGGTGGACATGGTAGTGCTTTCGCCGGCTATTGTTCCGCGGGCTGATTCCAGGGATATCGGGCGGCTTTTCAATATCAGTACTGATAAGCAGGGGTTCTTTATGGAGAGGCATCCGAAGCTTGCGCCTCTTTCCACAATGTCGGAAGGCATTTTCATTGCCGGTGTCTGTCAGGGGCCCAAAGATATTCCGGATACCGTGGCTCAGGCCAACGGCGCGGCAGCAGAGGCGTTGGCCATTGTTGTAAACGATAAGATGGAACTGGAAGCCACCACGGCGATAGTCAATCCGGCCTCATGCTGCGGGTGTCAGAACTGTGTCCGCGTATGTCCTTACGGCGCGCCCGGGTTTAACTATGAAAAGCGTGTTTCGGAAATTAATGAGGCGTTGTGCAAGGGTTGCGGGCTTTGCGCGTCCGTCTGTCCGGCATCAGCAATTATTGCCCGTCATTTCACCAATGAACAGGTACTGGCGGACATGGAAGGCTTAATGGAGTTCTAGGTATGGCATCATCAAAAGTCCATATGCTGCGTTGCGCTCCGTTCGCGTCGTTGCGGCCTACGAAAAAGTAGGCCTCACTTTGCGATACTCGCGCGCCTTGCCTCTGGATCTTTTTATGACGCCATATTGTAAGTATGTCGTTGTGGCGTATAACCTAAAGGTCACGCGTAAGAAAATACGCTTCACTCCGAAGACCTTGTGCGCCGCGCATCTGGAGCGCTTTTGAACGGCATGCATTAAATGTATATTGTTTTAGAGAAAGGATTTTTTACATGGAATTTGAACCGAAAATATTGGGCATAGCCTGTAACTGGTGCACATACACAGGGGCGGATCTTGCCGGAACAACCCGGTTGGAGTATCCTCCGAACGTCAGAGTTGTCCGGGTAATGTGTTCCAGCCGGATCAATCCTTCTTTTATATTTCGGGCGTTTCAGTTAGGTGCCGACGGCGTTCTGGTCGGCGGCTGCCATCCCGGTGATTGTCACTATAATACCGGGAATCTTTACGCCAGAAGAAGATTGGCTACTGCCAAAAAGATACTGGAGTTTGCCGGTCTCGAATCGGGCAGATTAAGAGTAGAGTGGATTTCCGCTTCTGAGGGCAACAAATTTGCGGAAGTGGTTGAAGAGTTTACAACTCAGATAAAAAATCTCGGACCGCAGACGAAGTTGAAGATACAGGTGTAGTGTTGGGAGAAAGTATGACTGATTTTAAAAAAATCGAAGAAAAATTAAAAAAGGAAGCAAAAAGGCTTTTAGAATCAGGGGCTGTTACGGTGGCATTGGCTTATGAAAAAGGATACGATGAAAAACATCCAATGCCCTATGCCGTAAAAAATATTGCTGATGTCGAAAATATCGTCTTCAATGAATATTGCAACTATAATATGGCCAGATACCTTGTCCGGTACCCGCAGGGAACAAAGATAGCCATTGCCGTCAAAGCTGCCGATAGCCGCGCGGTCATCCAGTTAATTCAGGAGGAAAAAGTTAAAAGAGAAAATCTGATTCTTCTGGGAATTCCTGTGCAAGGAATGAAAAACTCCAAGACCGGGGAAGTGATTGACAACAAAACAACCTGCGGTATGTATAATCCGGTTCTGTTCGATATTTTGCTTGCGGAAGAAGTGCACGGAGAAAAAAGCGCTTCGCCATATGATGTTTTGGTCCAGTATGAAGCGATGGATAAAGATGCACGCTGGGAGTTCTGGAAGAAGGAATTGGATAAATGCATTCGATGTTATGCCTGCCGTAAAGCTTGTCCCATGTGTTATTGCGATCCCTGTTTCATTGACCAGAGCAAACCGAAATGGGCGGATAAGGCGCCGCAGTCTCCCGGTAATATGATGTATCACCTGACCAGATTCCATCACCTGGCAGGGCGTTGTATCGATTGCGGTGAGTGTTCGCGCGCCTGTCCGGTGAATATTCCTCTGTATCTTTTCCACAAGAAGGTGACCAAAGAATGCGAAGAGATGTTTAACCAAAAAGCCGGGATGAGTATAGAAGATAAGCCTGTCCTGATTGATTTCAGGGTTGAAGATTCCGACAAAATTTTGGAATAACCAGCGGTATGAACTATAGAGCAAGTTCTGAACTCAAATAAAATAACTCGGTGGACTGCGTATCAATAAACCGAGTTCATCTGCGCAGAAAGCTTGCGGGATAAATTCGACTAAGATTTTTGCTTCGCTTAAAGCTTGCAAAAATCAAGTCTCATTAACGAAGGAGCGGTTTGTGTTGAAAAAAATTGCAATAGAAAAAATATCCCAACTGGCAGCCGTGTTGATGGATATGGGGACGCTTCTGGCTCCCGTCAAGGAAATCTCCGGCCATAACTTTATGGAGATTGCCGACTCCAAGCAGATTGATCTTGATTTTTACAATACCATCATGAGTCCGAAGGGCGTATTTTTTCCCCACAAGGAAGATTTTGTCAAATATAAAATAGGGAAACCATTATCCGAGGCCGAACCTGTTTTGCTTAATATGAAACCGGCATTTCTGTTCGGCGTGCGTCCCTGTGATGTCAAAAGTTTCGGGATCATGGACATACATTTTAATGACGGCGGTATCATTGATCCTTACTGGCATCACAGAAGAGAAGCCACAACCATTTTCGGTTATGCCTTTGATCTGGACAAGCCCGTTGACCCGGCCGATTTCTATAATACACTGGGCATTTATGCGGCCGATCCCGAAGGCAGCGATATCTTCATGGTGAAAAAAGAAAAAGAGTTACTGCTCAAAAGCGTAACACCAAAAGGCGAGAAACTCCTGGCTCATCTGAGTGTTCTTGACAAGGAGACATCCGGTGATGAGAAATATTTTGAAGAATATATCAAACGAGGCAAAGAGTATAAAACACGCTTCACCAGCGTGGATCCCGAAGCGGTGGCCTTGGAATTAGATGATGTCTTTGACAATACCGATTTCTGGACCAGAATGTCTTCCTCCTGCCTGAGTTGTGGTGTCTGTACTTTTGTTTGTCCAACCTGTTACTGTTTTGATATTTGTGATGACACTCTGTTTGGTAAAGGAACAAGGCGCAGGGTTTGGGATGCCTGCATGTTTACGGATTTTACTCTGGAAGCGAGTGGTCATAATCCCAGAACACAGGTTTATCAGCGGTTAAGACAGAAATTTTGCCACAAATATTCATTTCATACCAGAAAATATGGCGTAATTTCATGTGTTGGCTGCGGCCGCTGTACACGCTACTGCCCGGTCAATATCGACATATTTACTTTTGTTGATATAGTCACTAAAGCGAAATGGTATAAACGATTGTAACTTTTTGATAATTAATACAGAGAAGAAAAATATTATTCCCGAGATTTGGAATCTCCCGGCTCCTACCGGATGAGGCTCAACAAAATTAAAGAAAAAGGGAAAATAGTATTTGAATTTGACATTATGTAATTAATGTGCAAAAAGACTTCCCTGTTGCTCAAGGGAATGATTTTGTACATATAATTCCAATTCTCAAGGGCACGAGATCTCCAAATAAATACTAAAAAATTATAAATAATAGAAATGAATGATGCATAACAATCCTTACATTCCCATGCCGGTTGAGATCACGAAGATCATCAACGAAGTTGATGCCAACGATATCAAAACGTTTCGGTTCACCTTCCTGAACAAACAAGACGAAACAAATTTTAAATATTTGCCCGGGCAATTTGCCGAGTTGTCCATTTACGGTAAGGGAGAATCGCCTATAGGTATCGCTTCATCGCCCACACATCCGGGTTATGTTGAATTTACCGTGCAAAGAGCCGGTGCTATCATACCGGGTCTGGTTACCTCCGCGCTGCATGACATGGATGAAGGCGCGCAAATTGGCATTCGCGGCCCCTTGGGGAACTCCTGGCCGATTGAATTTCTGGAGGGGAAAAATATTGTTGTGGTCGGTGGCGGGTTTGCCTTTACCACGCTGCGTTCGCTCGTCAACTACATACTCCATGAAGATAACCGCTCCCGCTTCGGTGAGATAACCGTGATCTATGGCGCCAGAAATCCCGGATTGCTTTTATATAAGAATGAACTGGCCGCGTGGGAAAAAAGAGACGATATTAAGACTATTATCACGGTGGATAAGGGTGATAAAAGCTGGAAAGGACGGCAAGGTTTTGTTCCTGCTGTTTGTAAAGAAGTTGCCCCGTCACCGGTAAACACCGTGGCCTTGATCTGCGGGCCGCCGATCATGATCAAATTTACATTGCCGGTATTTTTTGGCATCGGTTTCTCCAAGAAGAACATTATCACTTCTCTGGAAATGAAAATGAAGTGTGGTATTGGGAAGTGCGGACGCTGCAATGTTGGCAGCAAGTACATTTGTAAGGACGGTCCGGTTTTTTCGTTAGCGGAGTTGGACAATCTGAACAGAGATTATTAATTTCATGTAATAGAGGAGAGAAGAAGTTTGAATAAGATTATTGAAAAAGTAAGTTTGTCCGAAACTGTCGTCAAAATGGTGTTGGAGGCTCCGGTCATCGCGCAAAAAAGAAAGGCCGGACAATTCATTATTCTGAAGATTAACGAAAAGGGCGAACGTATTCCACTTACCATCGTTGATTCCGATGCGCAAAAAGGGACCATCACCATCATCTTTCAGGTTGTGGGGAAAACAACGGCGCAATTGGCCGGACTAAAAGCGGGGGATTCGCTTCAGGATGTTCAGGGGCCTTTGGGCAAACCTACGGAAATTGAAAATTACGGACGCGTTGTTTGCATAGGCGGCGGTGTCGGAGTTGGCGTTGTTTATCCGGTGATAGTCGCTCTGAAGAAGGCGGGCAACGAGGTAATCTCTATAATCGGAGCGCGTAAGAAGGAATTGCTCATTCTGGAAAAAGAAATTAGAGAGAATTCTGATCGTCTGATAATTACTACTGATGACGGAAGTTACGGCATTCACGGTTTTGTAAGCTCCGTATTTGAACAGGAAATACTTGACAAGGGTGAAAAGGTTGACCGCGTGTTTACCATTGGTCCGGTGCCGATGATGATGGCAGTCTGCAAGATAACCAAACCGCATCGAATAAAAACAATAGTTAGTTTGAATTCGATCATGGTTGACGCGACGGGGATGTGCGGAGCCTGTCGTGTCAGTGTGGCGGGAAAAACGAAATTCACGTGTGTTGATGGTCCCGAATTTGACGGACACGAAGTTGATTTTGATTTATTGTCCGATCGCCTGAAGATGTATTGTGACATGGAGCGAGAGGCTTATGAAAAACATAAGTGTGGATGCGATGGAAATTAAAGAGACGACAGAAAAAAAAGAAAAGGTGCCGCGGCAGAAAATGCCGGAGCAGGATCCGCGAAAAAGAATTCGTAATTTTGAAGAAGTTCCTTTTGGATATTCCGAGAAAACGGCGATAGTCGAGGCTAAGCGTTGTATCCAATGCAAAAAGCCTTCCTGTGTCGGCGGATGTCCCGTTGATGTCAAGATTCCCGAATTTATCAAAGAAATTGCCGAAGGCCGTTTTATTGAAGCGGCATTAAAATTAAAGGAAACAAACGGTCTGCCGGCTGTCTGCGGCCGTGTCTGCCCGCAGGAAGACCAGTGTGAAAAGTTCTGCGTTTTAGGCAGGAAAGGCGAGCCCGTCGCTATTGGCCGTTTGGAGCGCTTTGCGGCGGATTATGAACGTAACAGTGGCAAAGTTTCGATTCCTCCGGCGGTAAAACAAAACGGTAAAAAAGTCGCTGTTGCCGGCGCTGGTCCCGCTGGACTTACCATCGCGGGCGATTTGGTAAAGTTAGGTTATGATGTAACCATTTATGAAGCCTTGCATAAAGCGGGCGGAGTGCTTGTTTACGGTATTCCGGAATTCCGGTTGCCCAAAGCGATTGTTGAAGCGGAAGTTGAATATCTGCGTAAACTTGGCGTAAAGATCGAAACTAATTTTGTTATCGGGCGCACAAAAACAATTGATGATCTTTTTGCCGAGGGATTTGATGCCGTCTTTATCGGCGTGGGCGCGGGCGCTCCCGTGTTTATGAACATTCCCGGTGAAAATTTAAGCGGCATATATTCGGCCAATGAGTATCTGACGCGTTCCAATCTGATGAAGGCTTATTTATTCCCTGAATATGATACGCCGATTGTCCGTGGCAAGAGAGTCGCAGTTGTCGGCGGCGGCAACGTGGCGATGGATTCCGTACGCACGGCGTTACGGCTCGGCGCAGAAAAAGCGATGATTATTTATCGTCGCACCGAAGTGGAAATGCCCGCCCGTAAAGAAGAAGTTCATCACGCGCAGGAAGAGGGCGTGGAATTTCTGATGCTGACCAATCCACTGGAATATATAGGCAACTCAGTCGGCGGAGTGATCGGTGTTAAGTGCATCAAAATGGAACTGGGCGAACCGGATGCTTCGGGACGAAGAAGCCCTGTTCCTATCAAAGGTTCCGAATTCGTAATGGCTGTGGATACAGTTGTTGTCGCTGTGGGCACTATGGCCAATCCAATTATTCCGGCAACAACGCCGAATCTGGACACAAATAAATGGGGTTATATCTCAACACATGATGATTCAGGCCTGACCAGTCGCAAAGGCATCTATGCCGGAGGCGATATTGTTACCGGCTCGGCAACAGTTATTCTGGCGATGGGCGCGGGCCGCAAGGCGGCCAATGCGATACACAAATACCTTTCTGAAAAATAATTTAATCGAAAATGCCCGGATGGTCCAGGCAATTAATTCATCATTAGCCCTAATAATTATTTGATTTTCATCAAGCATTATTGTAGAAAATGCAAAATCAAAATTCAACGAACGGTTTTTTAAAACAGGTGGTGTCCTAATGGTTATTGTTCGTGCGATAACGTTGCGTGTCTCCATTGTTCTAATTCTCTGTGTCGTGAACTTGACGGCCTGCTGTACAGTCGCCAATTTAACAGTCTGCCGCTCAACGGGTGCATCTCATGAAGCAGAGAATCAAGTTGCTTCAAGTGTAATTCCGAACTTTCGAGAAGTAGATCCCGGAATCTATCGAGGCAGTCAACCGAAGACCCCAGAAGATTGGGCATACTTGCAATCGAAACACATTAAGACCATCATAAAACTAGACTTAGAATCTGAAGGTTCTGATGACGAAGCAGTCAGGTTGGGCCTGATGGTAGTAGATGCCTCTGGGCCACCGTCAAACATAACAGACTTCTGGGAGGCACCCAAACCAGAGCGGATTCGGCTGGCTATTCAGACGTTGGAAAACGAGAGCCTTCGGCCAATTTACGTTCATTGCTTACATGGTCATGACAGGACAGGGTTAGTGGTCGGCCTCTTTCGAGTCCTGCATGACCACTATACAAAATTAGAAGCTTTCAATGAAATGTGTGAAAATAATTTTCATTGGCAGTTTCCGGGACTTTTTGAAGTATGGAAAAACTTTGATGGTAAGACACTGCCATAGTCCATCCTTTGTGAAGGCTTGGCGCCAATAAATAGCTCAAGATGGTCGTTACTGCATCTGCATGTGATATTTCAAATCTTGGCAGTCACGTGCTGCCGCTTATTTCTCTCAGGTAATAAATAATTTAATCTTCTTTCAAAGGAGGCTTTATGGCAGAAATTTGTTACAGCAAAGGGAAATCCACTAAGGTTCAGTATAAGGTCGAATTCGATAAACTCCAATGGGAATCACCGATCAAGGGCGTGAGACACAAATATATCGACCAGAATAATTTACGTATTCGTCTGGTTGAATACTCAAAAGAGATGCCGCTCCATTGGTGTGAAAAAGGACACTATGGCTATCTTATTGAAGGCCAAATGGAAATTGAATATGAAAATTCAAAAATAATTTATAAACCAGGTGACGGCATTTTCATTCCGGATGGCCCTGATCATAAGCATCGAGGCAGACAACTTTCCGAAAAAGTGTTAGTTTTCTTTATTGAAAAAGTCTGACCAGCTAATCCAGCGGATGGCTTTCAGCCGCTGCTAATCTGCAAGTTATATGTCTTAATAATGAATGCGGAGGAAATCATGAATGAATTAATACAAGTGATACAACACGGGAAGGTTGTTGAAGTTGCCTTTAATCGGCCCAAATTATTTAACGCGTTCAATCTGGAAATGATTTCGGAGTTGGCAACTGTTTTAACAAGACTGGCTGTGGATGGCTCTGTGAAAGGTATAGCCCTTACGGGAAGAGGGAAAGCTTTTTGTACCGGAGGCGATCTTAAATGGGCTGTTCATTTTTCTGATAAGCCCGGTTCTTCATTCTACAAACTGGCTTCACAATTACATATAGCTGTTCTTGAAATCAGGCAAATGAATAAACCTGTTGTGGCAGCTATTAACGGTCCGGCCGCCGGAGCGGGTTTTGCTCTGGCATTGTCCTGCGACTTTCGTATCATGGAAGAATCGGCAATTCTCAGACAGTCATACACCTCAAGCGGTCTCAGTATTGAAGGAGGCGGTACATATACGTTGCCGAGGATTGTTGGATTTGCCCGTGCCTTGGAAATTGCCGCGTTTGACAAACCTATATCAGCGGAACAAGCATTGGAATTGGGGTTGATAACCAAGGTTGTTGAAGATGGGGCGGCCTTGAAAGGTGCAATTGATATGCTGGATGAATTGGCGAAGGGATCGCTTCATTCTTTTGGCTGGTCGAAAAGATTGCTTAATGAATCTTTCGTCAATGGATTTGAAACTCATATGGAATTAGAAAGAGAAGGACTTTCTGACTGTGCCGACCATCCTGATGGAAAGGAAGGATTGCATGCTTTCATTGAAAAGCGTAAACCTGTTTTTAAGTAATAAAATCATTTACCTTCCGGCGCAATGCGGTGCGCCGGAAGGTAAAGCGGGTTTATGAAATTTCTTCAATGCCAAGCGGATATTTTGACAAAAGCTCACAGCCATCTTTCGTGATGACAATATCGTTTTCATAGCGGAATCCGATATTTTCTTCCGGCGCGGCATACTGCATCGCGCAGACGACCATTTCATTTTCCTGATAAACGTGATCCTGATCAGTCCAGTAGGGAAGGTCCGGATTAACGATTGCGCCTATCCGCCACTCGTCGCCGAAAAGACCGATGCCGTGTTCACAGGCAGGCTGAATAAAATCGCCGCATCCGCGCCCCTCCGCGAAGTCCATCATCATCGCGGCAAGCGTTCCGGGAGTTGTTCCGGCGTGATAATTATCAATCACTTTCTGGACAATCGCGACGAAATTATCCGCGTGCCAGCGCTGGCGCTTTGTTGCGGGGCCGATGAAATAATTGTGCGCGTGATCGCCCAGCGCCAGTTTAAACATCGCGTGAAAATCCAGCATCAGCGGCTCACCTGCTTTAATCTCTTTGGTTGTTGGAGGAGTACACGCGCCTAAGCCCGTGCGGAATCCACTGGAAATTTCGTTGAGCCCCGCAAAATTCCACTCCGACACGCTGCCCGCTTTGCGCATGGCCAACGCGGCAATGCCGGCAATTACGGTTTCCGTCATTCCTTTGTAACCGCCATGCTCCAGCGCCGCCCGCGCCGCCTTGTGTCCTTCGTCAACAATAATCGAAGCGGTACGGAAACGTTCAATGGTGCCCTTGTCTTTGATAAGAGAAAGAGCATCAATAATGTCGTGTGAGTTTACCCATTTGAAACCGGGAAGCGCGTCTTTAAAGTGTGTGTATTCCCAGTGTGTTAGATTTCCTTCCGCCGTATAGGAGGAAATTCCATCCTCGTAACCAATGCGTCCTTTTTTAATGCCAATTTCTTCTTTAATATAATCAGTTATTGCGGAAACCTGATCCATGCCACCCATCGGGCCGTAGGCGCGAACATGATCGCTGTCAATCCAAGTCTCGTCGCCCACACGCATCGAGTCAACAACAAACGTAAAATAAGTTGGCTGTCCCTCGGGTGGAATGATAATGTAGCTTCGCCAGGGGCAGAATGTATCCATTACAAAACTCATGGTACGTATTCGTGAGCCGAGATACACATCAATCTTCCGCTTATGCATTTCGGCCTGTATCGCTTTAACGCGTCCCGGGTTGTCAATATAATACTTATCCTTGGGGTCTAATATTCTGGTCATAGTTTATCTCCCTTTAGTTAATACTGAGTTGGTATCTGGGCCAGAACTTTATTCATACGGTCTGACACGGCCGCCAGTTTGAGCGCTTTGGCCAGATTACCCTTGAGTTTAAGTTTTCCGGTCATCAGAGCCTTCTGCGCGCCAAGTTCCGCGCGGGAAATTCTGGCGAAAGTTTCATAATTGCCGATGATTCTAAATTCCGCTTGAGGAGGCTCGCCGGTCCCCGTTTCCACGCGGGTTACTTTCCCGTCTTTGCATTCCATAAATAGAAACATTTCCACCCCGCCGGGACAGTTTTTATAAATGTTGGACATTGACGTGGTGACCTTATTCATTTTTTCCGGGGTGAGTTCCGTCTGGAGCCTTTTGAGCGCTTCATCGCGCCATGATGGGCCTAAATAAGCGTGTAGTTCTGACATGCTGACACCTCCTGCTTTGTTTTTTGTTGGGCGGCATAGACATGCCGTCCAGATAGATTTTATTCTTAAAGCTATCTCTTTTTCGGGATTATCTCAAGCCAGTAATCGTCCGGGTCATTGATAAAGTAAATTCCCATGGCTTTGTTTTCGAAACAGATACAATCCATTTTTTCATGCAGGGCGTGGGCGGCGGCAAAATCATCCACCTTAAAAGCCAGATGAAATTCGTTGTCGCCCAGATTGTAAGGCTCTTTTCTGTCTTTGAGCCAGGTTAGCTCCAACTGATGCGGCGTTTTGCCATCGCCAAGAAAGACGATAATGAAACTTCCATCCGGAGCTTTGATGCGTCTGACTTCCGTCAATTGCAGGGCGTTCTTGTAAAAAGCCATGCTCTTTTCCAAATTGAGTACATTGATATTATTGTGGGCGAAAGTAAATTCCATATATTTTCTTCCTTATGATATTTGCTTTTCAATCAAATTGATACTTTCTTAGTTAGGTGGATGACCGTAATGCGCAAAGCGCCCTGCGGCGGGATAAAATCCGGCGCCTGAACATTTAATTCGACTCTGGCCATAACGTTTGTCCTCCTTAGTCTTTATTCTATTTTTATCATTGTTCGGCTCGTGCTGGTGAAGGTTTGCGTGGTTCTTTATTGGTAATTGTAAATAAAGATTCGACATTCAGATTTCTTCTAGAGTACCATTTTCTTCTTGTTCCGGCAGAGTTGGTAATTTATTATCTAGCATTAACATATCATCTGGTTGTCTTTCTGCTTTATCTTTTACTCTTTTCTCAACCCATTTTCGCTCTGTCATATATTGAGATTGAATGTCAGGCATAAATTTCTGATTAAATATGCCTGAAGTAATAGCCAGAGAAAATTTTTCATGCTCTTTCTGTTCTTCCTTTAATAGATAATTGATAAAAGTTTCTACACGTTCATACCTCAGCTCCATTCGTTCAGTCATAAATTCTTGTGTTTCCGCTATGCCTTCTACCTCAACAATAAGATCCTTTAGTTTTTTCGCAACCGATGGATCGTTTAGAGGAGTATCTTGAAAAACTAAATCTAGGTAAGCAAATGCCCTTACTAGGTACTTATAATAATACCATCCTGCTGAACTAATACGAACGTATCTCGCATCTTTTATTGAATCTGTTGATCTCGTGTCGAGTTGAATCAATTGCTTCCCCAAAAGATGAATAAACGATCTTCTAAGATCATGCTCATTATCAAATATATCAAGAAACGAAGAAAATACTTGCTCTATATTAACATACCCCCTTCCCTCTGGGCCGGATTCGTTAATATGTCCTAACAACAAAGCTAACAATCTTAAAGATGTGAAATGACTGCTATTTTTTTCTGCCCCACAGTCAAAAAGATTAATCACTTTGCTTTCAGAATCACGATAGAAGCGACGATCACCCAAGATGACCGATTTTGCGAACTCGTGAAAAGCAACAAAATACTGACCGTCACGATCATAAATCTTAAGCATCTTGTCTACGTTTGTTGCGCCTGAATAAAGGAAGGAGGCAAACATTTCTAGTGCTTCACGCATATTGCCAAACGCCAATGACTCAATAAATCTTGCGATATTTTTATTTCTAGAAAAAATTGAATACCGGATTATATCTAAAAATTTAGATATTTCTGCTTTGTCAAACAAGATTCCCATTCCCATCCGAATTAATATCTGCTCGTCTGGTAGCTGTAACATTTCATGGCAATATTTTAATCGCAAGTGAATGAGTTCTTTAAATGGCGGTGAAGCTATATGAAATATTCGGTTATTATAAGCAGTAAATGCCTTTTGAATACTGGCAGCGTAATATGATTCTTCCCGTAAAGCTACTGTTACGACAGCTTCCATTTCCTTAGCAATTCTCTGAGAGAGTAAGAATATCTTGGCTTGATAATCTGGTGATAATTGGTCAACATTATCTATGCATATAATATTGGTTTTACCGTGTTTGCGAGACAATCGGATTATCCTGGGAGCATAGTCAGATATGTTACTCATCCATTTTTCCAAATTGACACTCAATCTTTTATCAAATTCACTTGATGACTTACCATTGTCTGCAATAAAAACCTCTCCTAGTAATTTAATTTTATCTTCATACGCAATAAGTAGAGAATCTCTTGATTCGAGTTTTAAACTGTCATACTTTTCTCTTAGTTGTTCAAGAATTGAATTCTTAATAAATGAGTCAATTTGATCTTTATCTGGTGGTGCAATAAAATCTATATCAAACCATAATGCAGTTCTGTCAATGAACGGTTTACCTATGTATCTAGAGAAACGTTTTAAAAAAGTTGTTTTCCCAGATCCTATACCACCCAAAAGCAAAAATATTATTCCCCCCTGCCTTTTTACAACAGCCTTTTTAATTTCATCACCAAGAGATCCTGAATCTCTATATCCCGGTTTAGTTTCTACAGCTTCCGGAACGAAATTGGGAATTGAATCTTCTATGACTAGCTTAAGATCCTCGTCTATAATTCTAAGGCTTTTATTATAAACATAACATTTTTCGAGAATTTCTATTTCTTTTGCGCCAATATCTTTAAAAACGCCTTCTATAAAAGGATTTAGGTGCGTGTGAAACCTATTCTTCAACAGCGGTGCATTGGGGTTTATTAATTGATCTATTGGTCTGGTAAGTAAGCGAGGTGTTGTTATTTCCGATACGAATGCTTTTTCAAGACTACCATCTAAAACAGCTTGGCAACTGAGAAGATTCCAAAATTCTATAAAGTGATCTTTTATATAACCAGCCGAGGGGAACACTAGCACGTCGCCTTCAATCCAAGACATATCTTCGCGCATAGCCCTAAAAATAAGCCATGCATACCCATTTGTAACAGCAGCATATCTTGCAGGCAAATCTACACAATAGCGTTGTGCTTGATCAATTGCTTCTTTAATTAAAGGATTTGTTTTAATACTGCCTGAAATTTTATATTTCTTTCGAGTCGTTAAATTTTTGGGTATATCGAAAGGTATTCCTTCACGTTTGGCCTCCACTACAATTAAATTTCTGGAGCGTGACATAAGAAGATAATCCAAATAGCCACTATGCACCGGTGTTTCTCTATTAAAAGAATCTTCTGGCCAATCTAGAACTTCTTTTAATATTCTATCAATTATTTTCGCTCTTGTATCCGCTTCAGTTACTTGTCCATGCTTCTGACAAAAATTACCAAAAGAAGTATAAATTTCTGCTAATTTAACGAAGCCATCATCGGGGTGAATCATATATTAACTCCTTAAGATTAAGTTCCTTATAAAGGATCTATTTGCAGTGGATACGATACCCGTATATTTGCGAATATCAATTATTCTTAGATTATTAATGAATATATATTAGAAATTACACCTTCCAATTAAACATGTCAAACATGTATTTCATAGAGTTTCAGTTACCAGAGGGATAAGGAAGCAAATCTTTAATACTGACGAATAATCCTGATGGGAAAAAAGGATTGAAGTTTTTCATTTGATTTTATCGAGAAGATCACGGAATGTTTCTATCGGTTGAGCTCCGGTGATTTTATATTTGTTCTCGATGACGAACAGGGGCACACCAGTCAAACCAATCAACTGGCCTTCTTTTCTGGCTTCATCCAATCGTGATGAATAGCGTCCATCGCGAACGGCATTGAGCGTTTCATTCTCATCAAGACCGCTTTTCTTTGCAACGGCGGTAATAACATCCGGTTTGCCGATATCCAGACCTTCCGTAAAGTACGCATGAAACATGTTTTCGTGAAACGAATCATAGCAGCCCTTATCTCGGGTATATTCAGAGGCCATCAGCGCTAATCTGGAATTGGAAAGAAGCGTGTGAGTGCCGAAGACAACGCCCACTTCTTTACCTCGTGCGCGCAGTTGGTCATAAAATGAAGAGAGATCATAACCCTTGAATCTTTCGGAAAGCAACATTCCTGCGGGCGGTGTTTCCGGATGAAGCTCGTAACTCACCCATTTATCATTAATGGCGTATTCTTTCTTTAACTGGTCGACAATGCCCTTGCCAATATAACAGAAGGGGCAGATATAGTCGGAAAATATTTTAAGGTTGATCATAATTTGATTCCTTTATAAATGCATGATCTGGAAAAAACTGGTTTAAATATACTCGCATTTGTCTTAATTTCAAGATGCAAAAGAAGTATTGAAATTTCTTATTAAAAAACGTAAAAATGTTTACAATAAATCTAAGGTGGAATAATACCATTTCTAAATCAGAGATGATATTGAGGCGGCTAGGCGGAGGCGACGAGGCGTATAACTAATACGTTGAGGAAGCCGACAACGACGCCAACAAAAATAGCGCTCTGATTTAGATATGGTAAGGAGGAATTATGGATAGAAGTGATCAGGCGGTTGCCAAATTCTCTGAGGGTTATAATTGCGCGCAGTCGGTTCTTTTCTCTTTTTGTGATGATCTCAATTTAGATAAAGATAAAGCCTTGAAAATTGCCTGCGGGTTTGGCGCGGGCATGGGAAGAAAAGAAGAAGTCTGCGGAGCAGTGAGCGGCGGAATAATGGTAATCGGCGCTAAATACGGAAGGGGAGAAAATGAGGACAGGAAAGTAACCGATAACACTTACGTAAAAATAAGGGAACTTATGGATCAATTCTCCCAAAGACACGGCACTTATATCTGCCGCAAGTTGTTAAACGGCTGTGAGTTGACAACTGAAGAAGGGCAGAAGACATTCAAAGAAAACGATTATCATAATAAAGTATGCAAGCCGTGTGTTAAGAGTGTTGTGGAGATACTAGAAGGTATTATATGATAAAGCCTAAAAAATGCATCGTTCGAAATATGAATAAAAAGATTATTACAAAGACGCCATTCGGAACTGTTTGTGTCGTTTGGTATGTATTAAATAAAATTCCCCGGATTGTCCACATTCTGCTTTCCCGGCCGGAGCTGTCGGCTGAAAATCAGGTGGTCAGACTTTTCCCGGATTCCCGAAAATCTTCCTGCGCGGAAATTGACAAAATAGCGTATTCCATCAGGGCTTATCTTGAAGGAGAGGCCGTTAAGTTCTCTTTGGATGTCGCCGATTTTACATTGTGCACAGAATTTCAGCAATCCGTTCTGCGCGCGCAGCACGCGATCCCGCACGGCAGTGTCAGCACATACGGGCTCATTGCTGCGCATGTGGGAGCACCCGGTGGAGCGCGAGCGATCGGGAACGCTTTGGCGGCCAATCCGTTTCCTCTCATTGTGCCTTGTCACCGGACAATCCTTTCCAATCTTCATCTCGGCGGCTTTCAGAGCGGAACGGAAATGAAGCGGGCTTTGCTCGAAAAAGAGGGGATCGGTTTTGATCATGCGGGGCGCGTGATTTGTAAGCGATTACATTACGCCAAGAACGCATAATCTTTATAAATCATTTGACTTGATAAAATGACTACGGAGTTGTAAAAATATTGCCGGATTAAAATCTCCGGAGGAATTAAATGTATTGGGAAAAAAATGTAGAAACGATAAAGCGGGCGAAGTTGGAGGACTTACAGCTTGGCAGGCTTAAAGACACTATAGGTAGAACGAAAAAGTCTTATTATTACGGTAAAGTTTTTAAGGAAAAGAAATTAGGCATCAGCTCGTTAAGAAAACTTAAAGATATTCAAAAATTTCCTTTCACAACAAAAGATGATTTGCGCGAACACTGGCCTTACGGTTTTATCGCCGTGCCGAAAGATGAATTGGTGCGGATGCATTCATCTTCGGGAACTACCGGAAGAGCCACGGTGGTGTTTCATACAATAAATGATATCGCCGTCTGGACGAATCTTCTTGCGCGTTGCATGTACATGGCCGGTATGCGCAAAAGCGATGTCTTTCAAAACATGATGACCTACGGCCTTTTTACGGGCGGTCTCGGTTTTCATTACGGAGCGGAAAAAATAGGCGCGCTGATTATTCCCGCGGGCGCGGGGAATTCCAAACGCCAAATTCAGTTGATGCGTGACTTTGAAACGACAGCTGTTCATGTTATTCCCAGTTACGCTCTTCATCTTTCCACTGTCTTTGAAGAATTGAAGCTTGATCCTAGAGAGGATACCAAAGTAAAAATAGCTTTTCTTGGCGCGGAGCCGCATACCGAAAAAATGCGCAAGAAGATTGAAGAGATTTTTGGTTATAAAGCTTTTAACTCTTACGGACTTTCCGAGATGAACGGGCCTGGAGTGGCTTTTGAATGCCCCGAACAAAATGGCATGCACATCTGGGAGGATAGTTTCCTTGTGGAAATTATTGATCCCAAAACTCATGAACCGGTTCCCGACGGCGAAGAGGGTGAACTGGTAATGACCAGTCTGCAAAGAGAAGGTATGCCGCTTATTCGTTACCGCACCAAGGATTTAACGAGAATTATTCCGGAGCCCTGCTCCTGCGGCCGCACCCACCGCCGTATCGAGCGCATCAAAGGCAGAACTGATGACATGCTTATTCTCAAAGGCGTCAATATTTACCCCATGCAGATTGAAAAGAAGCTGATGGAGATTTCGGGTGTGGGCACAAATTTCCTGATTGTTTTGGATCGCGAGGGATTTAATGATTTGATGACGGTTAAAGTCGAGGTGGATAAAAAATATTTTTCCGGTGACTTGAAACAGATGGAAACGTTAAGGAAGAAAATTGTTGAGGATTTAAAGAGCGAAATTTTAATTACGCCAAAAATTGATCTTGTCGAGCCGGATAGTATTCCGAAAGGGGAGGGGAAGGCGGTAAGGGTTGTAGACAACAGGAAGGATTAACCTTGTAAAATATTAAGGAGAAAAAATATGTTTGCTTATCAGCTTTCCATTTTTGCGGAAAATAAGTCCGGGAAACTTGCTCAGATAACCGGCGTTCTGGCTAAAGAAAAAATAAATATTCGCGCGACGACGATAGCGACAGCGGATACATTCGGCATTATAAATCTGATTGTTGATGATCCCAAGCGCGCTGAAGCGGTTCTTTCCCAGGCGGGAATGACGGTGCATTTGCGCGAGGTGTTGGCTGTTCTTATTCCTGATATTCCCGGCGGGCTGGATAATTTGATGCAACTGCTTTATCAGGGAGGCATCAACATCAACAACGCCTATGGTTTTATTCTGGAGAGCTCGAAAAAAGCTGTATTTGTGGTTGATGTCGATCAAATGGAAAAAACGGAAAAGCTTTTGGAACAAAAAGGTTTTAAGACACTTGATACTCAATCGCTTTCCGCAATGTAGTACCAATTCTAAATCAAAGCGCTATCTTTGTTGGCGTCGTTGTCGGCTTCCTCAACGTATGGTACTATACGCCTGCGTCGCCTCCTCCTAACCGCCTCGATATCATCTTTGATTTAGAAGTGGTATAAGTAAACAATTTTTTAAAAGTGGAGGATAAAAATTATGACTCATACGGATAAAGGAAAATATTTTAAGAAACATCCTCAGGATTCTAAAATAGACGAAGATCTGAAAAAAGAAATTATCGAGCAGGTAAAGAATAATAATATCTCCTGCAAGAAGGCGGAAGAAATTGCCGGGGAAATGGAATTTACACTTGAAGAAACCGGCAAGGCCATTGATATTTTGAATATTAAAATTATTAAATGCCAATTAGGGCTGTTCGGATATGGCGAGGCTAAAAAAATTGTCCAGCCTGCTAAAGAGATAACGCCGGAGCTGAAAGAAAGCATTACGTCAGCCCTGAAAGACGGAATGCTTTCCTGTGCCGCAGCTTGGGAAATTGCCGAAAAATTAAAAATTTCCCGCATGAAGGTATGTGCCGCTGGCGAAGCGATGGAAATAAAGGTTAAGCCGTGTCAGCTAGGAACATTTTAGTCTTTTCAAGAGAATAATTTCAGATAGTTTTGCAGCAATCGAATCATTAAATCGGCATTTTTACGAGTTCCGGCGATAATTTCTTTCATGCTTAAAGTTTTTTTCAGCAATCCATTACCGAAATTATCTACGGAGCAGGCAGAAGCGTAAGGCAAGTCCAATTCCAGCGCAATCACCGCTTCATTGGCCATGGTCATACCGACAATATCGGCAAAATTGGCCATCATTTTAATTTCCGCTTTTGTCTCCAGCCGGGGACCATGCGCTTGCCAGTAAGTTCCTTTCTTTATAACTTTAATTTTGCTGACCAGCGCGGCCTTGATGAGCTTTTGCCGCACCTTTTCGTTTAATGAGGAGGTGATATGGACGGCTTTGTTTTGATGAATTGTGGGGGTAGCCGTCAACGTAATAAAATCATCGGGAATGACGATCATTCCCGGGCATAAATCTTTTTTTAATGAGCCGGTGGAATTGATGCCCACTATTTCGGTTGCGCCCAAGTCTTTCAGAGCTTGTAAATTGGCCCGATAATTGATCAAATGCGGTAAAATATGATTGTCGAGATCATTGCCATGTCGAAGAATCCAGGCGATTTTATCTGCGATCAGGACTGATGCCCGGCCAAATTCATTTTTCATCAATCTAACCGCGCTATTTTTTAATAAATCGCTTTTTTCCATGACTAATTTGTTGGAAATAACGCCCAAAAGACCCATAAAAATCTCCTTTAATGCAGGTAATATAGCAAATTAATTTAAAGCAGTCAAAGAAATGAACCTATACCCAGTCCGCATCCTTTGACTAACTTTGTTGGCTGCGTCGTCGGCTTCCTCAACGTATTTTCACATACGCCTGTGGAGCCTCCTCCTTGCCGCCGCGTTATCCTTTGGATGCAACTAGGTATTTTTTATAGTATTAGATAGCATTTGACTTTCCATATTCTATTATGACATATAAACCTGCGATAAAAAAGTTAAGGAGGGCGCAAGTAATGACCAGCCAATTCTTAAGTGTTGCCACCGACGATAATTTTGAAGGTGAGGTTCTGAAAAGCGACAAACCGGTACTCATTGATTTTTGGGCGCCTTGGTGCGGGCCATGTAAAGCTATCGGCCCTATTGTTGAAGAACTCGCCGGAGAATTCAAAGACAGTATTAAATTCATGAAATTAAATGTTGATGAAAATCAGAAAACAGCGGGTGATTACGGTGTGCGCAGTATACCCACACTTATTCTTTTTAAAGGCGGCAAAGTTTTAGATACGCTCATCGGCCTTGTTCCTAAAACAAGGCTGGAAGAATTTGTTAAAAAAAGTTTATAAATAGCGTGTTTGACGCGAGAAGGTTTTGATTGATGGATTTTAAAATATTCAGAAAAATAATTAGATTAAAAATATTTTTATTAGCTTTATTGCTGCCTTTTGTTTTTAGCGGCTGTTCGTTTCTTAATATTTTTGGTAAACACGAAACGGCTAAGACATCTCCCGAAAAGCTTTACTCACAAGCTTCCGCTGAGTTTAAAGACGGCCATTACAAAAAAGCACAAGAATCTTTCCTCAGGCTCAAAGAAGAATATCCATTGCACGAATTGGCCATTTTAGCGGAGGTAGGGATAGCTGATTCCTTATACAGCGATAAAGAATACGCAGGCGCAGAAAGCGCTTACAGTGACTTTATCTCTCTTCATCCTGTTAACGAAAATGTTCCTTATGCCCTCTACCAGTTGGGAATGTGCCATTACGACGAGATAGGAGATATTGATCGCGATCAGACGGAAACAATTAAAGCTAAAAAGGAATGGGAAAAACTTGTTGCGCGTTATCCGGAAAGTAAATTTTCCTCTATGGCCCAAAAACTGATTAGAGAATGCAAACAAAAACTGGCGGAAAAGGAATTTTATGTGGGGCGGTTTTATTTAAGACAGAAAAAATATCAAGCAGCCCTTTCGCGTTTTGAAACTGTGGCGCGTGATTACGCCAATGTTGGTCTTGATTATAAAATAGAATATTACATTAATGAAACCAAAGAGAAAATTGCCGAGGAAGAGAAGATCAAGCTAAAGGAAGAGGCGAAGAAGAAACAAAAAGAGAAAGAAAAATTAAAGAAAGCGGCGGAAAAGGATAAAAAAAAAAGTTAGCAACAACCAATTTTTCTCCTAGCTCTCTTTATTGGAGTGAAGATTCAAACGCGGATTAATCAAGTTTAATATCCTCGGTAATTCCCGCTTTCTAACGATGCCAACATTACAGATATCTATCTGTAACAAATTTTATTTTTCTAATTATTTTTTGCCGGGTATTTTCCGGATCAGCGGAAGTGTCAATTTTGAAGTAACTATCATCGGACACTTCATTAATTGCGTCGAAGTCATTTTTTTGTTCCTGAAACAGTTCCCAGCGTCCGTCCGAAACGTTGTCATTTTCCTGTATTCTTTTTTCCAGACGCTTTTTGGTGATTTCATCAGGACAGATATATTCTAGGACATAGAAGCGAACGCCGAGATTTCGCGCCATTTCCATGGCTTTCTGACGCTCAGCCTGCCTTTTGAAGGAGGCATCAATAATTACGGTTTTGCCCTGTTTAATTTTTTGCGCGGCCAGATCATAAGCTTTGTCGTAGATAATACGGGAAGTATCGTCGGAATAAATACCCTGACCGAAATCTTCATAACGCCGCTCAGAGGGTTTAATATCAAATAACTCTTTGCGCAATAAATCGGTACGAATGATTTCCGCGCCCAAGCGGGCGGCTAATTTTTGCGCCTGATAGCTTTTCCCTGAACCCATAAGTCCCGCGGTTAAAATTAAGACCGGTTTATCCAAACGGGCGGCGTAGGTATAGGCAAGATCAAAGTATCGTGCCGCGTTTTGTGTAATCTGTCCGCGTTCAAATTCCTGCAGTTCCTCCTGATCCAGACGAAAACTGGTTACTTTTCCGCGCACATAAGCATAGTAGCACCGGTAAAAATTAAGTAAGATAAGCAAATCGTCATCACCGGAATGCTTAATGTATGATTCTATAAAAGTGTCAGAGTGCTGCGAATATCCATTGAAATCAAGATCCATCGTTAGAAAAGCGACATCTTCCGCGACATCGCCACAACGGAAACGTTCGTTAAATTCAATGCAGTCAAAAATAATTATTTCATCGGCAATGCAAATATGTTCCAGATGCAAATCGCCGTGGCCATCCCTGATTTTATGATCGGCGACTCTTTTTTCAAAAAGAGTTTTCTTCTCGGCTAAAAAATTTTCCGTGTAATCCTTGATGAATTTATATTGATATTCGGGGATGGTAATATTGATATAATTTATTGTTTCAGCGAAATTTTCCTCGTTATTGTGACGTATGTTTTCAATATCTCCCATTTCGTCAATGTGGCCGCCAGTTTGAGTCTTTTGATGAAATGCGGCAATTTTTCTAGCCACATTATTCATAATTTCTTTGTCGACCAGCCCTTTAAAAAGCAGTGTTTTGAGCATTCTATCCCGTGGAAGCTTTTTCATTCGTACGGCATAATCAATAACTTCGACTCCATTGCCGAGAGTAATATTTCCTTGAGCATCCCGCAATATGGCCACAACATCCAGATATGTGTCGGGAGCAAGGCGTTTGTTTAACCTCAGTTCTTCTTCACAATAAAATTTTCTTTTTTCCAGACTGGTAAAATCGAGAAAATAAAATTTAACCGGTTTCTTAACTTTATAAACAATGTTTCCGGCAATGAAGACGTAAGAAATATGTGTCTCGATGAGTTCAATTTCTGCCGGATTGTGAGGATAAAAATCAACCCTTTTCATTGTTTCAATTAATTGGGAATGAAACATAAAAGTTCCTCGTAAATATCTGTTTGGCAAAATTATACGCGATTATATTCTCTAAACAATCATCTACCGATAATCAAGACAAAAATCACGAGTATGAACCCCCAAAGCAAGTGGTTGCGTATCATATATAATCCCACGTCCCTGCCAACTACGTTGGCGGGATTGTCCTGACAGCCTTTGGCTGCAGGATAGTTCGACCTGTAAACTTCATTTAACTTTTTTTATGAAGTTTTGGTCTCACTATTCCTCTTGCGCTT
Organism: Smithella sp.; assembly: GCA_049517435.1. GTDB lineage: Bacteria > Desulfobacterota > Syntrophia > Syntrophales > Smithellaceae > Smithella. The sequence goes on along the minus strand of JBEKRZ010000005.1, from coordinate 59,931 downwards.
TGAGCTTCACTCCATTTGCTCTCAGCGAGAGTCACAATCGCTTCGCTTTTGGGATAATTCGTCCAACAAGTTTCAGCGCGCTTTGCTTCTGAAATTTGGGACTCATTAAATTCGCACTTGCACTCATGGATTATTCGTGATTACTTTAAAAATTATTCAACATGGAGAAACAAAGATGTTTAAGAAATTGCGTAAAATTGCTAAAACCAGACCTGTCGGAGTTGTTATTCACTGGATTATAAGGCTGTATTGCGCGACGTTTCGTCTGAAAGTAGAAAATGAAACTGAGTGGTTAAATTATCTGGAACAAGGAGGAAGGGTTCTTCTTTGTGGGTGGCACCAGCAGTTTTTTGCCGGGATTCGCCATTTTAAAAAATATAAAAAATACCAACCCAGCCTGATGTCTTCTAAAAGTCTGGATGGGCAAATTGCCGCTGGTGTTGCTAAGCAAGTTGGGTTTTATACCGTATGGGGATCTTCTTCCAACAGCGCCAGCGCCGCCCTGAAAGAAATGATTCACAGGTTAAAGAACTACCGGCTAGCATTGCATTTTCTTGATGGGCCGCGTGGCCCAGCGGGAGTGGTTAAGGTCGGCGCCATTGCTATTGCCCACGGCTCGGGAGCCGTGATTGTTCCCGGAGTTGTAATCGCTGATCGAGCCTGGTATTTAAACAGTTGGGATAGATTTATGATTCCCAAACCTTTCGCCCGCGTTACTATAAAATATTTTCCGAAAATTGAATTACCGTCTGTAATGGATAAAGCCGAATATGAAAATCAGAGAAAAAAGCTGGAAGAGATTATGCAGCCGTATCTGAAGCCCTAGAAATGGTGTTACTTGTGTTCCAGCCATTTGATCAAAAGCTTCGTCTCTTTTCCTTCCCATTGAGGCGAATAACGGATTTGTAAAAAAGATTCGTAAAGGCTGTCAATTATTTTTACTGCGTTTTCAATTAGGTAAATACGCTCCAGAAGGCTTCCCGAAGGGTCTTCCGGGGTTTCCTGCCAATCCATTGTTGGCAGTTTTAGAGATTGAAAATGGAAAGAATCAGCCTTGAGGGTAAATTCCCATTCATTTTGATTATGAATTAGTTTAATTCCCGCTTCCTTAACTTTTTTCCCCTGACGGATCGCTTCCTTGCCTTCTTTGAGTTCGGCGTGGATTCCATGGCAGATAACGCCCTGGGAATATTCGCCCTCTCCAGCCTCCAGAGCAATTCTTTTTAAAAAATGGAGTTCAACTTCTTCTGTGTCAGAAGTCTTTATCCTGCCATTGCGTTCTTCTGATTTAAACCAAAGCCAGGTTAAAAATTCGCGGCCAATCAAGGAAACAGCATCCGTAGATTCGGATTTTTTTGTTATCAGATTATTTTCCTGCGGCAAAAAACGCCGGAGATTCAACGAAAAAGTTTTTTTGAACAAATCAACAAAATCGTCAGCCACTTTGTCGGCAAGCGAAGAAAAATAAATCGTTTTTTGTCCCACAGCCCAGCAAACATCGTAAAAGGAAGGTATGGCGTCAAGTTTTGTTAATAATTCCAATTTTACCTTGTCTTTAATTCTGGCAGCCATTGCTTTGTGGATTCTGTCTTTGCCACTTTTAGCAAGAAAACGTCTTTCCTCTTCCATAAGCTTTATTTTCATAAGTTTTGGCGGGATAAGCTTGCGGTCAATACGCAGAGAAAAAATAAGGTAATCGCCCAGCGCGTAATTAGCCTTCTCAAAATCAGTATCCAATACATCGGTGAGAGAAACCCAGCCCAGCCTTTTTTCTTCCGTTGATTTGAGTACATCCTTGTAGGAATTTGTTTTAATCCGGCTGTTGACGAAACTTAGAAAAGCCTGCGGTAACTGGCCATCTACATGAAAACGCGCGAAAGTAAAACTGCCTTTGAGTAAACCCATAATTAACACCTCGAAGGGCCGCACCGTATATTATTAGATCCAAATATGTCAAGACTTTATACCAAGTTGCTTTCAAAAATTTTAATATGAATTTTTGAAAGCTTACTTGGTATTATACCCAGTAAATCAACCTTTTAATATCCGATAGCTAATTTGTATTATGTTGGGGAATTGTACTGAGAAATCAAATATTTTATAAATGTATTCACGAAAGAAGGATGCTTCACGGCAAATAATAGTAGATATACGTAACAAAAAATGATGAGACTTAATTTGATAGTATTTGTAAAATCAATCCTGCGGTTTGATATCTCTCGGCCTCAACTGGGAGGTAGCTCCACTATTGTTCAGGATGCTATTTGTACTGTTCGAGAAATTTGTACAAAGCAGTCTTTAACCAGGCAAAAGATTCCTGTTTTGTTAAAATAAACATATAACCGCTGACATTTTTTTCGTTAAACTCAAAAACTGTCCTTAAAACAATGGCTAGGTTGTCAGGATCAGAGAGGTTGTCGTACACTACACCACGAAGACCGTTTTCAACGACAACGCGGGGTGGTGAATAAGTAGTAACATCTCCTAAAAGTTCAGCTATTTTCCCTATGCATGCTCCGATCAGAATGTTGCCGATCTCCAGAAAAGTTTCTTTTTCCAGCTCATGAGAAGGTTCTGACTCAAAAAATTTATTTTCGCTGTCAAACAGAGAAATCATTCTTTTCCCTGTTCCAGAGGGAAAAACCAAAAAGGCGTTTCCCTTAAATTTACCCCAGAAATTTTGTTCCACAACGGATACTTTATCGTAGTCTTTTGTCTCATTGTTAAGGTATGCTGGAAGATCAAAGGATTGCAGCACTTTTATATGAGGAGGACTGAGGATAACAAAAATATCTATGTATTCGGCGAGATCTGAAGCGGCACGGCCAAAAGCGATATTCATGATCTCCTGCAGGGTATCAGTTTCTTCGGTTGTAATCATCTCTTTGGTGTTATCATTTTTTAACATAATTTATCCACGCTTAGCCAGGGCATCTTCTGCTTCTTTGATGGCAGCTGCTATTGATTCCTTTGCCGGTGGCTTTTTTACTACCGTAAAAGCGCCCAAATCATGTGCTTTGGCAACCGCCTTGATCTGTACATCAGCAGTAAGAATGATAACTAGTGCTCTTTGATCAAACTTCAGAATTTCTTCCAAAGACTCAAAACCATTCATGACCGGCATAGTTAAATCCATGAAAGTGAGATCGGGTTTAATTTCCTTATATTTTTCCACAGCGATTTGACCATCAGAAGCATCAAACAATTCGTAGCCTTTATCTGTAGGTATACAACTTTTGATGATTTTTATAGAGATGGGAGAATCGTCAACAATTAATATCTTTTTGATCATATAAACCTCTTCTAAAGAGATATTTTATTTGCTTTACGCTCATATAATAGTTTATCGTAAAAGCGTAAATTTACTTCATCTTTCAAAAGCATTTCTGCCGTAGTCGTTTCTTCATTCAAAGTTGATATCCTGAAGTTTATAGTTACGTAAACACTCATGTCCAGACAAAGTTATGCTTGCTGATAAATTTTCTTTCGGAAACGTTCCACAAGCATGGTTGCCCTTTTTATAGAAGTTTCTGGTAATAAGCAACAGAATTCTTCTCATTCGTGTCATACATGCTTTCAACTTCTATAATTTATCTTAATCTCTAATGTTATAAAAACAACTATAATTTATAATATAGAAGTATTTTGGAGTCAATATCTTTATGAAAGTTTAAAATTTTAATACCTCGTCCTGCCGAATGCAGACGGTAATATGTTATGTTTAAAACATGGGACTCAAGAGAACACCCCATGCGTTGTATGACACGAAATATCATTTGGTATGGACACCGAAGTATCGGAAGAGGATACTTTGTGGAGATATACGAGAGTGCGTGAAGCAGATATTCGAGGAGATAGCAGATACCCAAAGTTTCGAGATAGACACGATGGAAGTAGCTGACGATCACGTGCACATAAATATTGACAAAACTGATTTAAAATATATAACATAGAATATGTTATGTGTCTGTTTCTAATACTATGGATATTATACAATACATTTTTTTACACTGTAACTTTCGGTAGAATAAATATTTGAAAAGATAAAAAATGAACCTAAATCATTTGGCTATATCGTTGATTGAACTGGATCCTGAAAATCTTTCGGAATTGGAGGGTTTTAAAAAAAATCTGATTCTTTCCAAAGGGCAGGCAAAGGGACATCTTAAAGATGTTTTAGGACGGGCTTGCGCCGAGGTCGAGGCTTGGTCCAGCCAAGGTCTGGAATCGCGTCGGGCGGGGATAGTCCGCCTAGGAGAATTATTGGAACAGGCCATGGAATTTAACGGGGTAAATCCCCCTGTCGTAAAACCGGAAAAACCCCAGGCTGTCCCGCCGGAAACAGCAGGATCACGGGATATTTCCCTGTCCAAGGATTTTGACTCAGAACTACTGAATGAGTTCATCATAGAGAACATGGAATTAGCTACCACGGCCGAGTCGGCCATTTTGGACTTGGAGAAGGATCCGAACGACCAAGAATTGCTGAATACCATCTTCCGGGGTTTTCACACCATCAAAGGAACATCTGCCTTCCTCAATCTTGACTGCGTTAAGGATTTGGCCCATCATGTGGAATCAATGCTGGTCCGGGTCAGGGACGGTCAAGACAATTTCACCAGAGGTCATGCCGATCTGTCTCTTAAATCGCTGGACATGATCAAGAGCATTTTGGAACGGATGAAATCATCCGGTCCAGGAGGGAAAATAGAACTGCCTTTGGGCCATGAAGAGATACATGAAGCATTGAGGACTTTTATCTCCAATAGCCGAAAAGTCAATGATCAGTCAGGCGAACCGGCTGCGAAGTCGGTATTAAAGGAATTGCTGGTCCAGCAAAACGAAGAAGGTTTGGCAGATAAGCCCTTGCCCTCCATACCGGTTCCGGAACCGGCAGCTGAATCCACCGTAAGGGTCAAGGTCGATCGACTGGACAAACTGCTGGATACGGTGGGCGAACTGGTGATCGCCCAGACCATGGTGGGGCAGGACGAACTGATTTTGGACGGTAAGAATCACGAACTAAATAAAAAAATATCCCAGGCAGGAAAGATAGTGCGCGAACTTCATGATCTGAGCCTGGTTCTGCGTATGGTCCCCTTGAAGGGCACCTTCCGGAAAATGGTCCGGCTCGCCCGCGATCTTTCCCAGAAGAACGGTAAGGTGGTGAAATTAATCACTGAAGGCGACGAAACCGAGATCGATCGCAACATGGTTGACATGGTGGCCGATCCTCTGGTCCATCTAATCCGTAATGCAATTGACCACGGCATTGAAACGCCCGAGGAACGCCACAGAGTTGGGAAATCTAGTGAAAGCCGGGTTTATATAACGGCAGGTCATGCCGAAGGCAGCATAATACTGACGGTATGGGACGACGGCCGGGGGCTCAGCCGCCAGAAAATAGTGGACAAGGCGATGGCACGGGGTTTGATGGATTCGGCTGAACGGATGACCGACCAGGAGATTTGGCAGTTGATATTCCAGCCAGGTTTTTCAACCGCTGAAAAAGTGACCGAAATCTCGGGCCGGGGGGTAGGCTTGGATGTGGTGCGCCGGGCGGTGGAACGTCTGAGGGGTCGGATAGAAGTTCAAAATTCGGAAGGTCGGGGTTGCGCCTTCATTATGAGAATGCCCCTTACCATGGCCATTACCGACGGAATGGTGGTTAAAGTAGGATCCCAGAGATACATCCTGCCCACTGCCAACATCCAAAAAGCGGTCAGGCCAGACGAATCCGACATCCACACGGTTAACCAAAGGGCCGAGATGTTTTCTTTCCGGGATGAACAGTTACCGGTTTTCAGGCTACACCGGCTGTTCGATATACCGGATGCCCAGACCCAGCTCACCTCAGGTCTGCTTGTGGTGATAAGTGAGGGACAGCAGCGCTGCGCTCTTTTTGTAGATGATCTTTTGACCCAAACCCAAGTGGTCACCAAATCACTGGGTCATGGCGCCGAAAACACTTCCTGTGTGGCCGGTGGAGCCATAATGGGTGACGGCACTGTAGGTTTGATCCTGGACACGGCCGGAATAATCGAGTTGGCCCGTCAGCGGTAAATATATCAACCAAATAATTCTGCCGATATATAAGGAGGCATGATCATGGAAAGTCTAACAGCAACAAATGACAACCAAACCGTCAGGGCCGACAGCCGGGCCGGTAAATACCTGACCTTTTTCCTGGCCGGCGAAGAATATGGAGTAGAGATCCTCAAGGTCCAGGAGATCATCGGACGGATGCCGATCACACCGGTGCCCCTAACCTCCAATTATATTCTGGGGGTCATCAACCTGCGAGGTAAGATCCATCCAATAATGGATCTCAAGATCAAGTTCGGTATGGACAGTAGCGAGATCACCGACGAGACTTGCATTATCGTCATTAAAACAGCTAGCCTGATGATGGGGGTTTTGGTGGACAAGGTTTCGGAGGTGGTGAACTTGGCTTCAGGGGATATCGAGGACACACCGTCCTTTGGAGCGGACGTCAACACCGAATATCTTTTGGGTGTGGGCAAGACCGGCGGCAGTGTCCGCCTGCTCTTGGATATAGAAAAAGTTATCACGGCTTCCGACATTATCCACCTGAAAAAGGCCGCCGAAACCAGCGGATCGGAGCCGGAGGCCGAAACAAACTAAGTACAGACCAACTAGAAAATTGCTAAATAGAGGAGAAAAGCCATGAAGAGAATGAACATATTTAACGACATCAACATAGGTCTCAAGGTCATCGGGTGTTTTGGGTTGATCTTTGTAGTTGTGACAACGATGATGCTGTCCGGCGCTAAAGTTAGAATGAACGCGGTGCGTGAGATAGATTCGAAGTATCGCCGGTATATAGAGTCCATCAGAGGAATTGAAGAGCTGAAGGCCAACCTCAGGAAAATGCAAGAGGATCTTTATCATTATGTTGCAGTGCCTTCAGCACGTAATAATACCCTGACAAGCATTAATCAGGAAAAAAATTCAATAGACCAAATTGTTCAGACATATAAAGGCAAAGAGCTGGCTCCCGAAGAAAAGAAGAGTCTCTCCGATTTCGACACCGCCTGGTTAGAGATGCAGCGGGTCTATAAGGAAATAATGAAGGTGGCGGATGACGGCAAAAATGATGAGGTTGCCCGCCTGTTGGCTGATAGAAGCTATTTGATCGAAGCCCAGAATAATACCCTGGCGGCGGTTCGTAAGCTTAATGATTATAACGCCAGCCGGAATGAAGTAACCATCAAAGAAACCGTTAATGGCAGAGGTGGTTGGTCGCTTACACTGTGGTTATTTTCAGCTGCTGGCGCTCTTCTTTTAATAACCATGGGGATAATTATAACCGAATCGATCACTAAACCGCTGAAGAAAGGCGTGCTGATGATGCGGGATCTGGAAAAAGGTCACCTCTCCAACCGGTTGCATTTTAACAGGAAGGATGAAATAGGCGAGCTGGCTCAAGCCATGGATCAGTTTGCAGACAACCTTCAGGAAAAGGTAATATTCTGCATGCAGCAGATATCAGAAGGCAATATCGATATTGCGCCGGCCATAACAGATGATAAGGATGAGATCGGTCCGGCGCTTAATAAAATAATTAAATCCATCGGCTCGATGAGCGATGAGGTCAAGAGATGTTGTATTGCCGCGCGTGAAGGCAACCTTTTGAATAGAGCCGATGTGACACCTTACCGCGGGAGATTTCAGAAAATCGTCCAAGGCTTCAACGATACGATAGATGCGATAATGGGTCCGATAAACGAAGCTTCGGAGGTGCTGGAGAAAATCGCCGGTAGGGATATGACCGCCCGGATGATGGGAGAATACAAGGGCGACCATATCAGGATCAAACAGGTCATCAATTCGGTGGTGGAGAATCTGGACAAGGCGCTGCAACAGGTGGCTATCGGCGCCGAGCAGGTGGCCTCGGCCAGCGTCCAGGTAAGCAACGGCGGGCAGTCGTTGTCGCAGGGAGCCAGCGAACAGGCCAGTTCGCTGGAGGAAGTGTCCAGCAGCCTGCAAGAGATGTCCTCCATGACCAAACAGAATTCGATTAATGCCAGGGAGGCCAAGGGAGTGGCGGAATTGGCCCGGGGAAGCGCCGATAAGGGAGTGGAGAGCATGAACCGGATGTCTTCGGCTATCAGCCAGATAAAATCGTCCTCCGCTGCCACAGCTAAGATAGTAAAGACTATAGATGAGATCGCCTTCCAGACCAACCTGCTGGCCCTGAACGCCGCGGTGGAAGCGGCCCGAGCCGGGGAGGCAGGCAGGGGATTTGCGGTGGTGGCCGAGGAGGTAAGGAACTTGGCTATGCGCAGTGCGGAGGCGGCCAAGAATACCGCCAACCTGATCGAAGAAGCTGTAAAAAATTCGGAGAATGGTGTGGCTATCAATGCAGAGGTTTTGAATAACTTCCAGGAGATTACCGAAAAAATCAATAAAGTCAGCCAGGTGGTGGCCGAGATAGCAGCGGCCTCAGATCAGCAGGACCAAGGGATTAGCCAACTGAACAGGGCGGTGGAACAACTGAACCAGCTGACCCAACAGAATGCGGCGAACGCCGAAGAATCGGCTAGCGCGGCCGAGGAGATGTCCTCGCAGTCCGAAGAGATGCGCAGCATGGTGGCAGGCTTCAAGCTTACCGAATCCGGCGATTTCAACCAGGCTCTGCTGGGCGACAGCCAATCGGGGCATCTATTGCATAACCCCGGCCTGCATAGAAAAGGGGCCAAGGCCTTTTCTGGCCTTCAGCCCGATCCCCGCAAGGTGATACCTTTAGACGATAAGGACCACAGTATTTTAAACAATTTCTAATCTTCCAAACGGATAATATTGGAAACTCCCTTTCTCTCCTTTTCAATGGGTAGAGAAAGGGACGATGAAAAAGTGACAACAAACAAATATGATGGATTCAGAATCAAAAAATCTTTCGACAGATTATTATTCCTTAAAACTTTCTTCTCGGCAGTTTGCTACAATCAGCCGGCTTGTCTATCAAGTTTCGGGGATAGATCTGCATGAGGGCAAGGAAGACCTGGTCAAAGCCCGGCTTATAAAGCGGCTCAGGCATTTGAAGATTTTTGGTTTTGATCGTTACCTTAAATATCTGGCCAACGACAAAAGCGGAAGCGAAGTCCGGGCCATGGTGGACGTTCTGACCACCAACAAGACTAATTTTTTCAGGGAGCCCGAGCATCTGGCTTATTTAAGGGATGAAATAATCACCGGATTAGGGAATGACCAGATCAGACTTTGGAGCGCCGGCTGTTCTTCGGGCGAAGAGCCCTATTCCATGGCAATCACTTTATGTGAAGCCATTCCCGATATTGGGAAATGGGATATCAAGATTCTGGCTACTGACATTTCGGATCGGATGATTGAACAAGCCCGCCAAGGCTTATATGATGAGGAAACTCTTAAGGGTATGCCGCCTCAATTGAAGCGTAAGTATTTTCAGAAGGCTGAGGCCGGCATCGGACACAGATATCGGGTGGTTCCCCAACTGCAGTCCATGGTTTGTTTTGCCAAGCTTAACCTTATGTATGAGTGGCCGATGAGAGGGCTGTTTGATGTCATATTTTGTCGCAATGTGATGATATACTTTGACAGGCAGACCCAGGAAAAGCTGGTCAGGAGGTTCTGGTCTATGTTGCGGGCAGGTGGGTATTTAATGGTGGGGCATTCGGAGAGCCTGACGTTTATGGCTCACGATTACCGCTACATAAAGCCGGCCGTGTACCAAAAGGTTGCAGTACCGGTAACAGCACATAAAAAGACGACCAGGTCAGATGGGAAGTAATAGTTTATGGTTTACACAATAGGCGTGGCCGACATGAAAATATCCGGTGACAATCCGGATATGCTAATTACCTACGCTTTGGGTAGTTGCCTAGGGGTAACGGTTTACGACTTCAAGCTGAAAAGAGCGGGCTTGTTGCATTGCATGTTGCCGGATTCCAGCATCGACCGGAACAAGGCGACCGGAAATCCCTGCTTGTATGTGGACAGCGGGATGAAAGCTCTGTTAGGCGATTTTTATCAAAACGGTTCCAGTAAAAATAACCTTATTATAAGGGTGGCCGGAGGATCCAGCTCAAAAGTGAATGAAGAAGAAGATTTTTTTAAGATCGGCCACCGCAATTTTGTAAGCTTGCGCAAATATTTATGGAACGATGGCCTGATGCTTAAGGCTTATGATGTAGGGGGGTACGGTTCACGCACCGTGACCTTGGAAGTAGAAAACGGAAAGATGCTGATCAAATCGAGAGGTTCCCTTAAACAGTTGTAAGTAGCGGCTGATTTTTTCAGCAAACAGACATAAGCTTAAGATATAAAAACAGGAGACGGTAAAATGGCATTAAATACTCTGGTGGTCGACGATAGCTCAGTGATGCGTTCGATCATCATAAAAACTCTGAAACTGTCCGGTCTGCCTTTGGGCGATATCTGGGAAGCAAGCAACGGTGAGGAAGGTTTGCGCATTTTGCAAGACAAATGGATAGATCTGGCCCTGGTTGATATACACATGCCGGTCATGGATGGAGAGGAAATGTTGACTAGACTGAGGGAGAACGACCAGTATGAAAATCTGCCGGTGATCGTAGTCAGTTCGGAGAGCGCCCCCGGCAAGATAGAGAAGATGCTTAAACTGGGCGCCACCTTCATCCATAAGCCATTTACACCGGAAATCTTGAAAGAAGTAATAGTAGCAATTACGGGGGTGAGCAATGAAGAAACAGATTGAGAAGATTCTCATAGAGTCTACGGTTAAAACTTTAGAGGATCTCTGTTATATTTATCAGGAGCCGGAGTTAAAAGATGCCCAAGAAAATTTGCCACTGGAGGCCGCAGCCGAGGTGAAATACCGGAACGACTATTTTACCGGTAAGCTACTAATTGAGATCAGGGGCGGTTTGTTTTCGGCCATCGCCACCAATATGTTAAGCGATGACGCCCCCAACGCCCAGCAGAAAAAAGACGCCTTGGGAGAAGTTGCTAATATAATCTGCGGAAATGTTGTGCCCTCCCTGGCCGGGGGCGGACGGGAGTATAAAATTGAAAGCCCCAAGCCGTTAAACAAAGATGATCTGCTAAAAGAAGAAAAGCAGGGGAAGCCCTTGGTTGAGATTACTTTGAATTTTAACCAGGGGCGCGCCGACATCAAATTATTTGTGGACGGCTACTCTGCCACTAAGGAGAAAAAAGAGTGATCAAGGTTTTGGTGGTTGACGATTCTGCTCTGGTCCGCAAGCTGCTGACTGATGAGCTTTCCCGCTATAGCGACATTGAGGTGGTAGGAGGGGCTATTGATCCCTACGTGGCCCGCGATAAGATAGTCCGGCTTAAGCCCGATGTGATTACCCTGGACTTGGAAATGCCTCGGATGGATGGGCTTTCCTTTTTATCCAAGCTGATGAAATTCCACCCGCTGCCGGTGGTAGTGGTAAGTTCTTTAACCCCCCCCAATAGCCAAATCGCCATCAGGGCACTGGAACTGGGGGCGGTGGAAGTGATTTGCAAGCCCGGCTCCAGCCTTTCGGTACCGGACATCTCCCAAAGCCTGGTTAAAGCCATTCGGGCAGCATTCCTAGCCAAAGTGGTCAAGATAACGGATAACGTTTCCGAGAAGGAACAAAGCAATCAGGGATATCAGATTCCGCTTAAAACCACCCATAAGGTGATAGCCATAGGAGCTTCCACCGGTGGTACAATAGCTATTGAAAAACTTTTGATCGAAATGCCTTTGAATATTCCGGGGATCTTGGTGGTGCAACATATGCCGGAATATTTCACTGCCAGTTTCGCCAGCCGACTGGATACCATCTGCAAAATCGAGGTGCGGGAAGCCAAGGACGGAGACGCTATGGCTCCGGGACTGGCCCTAGTAGCTCCCGGTGGACGCCACATGCTGTTAGAGCGCAATGGAGCCTTTTACCAGGTCAGGATCAAAGGCGGTCCAATGGTCCATCACCAGAGACCCAGCGTAGACGTTCTGTTCCATTCGGTGGCCAAACAAGCCGGGGCCAACGCCATGGGTGTGCTGCTGACCGGAATGGGAACCGATGGAGCCGATGGGCTTTTGGCTATGAGGAAAAGCAAAGCTTATACCATAGCCCAGGACGAGGCCAGTTCAGTGGTCTACGGAATGCCCGGGGAGGCAGTAAAGCTTGGGGCCGCCTGCGAGGTCTTGCCGCTGACCGAAATTTCCGGGCGTATAATAAAGCTGTTGTCTGGAGAAGAAAAAAACAAAGAATCACGGGAATGAGCCCCAAAGCAAGCTTTGGCGTATTATCAATTCGCTTCATAGTCCCACTTAGCTTCGCACTTGAGATGGCCCCGCGTCCCTGCCAACTATGTTGGCGGGATTGTTCCTCTTGCGTGTCGAGCTTCACTCCATTTGCTCTCAGCGAGAGTCGCAATCGCTTCGTTCCTAGGATAATTTCCAATAGTCTTTGACTATTGGATAATTCGGCTAAAAAACTTCAATGCGCTTTGCTTTTGAAGTTTAAGCCTCATTACATCCAGCAAGCTTCAGTTCACTTTGTTTCTGAAGCTTGGGTCTCATTATCAGCGAGTCTTATTAAATTGGAGTTTCACAAAAAAATGACGAATTCATGACAAAAATTCTTTTATATAAGTAAGGCCTAATCTAAGTGGCCCTTGTTTGATGAAATCCTGCTCTTTTCGAATTACGAACTCACTTCCATTCTTATGAGAAATCTGCTCATCTTGTGATCTGTTCATCTTTGTCGACGTACAATAAGTTAATAATTTGTGTTGAAAAATTTCCCTCCAATCAATTATTTTATAAATGTATCCTCGAAATATTTATCCATAGACAGAGATTTTTTTTTATGTTAGTGACCTTCATGTTTTGAGGTTTAAGTCCATGAAAATTAATAAAATTGGTATTGTCGCCAATATTGAAAAAGAAAAGATTGCCGACCACGTTAAATCATTAAAAGAGTGGTTGGAAACAAAAGGCGTAGGAGTCTTTTTGGAAACGGAAATTTCCGAAAAGATTGGTTTTCGTAAGGGACTTAAATGGAATGACCTGACGCGAAAATCAGAACTGATAGTTGCCTTAGGTGGTGACGGCACAATGCTCCGTACGGCGCGTTGTGTGGCCAAACATAATGTTCCCATTCTGGGAATCAATATGGGTAATCTTGGTTATCTTACCGAAGTGAATTTGAATGAAATACACTCCACTCTGGAATTAGTTATCCGCGGCGAATTTGTGGCTGAAAAGAGGATGATGCTTAATGTAAGTATCAAACATGGCAGAACCGTTACCAATGTCGGTGATGTTTTAAACGATGCAGTTATCAATCGCGGCAATCTGTCGCGCATGAATGAACTGGAACTGGCGGTTGACGGTGAGTATCTGACGACATATAAAGGCGATGGTCTGATTGTTTCCACGCCCACCGGTTCCACCGCCTATTCACTTTCCGCGGGCGGGCCTATTGTCTTTCCTGGAAAAGATTTAATTATTATTAATCCTATTTGTCCCCATACTCTTACTAACCGTCCTATCATTTTTTCAGAAGATTCTAATCTGAAAATAACTCTTTGGTCCAAGGATAAAGGCGCCATGCTGACGCTGGATGGACAGAAAGCTTACAAAATCATATCCGGCGATGTCGTGACTATAAAAAAATCAAAACATGTAATAAAGCTGGTTCTTTCACCATACCGGAGCTATGGGAAAATTTTACGCTCCAAGCTTGGTTGGGGCGATTTACCTCCAGGGGCTAGAAAAAAGAAAAATGCTTAATGAATTGAGCATTAAAAACTTTGCCATCATCGATGAACTCCAGGTTTCCTTTGGTGAAGGTCTGAATGTTATTTCCGGCGAAACCGGCGCCGGCAAGTCGATAATTATCGGCGCGGTGAGCCTGCTTCTGGGCGATAGAGCGACTTCAGAGATGATACGAACACAGGCTGAGACGGCGACTGTGGAAGCGTTCTTTGACATTGCCGCCAATAAACCGCTACATGAGAAAGTTACAGAGATGGGTTTTTCCGCTGGAGACGAACTGGTTATCCGCCGTGTTATCTCGCACACGGGTAAGAATAAGGCGTTCATCAACGGGCAAATGGCGACTCTGGCCAATTTGGCTTCTGTCAGCGAATTGCTGATTAATATTTGCGGCCAGCATGAACATCAGGTAATTCTTGATGCCGAAAATCATATAGATATTCTGGATGAATTCGGCGGTTGCCTACCTGAAAGAACTGCTTACGCGGAAATTTATAATCAATATCAGCAGATCATAACTCAAATAGCAAAATTGAGAAATTTACGTTGCAGCCGGGAAGAAAAAACAGATTTGTTTAAATTTCAATTAAAAGAAATTCAGGATATTAATCCGCAGCCGGCGGAAGACACGGCGCTGGCGGATGAAAAAAAGGTTCTCGTTAATTTTCAAAAGTTATCCGGTTGGGCAAACCTTGCTTATGATTTGCTTTATGGTGAAAAAGATTCCGCCATCGTTAAATTGAAGGAAGTTCAGAATCAGGTAAAAGAAATTAAAAAAATAGACGCGAATTTAAAACTTGCCGATACGGATATTGAGAGTAGTTTTATCACTCTACAGGAAGCTGCCTTGACGCTGCGGGATTACAGCCAGAAACTTTTCTTTGACTCCGAACGGCTAGTAGCAATTGATGAACGCTTGGAGCTGTTAAACCGGATCAAACGCAAGCATGGCGGTTCTCTCGACGGTGTTCTACTCAAGAAGCAGGAAATAGAAGAAGATCTGAAGAAAGCATTTTCTGTAGAAGAAGATTTGGAAAAGTTGGGTAAAGAAGAAGAAAAAATCATGGATGATCTACGGCAAAGCTCACTCAAACTTTCTCAGATTAGAAAGCAGGCGGCGAAGAAATTGCAGGAATCTGTGGATAAGGAAGTGCATGCGTTAAATATGCCGCACGCTTCTTTTCAGGTGAATTTTAAAAAAGGTGCCGCTGAAAAAACTGCTGAAACTTTTGGACTAAAAGGATGTGACGAGATTGAATTTTATCTGGTGGCGAATATAGGTGAAGAATCCAAACCTTTAAACAAGATTGCTTCAGGCGGTGAATTGTCGCGAATAATTCTGGCATTGAAAAATGTCTTGTCGCGCACCGGCTCTGTGGCGTCAATTATTTTTGACGAGGTAGACAACGGAATTGGAGGGGCAGTGGCAGAAATTGTCGGCCGGAAATTAAAAGAGGTGTCCGCGAACCATCAGGTTATCTGTATCACCCATTTGCCCCAAATCGCCTGCTTTGGAGATAAACACATGTATGTTTCCAAAAAAGTTGTTAAAGGCAGGACAATCACGTTTGTGGAAGAACTTGATGATGAGCAGAAAATTGAAGAAATCAGCCGCATGCTTGGCGGAGTGAATGTGACAAAAGCGACAAGAGAACATGCCCGTGAGATGATCAATGGTTCGAAAGCGTACAAATTCGGTAATTAAGGAGAAAGAAAATGCTGAGAAAAGCGCGCATTGATGATGTGAAAACTATTCACCGCATGATAAATTCATCGGCGGGGAAGGGCGAAATGCTGCCGCGTTCTCTAATGGATATTTATAATTCTTTGCGGGATTTCTTTGTTTATTATGATGAAGACAAATCTCAGGTTACCGGTGTCTGCGCGATGAATATAATCTGGGAAAATCTCGCGGAAATACGTTCACTTTATGTGGATGAAAATTATCGAAAAGGCGGCATCGGCCGAAACCTTGTGGATGCCTGTGTTTCCGAAGCCATTACTTTGGGCCTTTTTAAGGTATTCACCCTTACTTACAAGAAGGATTTTTTCATTAAATTAGGGTTTAAGGAGATTGACAGGAATTTGCTTCCGGAAAAAATATGGTCGGATTGCTTTCATTGCTCCAAATATCCTGATTACTGTGATGAAGTAGCAATGATTGTGGAACTATGAAAAACTGGCGCAATATTTTTCTCTTAATAGTAATTGTTGTTTTTTTTAGCGGGTGTATGCGGGCTTTTCCGAAAGCTTCTGTAAAATCCCATCAATCCTTTTCTCCAGTTGTTGCCGCGGATATGAATTTTACCGACGATCTTGATCCGGCTTCGCTGGAATTGGCGATCGAACGTAGCATTAATTACTATGAAAACGCGGGACGGGATAAGGTTTACCATATTGCGGACAAATTGATCAGCGCAAAACAATTAAAAGAAACACTCACAGCGTTTCGCGCGATTCTGCGTAAAACTGACAATAGCGCCGATTTAGGCAAAAAAATTGCCGCGGAATTTAATGTTTACAATATCGCCAGTAACGGTAACTCCAATAACGCACTTTTTACCGGCTATTACGAACCTCTGCTCGAAGGTTCCCTTAAACGCACCGAAAAATACAAATATCCGCTATATCGAGTGCCACCTGATTTGATTAAAAAGGAAAACAATATAGGCCGGATGAAGGACGATAAATTCATTCCATATTATAGCCGCCATGAAATTGATGTTGATGGAGTTTTACAGGGGAAAAATTTAGAGCTTGTCTGGGTGGCTGATCCTGTGGAGTTGTTTTCCTTGCATATACAGGGTTCCGGCAAAATTAAACTGGAAGACGGGACTCTTCTTACGGTTGGTTTTGCGCAGACTAATGGCCGGCCTTTCCGCAGCATAACCAAGTTCATGCTGGATAGTGGCAAAATAACCAACAGTGAAGCTTCTTATCGTCATCTTTTTTTAAAAGGAAAGAGCGAACAAGAAATTTATGATACTTTAAGCCATAATGAAAGATACACGTTCTTTCGCTTTTTGGATAAAGAACCGGTAGGCTCTTTAGGCGAACCGGTGACTCCAGGTAGATCGATCGCTACCGATACGGACTTTTTCCCGGAAGGAGCACTGGCGTTTATCCGCCTGCGTAAACCAGTTTTTGATAATGAGGGTAACGTTAAAGAAAGAGTCAATTTTTCCCGCTTCGTGCTTAATCAGGATAGGGGTTCCGCTATTGAAGGCCCCGGTAGGGTAGACCTTTTCTGCGGGTTTGGCGAAAAAGCGGAATACACCGCCGGTACTCTCAAAGAAAAGGGTGAACTGTATTTGTTGATTAAAAAATAACAAAAAATAGTTTTGCTTAAAGCTATCGGGGTCTGGCCGGCTGGCCATAGGTTACTCCCGCAATGGGTTCTTCCATGATAGCCTTTTGCAGCTTTTTTAGTGTGTCCTGACACAGAAACATTACCTTGCGCTTCTGGTTAAGAGAAATGGAGAGTGACTTTACGTTAGTGTTTTCACGCGAAAGCGCCAGAATCTGGGTCTTAATTTTGCTGAACTGTGCGTAGCTCGATACAGCCGTTGCAAGAATGGTTTTCTGTTTTAAATTCCGAAGCGCGGTCAGTTCATCCAGATTCTTAAGGATTTGTCTATCTTCCTTGGAAATCAGGACTTCCAATTCGTCCATCTTCTGATCGCTTTCCTCCGCAATATGCGGTGGGATCAACGTCTGAAGGCGCAGGCCGCTGATCTCAGCGCCGTAGGCAAAGAGTATCACCTGCTTTTCTTTTGGAGAGCCGGCATTTAATGCGATCAGGCGTGATAACGCGGCGTTCATTTCATTGAGTGCAGCGGTAGCCGGGCCAAACGCTAGACTATACGCCTTGATGTTGGTGTTCTTGACTGCCAGATCTAATAAATTATTATCGATATGCTGGAACTCGGTGAAAAGTTCAGAAAATTGATTAAGTAACTCCTTCTCGACTTGGGTGCCGTCAGTTTTCAGAAGTTCGCCCAACTCCCGGCGTGCCTGTTCAACCTCCGCTGTAGCTGTCCGGGCCTGGCCAGCATATGTTTGTGAGTCCCGGTCTGTGATGGCAAGAACTGCGCTCTTTTCCGCTTCCGAGGCCGAGGCCAGGGCTGATTGCATCCGGCTTACCAAGTCAACCCGGCTCGCCTTAAAGGCCAGTTGCTCAGCGGGATTTTGTTTTTGGTAGAAATGAAATACAATCAGGAATAACAAGATCAGTAATACTGCTCCAGCAGCCATCCAAAGCACGTTTTCTCTATTGGGCTTGATCATTATAAATTCCTATTGGAGATTACATTAAGTAGTGGCTGTTCAGAGGAGGAATATCTTAGCGGCCAAGCATTGATCTTCCTACTCTTTGAGTAATTTTAACTTTTCACCTATTCAAAGTCAATCAATTATTGAATTCAGAGGGTCGTCTGTTTTCATTGACATACAAGAATGATTTTCCTATACTTCCTTCTAGTAGAAGCAAGCTTTTATCAAAATAGCATTAACATTGAGGTATAATTACGAAAGAAAATAATCAATTCAACTTTCTCGTTGTCGATGATGAGGCGAACATCCGCAGGATGCTCGCCATATGTCTGGAGACGGAAGGCTACCGGGTAACAGCGGTCAGCAACTTCGATGACGCACTTTCTGAAGCATCGAGAAAGTCCTTTGATGTCGCTTTCGTTGATCTCCGCTTGGGAACTGCTACTGGACTCGACCTGATTCCCGCATTGCTCGCTACCACGCCCTGGCTCAAGATTGTCGTGATTACGGCCTATGCCTCTATAGAAACCGCTGTGGAAGCCATGAAGCGCGGCGCGACCGACTATCTTCCCAAACCCTTTACCCCGGCTCAGGTTAAGTTGGCTATCCACAAGGTATTTGATATTCTCAACTTGGAGCAAAAGGTCACTACCCTGCGCGAAGACCTGGGGCGCTCGTCTTTTGATGTCGATTTTTCCAGCGCCAGCGTAGCGATGATGCGGGCTGTTAATCTGGCGCGACAGGCGGCGCCGTCCAATGCCACCATCCTCATCCGCGGAGAAAGCGGAACCGGTAAGACGGTGCTGGCCAAAGCCATTCACGCCTGGAGCCAGCGGGCGGCGATGCCGTTCAGTGTTATTTCCTGCCCTTCTCTGTCGCCGGAACTCCTGGAAAGTGAATTGTTCGGACATGTCAAAGGGGCTTTTACCGGCGCCGTGCGCGACAACCCAGGCCGGATCAGTATGTGCAACCGGGGAACGCTGCTGCTCGATGAAATCGGCGATTTGCCTCTCTCCCTCCAGTCGAAGCTCTTACGATTCGTCCATGAGAAGGAGTACGAACGCATCGGGGATTATACGACCCGCCATGCCGATGTAAGAATTATCGCCGCCACTAACATCGACCTGGAGAAGTCGGTCCGGGAGGGTCGCTTCCGGGAGGATCTCTATTACCGGCTCAATGTGATTCAGATTGAAATCCCACCCCTGCGGGAACGGCCTGATGATATTGTTTCCCTGGCAAACGGCCTGCTGATTTTTTTTGGTAAAAGCTGTCACAAGACACTGTTGGGTTTTACCGACGAGGCGATGCGCCTGTTGAAAATTTACCCGTGGCCAGGAAATATCCGCGAGTTGAGAAACATTGTGGAGAGGGCTGTAATTCTCTGTGATGGGAACAGGATCGGTGTCGACCATCTTCCGGAAAATGTGTACACCGTGTGTACGGCCATCAGGATCGGTGATCCGGTCCCCCTTGACAAAATTGAGGAAGAACATATCCGACGGGTACTGGCCTCAACCCGGTCTTTGCAAGAGGCAGCCGATCTTCTCGGCATTGATCAGGCCACGCTTTGGCGCCGCCGCAAGCAATACGGCATTTAGCCGCCTTGCAATTTTCAATTTTTCCTAAAGCGTCTTTTGCAAGATGCAATGGGGATATCTGCCCAGCTAAAAATAAATACATAAATTCAAAATCTTAGCATGATAGATTTGGCACGCTCGTTGCTGTATCAACCGATTGACAAAATAACTATTCACAGGAAAATTGTTCATGAAATTGATTTATTTGAAGGAGTCTAAACTATGTTGGCGGATTTTGTTTATTTTAGTGTCACCATTATATTTTTTGGCCTTTGCATTTTGTTTGCCAAAGCTTGTGGGAGGTTTTAGGCATGCTGGATATTATTGTCGGTCTAATCGGCGTCGTTTTGATCATCTATCTATTGGCCACTGTCATTCGGCCGGAATTATTTTAGTAAGTTAGAAATTATTTTTTGCGTTTTTCTGGCAAGAAATAATTTCGTTAACGCATTAGTAGTTAGAATATGCTTTCCACTAGAAAGCATATTCGTTAACGCACTTATCCCGTTTATCGGGGTTAACGGAGGTATCATAAAATGGATATGTATGGATGGCTGCAACTCGCAGCGTTTATCGGCCTGCTTTTGCTCCTGACCAAGCCGATGGGACTTTACCTATTTCGCGTTCTGGATGGCGAAGGGCGCACTTTTCTCGATCCCGTCCTGAAGCCGGTGGAACTGCTGTTTTACCGGGTCTTCCGGGTGGATCGAAAACAGGAACAGGACTGGAAACAATATGCTATTTCTCTGCTTATGTTCAGTCTTATTGGCCTGCTTTTCACGTATATCATTCTCAGGATTCAGCACCTACTGCCTTTGAACCCACAGGGGTTTGGCCCTCTCAGCCCCGATCTGGCTTTCAACACGGCGGCCAGTTTTACCACCAATACCAACTGGCAAAGCTATGGCGGCGAGTCCACGATGTCCTACTTTTCGCAGATGGTGGGACTGGCGTTCCATAATTTTATTTCCGCCGCTGTGGGGATTGCTGTCGCCGCAGCCTTGGTACGGGGCATTGCCCGCCATACCGCCAAGACCATCGGCAATTTCTGGGTGGACATAGTGCGGACGAATCTCTATCTGCTTTTGCCGATCTGTCTGTTCTATGCCCTCTTTCTGGTCTCCCAGGGGATGATCCAGAATTTCAAAGCCTATGATACAGCGAAAGTGGTTGAGTCATACACTATTCAAGTCGTCAAGAAGGACGCCGCCAGTCAGGAAATGAAAGACGCGCAGGGTAAAGCCGTCATGGAAGATAAAAAAATTGACACACAGACAATTGCCCAAGGGCCCATGGCCTCACAGGTAGCCATCAAAATGTTGGGGACCAACGGTGGCGGCTTCACCAATGCCAACGCCGCTCATCCCTATGAAAATCCGACGCCGCTCTCAAATTTCATCCAGATACTGTCTATCTTTCTTATCCCCAGCGGACTTACCTATTATCTCGGCCGGATGGTCAAGAACCGCCGACACGGCTGGGCAATATGGGGGGCGATGGCCGTGCTCTTTCTAGCCGGTGTCCTGATATGCTGGTCAGCCGAGTCGGCCGGCAATCCCCATCAGACGGCCATGGGCATTGAGCGCGCCGGGGGTAATATGGAGGGTAAGGAAGCGCGTTTTGGGATCTTCAATTCCGCGCTTTTTGCCACCGTTACTACCGACGCCTCCTGCGGAGCTGTGAACGCCATGCACGACTCCTTCACCCCTCTAGGGGGACTCGTTCCTCTTGTCAACATCGAACTAGGTGAGGTGGTCTTTGGCGGGGTGGGCGCCGGTCTCTACGGCATGCTGGTTTTCGTGATACTGACGATATTTCTGGCCGGCCTGATGGTGGGGCGTACACCGGAGTACCTGGGCAAGAAAATCGAAGCCTATGATGTCAAGGTCAGCGTCTTGGCCGTGCTTGTCCTCTGTTTCAGCATCCTCGGCTTTGCGGCCTGGGCGGCCGTCAGCTCGTGGGGTATCTCCGGGCTGAACAACACTGGACCGCACGGTTTGTCCGAACTCCTCTACGCCTATTCGTCCGCCGTCGGCAATAACGGTAGCGCCTTTGCGGGGTTAAGCGCCAATACGCCCTGGCTGAATACCACTCTGGGGATCGCCATGCTCTTCGGCCGTTTTCTCTTTATCGTACCCGTCATGGCACTGGCGGGAAACCTGGCCGGAAAGAAGTTGGTGCCGGAAAGCACAGGCAGTTTCCCCGTTTCGGGCCTGACATTCGTTATCCTGCTGGTCGGTACGGTGCTGATCGTGGGTGCGTTAACCTTTTTCCCGGCTTTGGCCATGAGTCCCATTGTGGAGCATTTTATTATGACGGGCTCAGGAAAATTATTTTAAATTAATGAGGATTCAATATTATGGCTGCTAAACAACTTTCACTTTTCGATCGACATATTATTGCGGGGGCACTGGGCGCATCTTTTAAGAAGCTGCACCCCCTGACCATGATGAAAAATCCGGTCATGTTTGTCACCGAAGTAGGCGCCCTGATCACCACCGTCAGTATTTTTTTCAGATCTCCCGGTGAGTCCGTTGGTTTTGGGCTACAGGTGGCAATCTGGCTGTGGTTTACCGTGCTTTTTGCCAATTTTGCCGAGGCTATGGCCGAGGGGCGCGGCAAGGCCCAGGCTGATGCGTTACGCAAGACACGGACACATACCATTGCCAATCGCACCCTGGCCTCAGGCAGCACAGAACAGGTGCCGGCGGAGATGTTGCGCAAGGGGGATGTGGTCATCATTTCGGCCGGAGAGCTGATTCCGGCCGATGGAGAAGTTATCGAAGGCGTGGCCTCTGTGGACGAGTCCGCCATTACCGGGGAATCGGCGCCGGTCATTCGTGAGTCCGGCGGTGACCGAAGCGCTGTTACCGGAGGTACCCGGGTGTTGTCCGATCAGATCAAAGTGATGGTGACGGCCAATCCAGGAGAAAGCTTCATGGATCGGATGATCAGCCTCGTGGAGGGGGCACAGCGCCAGAAAACGCCAAACGAAATTGCCCTGATTATCCTCCTTTCGGCCCTGACGATCATTTTTCTGGTCGTCATCCTGACCCTGAAATGTTTCGGCCTCTATTCGGGCATTTCCTTCACCATCACGGTACTGGTGGCACTTTTGGTATGCCTGATTCCCACCACCATTGGCGGGCTTTTGAGCGCCATCGGGATTGCGGGCATTGACCGGCTGGTGCAAAAAAATGTCCTGGCCATGAGCGGCCGAGCTGTCGAGGCGGCTGGAGATATCGACGTACTCCTGTTGGATAAAACCGGTACCATAACCCTCGGCAACCGCCAGGCCACGGAATTCATTCCCGCTCCCGGCTTGACGCCCGAAGAGCTGGCTGATGCCGCCCAACTGGCGTCACTGGCCGACGAAACACCGGAAGGACGAAGCATCGTTGTACTGGCCAAGCAATATGGCTTGCGAGGCCGCGCCATTGCCGATATGCCGCATGCCACTTTTATCAATTTCACGGCCCACACCCGCATGAGCGGCGTGGATATCGACGGGCGGCAGATCCGTAAAGGTGCTCCGGATGCCGTGAGAAATTTTATCGGACAGGATTTCCCCCGACCCGTAGCTGAGGCAGTAGAAATTGTTTCCCGTTCTGGCGGAACCTCCTTGGTTGTCGCCGAAAAGGATCGCGTGTTAGGCGTTATCCATCTGAAAGATATCGTCAAGGGCGGGTTGAAAGACCGCTTTACCCGTTTTCGGGCTATGGGCATCAAGACGGTGATGATTACAGGCGATAACAAACTCACGGCGGAAGCTATTGCGAAAGAGGCCGGCATGGATGATTATCTGGCCGAGGCGCGGCCGGAAGATAAACTTGCCTTGATCCGGAAGGAACAGGCTGCCGGCCATCTGGTAGCCATGACGGGCGACGGCACAAATGACGCGCCGGCTCTGGCCCAGGCCGATGTGGGCGTGGCCATGAATACGGGCACCCAGGCGGCGAAGGAAGCCGGTAACATGGTGGATTTGGATTCCAATCCCACTAAACTTATCGAAATCGTGGAAATCGGCAAGCAGATGCTCATCACGCGGGGGGCGCTTACTACCTTCAGTATCGCCAATGACGTGGCGAAATATTTTGCCATTATCCCGGCCATGTTGATCAGTCTCTTCCCGGAGATTGCCCCCTTGAACATTATGGGTCTGAGATCACCGCAGAGTGCCATCCTTTCCGCCGTCATTTTTAATGCGCTGATCATTGTGGCGCTTATTCCGCTGGCCTTACGGGGTGTTCAATTCCGGCCGCTCAGCGCTGCCTCGCTTTTGAGGCGAAACCTGTTAATCTATGGGCTGGGTGGTCTGGTTGCTCCCTTTGTGGGCATTAAACTAATCGATATGCTGATGGGCGTCTTGCCCTGGATATTAGTAAGTTAGAATTTGCTTTCCGGTGGAAAGCAAATTCGTTAACGCACTTATCCCGTTTATCGGGGTTAGGAGAAAAATCCATGATAAAAAACATCTTAAACGAATTACGTATTTCTGTTATTGCGACGGTATGTTTGGCCGTCCTGCTGTGCGGCATCTATCCGGCTGTTGTTTGGCTGATTGCTCAGGGAATATTTCCTGAGCAGGCCAACGGTTCGTTAGTTTCTGTAAAGGGTCAGGTTGTAGGCTCATCCTTGTTGGCACAGAGGTTTGCCGGGGCAGGTTATTTCCATCCCCGTCCTTCTGCGGCGGGAGATGGGTATGACGCTGTTAGTTCCAGTGGCAGCAATCTGGGGCCGACATCACAGAAACTGATTGCTGCGGTCAAAGAGCGCGTCGCTGTCTACCGTGCGGAAAATAAACTGGCGCCGGAGGTATTAATTCCGGCGGACGCAGTAACGGCTTCAGGCAGCGGTCTGGACCCACATATAAGTGTGAAAAATGCGTTGTTGCAGGCAAGCCGTGTCGCCAGAGTACGAGGGGCCGGTGAAGAGGCGCTGCGGAAGATGATAGCATCCCATATTGAAGGCCGTGATCTGGGAATCTTCGGCGAACCGCGGGTGAATGTTCTCATGCTGAATCTCGACATGAACGGTAAACAGTGAGCCTATGTATAATAAAAGTTAAGATTGACAGTCTCAGCAAACATTATTAAACTGCATTAGTTGCCAAAGCCGACTGCTGGCATGATCAGGAAACAGGCTGAACCGTCAAGGAGAAACTTAAGCGTATGTTAGGCCTTCGTCAAAAGTTGTCACTGGGATTTGGTGGTTTGTTGCTGATCATGTTGATCGGCGGCGTGCAGAGTATCATCCAATTCAGATACCTTGGTAAATCCATCGATGTGATCCTGAAGGAAAATTACCACAGTGTTGTTGCCTGTCAGGATATGAAGGAAGCCCTGGAGCGCATGGACAGCGGTGTCTTATTTACGTTCCTTGGGTATCAGCAACTGGGAAATCAGCAAATTAAAAAGAATGAAGCAGCCTTTGAAAAAGCACTTCAGATTGAACTGCATAACATCACGGTTCCCGGTGAAGCAGAAAAAGCCGCAGCGTTACAGGCACTTTTCACCAGTTACAAATTTAAAATCCATAATCTGCAGAAGCAGTCTCAATCAGGCAGCGCTCGCCGTGTCTATTTAGATCAGATATTGCCGCTCTTTCAGCAGGTGAAAAACACGGCGGATGACATCCTTCAGATGAACCAAAGGAATATGAATGAGGCCAATGACCGAGCCAGAAAAGACGCAGCTGCAGCTCAGGAGCGGATGTACCTCTTCTTACTGTGTGGCATTCTCGTCGCCGTCGCCTTCATGTTGTTTATTGGTAAGTGGATACTTCGTCCCATTGAACGACTGATTCGCTACACGGAAGAAATCCGTGACGGAAACCTCGATCTTGTTGTGAAAATCGATTCTGACGATGAGATTGGCCGGCTCTCGGAGGCTTTTAACGACATGACTGCCGGCCTGCGCAAATTTCGTCGTGGCGCTCAGGAAAAATTGCTCCGCACGCAACAGGCAACAAAAGAAGCCCTAAACAATCTACCCGATGCCGTAGTAATTGTCGATCCGGACGGAAAAGTTGAAATGTCGACAAATTCCGCCCAAGAATTTTTTGGGCTCAATCCAGGCGCTCAAATTCAGGCACTCTCTGTTCCTCTATTTAATGAACTCTTCCAAGACATTGTTCGCTACGGATTTATTAAAGCAGCGGAGAAAAAAAAGAAAATTTTTCAGAAATTCATAAAAATGGAAGAACGTTATTTTCAACCTGAAGCAACAGCGATTACTGACCGGAATGGTCATCTGACCGGTGTTATTCTGATTATGAAAGATGTAACGGAACAGCGCCACCTCGATGAGATGAAACGGGGACTGATTTCCACAGTATCTCACGAGTTGAAAACCCCCCTGACATCAGTTCGCATGGCCATTCATCTGCTGTTGGAAGAAAAAGTGGGCGTCCTTACGGAAAAACAGACGGAACTTCTTTTGGCAGCCAGAGAAGACAGCGACCGTCTCCATCAAATCCTGCAAAACTTGCTGGATATCAGCCGGATCGAATCGGGACGGCTCCAGATGGTCTGTCAGGATACCTATGCACAATCTCTGGTTCTTGATGCCGTGGAGCCTTTCCGGCGGGTTGCCCAGGATGACGGTGTAGAATTGAAGATACAACTTCCCGATGATCTTCCTATGGTCTGCGCAGACTCGACTCAGATCGGCCATGTTTTTTCCAATCTGTTGTCCAATGCGCTCCGTTTTACGGCGCCGGGCGGCAGAATCACGGTTTCGGCAATACCGGAGGAACAGATGGTTCGTTTTTCCGTAACCGATACCGGCAGCGGCATTCCCCATCAGTTTATGCAAAGAATATTTGAACAATTTTTCCGGGTGCCCGATCAGAAATCGGAAACAGGCGCCGGGCTTGGTCTGGCCATTGCCAAGGAAATCGTGGATGCCCACGGGGGAAAAATCGATGTGGCTAGCCAGGAAGGGAAAGGAACCACTTTTTCCTTTACACTAAAAATAGCAGAGCATTTTATCGAACCCCGCCAAGCGGGATAAGTGTATTGACGAAATTATTTTTTGCCGGAACAACGCAAAAAATAATTTCTAACTTACTAAAGGGTTTAATGGAGATGGTATCTGGTTTTTGCACGGTGAATCGTTATGACTGCTGAAAGAGCGGATGACTTCCTGCGCATGATCCGCCGTTCCCAACGGGGACGGTTGAAGGTTTACTTGGGCTATGCGGCGGGTGTCGGCAAGACTTATCTGATGCTGCAGGAGGCGCACCGGCTTAAGCAGGAGGGCGTCGATGTGGTCGTAGGCCTGGTGGAAACCCATGGCCGTGCAGAGACGGCAAAACTTATCGAAGGTCTGGAGGTTATCCCCAGATTCCTGCAACAACATCGGGGCATCATCGTAGAAGAAATGGACGTGAACGCCATCTTACGCCGTAAGCCGCAGGTGGCTATGGTCGATGAACTGGCCCATTCCAATGTGCCGGGCAGCAGAAATGCGAAGCGTTATGAAGACGTTCAGGATCTGCTTGCAGCTGGTATCCATGTTGTTACAACCATGAATGTCCAGCACTTGGAGAGTCTCTACGACGTGGTGGAAAAAACTGTCAGGGTAAAGGTCAGGGAACGTCTGCCCGACAGTATCCTGGCCGAGGCGGATCAAATCGTCAATGTAGACCTGACGCCCGAGGACCTGCAGGAACGTCTGCGGGAGGGCAAGGTTTATACGGCGGAACGGATATCGACTGCCTTTGATAACTTTTTCAAAACCTCCAATCTGGAAAATTTGCGGGAACTGACGCTTAGGGAAATGGCCGCTCAGATAGACATGAGAAGGCACGAAACACTGCCGGAAGACGGCGCCATAGTGCCGGATCAGATAATGGCCTGTCTCAGTTCCCGTGGTCCGAATAGTGAAATGCTGCTTAGGTATGCCTCGCGACTGGCCGGAAAGCTCAATAGGAATTGGTATGCAGTTTACGTACAGACTCCTTCCGAAGATGCTGTCGTAATCGACAGCCGGACACAGCGGCTGTTGTCGGGAGTGCTGACACTGGCGAAGGAACTGGGAGCCATGGTATTTACCTACAAAGGCGAGGATATTGCCGGCACTATCCTGCGTTTTGCCCGGGAATATCAGGTCGGCCACATTGTGACCGGGTCCGCAGCGTGTGTCTCATTCTGGAAAAGAATTATGGGCAAGAAGAGCATTCCCGAATTACTCATGGAACAAGCCAGAGGAGTAACTATAGTCGTGCTGGATACAAAGCCTCAGGAAACGGTTACCGCCAGACCGGTATCTTTCATTGAAGAGGAGCCGCAAGAGCCGATAAAAATTCCTTCCCAGATGCTGCCGTCGGCACAGACGCAAAAAAATACCATGAGTTCCCTAATCAATGAATCGGATATTATCGTTTGGGACAAACCCGTCGATACGGCTGAAGTCCTCGAAAAATTGGTCAAATCCGCCTGCAATAACGGTCTCGCTTGCGATTTTGCGGCAGGATTAGTCTCCGTCAGAGAAAGGGAGGAGCAGGGTTCCACTTTCTACAGCGAAGGTGTGGCCTTTCCTCATGCGCGAGTCGCCGGTCTGGATAAACCTCTTGTTGCGCTCGGCTTGACCAAAATGGGGATCAGCGATGTAGCCACGGAAAAACCAATAAAATATATTTTTCTGAGTCTTTCCCCTCTGGAAAAACCGGAGGTACAGTTGCAGCTCTTGTCGCTCGCCGCCCGCACATTCCAGAACAGATATTTTTTAAAAAGCATGGAATTAGCCGATGACCCGCATCAGGTTTATGCCGCCATTAAAGAATGGGAGCAATCAGTATGATACCTTTATGGCAGGTGAGCAGATTTCTCATAAGGGCGGATGTAGCGATGTACCCCCGGCGCGCTTACTGATGCCACACCCCACATTTTGTGACCAAGATTTCTTTGACATACAATACTGAAATTCTTATAGCTCAACCATGAACACACAATGTCTTATCAAAAAAAATAACGTACTTTATGCGAACTTAAAACTTGCCAGGTTCAGGGAGGCTTGAGATGGATCGACTGACACTTTTTGGATTATTTGCCGTGACCGCCATGCTGGTATGCTATGCTTTCGAAGCACGCAGCCATTGGTTTGTTCTGGGGTTCGCGGTAGCCTGCATACTCGGATCAGCTTATGGTTTCCTTCAGGGCGCTTGGCCGTTCGGGTTGGTGGAAGCTATTTGGTCAATAGTGGCTTTTCGTCGCTTTTATCTCGAATGGTCCCGGACGGAAGCAACGGATTAAGGGATATACAAACACTTCCGAAGCCGACGATCCCGCATACGCTGGACAGGCTCCGCCAACAAAGTTAGTCAAAGAAAGCGAAAAGGTATAAGCGCGAAGGCATTTAGAATCATTTAGCGAAGGAAGCTGGCAACAATGATGGACCATATAAAATCCACAGCATCCTTTTGGGGGAATCTTCTGCCTGAACAGAGGAGGATTTTGGGTACTATATCCAACCTGACGTCAATGGTGGCGGCCAGATGGGTGAGAATATAATTATATCGTTTTCAGCGAGTTTCTAGTCACTTCTTTTTAGAAATTTGAGTCTCAAATCCCCATTCGCTTTGCTCAGGGGATCAATTCGACCTGCAAGTTTCAGTGCGCTTCGCTTCTGAAGCTTGGGTCTCATTGATAAAGCAGCGGGGGTCTTCCGCCAGATAATCTCCGCTGTAAGCCAGAGCGCGTCCGCGGCAGCCGCCGCAAACCGTTTTATAATTGCATTCGCTGCAGACGCCTTTTAAATTTTCTTCCCGCTTACGTAAATTCCGGAAAACGGGCGATTCATAGTAAATCTTATTAAAATCCATTTCTTTAACGTTACCGGTACTGATTTCCACAAAAGGACATGGCCAGACATCGCCATTGGCTTTGACATAAACAAAGCCGCGCCCAGCCGCGCAGCCATGGAAAACTTTTCCGGCAATTTTTAGCATGAGGCCGTCACGAATGCCGTTTTTCTCCAGTATATAAGGCCAATACTGAGGGCCGGCGACCGGTTCAATCATGGTATGAGCGGACTTTTGTTTGAGCGCGATAAGTTCACTCAGATATTTATTGGCGGTTTTTTTTAATGTGGCCTTCTCAATCTTTTCTCCGCGGCCAACAGCGACAAGCTGATACATTAGCATGATGCCGGCACCGCAGCCATCCGCAAAATCAATGAGCTCAGGCAGATGCGGCATATTGTATTCCATTGCCGTTGTATTTATTTGCAGAAGAATGCCGGCTTTTTTTGTGGCTTCAATGGCGCGAATTGCCAGATCAAAGGCCCCCAGTTTGTTGCGCACCATATCGTGAATATCGGGATTGGCGGCATCAATGCTGATAGCATTGCAGACAACGCCGTGATATTTGAGCTTAAAAGCCATTTCTTCGTCAATTAATGTGCCGTTGGTGGCGATGATGTTGGCAAGACCGGCTTGTTGGGAATGTTTGAGCAATTCGAAAATATCCGGTCTTACCAGCGGTTCGCCGCCGGTATAAATCAATGTGCGGAATTCGCTGTTGGCGGCGATCATGTCAATTAGTCTTTTGCCTTCATCAGTGGTGAGTTCATTGGGATCGGATTTGCCGCTGACGGCGTGACAATGGATGCATCTCAAGTTACAGGCGCCGGTAACTTCCCAGACCGGATGACCGGGATAACCGATGCAGCCCATACCCAAGGCGCCGTTGGCAACTGGTATGGATTTAAAGCCGTACTTAAAAAGCCATCCGGGGAAATTACGCCACTGGTTTAGATATCCCATGAGCAGGGAACTTCCCAACTGTTTGAACAGAAGGGAAGGTGGATTATAAAATGCTTTTACTTTATTTTTAGTCTTCATGGTTGGATTTTAAATATATACCAGAATATATGCCAGGGATGTTCCCAGATTGACGGCTATATTAAGGCCGCATAGAATTTCCAGCTTTTTCCCGTCCTCATGCTTTTTCTGCATTATCATGGCAATGATATATAAAGATATAATGAAGAAGGGCAGATAAAAATAAATTACCTTGAAAGGAATTCCCCAAAACGGTGAAGCGAGCATTGATGCAGAGGCCAGCAAAGAGAATGCGATATAAAGAAACTCCCCGTTTTTTTTGCCCATGCGGTTGAGCAGGTTTTTTTTGCCCGTGGCCATATCGGCGGCGTAATCGGGAAACTCATTGAGTAATATGACATTAAAAACAGTAAGGCCGATGGGGATTGCCAGCCAGTGAATTATAGGATGGATTGTGCCCGTCTGGATATAGTAGGCTGAAGCGACCGGCAACCAGCCATAGCAAAATCCTATAAATATTTCTCCGACGCCTCTCTTTACCAGTCGGATCGGTTCAGTAGAATAAAAGAACCCAGAAAAAGCGCCCAGAAAGCCGAGGAGAAGTGTGTAGCGGCCGGTTTTCAAAATAAATTGCAAAAAAAGTCCAATAGCAGCGGCAATGATTACAGTAATAATGCTTGTCCAAAGTGGCACGAGAGGCGACATTTTACCGGTAAGAAGTACACGTGTGCCGCCGGCAAACTGGTTATCATGCAGGCTATTCGATATCATGTCTCCCCTGTAATCGAAATATTCGCCGGAATGGTAAGTGGAAAGCATAATAAGGATAACCCCTAAGACGCCAAAAATGAAAATTTCAATACTGATAGTAGAATTGATCCTGTATGCCAGAATAGTTCCTAATATGAAAGGAAGGATGCCAACGGTATGAAAAGGCGGACGGGAGAGACCAATCCATGCCTTTATTTTTTCTATATTTGAATTTTGCATAAATTATCTGCCCAAGTTCATTGCAGTGGTTTCCTAACACAAAGGCTCTTATTTGTAAAGAAGGGTGCTCGTTACCTTATAAATATTGTCCTGATTAGAACCTTATTGATGGAGATCTAAGGTTTTATGCCGGGAAGTTTGATGTGCCCTCATTTGAGAAAGTCTTGCCGGGAGAAAAATCTTTAGAAAATATAAAAATATTATTGAGAAAATAATCATTTTTTTCTTGATTGTTAATTTTAATTGTGCTAGTCATAGCGCTAATTTAAGCCAAAAGGCACCTATCCAAACGAGTAAACAAGCAGGATTGAGCAGGATGGATCAAATTTATTGCTGAGGGACACTCAAGAAACTTGTGTTTTTCTGTTAATATTGATAGAGATGATTTGCCAGGTTGAATGTTAAAAACTTTGGAGATGGCCGCAAAAACGGTTGATAATAAAATTAAGAATTTTATTTTATGAAAGGGGGATTTTAGAAGATGACGAAGGCAGATTTAGTCGGGGTTATAGCAAAAGTAGCAGGTATTACCAAAGACAAGGCGGCAAAAGCATTGGATGCATACGAAGACACAGTCACCAAAGAACTCAAGAAGACTGGTAAGCTTGTTCTTGTCGGATTTGGTACATTCTCAGTGGTAAAAAGAAAGGCGAGAGAAGGCAGGAATCCTCAAACTGGCAAAGCCATTAAGATTCCCGCGAAGAAAGTCGTAAAATTCAAAGCTGGCAAGACTCTGGCCGACAAAGTAAAAAAATAAATCATTTAGTTATAATACAACTAAGGCCTCCGCATTTTTATCATAATAACCGGAGGCCTTAGTGCATTAGTGAGACTCAAATTTCAAAAGCGAAGTGCATTGAAATTTGCTAGACGTAGTGAAACTATCAGAAAACGAGCATAGCGAAGTTTGAAGAGTTAGTCGAACTATCCAATAGCCAAAGGCTGTTGGAAACTATCCCGCTAGCGACGCTCAACGGGACTGTACCGCAAGGCAGGCATCGAATACCTGTGATGGCGAGTAATAATCATAAGGAGTTTTTGTTTTGGCACTCAAAAGAATTCTCAGCGGAATGAGACCAACGGGGAAACTGCACCTGGGCCATTTACACGGCGCTCTAAAAAACTGGGTGGATTTACAGGAAAGCGGCAAATATGACTGTTTTTATTTTGTTGCCGATTGGCATGCCATTACCAGCGAATACAGCTCCACGGAAGGTATCAAAGATAACACCATCGATATGGTGATAGACTGGCTAAGCGTTGGCCTTGATCCGCAAAAGAGCACTCTCTTTGTGCAATCAGCGATTAAAGAACATGCCGAACTATTTTTATTACTTTCCATGATTACTCCCTTGGCGTGGCTGGAGCGCAATCCCACTTATAAGGAAATGAAAACTGAGCTGGCCACTAAGGATTTGTCCACCTTCGGTTTTTTGGGGTATCCGGTACTGCAGGCTGCCGACATAATTATGTACAAAGCTTATGGCGTGCCTGTCGGTATCGATCAGCTTCCTCATGTTGAACTAACCCGCGAAATAGCCCGTCGTTTTAATTTTCTCTATAAAGAAATATTTCCTATTCCGGAGCCGCTTTTAACAAGTGTGCCCAAGTTGTTGGGAATCGACGGAAGAAAAATGAGCAAATCCTACGACAACTCAATTTGTATCAGTGATCGCGGCAAAGTGTTGCAGCAGAAAATTTCTTCCATGTTTACGGATCCGCAGCGAATGAGAAAGAGCGATCCGGGAAATCCTGAAATATGCAATGTCTTCGCTTTTCATGGTTTATATTCTCAGCCTGTGAAAGTTAAGGAGATTGATGCGGCTTGCCGAAAAGCGGGAATCGGGTGTACTGATTGCAAAAAAATGCTGGCTCAGCGTATTGCCGAAGAGTTAAGCCCTGTTCACGAGCGCATTGATTATTATGTCAGCCACATAGCTGAAATTAACGAGATCATAGAAGAAGGGAACAGAAAAGCAACAAAGATAGCGCGCCAAACGATGGATGAAGTTCGTACTGCGGTTAAAATCTGACCGGTTATTAACTGATATGTGCTCTCAATCACGGGTATTAAACCCTCCGCTGCGCGGGATTGTTCAACTTACCAATTCCGCAAAGCCTATAGTGACCTTTAGGTTATTCGCTTTCGTAATTGGAGTTTCAACAATAAATTATGGATAACGAACAAACAGTAAATTATGCCATTAAGCTGGACATTTTTGAAGGTCCGCTCGATCTGCTTTTGTACCTCATAAAGAAAAATGAAATTGACATTTATAATATTCCCGTAGCCCTGGTTACCGAGCAGTATCTTCAGTACCTCAAAATGATCAAAGCGCTCAATCTCGATTTGGCCGGCGAGTATCTGGTCATGGCGTCAACCCTTATTCACATCAAATCCAGGATGCTTTTGCCTGTTCCCGAGGAGCCGGAAGCCGAAGAGGAAGACCCCCGGGCCGAACTGGTCAGACAGCTTCTAGAACATAAGACTTTTAAAGAAGCTGCGGTAAATCTGGGAGAAAGGCCACTTCTGGAGAGAGACGTGTTTACCCGGTCAGCGCTTTTGCCGGAAGAAGTTGAAAAAACAACCGTGGATAAGGAAGAACTTATCGAAGTAAGTGTTTTTGAACTCATAGAGGCTTTCCACCGCATTGTTTCCCAGATCGATAAGAAAGAACTTATGGAAATTGATTTGGAAAAATTATCCCTTACTGATATAATCAATGAAATTATGGAGCAGTTGTCCTTGACAAAAAGTTTGACTTTTGAGGATTTGCTCAGGGAAAGAAAAGATCGCCGCCGCATCATCTACACATTTCTAGCTTTGCTGGAATTAATTAAACTCAGGATGATTAAGGCTTATCAAACCTCGGTTTTTGGAGTTATCCGGATATTTCCGGCTGTGGAGTCATAAATGGAAAATGTTAAGGCTATAATTGAAGCTCTGAGTTTTGCTTCCGATGCGCCGTTGGCGCTTGAAAAAATTTACATTATCCTTTCAGGAGTTGAAAAATCGGAAATTAAAGAAGCCCTCGAAAAACTTGTACTGGAATATAATGAACGGCAAGGTGGAATTTACCTGCAGGAAGTTGCCGGCGGTTTTCAATTTCGAACCCGGCCTGAACTTAGCCCTTGGGTTAAAAAGCTAAAGAGTACAAAGCCTCATTCTTTATCTCCGGCAGCAATGGAAACTCTGGCAATTGTTGCTTATAAGCAGCCTATTGTTAAATCTGAAATTGAAAGTATTCGTGGGGTGGATGTAGGCGCTCCGCTCAAGGGACTTTTGGACAAAAAACTTATTCGCATTGTAGGGCGCAAGGATGTGCCCGGAAAGCCCATTATTTATGGAACTACCAGAAAATTTCTGGAAGTTTTTAACTTGAAAGATCTTCTGGATTTGCCGAATTTACGCGAATTGAAAGAACTTAACCAGCAGCAGGAACTCGTGGAACAAGAAATAGCAGAAGAAGAGACCACCGAAGATATTCCCAATTTATGAAAGAACGTTTGCAAAAAGTTATTGCGACCGCCGGTGTCGACTCACGGCGCCACGCCGAAAAACTAATAACCGAAGGGCGCGTCAGCGTTAATAATATTGTGGTAACCAAATTGGGAGTAAAAGCTGATGTCGAAAAAGATATTATTCGGATTGACGGCAAAACTATTTCTGTGGAAAAAACAAAGCAGTATATTGCTTTAAATAAACCAGCCGGATTTGTTACCACCCTTCATGATCCCCAAAACAGGCCGACAGTTGTGGATTTGCTGCGTGATGTGTCGGAAAGGGTTTATCCGGTAGGAAGGCTTGATTATGACTCCAAGGGACTTTTGCTTTTGACTAATGACGGCGATTTCGCCCAAAAAGTGCAGCATCCCCGTTTTCAGAAACCAAAAATATACAGAGTCAAAATTCAAGGGCGTTTGTCCAAAGAGGAATTAAAGCAGTTGGGTAAGGGAATTAAATTGCCCGATGGTGTTTTTAAACCGGAAAATGTGAAAATAGAAAAGATCAATGATCTAAGTTGCTGGTTACAGCTTACTCTGAAAGAGGGGAAAAATAGAATCATCAGGAGAGGTTTTGAAGCTATTGGTCATAGAGTAGCCGTACTTGTACGGGAAGCAATCGGTGATCTGAACCTGGGCAAATTAAAGGAAGGTATGTGGCGGCATTTGACCAAAAAAGAAATAGGCCAACTGCTGGATAATATGGCAGATCAAAAAAGGTAAAATTTTCTTGACATTCGCTAAAAAATAAATAATAAACTCTAAGGTAGAGAAAACAGACATAAATTATCATCTGGCGATTTATGGTTGCAATTAGTATTAAGGAGGGTCTATGAACAAATCCGGTCTTATTGAAACTTTAAGTAGTAAGTTAAACTTAACGGAAAAAAAGGCAATTGACGTTGTTAATCTTATTTTTAAGGGTTTTACCGATGAGTTGAAAAAAAACGGGCGTATTGAAATTAGAGGCTTTGGCAGCTTTGTAGTAAAGAAATATGGCGCCTACACGGGAAGAAATCCTAAAACCGGCACTAAAATCAAAGTTGAACCAAAGAAATTACCTTTCTTTAAAGTAGGAAAAGAATTGAAGAATAGAGTTGATAAGAAGAAATAACAATTACCATTGCCTGTTCTCATAAATATAAAAAAGGAGGCTTGATCCAAGCCCCCTTTTTTTATTAATTGCTATTGTTAAGTCAGATTAACCTAAATTGGCATTAACAAAATCCCAGTTAATTAGATTTTGAATGACCGCCGTGAGATAATCCGGCCTTCTGTTTTGATAATCCAGATAATAAGCATGTTCCCAGACATCTATAGTTAAAAGCGGCTTTTGACCATGGGCCAGAGGCGTATCGGCATTAGCTGTTTTTGTTATTTTTAACTGGCCATCCTCCAAGACCAACCATGCCCATCCGCTGCCAAACTGAGTAACGCCGGCGTTTTTCAATTCTTCTGCAAACTTATCATAGCTTCCCCAAGCCGCATTTATTTTTGTCGCAATAGCGCCTGTGGGTGAACCTCCTCCTGATTTTTTCAGGCATTGCCAATAAAAGGAATGGTTCCAAATTTGGGCGGCATTGTTGAAAATGCCGGCTTTGGCAGGATCTTTAACAGCAATTTTAATAATTTCTTCTAATGATTTTTCCGCAAGGTCGGTGCCGGTAATCAGCTTGTTTAAGTTATCCACATAAGCCTTGTGATGTTTACCATGGTGGAAATCTAAAGTATTAGCGCTGATGTACGGCGCCAACGCATCTCTCCCGTAAGGTAGTTCCGGTAATGATATAGCCATATTTCCTCTCCTTTCTTTTAATGAGACTTAATTTTTACTATCCCGCTGGATTGCGGGAGAAGTAAAAATTTTTAGTCGAATTAATCCCGATAGCGAAGCGTGTCGGGATAAAATCAACACTCTTTAGGATGTAGCTCTTATAATAGGTCGCATTTTCAGTTTGTCAATCCTGCGATTTGGAATTCCTCGGCTCCTGCAGGAGGGGGCTCCACATTAAATTACGTATTTTCCCCCTTATTATTTGTACCGTTAATGATATGCCTCATTTTATATTTAAGCCAATTCATATAGATGAAAGTGGAAATAGCGAAAATCAATGATGGAAGAGCAGCCTCCTGGTTAAAGAGGATAAGCGCTATGCCGCCGGCCAGTCCACAATCTTTCATAGTACCCAAAAGAAGAAAAGAGGTGTTTTTATTTTCGGGATCATGAAAATAATTTCCGATTTTTCCAATCGCAAAAGCGAAGAAAAAAATGCTTACAAAAGCAATTAAGGCGATGATAAAAAGATCGGAAGACCAATCCGGAAGAATATTTCTACTGCTTGCCGTAATGGTATAAAATACGATAAATGAACAGTAATCGATAATTGTTTCTTCGTATGGTCCAATGATTTTGTCCCATGCTTTGTCCACGGCGAGCCGGGAGAGGGCGAGCGGCAGTAAAATTAATTCTAATACCAGCAGGATAAGATTCCAATAGTTCAGGTGGATGTATTTAAGAAAACCTAAACCTATTAATGGTATGATTAACAAGGCGCCCAAATAAGCTCCCGCCATTCCGGTAAAAACAGAAGTTTTGTCGGCGCGCAGGAAATTGCCCAAGGGTATTATGGCTACTGATGGCGGCATGGCGGCGATCAGCACCATGCCGACCCAAAGCTCTTGTTTATGGATCAGAAAAATACTCGCCAAAATAATGAAATTTCCCAAAACAAGAAAATTCATGACATTGCTTCGAATGGATGCGGACAAAAGCGGACCGGGGCGGCGGAAGAAACCGCGGGGAAATCTCAATAAAGTAATGGTTAAAATTACCATCAATGCCGGTAAGATCAGGATATTACCGATGGGGAATCCTTGCGGTAAAATTATGCCGCAAATCAACGCCAGCAGAAAAATCACATTGGAGCGGTAAAGATAAGTGGAGAGAGCCATTTTGTTTTACCTCGGGAAAGGCAAGATTTTTTTAGCTCCGAAAATAAGTAAGAGAAATCCAATATTAAAAATTACTATAGTTCCTCCGGCTGGTAAATTCAACAAGAAAGCTGTGATAATGCCGCAAATTACCGACAGGATTGAAAAAAGTACGGCTGCAACGATGGTCATTTTAAAGTTTAAAGATAACTGCAGCGCGATTAAAGGAGGCAGAATCAGCATTGCCGAAACGAGCATGATGCCCGCGACTTTCATTGCCAAAACCGCGGCCACCGCCGTCAAAATAAATAGAATAAGATTGATCCGATTTGTTTTAACGCCCATTGTCCGGGCTAGTTCCTCGTCGAAAGTAATTGCGAAAAGATCATTATAGAAAATAATTACAGTGGCTACGACGGTTAAAAAAACAATAAAAGATAGCATAAGTTCAGTCTGTGTCACTGTGAGGATATTGCCGAAAAGATAGCTGAATAAATCAATATTATAGCCGCCGGATAAACTTGCTAGAATAATACCTGTGGCGATGCCGATGGAAGAGACGATGCCGATAGCCGCGTCTGACTGAATAAGTCTGGAGCGAGTTAATTTCAGGATAGCCAGAGATGAAAGCATTACCAGCGGTAGCGCTGCCAGTGTAATGTACATGGGGCTGACGCCGATCAGCATTACAACGGCGACACTGCCGAAAGTTACATGGGCAAGTCCGTCACCAATCAGAGAAAAACGGCGCAAAACAAGAAAAACTCCCAATATGGAAGAAACGGCAGCAATCAGCATACCCGCTACAATGGCGCGTTGAACAAATTCATAATTAAGTATATCGCCAAGTCCCATTAAATGTTGCTCCCCGATTTATCGTGCTGATGACAAATCATATGCTGACTGATCGGTCCAAAAAAACCGGTCATATCAGGTGAAGCGCAAAAATCTTCAAATGTTCCGGAAAAAATTACTTTCTTGTCGAGATAAAGAAGATTGCGGGCGTATTTGCCGATAACGCTCGTATCATGAGTAATAAGAACAATAGTCGTACCGTTGCGATTCATCTCATCGGTAAGTGAATAGAAAATCTCTCTTGTTTCAGGATCAAGAGCCGTAGTTGGTTCATCGAATATGAGCAAATCCGGTTGACTGATTAAAGTGCGTGCCAGCATTGTTCGCTGTTGTTCTCCATAAGAGAGTTCGCCGATCAGGCGGTCGGCAAGATGCGCGATTCCCATCATTTCCAGAGTGCGCTTTAAGGCGATAGGATTTCTTTTCGTCATACCTAATTGAACGATCTCTTCGACGGTACTGGGAAAGTGATTATTCAAGGCACTTATCCGCTGGGGTAAATAACCAATTCTGTTCCACTGACGAAAAGAAGTCAACGGCTGACCAAAAATATTGACGGTTCCCTTTTGCGGTTGCAGGATGCCCAGAATATTTTTAATAATCGTGCTTTTGCCGGATCCATTGGGCCCGGCAATGCCCAGATAATCGCCTTTTCTTACGGAAAAGGAAATGTCGCTGATTACTTCCAGACCGTTGTAGCAGAAGGTTAAATTATCAACGCTTATAACGTTT
Source organism: Smithella sp. (assembly GCA_049517435.1). Taxonomy (GTDB): domain Bacteria; phylum Desulfobacterota; class Syntrophia; order Syntrophales; family Smithellaceae; genus Smithella. Next base: position 20,526 of record JBEKRZ010000005.1, on the reverse strand, counting down.
ATGGACATTGCAATCCTTTTTTTAAATTAGTCAAATTTTTCTCCATTAATGAAATAAAAGTTTCACCGCTTTTAATATCTGCTTTACTGACGTCATGTCCATTGTTGAGTTTCAGTAAACCGGCGCCTGTTTCCCGGGCAATCATTTGGCCCAAACGTGGATTAATCATTTCTTCATAATAGATACAGGGGGCCCTTTCTTTTTTCACCTGTTCAACCAGAGCAACCATTTTTTGCGGTGAAGGTTCCGCGTCCGCCGATACGTTATAAGCCGCAATATAATTTAAGTTATATCTTTTAGCCAAGTAAGCAAATGCCCAGTGACCGGCATGCAAAATCGTTCTTGTTTTGCATTTGGTTAGTTCTGTGCGATATCGTTGATCCAGGGCAATCAATTTAAGCTTGTAATTATGGGCATTTTTTAAATAGTAGTCACTGTTGCGTGAATCCTTTTTAATAAATGCCGTCGTGATATTATCGACCATCTTTTGGGCATTATCCATATCCAGCCAGATGTGCGGGTCAAACCTGGAAACATGATGGTTTTGTTCTTCTTCCTCCTCATTGAGCGGCAGCAATACAGCGCCAGCTCCAGTCTCTATCGCCAGCATATTGGTATTTTTTTCGGCGGCATTAATGATTTTATATGCCCACTGTTCCATTTCGAAGTTGGTGAAAAGGAAAATATCAGATTTGCTGACCTTGATTATATCTCCCGGTCTCAATTCGTAATGATGAGCGTCTGTTCCCGGCGGCAGCAGCATCGTGACGTTGATTTTGTCGCCGCCGATATTGCGCGCGAAATCATAGACGGGGAAAATAGTGGCGATTACTTTCAATTTCTGTTCTTCCTTATTTGATTCTTTTGCCGGTTGACAGGCTGAAAGAAGTGTCAAAGAAATAATGAATAGAAATAATATCTTTTTGAAATACATGATTACTCTCCTTTCCTGTAATATCGTTTTGGTGATTCGGGTTTGATAGTATCGCGGCAGTATGAACAAAGACCGGATACATTAATTTCAATGTGTTCAATGCTGTAATTATCTTTTGATAGAATCAAATCCGGCATCTTGATAAAAGGCTGCGGCTCCATGCAGGTAAGTGTTCCGCAGCTGCGGCAGCTGAAGTGAGGGTGCAGGTGATTTTCCGCAGTAATCATTTCAAAATAACCGACGCCGCTGGCTGAGGCGATTTCCCGAATAATCCCGCGTTGCCTGAAAAGAGACAGAATGCGATAAACGGTTACTTTATCAATGCTGGCTTTGGTTTCCAGTGCCTGGCGAATAGTGTTTACACTTAGCGGTGTGGTTGCCTTGAGCAGTATATCCAAAACGGCAAGACGCTGCGATGTTTTGGAAATACCGGCCTTTTGCAAAGTAAGCAAGGCATCCTTATGCTTTGAATTTGTGACCATGCCTGACCCTTACCAAAAATGCAACCGAGTTGCAACAATTATAAAGTTGAATGAAAAAATCATGTTAGTTGATTAAATTCATGATATAAATTAAATCAAATCACGGGTATGAAACCCTCCGCCTTTGGCGGGATAATTCAACTAGCAGATATTACTGCACTACGTTTGTAATATCTGAGTTTCATTAAATTGGAGTTTCACAACAAGAAAGGATGATGATTTATGAAACCCATCGGACCTCTAATGTGGGAACACAGATTAATTGAAAAAATGCTGGCTTCAATGATGCGCCATATTGATCAGGTTGAAAAAAGCAAAAAGGTTAATCCTCTGATTATTGATATAGCCGTTGATTTTGTGCGCACATACGCCGACCGCACCCATCACGGCAAGGAAGAGGAAATTCTCTTTAGGGATTTAGCGAAGAAAAATCTCACGCCGGAATTAAAGAAAATCATGCAGGAGTTGCTCGACGAGCATGTATGGGGCAGAAAGACAACGGCAGCGCTGGTCGCTGCAAAAGAGAAATACCTGCAGGGCGATAAAGATGAGTTGTCCCGGATAATAGATTTTGCGCGGCAGTTAGGCAATTTTTACCCCAAGCATATCGAAAAAGAAGACAAGCATTTCTTCTATCCCTGCCAGGAATACTTTAACAAAGACGAACAGGAAAAGATGCTTGCCGAATTTTGGGAATTCGACCGCAAAATGATTCACGAAAAATATAATAAGGTCGTCGAGGAATATTCCAGTCTCAGCCTTTAATATCTCCAACCCCAGAAACCGAAAGCAAGAATATTCATAATAATCGGCACAGCGTATATGATTCCGACCGTCATCAGTTTTGCCTTCATTGATTTCAGGCTAATTACTAAAGCGGCGAAGAAGAAGAACTGGAAATAGCCAATGAGGAAAATGAGCCAGATGCCTTTAAAAGACAAATTCCAAAAAGGGTATTCCCAGACAAGTTGCCCGCCGATGTTGAGCACACATTCGACAAACACGCAAAAAACGCTGTAGCTTATCGCCCAAAACCATTTTTCGGGCAAGCCTAGAATCTTTTCTTTTTTGCTTTCGGATAACGTGTGATAGTAAATGATGCCTAGAATTAGAAACATTAACATGATTTCGATATTCCATCCCACCAACGTCCGCAGAGCCGTATCACCAGGCGTCGTCCAGAAAGCGGAGCGCTGAGAGAGAAACATAACCCAGCCATTCCATGTTTCGTTGAAGAAATCCGTGCCAAAAATAGTCAGACCGGCCAGAACTGCATCCCAGTTTTTGGTCTGGCGCGCCTCTTTTATTTCTTTGGTATAGATATAAAAGACAATGGCAAAAAGAGGAATTATATACCATTTGATCATAGAAAGATCCCTCAAACCGCTTAAAGCTTGCTCTGTTGCTGGTGTCATATAACCTCCTTATTAATGTTAAGATTGAAAGTTGCACATATTAATGAATCTTTATTGTGCATTAATGTTGCCAGATGCGTTTTATTATATTATAATATTCGGAAATCAAAAAGAAATAATTTATACTATTTTCATATTGGCTCCGCGCCATAGAAGCATAAAGGAGAAACGAAACTTTTGATATTTACCAGCAAACTGAAAATCACCCTTGTAGTTTTGTTTATCATATTTATAATCGGCACTTTCGGTTTTCATATTATCGAAGGTTGGAGTTTTGTTGACTCCTTTTATACTACAATTATTACTTTAACGACGGTGGGGTATGGCGATTTCACTCCGAGAACGGCGGAAGGGAAAATATTTGCAGTTTTCATAATTATTTTTGGCGTAGGCATGATGTTCTATTCACTGGTTCTTATGGCGGAAACTTTTATTGAAGCGCGCCTGCGCAATTTATTAGGGAGGGGTAAATTGGAAAAAACAATCGAAAAAATGAATAATCATTATATTATTTGCGGCGGCGGCCGGATAGGGTTCTTGATTTGCCGCGAACTGATGGCGGGGAAAATGCCGTGTGTGGTCATCGATAACAATCCAGAGGTTATTCAGAAGGCTCAAGACGAGGGTTTTATTTACTGCAAGGGAGACGCGACGCAGGATAAAGTTTTAATTGAAGCGGGGATCAAACGTGCTAAAGGCATTGTTTGCGTGCTACCCTCGGACGCGGAAAATCTTTATGTTATTTTGACGGCAAAAGAACTGAATCAACAAATATATATTATATCCCGTTCCGAGGAAGAAGAATCGGAGCACAGGCTTCTGAGGGCGGGAGCGGATCGGGTCATGTCTCCCTATACACTGGGCGGTGTTAGAATGGCTATGGCTATTCTGCGCCCGGCCATGCTGGACTTTATTGAAATTACCACCCGTCAGCAAAGTCTGGAGTTGCGCATGGAAGAAATATCTATTTGCAAAGGCTCGCCGTTTATCACTCAGTCCCTGGAAGATTCGGGAATACGCAAGCGTTATGGGCTGATCATTGTCGCTGTGAAAAAGGATTCAGGAAAGATGATTTTCAATCCGATGGCCAATTATATTATTGCCGAAGGCGACAGGTTAATTGCGATGGGCGAAGATGAAAACGTGAAACAGTTTGCTGAAGCGTGTCTGGCATAAATAAGGAGTAGATAATGAAAATAAACAGAATATTGAAATGGGGATTACTGATTTCTATTTTCAGTTTTTTGGGTTGCGCTGGTCCCAGAAGCCTTTACAGCGTTAATATGTACTATGATGCGGAGCATGCCGCCATTCCTGCATATTTAAAAGCTGATATAACCTCCAGTGCCATTATTTCCGTAGCCGAATTTACCGATAAGCGCCAAATGGACGACCGGCTTGTTATCGGGCGTGTCGTGGAGAAAGACGGCATGAAAAACCTGGTATTTCCTAAAAATATTAAGGCGACTAAAGCCATATCCAATGGTATTAAAGAATATTTAAGAAAAGCCGGTTATAAAGTTGCCGATAAAATTGTGCCATGGGACTTGAAGGAAGAAACCATACCGAAAGAAGACTTTAAAATTATTATCGGCGGCAATATAGACGAACTGGAAATATCCTGCCGGAAAGGGTTTCCTTCCAACACCTATACAGCAAATATGAAGCTGACCATTGTTTTCGCGGATATGGCGAAAAGAAAGATACTATATCAAGGCAAGGTGGAAAGCAACTATTCAAAAGAATATGCTTTGTTTTCTGAAGAAAACCTTGGAGAGCAGGCCGGTATTGCGCTCGGCGACGCCATTGAAAAAGTATTTGCAGAAAAAGTAGTAGTACAAAAGCTTAAAGAAGCGATAGCTCAGTAGTACCGCTTCTAAAGGAAGTTTTCGCCATATTGGCGAAAATTCTCGGCAATGTAAGATTCTATTTATTATGCGCTCTCCTTAAGGGAATGCGTTCCCGATCAAAGTGCTATTTTTGTTAGCAAAGGCGGCCATGGTGTGCGTCGTCCTTTTAACGGTCTTTAGCCGATTTATACAGACTGTATAAACATTGTTAGCCGACTACATAAATATCAGGTAGGAGTGTGATGCCCAACGAACAGACTGCAAGCATCTTCTTGTCCCACAATTTGGCCGACAAGGAATACGTGCGGAAGCTTGCCGCGGCTATAGCTGTCACAGGCGCGCACGTCTGGTTCGACGAATGGGTCATCCGTCCGGGCGATTCGATTCCAGGTGCTATTGACCAGGGCCTTACTGGGTTTACGACCTTTGCCCTGGTTTGGTCTGAAGCTGCCTCTAAGTCGCGGTGGGTAAAGACAGAGATGGAAGCTGCGGTGACACGTTGGATCAATGATGACCGAATCAGACTCATTCCTGTGTTGCTCGACAAAACTCCTCTCCCAGTGCTACTCGCGTCGATTCGGTACATCGATAGTGCCAAGGGTAACCATATTGGGGTTGCTCGAGAATTGCTCGGAATCGGATCCGAAACTGCCTTTCGCCTTGCTGTCCAATCATTCATAGATGAGGCAGGCCTTGAGTTTCGCGAGTTTTATGGTGTCGGAGTGCTGGTTGCCTGTCCTCGATGCGGCGCTACTCCAGACAACCTTGAAGGGTGGGAAGACTTCGACCATCAGCGAGGCGATCGCTACGTGGGAGCGCGCTGCAAGATCTGCGGGTGGTCTGATGGCTCGGAGATGTAGGTATGGTTACCGGCTAACCATGGCATCCACCGGACGGCTTACAGCCGCCGGTGATGCCTACCGTTCGCCCGCCGATTGTTCAAAAAAATTATTCGGCCACTCTGTGCTCATTCGGTTTAATGATGACTTTGATCGATTCCCTGCCATCTGTTACCAACTGAAAACCTTTAACGATATCGTTCAAAGGAAGCCGGTGCGTGATCAGATCATCCACTGTGATGGCGCGCCATTCTATTAACTTCATCGCTTCCATAATATCGGGAGGACCACAATAATAAGAAGTGAGGATGGTAATTTCCTTCATCCAGAAATCATTGATGGGAACGACAACCTTTTTGTCCGGTCCGGGAACGGCAAACAGTACAATTACACCGCCCTTATCCACACATTTCCATGCCTGCTCCATTGCCGAATCGACGGAGGCGCATAAAAATACGACATCGGCTTTTTTGCCAGTTTCCGCGATCAAGCGTTCCGAAATATTATCCGCCGCATTGATGATGACGTCGGCTCCCATTCTCGTGGCAAATTCGAGTTTTGTTTTGTTGATGTCGGCGGCTATTATTTTGCATCCTTTTGTCCAGGCAAGCTTCACGTTAAGCAGTCCCGACATTCCGCACCCGATGACCAGCACAGACTGCCCCTTTTTTACACGGGCAAGTCTCTGCGCCCTGACGACGCAGGCCAGAGGTTCAATGAAGGTGCTTTGATCGTAGGTAATATTTTCAGGCAGTAGATAAGTTCCGCGCTCTATAAGAATCTCCGGAACTAGGATGTATTCGGCAAAACCGCCGGGGAGCCTTTCCTTGACTTCGGAGCATTGAGGATAGTGCCCGTTTTCGCAATAATAACATTTCATGCAGGGCACTTTAGGGGCGATAAATACACGGTCACCCGGTTTATATTTTTTTACGGAAGCGCCGACAGCAACAACCTCCGCGCCTATTTCATGACCTTGTACCAACGGCGCTCGCGGGAGCCGGTACCATTCAACGACATCACTGCCGCATATGCCGCAGGAAAGAACCTTGACCAGCATTTCCTTGTGCTTTGGCACCGGAGTCCGTACTTTTTTGATACGGATATCTTTGTTGTTATACCAGTATGCGACTTTCATTTGTTCTTCAATGTATTATAAAGATCAAAAGCCTTTTTGGGAGTCTCGTTGTCATGGACGACAGCCCGCACCGCCTGAATCATGGCGATCGGCGCTTCGGACTGGAAAATATTACGCCCCATATCGACACCGGCGGCGCCCTTCTGAACCGCATTATAGGCCATAGTCAGGGCGTCAAGTTCCGGTATCTTCTTGCCGCCGGCCATTACGATTGGCACAGGGCAGGATGCGGTGACGGTCTCGAAACCTTCATCTATATAGTAAGTTTTGATATAGTGGGCGCCAAGCTCCGCGCATATCCGGCAAGCCAGTCGGAAGTACTTCGCGTCCCGGGCCATATCCTTGCCTACCGCAGTCACCGCGAGAGTCGGAATGCCGTAACGGTTGCCAATATCAACCATCCTGGTCATATTGATAATTGACTGCCTTTCAAATTCACCGCCGATAAAAACCTGAACAGCCATGGCACAGACATTCAAACGGATGGAATCTTCGATATCAACAGCGATATCTTCATTGGACAGCTCTTTGAGAATGCTGGCGCCTCCGGAAACCCGCAGCACAATGGCCTGAGAAGTGGAAGGTGGTATAACACTGCGGAGAATTCCCCTGGTCAGCATAAGGGTGTCCGCATAAGGCACTAAAGGAAGGATATTGATATCGACTCTTTCCAGACCGGTGGTTGGTCCCTGGAAATAACCGTGATCGATGGCCAGCATAACCGTTCGGCCGGAAACGGGATTAAATATCCGCGCCAGTCTGTTTTTCATTCCCCAATCCAGGGAATTCGAACCTTTAAGGAAAAACCCCTGTGTCTGCTGAGGCATATCGCAATGAAACATCTTTGCTTCCTTGATTCCATCTGCATCCGGCATCTTTTGTGTTCTCCTTTGAAAGCGAAATGTTATAAACCTTTGTCGTATTGATTGTTAATCTTGCATATTTTTTAACGGAATGTCCCAGTTTAAGGTAGTGGTAATTAATTCCATTGACTATTTGTTACATATTTGCTCACAATATATCATCTTTTTTATAGGAGGGCAATATGCCAGACTGGGCAATGGGAATTTGGCAAGGACTAATAGCAAATTTCCTATGGATACTAATTATTACTCTTATATCTATGGGAATAGGATGGGGTAAGAAAATGGACTGGAAATGGACATCCCCTATAGTTTATTTTATGGTATCTTTTGCTTGCCTTTTCTTAATTGTTGCACAATTTCAAGGAATAATTAAAGAAAGTAATATACAGTCATCTAAAGTTGAATCCCTATCCTCCACCGAGTTAGAGTCTAAATTAGAAAAAATTTTAAGCACTATTGGATATAAAATCGGAAAAGCATCTATTCAAGACGCAAATTTTAGTTTTGTGGCTACGGATGACAATAATGTAAATGTCACAATATCGCAACCCCAAAAAAATCCTGAATTAATTTACCTTATCATGCGTGTTGATTTAGATAATTTAAAACCCGCGATTGATAAATTAACAGAAAAAAAACGGGCGAGTATGCTTCGGGATGTTGCAATGATTATAGATAGGCAAGGTATCACAAGGGGGTCGATAAATTCAAAAGTAATACCAGTTATGGATATCATCCTAAAAACCGACCTTCAAAACTTATCCCTATTTGTTCAAAAAACAAGAAGTATGTTTTTTCTTTATTATTCAATTATGGGTGTTATTTCACAATACACACAGTGATTATTCATCTTCTTGTTCATCAATACCTAGTGGTTGTTGTTCCATATATCTCGGAAGTGCTCTTTGAAGCATTCGGTAAAATTGCTCCCATTTTGTTGACGCTCTCATAAGCGCAATAACGGCTGTTAAATGTTCTCTTAGGCGAGGATGACCAACATCTTCTGTCAAGCGTTGGAAAAATCTTTGTTTAGTTCTTCCTTTTTCATCTCTCGGTGTAAGCCGTTTTAATTCGTCCAATACCCCGGGTGCAAGTCGCTCATAAACTATATCATTTGTTAGGGTTCCAACATATTGTGGACGTTTAACGGAAAAAGGTTGATACTGCCAATCCCTTAATCGAAACATCTGTTCATAAAATTCATCAGGAAAAGTTTTTGCCCATTTCCGCAATTCTTTTGATATGAATTTTTCTAAAATTTCTTCTAAGGCTTGGCGTGATCTTACCGCTTGATAACCAGTTACTTCATCAACGAGAGCAATTATGCCAACCCTTGCAAATGCTCGCATAATAATATCGCATTCTACGGCAATGTGTTGTTGGGCGGCTGTTAATTTTTTAGCGTCCCTACATTGTAAAATAAACTCACATATTTCAGGTAAAATTATTGCTTCATATCCATAAGCGGATGCGCCTGATTTGGGTTGAAAAATAATCGGGTTGTTAATGCGCTCTGATAAATCCTTTATTTTAATACCTTTTTCTTCTAATTTAGTAACAAATCTTGCCATTCTATGCGCACCACCAGTCCCACCACTACTAGACATACCGATTGACTTTTGAAATCCTCGTTGAGAAATAACCCTTGTACCGTTTTCTAAAACAGAACATTGAATTTCTTTATCTCCGATTTTTAAAATCCCACTATGCGTTGCTTTTGGTATTGACATTTTACACCCCCATAGCTCTTTGTAATGTTAATCCAAAAATATCTTCATGCTTGCGGTAATTATGCCGAAAACAAAATTCATCAATATACTTTGGCAAATATCGCAAACTCACCTTATGATATTGACCTACAATCCCGCGCTTTAATAAAGCCCAAAACGATTCTACGTTATTTGTATGAGCGTCACCATTTACATACCAAACTGTATGATCTACTACTTTATGAGGCATAAGACGTTTAATGCCAAGGTATCCCTTATATTCATCTGTGATTAATGTTGCATTTTCTGTGTCCACATTTTCACGGACTAAAGAATTTAAAGTCTTGATGTTCAGTTTTTTATTCTTAACAACTTTTGCTCTTATTTGTCCGTCTCTTTCGATCATACCAACAACCGGAGTCTTTTTAGTGCCACGCCCACGTTTAAGAGGCGTACCGTCACCGCTACCTCTACGCGGCTTTCCGCCAATATAGGTTTCATCCATTTCCACTACTCCGGTTAATAATTCTCTTTGCGCTTGTTGAGTCATGGCTTGTCTAATCTTCATAGCCATGCGCCAAGCCGTATCTTTATTAACCATAAGATCGCGGCCTAATTGACGTGCAGAAATTCCCTTCTTTGCGTTCAAAACAAGGGATAAAGCCAAAAACCATTTTTGAAGTGGTAAATGTGTATGATGAAAAATTGTACCAACTGTAACGCTAAATGTAGTATTGCAATTATTACAGTGATAGCGACCTTCTTTAGGTAATGGCGTTTGATTAGATGATTGACAATAAGGGCATATTGGTTTACCATGCCAACGTACTTTTTCGATATGTGAAAGACAATCTTTTTCGGTGGGGAATGTTTTATAAACACTTACTATATTCATATGCTCTACCTCCTTGTGGGACAGTAAATCATAGAATAAAGTTTGTGTCAAGCTTTTTCTTCTACCTTAAAATGGGACATTCCGTTTTTTAAAATACGTCAATTTCGCTTTCCGGAAGGGCTAAGCGAAAAATTTGATGAAGCGGAGGATAATGAGACTCAAACTTCAAAAGCGAAGCGAATAGAAGTTTGTTAGTCGAATGAATGAAACTCAGATATTACAAACGCAGTGCAGTAATATCTGTTAGGTGAATTCATCCCGCATAAGCGGGATATAATACTCAGCGGCTTGCGGCGGAAATTTTTCCCAAAGCTTGCTTTGGAGTTTATACCCGTGATTCTTTAGGATTTCAAAAGGTTCAATCAGCTTCTTGTTTATGGAATAATTAATTTATTTGCGAAGGGGGTGTTGTTCTTACGCAGCAGATCGGCAAACTTATCAGGCGCAATAGGCTTACTGAAATGAAAACCCTGCATCTCATCGCAGATATGATCCTGCAGAAAGTCCTTCTGCGCTTGCGTTTCCACACCTTCGGCGACAACAGTAAGGTTTAGAGTCTTGCCCATTGCAATGACCGCTTCGGTGATCGCTCTGTCCTCAGAATCGTACGGGAGGTTGCGAATAAAGGACCTGTCCACCTTAAGCGTGTCAATAGGGAAGTGTTTGATCTGTGCGAGAGAAGAGTAGCCGGTGCCGAAATCGTCAATAGCGAGCCGCACGCCCATTTTCTTGATATTGGTCAGAACCTCAATCATACGCGTAGGATTATGCATTACCATACTTTCTGTGATTTCCAATTCCCAAAGATTTGGCTCCATGCCGGAATCCACCAACGCGGCTTTAATATCTCCTAATAAGTTGTCGTCCATGAGTTGACGAAGCGATAAATTCACCGCCATACGGACAGGGGGCAGGCCCTGGCGTTGCCAGGCGACATTTTGGGCGCATGCTGTTTTCATCACCCATCTGCCGATGGGCACGATTAGACCTGTTTCTTCTGCCACCGGAATGAATTGCGTAGGGGTTACCGAACCAAGGGATGGATTCTGCCAGCGTAGCAGAGCCTCTACACCCGTGATCATGCCGGTTTTGAAATCCACCTTAGCCTGATATTCTAATGATAGTTCATTGCGCTCCAGCGCACGACGCAGGTTTGTTTCTATGGAGAAGCGTTCTTTTGATTGTGACTGAATATCTTTGGAGTAGAACTGGTAGTTATTCTTGCCTTCTTCTTTGGCAAAATACATGGCCATATCCGCATTTTTCATCAGGGATTGTTCGTCCTCTCCATCCTTGGGATACATGCTGATGCCAATGCTGGCTGTTATCCGGCATTCTTCATCCAGAAGAATTATCGGTTTGATCACGATGGTAAGTAACTTGTGGGCTACGTTTGCGACTTGACTCAAGTCGTCCACTTCCTCGGTCAGTATAATGAATTCATCTCCTCCCAGGCGGCCGACAACATCGTCTGCACGCAGCAGTTGTTTAAACCGTATGGCCATCTCTTGCAGCAGTTGGTCTCCTGCCTCGTGACCGAGGGAGTCGTTGATAGTTTTGAAACGGTCAAGATCGATGAAGAAAACCGCTAACTGCCGTTTATGACGCTGCGCCGTCCGGATTGCGTGGTTCAACAGCTGACTAAACATTAAACGGTTGGGCAGTCCCGTCAGGGCATCATGGGTAGCCATATGGTTGAGTTGTTGCTCCACCTTTTTGCGCTCGGTGGCGTCACGTACAATTCCTCTAAACCCTATTGGGTTACCTGATGAATCTTTTTTTAACGATACGGATGCTTCAATATATCTTTTATCCCCATTTTTTCTTATAATCTGCCAATCGAATCCTTCGGTGGGTTTTCCTGTGCTGTAAACTTTATTAAACGTTTCAAAAAGTTTTTTTGAGTATTCTTTATCTGTATATTGCCGGTTATTCATGCCCATCATTTCCTCTTTGGAATAACCAAGGAGTAAGCACGTTGAATCGTTGACAAGGGTAAAGTTGCCGGCAAGATCAACCTCAAAATAGCTTTCCTGGATGCTTTCAAGAATGGTCCTATATTTCTCTTCATTCTGACGAAGTGCTTCTTCCGACCGTTTGCGCCCGGTAATATCCATGAAACTGCCTAGCGTGGCTCGATCCCCTTTATAAACGATGGGGGTGATCGTCTCCAAAACCCATATTACCTCATTTTTTTTATTGACGAACCTGTATTCACAAGGTTCAAAGCGTTCCTTCTTCAAACATTTTATCGCTTCGTCCCTGACCATTTCTCTATCATCAGGATAAATATTATTTAGGGAATATGTGCCGATAAGTTCGGCTTCCGAATAGCCTGTAAGTTTCTGATATAGCTGACTGACATAGACAAATTTACCGTTCTGTACGATATATATTCCAACTCCGGCACTTGATATAATGGCTTTTGCCAGATGGGATAAATCGTCCTGTTTGTTTTTCTTCTTCTCAGGTTTGCGTACTGCTTTCTGTTTGACTGCCATTGTCACTCAACCTCTGCTAAACATTATATCATACGCATTCAAATTATGTCTAGTCAATCCAATTTAATCCCACGGCTTGGAATCGCTCGGTTGCCGGACGAGGAATGCGCCATACCTCGCGGTAGGTCTTGTTATCTTCTGCTTCGCGGGATAATTCGTTCCGCAAGTTTCAGCGCGCTTCGCTTCTGAAACTTGGGACTCATTACAACTTGCAAATATCACGGCACTGCGTTTGTAATATTTGAGTTTCATTAATTCCATATTGCGCTTCAAATCCCGCATCGCTTCACTCATGGGATAATTCGACTATCAAATTTCAGTTCACTACGCGCCTGAAATTGGAGTCTCATTATTTCGTTTCACTCATTTTCAACGAATGCCATTGATTCGAGCAGCAAGACCCTGCGTGACCTTCAGGTTATTTAGGTTATTCAGTTTATGCATTGTATTTCTGAAGCTTGGGTCTTATTATAGGAAGCCTCCGGCTCCTGTAGGAGGGGCTCCACTAATTTTCATATTATCTTACATAGACATTTCAAGTATAACTTCTTAATATTATGCAATTTATATGCCCAGTGCAATTGAATATATATCTGTATCCCTATAATAGTTAAAGAAAATTGAAATCAGTATGTAAAATCAAAGATAAATATTTATTAAACAGCTGCCGTAGAAATAAATATATGTAATCTTTTATGCCAGAAAATGGTTATTTTCACCAAAACAAGGCCATTTCGGCTGTAATTAAGACAGTCCTCTCCCGTTCCTGCATGACTAAAATTAGTAAAAACGTTATTGTTGAAACTCCAATTCCGAAAGCGAAGCGTAGCGGAATTGGTAAGTTGAACAATCCCGCGAAGTGGAGGGTATAATACCCCGCAACTTGCTGCGGAATCTGTTTCCAAAGCTTGCTTTGGAGTTCATACCCGTGATTACTATACGGATGCATTCGTGGAGTATTCAGGAGCGCGATAAAGGGATGGCGCTGGCGGAACTTAAACGGCATTTTGCCGCACGATTTATTTTTGATCCTTAATTCCCAGTGATTCGCAGAGTATTTCCGCCGGATCGAGAGAGGTCATGCCAGAGATTCCGCCTAATTGCATACGGCAAGAGCCGCAATCCGCGACAATATCTTCGGCCTCGGTTTTTCTTATGAGCGAGACAGCCCGTTTGCCCAGCTGGACTGCCGTGAATTCGTTGCTCTTCTTGAAACCGTAACTGCCGTTGAGCCCGCAGCAGGCGTCATCAAGAATTTCATATTGCAATTCGGGTATCATCGCCATAAGCTTTGCCGCCGGGTAACCGATCTCCAGTGCCCTGAGATGACAAGGAATGTGATAGGCAATCTTGCGCCGCACCTCGCCGAAGTTTGGTTTGATATACCCTTCGTTGATGAGTTTAATGATGTACTCATGGATATCGTAACTGTTTTCGGCGATTTTTTTCCCCTGCGGGATTTCCAGAATACCCGGATAATCATGCAAAAGGCACAGGCCGCAGGATGTGCACGTATATATAACGTCATACCCCGCATCGATGTAGTTGGATAAAGAAGCAGCATTTTTTTTTGCGAAAGATCTGGCCAGTTCCAGATTACCATTACCCAGCGCGGGAAGTCCACAGCACCACTGGGTTGGTAGGACAACGTCCACATTCAATGATGATAATAAACGAATAATTTTTCTACCGATATCAGGGCGATAAAAATTGATGAAACATCCGTAGAAAAAGGCAACTTTTCTTCTCCCTCTGTTCATGTTTTTCTTTTCGTTGTGCAGTCTTCGGAAGCGAAACTTCGGGAAGGGAATGTGAGTTGATATTCCCATTGCCCGAAACGCTTTCTTTCCTATTTCGGTTGCGGCAATTCTGTTGGCGATGGGGGCGGTTAAAGAGCCCAGTGTGCTCAAATAATAGTTATTGGCAAATAGCAGGTGCGCGAGCGAGTGAGAATGTTCCCGTCCGTATCTCTGCTGCGCAATGAGTATGATCTGTGCAGGTTCTACACCGCAGGGGCAGGCCATTTCACAGCGTTTGCACTGGCTGCATAGAAGCACCCACTCGTCCTCTGCTTTTTCTCTGTCCGACCGGAATCGCTGAGCATCAGGTCCCGCCTGCTTGGGTCCGGGGAAATCCGGGTTGACCCGAAATACGGGACAGTTTTCCACACAAATTGTGCAGCGGATGCAGTGTTCGAAATTCATCGAATATACTCCATGCAGGATTTTGCCGCCACATGGGCTGTTGCCAGCGCCAGGCCGTGACCGCAGCCGTTTTTCAATATCTCTGTGTCAGCCAGGATACTGCCGCACACAAAAATATTTTCCCAAGGCGAACCCGTAGGCCGTAGAGATGAATCCGCCTTGATTCCAGCTCGGCCAATGCCGTGGTTGAAAGAAAAGTAATCATTATCGAACCAGGTTTCGCGCTGGCCGGGAACGTGTACCGGCAGATTAAATACATTTTCAATAATGGCGTCGCGTGTTGCGGTAAGGCCGCCGCCGACAAATGATCCAGCAGCCAGAATGAAGGCCTTTCCATTAAGACTGTTTGGCCTTCCTTTGGATGCCGTCATAACAGCCTCAATGATTTTCCCTGATTTTTCCATGCCGATAACCGGCCAGTTCCAGTAGATGTCACCCCCCTTTTTCCGGAAATGGTCTTTCAGCGCGTTGAACAATCTTCTACCGGGCATTGATGGCGGAATAGTCGGGATTTCAAAGACGGGTTTTCCCATGTGGATTGATATGGTTTTGACAATTTCGGCTGCCGATTCCAGGCCGAGAACGGCGGGGAAGGCAATCTTATCTTCCTGAATATCTATTTTCTCCAACCAAATGATAAATTTTTCGAAAAATTCTTTTTCCTCGAAATGAGAAGCGATACCCATAGTGCTGGAAACACCGGCATCATATACTGAAAATTTGGTATTCTTACGCCGGGAGATGATATAACTGGGATAAAAATCCTTGAGCCCGCTAAAGGAGATGACGTGGATGCTGTCATTAACGTCTTGCGGCGCCGCTTCCATTGTTGAAGGAACAAGACATGAAGTCTTAAACGTTCCCAGAGCGGAAAGAACAAGGCGATTTTCTTTGGTAGTGCCAACATAAGGCATTCCCATTTCGCTCATAGCTGCCTGAAAATTGTCCAACGATTCCCTGATCGTTTTTTCAGGAACAAGGTTGAAGGGATGCTCCGGTGGAAGGTTTTTAATGCCGCAAAGAGGATTATAATCGCGGGAGCAAAGGTCGATGCAGCCGGTTGAAAGACAGGCTGTCGGTTCCCCGCTGGTGACAAGGGCGATTTTAAAACCGCGTCCAGCAAGAAGCGCTCCCGCTGTCAGGCCTGCTACTCCCGCTCCGATGATAATAACGTCGTATTCGGTAACGCTCATTGCGGTTTCTCCATGGCCAGAATGCCCAGATAGATATATTCCACAAGCTGTTCTTCCCGGAGTTGATCGCCCCAGAGAGCGTATCTTATTCCTCTGAACCGGCGCTGGAGAAATCCCCGCAGCATCTCCATGGACTGCTCGGGCGATATGACACTCATATCATTCATGATGCCTAGCGCCCTAAAAGTGCAGAAACCACCCTGGCATGGTCCCATGCCCAGGCGCGTCCGGTGCTGGATATCGCTGACATTTTTTGTGCCGGTCTGGTGGATAATCCGCTGAACTTCATTTCTGCTGACCAATTCACATTCGCAGACAATATTTTTCATATCCGCGAGCCGCTTGGAAAGGGGATAACCGCTCAATTCCTCCTGTCCCTCCAAAGGAATTTCCGCCGTTTCGCAAGCTCTTTTGAGTTTAAAAAAATCCATTATAACATCGACCATCTTTTCTGCCATCAGCCGGAAAGTCGAGAGCTTTCCTCCTACTATGCTGTACATTCCGTTGGCATGGTCGATAATCTGAAAACCGCGGGAAATTTCGTGGCTGTCTATTTTATTGGACTTGAGCAGCGGCCGGACACCCGAAAAAGCGCGAATAATGCGGGTGTTGTTGAAATGAGGAATCATCCGTCCCGCCTCGCTGATAATGGTATCTACCTCCGGCGGTTCGATGCCTATTTTGTCCGGATCTTCCACATTAAGCGATGTTGTTCCGGCCAAACAAACGGCCTCATTGGGTACTATTATGTCACCATCGGACGGCGGACGCAGTCTGTTGATCACCATATTGGTCAGGCGGTGATTGGTAATGACCAAAGAACCCTTGGACAGAGTCATGGGTACTTCACAGCCGGCGAGAGAGGCGATCATATTAGCCCACGCGCCTGTCGCGTTAACGATGATGTTGCCGCGTATTTCCCTCGCTTCACCGGTTGCTTGATCGGTGGCTTTGATGCCGACACACCGGCCGTGTGATTTGATAATTTCCGTAACCTTATGCCGGGTGAAGATAATGCCGTCCCGCAGCTGCGAAGTTCGAATGTTGAGCATGCAAAGGCGGAACGGATCGATGGAACAATCGGGAACCTTGATTGCTTCTTCAATTTCCGGATTCAGATTGGGAACCAAATCAAGAGCCTTGGTCGAGGAAATGACTTCCGTAGGGATGCCTACTTCTTCACAGCCCCGGAGAAATACTTCCCGGAAGCGTTTCGAATCACCGGGCAGGCGCACGAACAGCCCCCCCGTTTGCTCGACGCATTTTTCGCCGATCCTCCTGAGAATCAGGTTCTCTTCGTAACACTCCCGGGCTGCTATCGGGTCGGTAACAGCGTATCTTCCGCCGCTGTGCAAAAGACCATGGCAGGCGCCTGTAGCTCCTGCTGCGAAGTCGCCTTTTTCGATGAGACAGTGGGTAATACCGCGCAGTGCCAGATCCCTGGCAATACCGCAACCGGTGGCTCCCCCGCCTATAATAATAACGTCAGTTTTAATCATGATTTTTCTTATACCATTTCTAAATCAAAGATGATATCAAGGCGGCCAGGCGGAGGCGACGAGGCGTATTTTAATAATACGTTGAGGAAGCCGACAACGACGCCAACAAAGATAGCGCTTTGATTTAGAATTGGTATTATTTTTCCTCCTCCCAGTGCATTGCGCGTCCTACAGCCTTTTTCCAGTTATCATAGAGTTCTTTTCGCTTATCTTCGTCCATGGCTGGAGTAAACTTACGATTGACCTTTCTCCGCTCGGCAATCATGGATTGATCTCTCCAGAAACCGACCGCCAAACCGGCCAGATAAGCCGCACCCATTGCCGTTGTTTCAATGATTTCCGGCCGCTCCACCGGAACACCAAGAATGTCCGCCTGGAATTGCATCAGGAAATTATTGGCGCAAGCGCCGCCGTCCACGCGTAGTTCGCAAAGATCAATTTCGCATTCGTTACGCATTAGTTCCAGGACATCCCGAGTCTGATAGGCAATGGATTCCAATGTAGCGCGAATGATATGGTTTCTCGTTGTCCCTCTGGTCAGCCCCAAAATTGCGCCCCGGGCATACATGTCCCAGTAGGGAGCGCCAAGGCCGACAAAAGCGGGAACGACGTAAACACCTAGAGAGTCGTCAACTTTTGTGGCAAAATACTCACTGTCTTTTGCGTCATAAATGACTTTCATGCTGTCGCGCAACCACTGGATGGCGGCGCCAGCGATAAAAATACTTCCTTCCAGCGCGTACTCAACTTTGTTGTTTATTCCCCAGGCGATGGTGGTTAGAAGGCCATTTGACGAATGCACCAACTTCTCACCGGTCAGCATTAGCATGAAACAGCCGGTGCCGTATGTGTTTTTAACCATACCCGGTGTATAGCAAGCCTGCCCGAATAATGCCGCCTGCTGATCGCCCGCATCTCCGGCAATTGGTATCTCCGCTCCGAAAATCCGGGCATCCGTATTGCCGTAAACGGCGCTGGATGGCTTTACTTCCGGCAGCATGGAAGCCGGAATGTTGAGTTCTTTTAAAATTCTCTCATCCCATTTGAGGTCTTTAATATTGTAAAGCATGGTTCGCGAAGCGTTGCTGTAATCTGTTACATGTACCTTTCCCTTTGTTAAGTTCCAGATCAGCCATGTATCGATGTTGCCGAAAAGTAATTCTCCGTTTTGTGCCTTTCGCCTCGCTCCTTCTACATTATCGAGTATCCATTTTACTTTGGTTCCGGAGAAATAGGCATCGAGCACCAATCCCGTATTTTCCTGAATATAATTTCCCATACCACTGGTTTTGAGTTCATCGCATATGGCAGAAGTGCGGCGGCACTGCCAGACAATGGCGTTATAAACAGGTTTTCCCGTTTGTCTTTCCCATACAACCGTCGTTTCCCGCTGATTCGTGATGCCGATGGCCGCTATCTCTTCGGGCCCAATACCTGTAGTTGCCAGGATTTCACTCACCACGCCGCTTTGCGATCCCCAAATCTCCATCGGATCATGTTCCACCCACCCCGCTTTCGGATA
This sequence comes from Smithella sp., assembly GCA_049517435.1. GTDB lineage: Bacteria > Desulfobacterota > Syntrophia > Syntrophales > Smithellaceae > Smithella. Next base: position 1,479 of record JBEKRZ010000005.1, on the reverse strand, counting down.
TATCTGGGTAAATTCTTTCTGGGCTGCTTTTACGACATTTCCTTCGCGATCATATAGAATGGCCCGCGAACTGGTGGTTCCCTGATCAAAAGATAAAATGTACGATTTCTTCATACTCGAGCTCCTGATATAAGGATAAAAAATTATTATAACTATAAAATTAGTATTGCATAATGCTTTGTATTTGCAAATAAAAAAGTAGATGTTGAGCTATTTAAAATAAAGTGTTATAGAAAATGGAAGCAATAAATCCTGTTCATTTATAAATTGACATTATCGAAAAAAAGTTACAATAAACCAATATATAATTGTTTTGTAAATACCTGTAAAGAAAAAGAAAAAAATTATATATCAAGAATAGTAAAATAATTTAATTTTTTTCTTGACACAATCATGAAGAGAGGGTAGAAAGCCTGTTCTGTTCATCAGAAAAGTATTTGAAAGTAAATTGAAATTGTCAATAAGTTCACCGATAGTATAATTCTTAGTTGTTGGATGCTTCCAATTATAACTGGTTGAACATTAAAGATTTTTGAAATTAGTATTGACAAAAGAATCTAGATGCTTAGATTTTAAGTATAGACTCTTTTTTTAAGAAGGCTCTTTGGAAATTGAATAGTGGGAAAATGAATTTGTGGGTCCTATTAATTTTTTAAAATAACGCGAGAAAAAAGGAAGAGAAATCTTCCTTCTAGGATTAAAACTGGAGAGTTTGATCCTGGCTCAGAACAAACGCTGGCGGCGTGCCTAACACATGCAAGTCGTACGAGAAAGTCCGCTTCGGTGGATAAGTAAAGTGGCGCACGGGTGAGTAACGCGTGGATAATCTACCCTTAAGTCGGGAATAACTCATCGAAAGGTGAATTAATACCGGATAACACTGCATAACTACTGTTGTGTAGTCAAAGAAGGCCTCTGCTTGCAAGCTTTCGCTGAAGGATGAGTCCGCGTACCATTAGCTAGTTGGTAGGGTAATGGCCTACCAAGGTTATGATGGTTAGCTGGTCTGAGAGGATGATCAGCCACACTGGAACTGAAACACGGTCCAGACTCCTACGGGAGGCAGCAGTGAGGAATATTGCGCAATGGGGGCAACCCTGACGCAGCAACGCCGCGTGAGTGAGGAAGGTTTTCGGATTGTAAAGCTCTGTCGAGCGGAAAGAAATGCATGATGGCTAATATCCATCATGCTTGACGGTACCGCTAAAGGAAGCACCGGCTAACTCCGTGCCAGCAGCCGCGGTAATACGGGGGGTGCAAGCGTTGTTCGGAATTATTGGGCGTAAAGAGCGTGTAGGCGGCTTGACAAGTCAGATGTGAAATCCCTGGGCTTAACCTAGGAAGTGCATTTGAAACTGTCAGGCTTGAGTAAGGGAGAGGAAAGTGGAATTCCTGGTGTAGAGGTGAAATTCGTAGATATCAGGAGGAACACCGGTGGCGAAGGCGACTTTCTGGCCCTATACTGACGCTGAGACGCGA
>JBEKRZ010000004.1:0-200655 GCA_049517435.1 Smithella sp. | reverse complement strand
AAAAACAAACAGATAGAGATTACCGAATCCCGGACGCTTCAGTTAGAAATGAGGCGAAAAGATGGGACAACCGTGTGGACGGAGGTGAAGTTTTCCTTTATCAGAGATGAAAATCAGCGACCCGTGGGCATTCTGGGCATAACCCGTGATATCACCGAGCGCAAGAAGGCGGAGGATAAATTACGGTTCGAGGAACAACGATTCCGGGCTCTTGTAGAGCACTCTTCCGATATCATTGTTATTCTGACTCTAGAAGGAATTGTCACATATATAAATCCGGCAATTGAGAGAGCTTTGGGATACAAGGTTGAGGAAAGGATTGGCAGAAACACACTTGAAGTTATTAATCCGGATGACTTACAGTATTTAGCTGATAATGTCATAATATTATTCACAGATACAAACGCCCCTGTTGTGCAATTTGAAGTGCGTCTTCGTCATACGGATGGAAGCTGGCATACATTCGAAGCTGTGGGAAGCAATCTGGTACACAATAATGTAGTTGAAGCTGTGATTGTTAACTACCGTGACATTACCGAGCGCAAGAAGGCGGAGGAAGCACTGCGGGAAAGCGAGGAGAAGTTTCGCATGCTTTCCGAGCAATCATTGCTGGCGATCGGTCTTATTCAAAAAGGCTTATTTAAATATGTTAACCAAGCCTTTTGCGATATCAGTGGATATACATCCGATGAGATTATGTCATGGCAGCCTTATGATTTCGTAAAAGTAGTTGTGCATCCCGATGATAAAGATCTTGTTATGGCTCCAGTGGATAAAGAACAGACTTATGCTGCAGATGTTGCTAGGAGCTTTGAATTTCGAGGTTTAACCAAAAATGGAAAAACGGTATGGCTGAATTTGTACTTAAAGGCTGTTCTGTACCAGGGAAGATATGCCGACCTTCTTTCTTTTATTGACATCAGCGAGCGCAAGCGGGCGGAAGTGGAGATTGCCGGCGTGAACCGCGCGCTGCGGATGCTCAGCGACACCAATCAGGCGCTGATTCACATTACGGATGAAGCGACGTTGTTGAACGAGGTCTGCCAGATTATCGTCGAGGTTGGCGGTTATCACATGGTATGGGTCCGGTTTTCAGAGCAGGACGAGGCAAAGACTGTGCGCCCGGCGGCCCATGCCGGATTCGATTCGGGATATATTGAATCTGCCAACGTTACATGGGCGGATAACGAACGCGGTCGCGGCCCGAGCGGCACCGCAATTCGCACAGGGCTGCCGTGCATGGCGCGCAACATACCGGAAAACCCTGCCTTCGCACCCTGGCACGAGGCAGCCATTCAGCGTGGATATAAATCTATTATTGCCTTGCCGCTCATCAGTGAAAGTCAGGCTCTTGGAGTGCTGGAAATCTATTCTGTTGATACCGATGCATTCGATACAAAGGAAGTTGAAATTCTGAAAGAGCTGGCGGGCGATCTGGCCTTTGGTATCGCCGCGCTACGCACGCGAGCCAAGCGGGATCAGGCAGAAGTTGAGTTGCGCAAAAGTGAAGAACGATACCGTCTCGTTATTGAAAACACCGCACATTCAATCACCATTTTTGACCTAAACCTCAAACCGACAGAATATATCGCTCCTTCAATACTAAAGCGGCGTGGCTACACGGTTCAAGAAGCGTTGACACAAACGTTGGATCAAATGATGACACCCGACTCTCTGCAACTGGCAAGTAAGCTCTTCGCCGAACAAATGGTATTGGAATCAAGCGGAACCGCCGATCCGGCGAGAACTGTTTTAATGGAGCTTGAGGAGTATTGCAAAGATGGTTCTACTATTTGGGTGGAGATTGTGGCATCATTTCTAAGGGACAACAATTTCAAACCGACCAGCATATTAACGGTAACAAGGGACATTACCGAACGCAAGCATGCGGAGGAACGACTGAAAGAAACCTTTGACCGTCTCAGGAAAGCGATGGAAACGATCATCCAGGTCATGATGTCCGCCGTGGAGTCCAGAGATGCCTATACGGCCGGTCACCAGCGTCGGTCTACGAATCTGGCCTGTGCCATCGCCACAGAGATGGGATTAACTCAGGAGAAAATAGAAGGAATCCGCATGGCGGGTTCCATACATGACATCGGGAAATTATCCATCCCGGCGGAGATATTGTCCAAGCCTACCAAGCTGTCAGAGATTGAATTTTCTCTGATTAAAGTACACTCCCGGAGTGGATACGAAATGCTGAAGGATGTGGAATCCCCCTGGCCGTTGGCACAAATTGTCTACCAACATCATGAACGGATGAATGGTTCAGGCTATCCAAGAAATCTGAAAGGGGATGAAATTATTATGGAGGCCCGCATTATGGCTGTGGCCGACGTGGTGGAAACTATGGCTTCCCATCGTCCCTATCGGCCAGCTTTGGGTATTGAGGCAGCCCTGGAAGAAATCGAGAAAAATAAAGGGATTCTTTATGACGATGCTGTCGCAGATGCCTGCCTGAAGTTATTTAGGGAGAAAGGCTATCATCTTACATGAGATGGAGAAACCAATTCCGTAGAAAAAACATGCTTACAATGAAGCAATAAAAAGTTTAATCAACTAGCATTAACATCCGCGGATAAAGCCGCCAGGATAGTATATTTTTGCTATTTACAAATTATAACAAAAAAGTTACCTAGTAAGTGAACATTAACAACGATCCGGAGCGAAATACTTTTACTGGGCACGATCCCTGAGTACGTCACGCATGCCACCCTGTCAGGACCTATGCGGCCGAAGGATACCCTGTCAATCAGGTGTTCAACAGGAGTTTACTGAACATGTCACAAAAACCAGACAGCATCGGTGTTTCTTTCCTGCGATCACCACAGGGAAAAGGAAACACTTCAAAATTATTCTTAGAGTACCGTAAAAAATTTGCGCTCCTGATTTTACGGCCGACGAATATCGTGGTGGCTATTCTATGGCTTTGGTTCGCAATAAAAATAGACCCTCTGTTGCATCCCGGCTTTTTAGAATTGCACTATGGACATATCGCCTTATTTGCGATTAGCAGCATAGCATTGTTACTGAGTTATCTTCCATATTTAAAAAAGCATGGATTAGTTTTACTCTTCATAACATATTTCTCCATGCTGACATTTTATTCATTTATTTGTGGACGCCTTGTGAACGATCCCATTTATTTTTCCGGATTGCAGATCATTGTGGTTGTTTCCATGTTTATCCCCGCATCTTTGATCACCGTGTCGGCATTCTATCTGATTTCTTTGGTTGTCTTTTTCTTTTCGCTTTCTATCTATCACCCCTATCTTTTATCGATGCAGGAATATTATATGATGTATAACCTGGCCATTGCCTATCTGATTGGTGGCGTTGGTTTTTTTATAATAAATCGATATCAATTTAACTTATTCATGAATCAACTAAAACTGGAAGAAATGGCAACCATTGATGTTTTGACGCAGGTATCCAACCGACGATATTTCCTAAACATCATGGAACGGGAATTTCAGCAGAGTAAACGATACAAGAAACAGATTTCACTGATGATAATTGATTTAGATTATTTTAAGAAAATAAATGATACTTATGGCCACACCGTCGGCGACTATGTTTTGATGGAGTTTGCAAAAATCTGCAGCCGCGAAATCCGTAAAACAGATATGATTGGCCGTCTCGGCGGCGAAGAGTTTGCTGTCATGCTGCCGAATACGGATGTTGAGAATGCCCGTATTCTTGCGGAACGGATACGAAAAGCCGTTGATCACGCTATTTTTGAATATCAAGCCGTTCGCATCCATTTGACTGTCAGCATCGGACTGGCAAGTTTTCCATTGGTCGACGCAAATGATCCCCATGAACTCATTATAAAGGCGGATGAGTTTCTTTATCTTGCCAAAGAAAAGGGGCGCAACCGCGTGTGCTGGCAAATGAAAGAATAAATTTTCCTTGCAGGAGTTCAATTAGTAATCCTCAATGCTTCAACTGCCCTCCACTGAAACTAAGTAGATATAACAATTGTCAAGGTACATCTTGATTGGGACTATCTGTCAAGTCAAGAATAGGTCAGGAAAATTTTCTTAATTACAAGATATTAGCTCTGGTTCGGCCTTTTCCCGGAGAGAATACTGTCAATAGTATTCTGTTTGGAATAATGACCTCCCGTAATCAGATTCCACGCGTCTTCTTTTCCCAGAACTTCCTGCTTGATGCTCTGCGGCGGCAGTCCTTTTTCCTGCAGCTTCAGAACATGGTCACGCAATTGTTCCATTTTTTTGATTTTCCTCTGCAGCGCTTCTTTGCCGTTTTCTACCACGCCTTTGAGGTTGCAGAAGATCGTGTCGCTTTCAAGTTTGGACAGATTTTTGAGTGTCTCCAGAATTTGCAGATAATTCTCATCACCCCTGAGATATATAAAAGTCGTCCCGCAAAAAAGGTCTCCGCTGAAGAGCCATTTTTTGTCCGGTTCATATAAACAGATGTGATCGTCGGTATGTCCCGGAGAATTGATGACTTCAAAGTGAAGATTCCCGGCGGCAATACCGGCGCCGATGGCGGTACCCTTTGAATTTTTGGGCCAATCCCAAACGATCCGCTGATACAAGCGCAGAGCGTTCAAGCGCGGGTTTTCAAGATATGGCAACGCGGACGGATGGGCGTATATCGGAATTTTAAACCGCTCCTGAACATCTCCGTTGTTGCCGGTATGATCCTCATGATGATGGGTGTTGACGATCTTCGCGATTGACCGACCATTTAAGGCGGAAAGAAACTGTTTGTCCACGCGATTGGTTCCCGTATCAAGAAGCATATCGCCGACTAAAAATGCATGGACCGGGTATAAAAGAAACCCCAGGGGCGACCGCCCCATGTAAAAAAGGGTTACCGGACCGTAATTTTTTATCTTAAGCATAACTATGCCTCTCTTATTTTTTATACGTTGTGCAAGCTTTAACTTCCCGGAGTTTTGCGCACGGAATTAAATCAGTTTACTGCCGTGCGTTCCAAAAGCTTTGCACGGACAAAACCGACATGACCTCTTAACACATAAAATTGATCGGCAAACGATGCCGGAACTTTCATATTGTCTACGGCTTGTTCTATCTGATCAAGACGCTTCAGTAATTCTTTCCGCTTATTTGTATCCATCCGATCAATCATATCCTGCTCGAGAGCCAGCAACTGACGGTACCATCGATAGATGCGCATTTTTGTTCCCCACTGATAAATGGCAGGTATGACACGCAGTCCCGGAATTAATATTAAAACAATGGGTAAAAAAACAACCAGAATACGATTGATTAGGCTCGCCATCCAGAACGGAAAATATCTGTACAGGAAACTTTTCCCCGATTTATAAAAGCGGCTGGCATCGTCACTGATGCGGAATTCATGCTCCAGAGGAACAGGAAATTCTCCCCGGCCCTGAAACAGAGTTGCCCGGCCATGAATTTCTTTTGCCGCCTCCAGAAGTAAATCAGAGAGAGCCGGATGCAAATCATTACGGGCGATAAGTTCAACTGACGGGGCGATTAAATGGACATCATGATCCGGCATATTTTCTCCAAAATCAATGGATCCCTGGGGAAGCACTAATTTATTCAAATAGCCGACACGGCGCGTATAAGCATCGGCTTGTGTAAAATTAACAAGATGGATTCCCGGCTCGTGCAGCAACTTGCGTATTAACTGGGAGGAAGCTGAATCCCCCATAAAAAAAACTGCGTCAACTTTCCCGTTTAGCAAATCATTAGCAGCTTCTTCATCGTCCATTTCGCATAATTTCGTTGATCCTCCCGGCTTTATCTCGTTCATGGACAGCAAAGCTTTGGCCAAATAATTTGTGCCGCTTCCTTCCGGGCCTATTGCCAATCTTCTACCATTAAATTGGGAAAGAAGTTCCACGGGCTTGGTTCCTCTATAAAAAATAAAAAGCGGCTCATAGGCTATACTGCCAAGAGAAACCAGCTTATCAATATTTTGTCCCTTGGTTAATCCCGCCTGCACAAATCCCACATCAACACGATAGGATGGATTGGATAATCTTTTTAAATTTTCCAGCGACCCTTCAGACTTGATAATTTTAAGCTTAACGCCATTGCGAGCCAATACCTTGGCATATTTATCGGCAATTTTATAAAACATACTGCCATCATCACCGCTAGTCATGATGATAGTTTTAGGCGGAGCTGAACGAACAAACAAGAAAATGATCAATACAGTGACCAGGGCAATTAAAATCAAGGCGCTGATTGTAGCGGATTTGCCCAATCCCATGGTTTCCATGAGATTTGTCTGTATTTTTGTAAAACCTGATTGGAAAATATTTTTACTTGCAGTGGCAATTCCGTCTTTTTTGTCTGATTCCATATTCTACACTCCTTAGTTTTATCGTCTGCTCGTAGATTGACAAGAAGTATAGGAATAACAGTTCTGTATGTCAATCACGAATATTGTTTATAAAACGTAACGTATCGCTTCTGGCGAGTGTCAAATCCCACGTCCCTGCCAACTACGTTGGCGGAATTGTTCCTCCTGCGCTTCGAGCTTTACTCCATTCGCTCTCAGCGGGAGTCACGATCGCTTCGCTCCGGGGATAGTTTCCAATAGTCTTTGACTATTGGATAGTTCGACTTACTCTTCAAACTTCGCTATGCTCGCTTTCAGAGAGTCTTACTACCACTTACGCTTCGAGTCCCACAGCGCTTTGCGCCTGGGATAGTTCGTCCAGCAAGCCTCAGTGCACTTCGTTTCTGAAGCTTGGGTCTCATTATCAGCGAGTGTCAAATCCCGCTCCGCTCCGCTGCGGGGATAGTTCGACTTACTCTTCAAACTTCGCTATGCTTGTTTTCAGAGAGTCTCACTAACAAATCCTTGACAATCTTGGGTAAAATAAATTAATGACTAAAGGTCAATTTTAAAGGAGATTCTATGTTAGAAATAATTCAACGAGCCGTAGCAAACGGACAAAAGACGCTGTCGGAATACGAATCAAGTTTGGTGATCAAATCAGCGGGCGTTGAGGTTGCGCCAGCAGCTCTCGCCAAAACAAGAGATGAAGCCGTTGGTGAAGCTGAAAAAATCGGTTATCCTGTGGTTATGAAGGGATGTTCCGCTGAGCTAGCCCATAAAACAGAAGCCGGTATGGTAAAACTTAACGTCGGCAATTCAGAAGAAGCGGCGTGTGTTTTTTACAAGCTTATGAGTAAGATTAAAGGCCTTGACGGCGTGCTCATTCAGAAGATGGTGAACGGATCGCGCGAATTTGTGATCGGTCTCTCACGTGATCCGCAGTTCGGGCCATGCGTCATGTTCGGTCTGGGAGGCATATTCACGGAGGCGCTCAAAGACGTGACCTTCAGAGTCGCTCCACTTTCGAAGGATGACTCCCTGGAAATGATAGATGAAATCAAAACAAAAAAATTGCTCGGCGAATTCAGGGGAAGTCCGGCGGTGGACAGGGAAGCTCTGGCCAAAGCTCTTGTCGGAGTGGGAGAACTGGGAATGAAGTACGATTCTATTGCCGAGATAGACATAAACCCTCTGATCATATGCGGAAACAAGCCGGTTGCCGTTGACGCGCTTGTCGTTTTAAGATGAAGCATATAACGCCGATTCATACCGTTTCGATTTGAAGTTACCGCCTGTTCGGCGTCACTTCCCGGTAATGTAAAAAGTCTTATTTTTTATTGCGCGCCCTTTGGTTGCGCACCCGGTCAAAGAATAACAGCGAATTGGTATTATAATTTGGAGGATTTTTTATTACAATGCTTGACTGTTTTTTCAACCCGAAAAGCCTTGCCATTATTGGAGCATCCAGTAACGAAAACAAGGGCGGGTACCATATAATTAAAAATATCACGGCTGGATTTCGTGGAAAAATTTATCCGGTTAATAAAAATTACACTGAAATATTAGGCCTGCCCTGTTATCCCGATGTGGCTTCGATTCCCGGCAATATTGACCTGGCCATATATTTCATACCGGCGAAAGAACTGCCGGAAACAGTGAACGAATGCGCTAAAAAAGGAGTGAAGGGAATCATCATAGAATCAGCAGGATTCAACGAAGCCGGTCCAGAAGGTGAAAGGCTTCAGAAGCTGGCTCTCGAAAACGCTGCTAAAGCGAGCATTAGATTATGGGGTCCCAACTGCATGGGCTTTATCGATGCTCATCGGACTCATGTTTTTTCGTTTATTTATTCAGGCATATGGACCGACGTGCTCAAAGCCGGAAATGTGGGTCTCATTGTTCAAAGCGGCATGCTTTCCGCTGGTTTTTTGCTCCATGCACTGCAGGAAGGAGTCATGGGCATAAGCAAGGCCTGTTCAATCGGAAACAAGTGCGATATCGATGAGAGCGACATCCTCGAATACATGATAAACGACAGCGAAACGGAAGTCATCGCCTGCTATCTCGAATCACTCGTGGACGGAAGAAGATTTATCAATCTCGCAAAAAAAACAAAAAAACCGGTAATCGTTCTCATGGGAGGCAGAAGCAAGGAAGGAGCAAAAGCGGCACAGAGCCACACGGCTAGCCTTTCAGGAAACTACAGAGTTACGAGCGACGCTTTCAGGCAGGCCGGCATAATTGAAGTGTTCGATCCGGCCGAACTCATCGACATGGCGCGCGCTTTCTCCAAGAAGATGCTCTGTCACCCTCAAAAAGGCACAGCCATACTAACCTTCTCCGGAGGTGCGGGAACCATTACAACCGACCTTATGGAAGATTGCGAACTTCCTCTCGCCTTACTTTCCGATAAAACACTTGCGTCCATCGCGGAGCTTTTTCCTCCATGGAATAAACCCGACCATCCTCTTGATCTTTGGATCGCGATTGAACGCCACAGTCACGAGAAAGTATTCAAACGTTCTTTTGATGCGGTGATGAACGACCCCGCTGTTGATTCGATATTGTTCCACAGCTACGCTACGCCGCTCATCGAACCGGAATTCTTCGAAGAGCTTGCGGCCCTTGTCAAAAAACATGAAAAGCCTATAGTTTTCTGGGTAGTCGGAAGAAAGGAATTCTGTGATAATTTAAGATTTCTTGCCGAAACTGCTGGAATTCCAGCTTACCGAGAACTCGGCAGGTGTGTAACCGTCCTTAAGGGAATAAAACGTCACTTTACAAAAAAACCTTAAAGATAAATCTGATAATTAAGCCCGGTATTAATTTTAAGAGACTGAAGTAATATTTTTTTCTTGACATTCTATCTACTAGTTGGTAGATAACATAGCATGAGAAGACTAACGGATAGTACAAGAACCAAAATTATCGACGCAGGAGAAAAGCTCCTGCTAAAAAATGGTTTCAACGGCTTCAGCTATGCCGATATAGCCTTGGCTCTCGGGATAAAAAAATCTTCAATCCATTACCATTTCCCCAGCAAGGCCGATCTCGGTCTTGCCGTTATTCAACGGGCCAGGCAACGCTTTAGCGGATGGTGCGAACGTCGGGAGATAGCAGCGATGGCCGACTGGGATAAACTGGATCGCTTCTTCGAAATCTACAGGCATTATCTTACCAAGAGCGAATCTGTCTGCCTGAGCGGCGCAATGCAAACGGATTTCACCACTCTGCCCAAGCCAATGCAGGAAGAAACAAAAGGTCTGGTGTCCGATCTCCTGAACTGGATGGATAATTTTTTGGATAAAGGCAGAAAACGGGGCACATTCTCGTTCCCAGGAACATCCCGCGATCAGGCTGTCGTGGTGCTTGCCGTAATGCAGGGCGGACTGCAGATGAACCGGGTGTTGGACTCTCCAATATTTGATATGGCGGCAGCACAGATACGCTGTTTGTTAAAATCATAAACTCAGGGGAGGACGAACTGATTTCTTTTTCTCAGCAAGTCCGATCTCGGGTGCACCGTCAGGCAAAGTTTTAGTGGCTGCGGCAACCGCAGGGAAACTATATCGGTATCATCTATGTATTTGCAGACTAAAGGGGTAAAAATATGGATATCAAAAATATTATGGTTATCGGTTCAGGTCTCATGGGATCGGGCATTGCGCAGGTTTGCGCCCAAACCGGATATAACGTCATCATGAATGATGTAAAGATGGAATTTATTGACAAGGGCTTCAATTCCATCAGCAAGAGACTTGATGGACAAGTAAAGAAGGAAAAAATAACCGCCGCCGAGAAGAATGCCATTTTATCCAGAATCAGCAAAGATCCTTCTCTTGAAAACGCAGAAAAAGCCGACTTGATTATTGAAGCGGCTTATGAAAATTTTGAGGTAAAGAAAGCCATTTTCCAGAAATTGGATTCTCTTTGCCATAAAGATGTTATCTTTGCTACGAACACATCTTCCATACCTATTACTTCCCTGGCGGCAACAGTGAAACGTCCGGAAAAGTTTATCGGCATGCATTTTTTCAGCCCGGTTCCTGTAATGCGTCTGGTTGAGATCATTCCGGGATTTAAAACAGCCGAAGAAACGACAAAAATAATTGAAGCGGTTGCAGCCAAGCTGAAGAAAGAAACCGTCCGGGTGAAAGATGTTCCCGGATTTCTTGTTAACAGGGTTAACGCAGCATTCAGAGCAGAGATTTATAATTGTCTGCTGGAGGGTGTCGCAACTATTGAAGATATCGATAAAGCCATAAAGCTGGGACTCAATCATCCTATGGGACCATTCGAATTAGGTGATTTTGTAGGACTCGATATAGGTCTCAATGTTTTTAAAACACTTTACGAGGGATATAAAGATCCAAAATTCCGCCCTGCTTTAATTTTGGAGAAACTTGTGCAGAGCGGGGATTTGGGAAGAAAAACCGGCAAAGGATGGTATGATTATACTTCAGGAGAAATGAAGCCGAGAAAAGACGTAAATTTTTAAAATAAAAAGGGAGATGAAACCATGGAAAATGTAGTCATTTTAAGTTGTGTGCGCACTCCCATTGGTGCTTACGGTGGTTCTTTAAAAGATATCCCCGTTTATAAACTCGGCGCTATAGTTTTGCGGGAATTAGTTAAACGGGTAAAAATAGATCCGGCACAGGTTGAAGATGTGATTATGGGAACGTCTTATCAAAACGGCGAATGCGCCAACGGCGCGCGCATGGCAGTTCTAGAAGCCGGTTGGCCGGACTCAGTTCCCGGGGTAGTTCTCGACCGACGTTGCTGTTCCGGTCTGGAAACTATTTTTTTTGGTGCTATGAAAATACAAACGGGGAATGCCGATATTATTATCGCCGGAGGCATGGAATCGATGAGCCAGGCCGAACTATATATTCCCGGTGATATCAAATGGGGACTGGGAGGCAAGAATCATGAAAAATACGGATTCATGCCCAGAGGGCACGGCGCCCTGGCCATGTGGGGAATTCCCTTCTATGATCGCCTCCAACGCGCCCGAGTCATGTCGCAACCCATTGCCCGATACGGTGAGCTTAGTTCGATGATGACTTGGGCCGAGGCCGCGGCTAAAAAAGAAAAAATAACCCGCGAAGAAGCCGATCAGTGGGCACTGAGGAGCCATCAGAGAGCAATTGCGGCGCAGGATGCCGGAAAATTTGCTGAAGAAATCGTTCCTGTTCCTGTGGGCAAAGATAAGAGCGGACAGATTACTTTCTTCAGTATAGATGAGGGCCCGCGAAGAGAAACTACATTGGAAAAACTAGCCAAGTTAAAACCTGTTTATTCCGGTGGTGTCTGTACAGCTGGAAACTCTTCCTCTGAAAATGACGGCGCGGCGGTTATAATGCTCGCTTCCGAAAAGAAAGCGAAAGAGCTGGGAATAAAGCCTCTCGCTTATTTCCGTTCTTGCGCGATTGCGGCAACTGATCCAACCTTGACCTACCAGGCTGTTCCCGCGTCTGTTCAAAAAGCTCTGCAAAAAATTAATATCTCCATAGAGCAGATCGACCTCATTGAAGTTCAGGAGGCATTTGCCGTTCAGGCGCTGGCTGATGCTAGACTTTCCGGCATCAAAGATAATGTAATGGATGAAAAAATAAATGTTAATGGTTCCGGAATTTCATTGGGGCATCCTATCGGTGCTACCGGCGTAATGCGTTTAACAACACTTATCAACGAAATGACTCGCAGAAATTGCCGTTATGGCCTGGAAACCATATGCGGCGGCGGCGGTCAGGGCATCTGCATGATCGTGGAAAGAAAATAGTTTGAATAAGAAATTGTGAGGACTCTAAATATGGATTTCGCATTAACCGAAGAACAAATAATACTTCAGGATATGGCAAAGAATTTTGCCGAAAATGAAATTAGACCCCATGTGGAAGAAGATGAAAAAAATCACCATTGGCGCAAGGAAATATTCGATAAAATGGCAGAATTGGGTTTCTTCGGTTTCTGCATTGATGAGAAATACGGCGGAAACGGCATGGGCTTTATGGACGGCGTTCTGGTTATCGAACAAATCGCCAAAGTCCATACTTCCTGGCGCATGGCTTTCAACATGCAATGCTGGGGTCCTTCCTTGACCATTCAAAAATTTGGAACAGAAGAACAAAAACAGCACTATATTCCGAAATTCGTCAGCGGCGAATATATCGGCAGTTTCGCTATGACGGAAGCTGATGTAGGTTCCGATGTCGCCGGTATGAAATGTCTGGCGGAAGACAGTGGAGATCATTATCTCCTCAATGGAAATAAGATGTGGATTACGAACGGAACCGTTTCCAATCATGGTTTATTATATGTAAAGACGAATAAGGAAGCCGGAGCCAATGGCATAACCTGCTTTATCATGGATTACAGCCTCCCCGGAATCACCCGTAAAAAAATTCACGAAAAAGTGGGACTGCTGGCTTCTGATACGGCGGAAATTACTTTTGAAGATGTGAAGGTACCGAAAAAACTTGTTCTGGGAACCGTCAACAAAGGATTCCAAATGTGCATGACCCAGTTGAATTCCACGCGCCTCGGTTGTTCGGCAGGCGCCTTGGGGCTTTCCGGAGCTATTCTGGAAGCTGCCATTAAATACGCGAATGAAAGATCTCAGTTCGGACAAAAGATCGGCAAATTCCAGTTGATTCAACAGCAAATCGCGGAGATGAAAATGGGACATGAAGCAATGACTGCTCTTGTATACAAAGCGGCCTGGTTGAAGGATAAAGGCCTTCCCAATGTGATGGAAACATCAATGTCCAAACTTTACGGAGCCAAAGAAGTGGTGCACGCCGCCAATGAATGCATGAAGCTGTTCGGTTCATTCGGCTATTCCGATGAATATCCCTGCGGCCGCTTCCTGCGGGATTCAAAACAATTCGAAACACTGGAAGGAACCTCCAATATGCATACAATGATCGTAGCTAATGCCGCTCTCGGTTTCGCTGCCAACAGAGTATAGGATTATTTTAAACAAATCACAAATTTGCACCGGTAAAATGAAATGAACATACATGAATATCAGGCCAAAGAGATTCTGAAAGCATACGGTATTCCGGTACCGGGCGGACGAATGGTGAAAACAGTCCGGCAAACACAGAAAGCTGTAGAGGAATTAGGTTGTCTTTGTGTGCTGAAAGCGCAAATTTACGCAGGAGGACGCGGGAAAGCTGGAGGAGTAAAAAAAGTACAGGACTCTCTGCATGCCTGCGAAGCAGCAAGAGATCTCCTCAAAAAAAAGTTGGTGACTGTTCAGACCGGAAGCAAGGGCATGGCCGTCAAGTGTCTTCTTATTGAGGAAACAATTGAAATAGAAAAGGAGTTTTATCTTTCCATTACCCTGGACAGACGAACTTCTCGCTATTGCCTTATCGCTTCTACCCAAGGGGGTATGGACATCGAAGAAGTGGCGCGCGTGTCTCCCGAAAAAATTCATACTCTTTATATTGATCCTTTCATCGGAGTGCGATCCTATCATGCACGCGGAATTGCAATTCTCCTGGGACTAAAAGGCGAAATTGTCGAAGATTGTGTCAAATTCATTCAAAACCTGTATAAAATCGTTTTAGAAAAAGATTGCTCATTAATTGAGATTAATCCTCTTGCTGTCAGCAAGACCGGCGAGTTGACGGCCATGGATTGCAAGATAAATTTCGACGATAACGCCCTCTTCCGACATCCTGATTATGAAAAAATGATTGATGCTTCCCAACTGGATACTCTGGAGATTCAGGCTAAGAAACTTGATCTAGCTTATATAAAATTAAATGGGAATATAGGCTGTATGGTGAATGGCGCCGGTCTGGCCATGGCCACACTGGATGTTTTGAAGGAATATGGAGGCGAACCTGCCAACTTCCTTGATGTCGGCGGCGGAGCAAGCCGCGAAAAAGTGGCCGAAACCTTCGGAATTATTTTAAAGGACAAAAATGTAAAAGGAATTTTTGTCAACATTTTCGGCGGTATTATGCGCTGTGATATAATCGCACAAGGCATTATTGACGCCACAACGGATATAGCTTGTAATCTTCCCATCGTCGTGAGGATGGATGGCAGCCGCCTTACCGAAGGTAAAAGGCTTCTTTCTCAATCTGGACTTAAAATCGAAACGGTTGATAATCTCGGAGACGGCGCAGCCAAAATTGTGCAGAGGGTAATTAAAAAATGCAAGATCATCACCAATTGAAAAATAACTAAAAGCCAGCGGATAAAGACATGGCCATTTTGATCAACAGCGCTTCCAAAATAATCGTTCAAGGCATCACCGGTAAAAACGGCCTTCTTCACGCTTCGCAGTGCCGTGATTACGGAAGTAATATTGTCGGAGGAGTCACCCCCGGAAAGGGCGGCACTACAATCGAGGGATTCTCTGTATTCGATACCCTTAATGAAGCCATTTATGCAACTGGCGCCACCGTTTCGATGATTTTAGTTCCCGCCCCCTGGGCGGCAGAGGCAATTCTGGAAGCGGCAGATGGCGGGATTGAACTCGCCGTTTGTATAACCGAAGGCATTCCTATTCGCGATATGGTCGTTGCAAAAAGATATCTTCAGGAAAGTAAAATGAAGCTTGTTGGTCCGAATTGTCCGGGAGTCATTACTCCCGGTGAATGCAAAGTGGGAATCATGCCCGGTGCAATTCATAAAAAAGGAAACATCGGCGTTGTCTCGCGCAGCGGCACGCTCACCTATGAAGTCGTCAAACAATTATCAGATGCCCAACTCGGCCAGTCTACTTGCGTTGGTATTGGTGGAGATCCTATCATCGGCTTGAGTTTCATTGATGTACTGAAACTTTTCAATGAGGATCCGGAAACAAAAGCAGTTTTTATGATTGGCGAAATCGGCGGCGATGCGGAAGAAACAGCGGCCGAATGGATCAAAGAAAATATGCGAAAACCTGTCGCCGCCTTTATTGCCGGACTTACGGCACCTCCCGGCAAACGCATGGGGCATGCCGGCGCGATTATTAGCGGCGGCAAAGGACGCGCTGCGGACAAAATCGCTGTTCTCAACGGATGCAGTGTCACTGTAGCAAAAAGTCCCACTAAAATAGCCGAGGCGATGAAACAGGCCTTAAATATGAAAAGCTAATCAAATCATAATTTGCGGAGTTAAAAAATGAAACAATATTTTGAAAAAATGGACCCTTTGGGAAAAGCTCTTTCGCCAGAACAAATAAATAATATGAAGGACAATATCGAACGGGCGGAAGAAATAATGAAGCAACTCGATGCCGAAGCAGAGAGGATTAAAAAAGTCGGTGTGCCGTTGGAAAAAATGCATGAGCGCGATGAAATGAGCGTCTGGGAGCGCATTGATTATTTAGTCGACCCGGATACATTTTGTCCATTGCATACCATCTTTGATCCGGCGAACGAGGAATCGGGCAGTACCGGTGTTGTTGACGGCCTAGCTCGTATCAACGGCAAATGGTGCATTCTGATCGGCTTTAACAATAAATGGATGGCTGGAGCCTGGATTGCCGGGCAGGCGGAAAACAATCTGCGGGTAACGGACATCTCCAAGATTCTCCATATTCCACTCGTCTGGCTCGTTAACTGCTCCGGTGTTAAACTCACCGAGCAGGAAAAGATCTATGCGAATCGCCGCGGCCAGGGAGCATGCTTTTTCCGTCATGCCGAACTGGAACAGATGGGCATACCCGTTATTGCTGGAATCTACGGAACCAATCCCGCCGGCGGCGGCTACCAGTCAATCAGCCCGACTATTTTGTTTGCCCACAAGAAAGCCAATATGGCCGTAGGCGGCGGCGGTATCATGAGCGGCATATCCCCGAAAGGTTCTTTCGATGAAGAAAGAGCTGAAGAGATTATTAACGCTACCAGACATTTCAAATCGGTTCCTCCGGGAAGTGTTAAAGTTCATTATGACATAACCGGTTTTTTCAGCGCTGTTTTTGATGAAGAGAAGCAAGTCCTGGATGCAATCAAAGATTATATGGCGGACATGCCGGCTTATCATCCCAAGTTTTTTCGAGTGGCGGAGCCCGCGGAACCTCAATACTCACCGTCGGAAATTGCCTCCATTATTCCGCTGAACAAAAAAATAGTATATGATTTCGAACAGGTTCTGGCCAGGCTGGTGGATAATTCCGAGCATATGGAATTCCGTCCGGGATTCGGTCCGGAAGTTTACACGGGTTTAGTAAAAATCAACGGCTACCTCATCGGCGTCATCGGCAATCGTCAGGGCATTCTGCCTGATTACCCTGAATACACAAATGAATACACCGGCGTCGGCGGTAAACTTTATCGTCAAGGCTTAATCAAAATGAGCGAATTTGTAACACTTTGCTCTCGCGACAAGATTCCGGTAATCTGGTTTCAGGACACTACAGGAATTGACGTAGGAGATATCGCGGAAAAAGCGGAGCTTCTGGGATTAGGTCAATCATTGATCTATTCAATTGAAAATACGAACCTTCCGATGATGCTTGTTGTTTTACGCAAAGGCACTGTTGCCGGGCATTATGTTATGGGAGGTCCTACAGCCAATAACAATAATGCTTTTTCGCTGGGTACGGCTGCGACCGAAATCAATGTAATGCACGGCGAAACAGCGGCTGCCGCGACTTATGCCCGAAGACTGGTCAAAGAAAAAGATTCGGGGAATCCTTTAAAGCCCGTTATCGACAAGATGAATGAGATGGTTGAACATTATGACAAAACGTCGGGGCCTTTGTTTTGCGCCAAGAAAGGTTTTGTGGATGAAATTGTGCGTTTTCATGAAATTAGAAAATATCTGGTGGCATTTACCAATTGCGTTTATCAGAATCCGCAGGCGATTTGTCCTAAACATCATATGATATTGCCGCGCATCATTCGCTCCGAAATAGTGAAAGGTCTGGACCGTCCGTAAAAAGAACTGCTCAGATGAACGCAGTAATACCGGCAGTAAATATGGCTACTTATCCAACAACTTCCAGCCGGGCTAAAATTATGGAACTGCTCACTGATATCTATGAATGAGATATCAAAATACAAGGAGAGTAAAAAATGGAATTTAAATACGACATAAGAGATTTAAAATTCATTCTTAAAGAATGGCTGCCCACTGAAGAAGTGCTTGCCTGCGACAGATTTAAGGAAAATTTCAGCCTCGATGATGTGGAAATGCTGCTGAACGAAGGATACAAGGTTGCGCGTGAAATCGTGAATCCCATCAACGCCCCGGGAGACAAGATTGGCGTTAAGTTCGAAGGCGGCAAGGTGACGCCCGTTCCCGGCTTTAAAGAGGCCTACCGGTTTTTACAGCAAAACGGCTGGGGTTCAAGCAGCGAATGTATCAAGGTGGAAACAGGAATGCCACTGATTCTGTACAAGGCCATTGCTGAAATGAATACCGCCGCCTGTCCGGCCCTTACCTCCTGCGTAAAATTAACCAGCGGCTCGGCCAATCTTATTCTGCGTTTTGGCACACAGAAAGAAAATGATATGTTTATCCCCAAAATGCTCAACGGTGATTGGCAGGGAACAATGTGCCTGACCGAACCGAATTTCGGCTCGGACACCGGTGATATTATCACGCGCTCCTATCCAACAGAAGATCCCCGCATCTGGAAAATCAAAGGAACCAAAATGTTCATCACTGCCGGAGACCAGGGAACATGTGAAAATACAATCCATCTGGTGCTAGCGCGTCCCGAAAAAGGAGCATCTGGTTCGCCGGGTATCGGACTTTATATAGTTCCCAAAATCTGGGTCAATGATGACGGCTCGCTGGGTAAACCTAATGACGCCATCACTGTCAGCGTCGAGCACAAAATGGGACTGCACGCGCAGGCGACAGCATTGCTCAATTTCGGCGATGACGATAACTGCCGCGGCATTTTGCTTGGTCCTGTTCCCGATGCCAAAGGCTTTTCTCAAGGCTTATCCATGATGTTCCACATGATGAATGAATCGAGAATCGGTACAGGCCATAATTCGAACACTCAGGCGGCGGCGGCATACTATTTTGCCTCGCAGTACGCCACGGAACGAATCCAAGGACGTCCTTTCGGTATTAAAAACGCCGAGCGTGTTCCGATTATCAAGCATGAAGATATTCGCCGCATGCTTCTCGATATGAAAGCCACAGTCGAAGGCATCCGGGCGATGATTTTCAAAGGTTTCTATTATCTGGATATTCAGAGCAATTCCAGCGACAAGGAAAAAGCGAAAAAATTCGGTGAATTTGCTGAAATACTAACGCCGCTGGTCAAAGGCTACGGCAGTGAGGCGAGTCTCGGTATTATCGCTCAGGCCATTCAGGTCTTGGGAGGCGTCGGCTACTCGACAGAATATCCTGTGGAGCAGTATCTACGTGATTCGAAGATTTTGACCATTTGGGAAGGCACATCTTTTATTCATGCCAACGATCTTATCGGGCGTAAAATGCGCATGAAGGAAGGAGCACCTTTTGCCCACTGGCTGGCTTCCATCAAGGAATTTATCGATGCCAATATAAACGCCAAGGGTTTGGAGAAGGAAATGAAAAATCTTGCCAAAAGTTATCAAGCCCTGACCGAAGTTAAATTCACCTATGATTCCTGGTATGGTAATTTAGAAGCCAAGCGACAGTTGATACCGCTTAACGCTTTGAGAGCGCTTTTTGTCTGTTCTCAGGTCTTTGTGGCCCAATGCCTTGCGGAGCAGGCGTTGATTGCTTCTCAAAAACTAACGTCGGCGAAAAAAGGCACAAGCGAAGCGATATTTTACGAGGGAAAAATGGCGTCCGCCAGATATTACTTGAACAATATACTTCCCCAGGCACTTCTCACTACAGAGCTGATAAAGAGCGAAGAAGATATTGTTTTGACTTGTCCGGAAGAATCATTGGTGGTTAATTAAATCCAGAAGGAGAATTTCCATGAGCTATACTACCATTATTGTCGAAAAAAAAACCGAGGAGAAACTAGGCATCATTACGTTGAACCGTCCTGAAGTGCGCAACGCGATCAATCAAACAGTCAGAGCGGAATTGGCCCGGGCTATCGCCGATATGGAAACTGACGTTAACGTTCGCGCCGTCATCCTCACCGGAGGCGCAAAGTTTTTTGCGGCCGGGGCCGATATTGCGGCTATGGTGCAAAACACGGCTATGGAAATGTTTTCCAATTCGGAGTTATGGGATATCACATTAAAAATGGAAGAATCGAGAAAACCGTTTATCGCAGCGATTGCCGGTTTCTGCCTGGGCGGCGGTTGTGAATTAGCAATGGGCTGTGATATCCGAGTAGCCGCGCAAAGCGCGCAATTCGGTCAGCCGGAAATCAATATCGGTATCATTCCCGGCGCCGGCGGAACAGTGCGGCTTTCCAAACTGGTCGGTCCGGGAAAAGCTAAAGAACTTGTCCTTACCGGAAAAATTATCTCTGCCGAGGAGGCACTGTCCATTAATCTCGTAAACAAAGTAGTCCCTGATGATAAATTAATGGAAGAGGCTTTTGTCATGGCCAAGATGATCACTCGGCACAGCCCCGTTGCCGTTGGTCTGGCCAAATTCTCCGTACAAAATTCGCAGGATCTTAATAACTACACCGGTAAAATCATTGAACGGGCATCCTTTTCTCTGGCCTTTGCCAGCGAAGATCAAACAGAAGGCATGAAAGCATTTCTGGAGAAGAGAAAACCAAGCTACAAAGGGAAATGATTGATTTCATTCTTGACAAAGAAATTTTTACTCCATAGTCTAGTTCAATAATTTTAGGGGGAACATATGTTCATCTGGCTTTTTCACCGCATTAGCGGCGCGACGCTGATCGTTTTGATCGGCATCAAAATTATAACCGGCTATTTTCTTTTACCCAAAGATAACAGACCAGACTGGGCTTTGAGTCTGCATAGGCATCCGGTTATTGATATTCTTATCCTGATTCTTTTCACTTTTCACAGCATCTACGGTATCCGCACCATCATTATTGATTTTGGTTACCGCAAGGAAAAGCAGTTGTTCTGGATCTCAAACATTGCCGCGGCAGCTGTTTCGGCCATCTTAATTTACTTCTTTGTCCGGGTTTCGTAATTATGATTACTCACGATATTCTCATAGTTGGCGGCGGGTTAACCGGACTGCGGGCGGCCGTCGGTCTGTGCGATAAATACAATGTGGGATTGATTTCCAAGGTCTATCCCTTGCGTTCACATTCTATTGCCGCGCAGGGCGGCATTAACGCCGCCCTCACCAACAATCCCGAAAGCAGGGATGATTCCTGGGAGAAGCATACTTTCGATACGGTAAAAGGCAGTGATTACCTCGGTGATCAAAAGGCCATCGAAATCATGTGCAAGGAAGCCCCGGGAATTGTTTATGAGATGGAACACTGGGGCTGTCCCTTCAGCAGGTTTTCCGACGGCACCATCGCCCAGCGTCCCTTTGGCGGCGGCGGCTATCCGCGCACCTGCTATTCCGCCGATGTTACCGGCCATTCTCTTTTGAACACTCTTTATGAAAGGGCCGTATATAAAAATGTTAAAATCTATCCCGAATGGTTTGTTACCGGCCTTTGCGTGGAAGACGGCCAGTGCCACGGCGTCATCGTTCTTGATATGCATACCGGTGAATTAATTCCCGTTCGCGCCAAAGTAACGGTATTCGGCACGGGTGGCTACGGAAGAGTTTACCGAAATTCCACCAACGCTCTGATTAACACAGGCAGCGGCATTGGCATGGCTTACAAAGCCGGAGTCGCGCTCAAAGACATGGAGTTCGTCCAGTTTCACCCTACAACACTTATCGGCACAAATATTCTGATGACTGAAGGCTGCCGCGGAGAAGGCGGTTATCTTTTCAACAATAAGGGCGAGCGGTTCATGAAGAGTTACGTTCCCACGGCCATGGAACTTGCTCCCAGAGATATCGTTTCTCGCTGTATCCAGACGGAAATTAACGAAGGTCGCGGTTTTGACCATCCGCTGGGAAAATACATTCAACTTGACCTGCGGCATCTGGGTGAAAAGAAGATTCTGGAGCGGCTTCCCGGTATCCGTAGTATCTGTATTGATTTTATCGGCATTGATCCGGTGAAAGAACCGATTCCCATAATGCCTTCCCAGCATTATTCGATGGGCGGAATCGATGTCAATGAAAAGGGCGCATCCGAAATAAAGGGATTTTACGCTGCGGGTGAATGCTCCTGCGTGAGTGTGCACGGCGCCAACCGTCTGGGTGGAAATTCTCTGCTCGAAACCATCGTTTTTGGAAAACTCGCCGCGCAGGCCATAGAAAAGGAATTATCCGATCATGATTTAAAACCGGAAGAAAAACATCTGCTGAAATTAAAAGAAGATGTAGAAAAAAAGATTAACCGCCTGACAAAATCGGGCGGCGAAAAACCTTACAAGCTGGCGGCCGATTTGGGCGCTGTGATGAGTGATGAAGTCGGTATTTTCCGCACTAAAGATGAATTAGCTCAAGCGTTGGATGAAGTCACCAAAATAAAAGAAAGATATAGAAACGTCAGCGTTTCTTCCACGGATAAGCATATGAATTATGGACTGCACAACGCGCTGGAACTGGATTATATGTTGGAAGTGGCGCACGTTATCGTTCTGGGCGCGCTTCTGCGTGAGGAAAGCCGCGGCGCCCATTTCCGGCGTGATTTCCCCACCAGAAACGATCAGCATTGGCTTAAACACACCATAGTCAAAATTGGCAAGGACCTAGAGCCTGTCATCTCTTATAAAGATGTAGTAATTACTCGTTATCAACCAATGGAGAGAAAATATTGATTAAGAGCGATACTTATACATTCAAGATTTTACGTTATGACGTCAAAGAACCGGATAAAGAACCGCACTTTGTATCCTACAAGATTAAAGTCATCCCCGGCCTGACAGTATTAGCAATGCTTTTACGCATTCGTGATGAAATTGACGAAACTTTATCCTTTAGGTGTTCCTGTCGTTCAGCTATCTGCGGCTCGTGCGCGATGGTAATCAATGGGAAAATAGATCTGGCCTGCCGGACACAGGTCGCCACTTTCTGCACGGACACGATCATCCTGGAGCCTCTGCCCAATTTCGAGATTATCAAAGACCTCGTCGTTGAGATGACTCCTTTCTGGCAGATGTATGAAAAGATACAACCGTATCTTATACGAAAGAGTCCCGCTCCCGAAAAAGAAATTTATCAAAGCGAAAAAGACCGGAAGAAAATCGACCAATTTGTCAATTGCATCCTTTGCGCCTGCTGTTACGGCGCCTGCCCTGTTCTGAATAGAGACCCGCAATACGCCGGGCCCGCTGCGCTGGCCAAATTACAGCGCTTCTCATCCGATTCCCGCGATGAAAGGCCGGCCCAAGCGCTGGAGATTTTTAACAATGAAAAGGGCGTCTGGGGTTGCGATACTGTATTTCGCTGTATTGACGCCTGTCCGAAAGATGTGCGTCCTACCGACGGCATTGTCGGTTTGCGCAAAACAATACTGAAAAAAAAATTTAAAATAATATCGGGTGTGGGAAAAAATGAAGCTTAAATATTCCCTGATTTCTCGCAGACAATTTCTCAATACACTTTTCGGCGGCTCTCTTATTGCTTTCTTCTCCGGCACTATTTTTCCTCTGGTGAAATTCGCCTTCCCTACTCTTGGCAAGGAACCGGATTTTGTTGTTCTTGACAAAAAAGATTTTACCGATATTCCCAAAAATTCAGCTAAAGCATTCGCCTGGGGAGGAATATTGGGGCTCTATTTAAAAAAAGAAGACGGAAGTGTTGCCGCTTTGAAAGGCGTCTGCACGCATATGGAATGCAATGTGGCTTACCGGCCGGCGGAGAAAAAATTTTACTGCGCCTGCCATAAGGGCTGGTATGACGAGACAGGCAAGAATATTGCCGGACCGCCGCCCAAACCGCTGGAATTTTTTGAAATCACGGAAAAAGGCGAAAAACTAATTATCGCCAGGAAAGGAGCTAAAGTTGATCTGGCCAAAGTTTAAAGATTGGATTGATGAGCGTTATGATATTGCCGAATTGAAGAAGCTTGCCAAAAGCAAACTTATTCCTCAACATCGGTACGATTTTCTGTATTATACGGGCGGCATTACTCTTTTCCTTTTTATCCTGCAATTTATAACCGGAATGCTGCTGGCTTTTTATTATATTCCGCATATCGACTTTGCTTACGAAAGCATTATTGATATTGTCACTAAAATAAATATGGGATGGTTTTTTCGTTCGCTGCATCACTGGGGCGCACAGCTCTGTATCGTTTTTGTTTTTATTCACCTCTTTGGCACACTGCTGGTTAAATCATACCGCAAGCCGCGGGAATTTCTCTGGATTACCGGATTCATTCTTCTGGTCATCTCCATTTTCTTCGGCCTGAGCGGTTATTTGATGCTCTGGGACGAACGGGCTTTTGCCGCGGTACGAGTAGCCACCGGAGGCGCCGGCGCCTTACCTTTTGTCGGGAGTTTCATCAAAATTTTCTTAAGAGGAGGCGTTGACGTAACAGGCGATACCCTCACCCGCTTCTATGCTTTTCATGTATCCATTCTGCCGGTGTTATCGCTGTTGCTCATCGGCATACATCTGCTTTTTGTACAATATCACGGCATGAGCACACCCGTTTCTCTGGGAAAGAACGAACACAAAGAAGAGCCCTTCTTCCCCAATGTTTTTTACAAAGATATGATGATTTGGCTAGTCGTGCTGGGCGTTGTGGTGACACTGGCAATTTTACTTCCGCCGGAAATCGGCAAAAAAGCAAACGCGCTGGCTCCGCCGCCGGAAGGCATTAAACCCGAATGGTATTTTCTCTTTATGCTGGAGACACTCAAGCTCTTTCCCGGAACCATTATGGGCTTCAATGGGGAAACTATAGCCATTGTATGCGTTTCCATCGGAATATTTTTTCTCTTTCTCATTCCCTTTCTGGATCGCAAATCAAACAGAAACGAGAGAAGCCCCATCTTCACAGTAATTGCTGTTGTTTATATTCTTTATTTTATAACCATGACACTTGTCGGTTTTTTTAATTAGGTGTGCTTATGAAATATTTTATCAGAATTCTATTTCCTGCATTAACAATCTTCTTGTTCAGCTTTTTGGCTTTTGCGGAAGAAAAAATTCTCGTTTTCCCTAACAAACCTGTCGAAGCTTACACAATCTACACAAGTCTTGTTGTTTTCTGGTTTGCCATCATCGGACTTATCGTGGTTATCAAAATGACGCTCAACGAAATTGAACGGATTCAGAAATTGGGTATTGATAAGGAAGATCCTCATACTCATCTGCTGGAATAGTATCAAATGAAAAGATAGTGAAAATTTATTTCGCGCAGATTGACTGCAAGGCTGTTGTTCTGCGCAACTTGTATTTGTGCCGTGTTCTTTTTCAACCGCTTCCTAATCGTAAATTATCCGGTTTCTGTTCCCTTCTGTTTGAAACATCAATGCCCGTTACCTAAAGCTTTTTTATTGCACCTTTATGAGGAATTGATACCCTGAATAACCTGAAGGTCACATGGGAGCACAAGCAAAAGGATTGGTTAAAAACATCCATCCATTCGCAGTTATTTTTTTTCCGAACACGGAATGCATACAAAACTCTCATCTTTTAACTTCAGCATCTTTGTCGCCATCGTCATCTCGCCGCAAATGGCGCAAGGTTCAGATGGCGCAAGCGGCGCGTAGAGAGGCTCGTTGAAGGGCACTTCCGAGGTTATAAATATTTCTTCGAAAGGACGCGCAAGCAAATCACTTACCTTCAGGCGCTTTAGATTCCGTCTATCATCTTCCGACGCATTACCGGCGGCTACGGCCGCTTCCAGCCGGTTAAACTCGCTTTTATCCTTACCCGTGTAATCGTACTGCGTCTTACGAGAAAATCTATAAGCCTGACATTTGGAGCGGCTAAGCACCGTATAGGCATTCTTCCCGAAATTTTTGATGATCAGATTGTCTTTACCCGCCACAGTGCCCAAAATTACCTGAAGAGCGTCGACGGCGCAGGAATCGTTTTCACAAATGGCGACCACTTCCTCATCAACAGATCGCCCGATGTTCATCAATTTCTTCGCTTCTTTGGCTACACGGTAACCGTATATCAGGCCAGGGCAAATATGCCCGTGAAATTCTACGCAACTTTTGAGATCATCCGGCATCTTTTGTTTGCTGTCTGTGTTTGGCATAAAACTCTCTTACAAAATTTATATAGGCGTTACACTTATTATTTGCCTTAATAAATCATAAAATTACTTATTGCAATAAATAAAGATCAATTGCATATTGTTAAAAATGATCTTTAAATAATCACCGCTAAGGAGTTAATTGTGAAAGCTTTTATCGACCCGCCCAAACACATTCCATTTTATCTGAGAATTGGCATCTGGATTTCCAGAATAGTGACCGGTCGTGATCTTCTGCCCGGCAAATTGCTGTCCTGGTATCCCAAAATGGCCATAAGCTCTGGATTCATGGAAACCATGGTTGCGCACAAAGATGCCAATCTGGACAAACGGATACTCAAGCTTGTCCGTCTGCGAACATCTTTTTCCGTCGCCTGTCCTTTTTGCATTGATATGAATTATTATGACCATGACCACTACGGCATTACATCCGAAGAGCTTGCGGCACTGCAAGGAAGAACTGATATCGCGACGGTAAAAACATTTTCACCTCGGGAAATTATTGCGATGGAATACGCTGTTTTAATTTCCCGTACGCCTTTGCAATTTCCTCAGGAATTCATCAACAAACTAAAGGCCAACTTTACCGAACGGGAAATTGTAATTCTGGCCGGCTCTGCCGCGCAGGTTAATTACTGGGCTAGGCTCTTGCAGGCATTGGGCGTGCCGCCCGCCGGATTTTCAGACCACTGCAAATTTAAGCTGTCGGCCTCACCGTCATGAATTAATTTTATTGTTCCCGTTTTTTTTCTTAGCGCTTGGAACGTTTTATCAAAGCTAAAAGATACCTTGATTTAAACTGATTGCTGGCCAATATTTGTTTCGCGGGTGGAAGTTTAAGAATAACACCAAGCACCGCGGCCATAGCCCGATGGCTAAATAGTACCTGATTATCAAACAGGAGATTCTGAAATTTTCTCCGCTCAATCGCCATCAGTACAATTCTATGAACTGAATTCACCGGTGTAATAACCCGCTCTTCACGGTATTCCAATTTGAGGGCATCAACATTACAACCTTTGAGGCATACTCCGCAACCAAGACATTGATCGTAATCGGGCTTTGCTTTCTTTTTTCCCGGCATATGCGGATCACTGGCGGTTACAAGCGTCATCGCCTCTACTGGACAAAGTGACACACACTTTCCGCATCCGGTACATTTTTCTTCAATTATTTTTGGAATAAAATTAGTAGTGTGAACTGGGTTAGAGAAACCAAACTTCCTGGCGGCAATTAATGCTTCACAACAACAGCCGCAGCAATTGCAGATAAAGCCTACCCTTTCCTGAACATTTTCCCCAAACTGAACAAGGTTACAATCCTGAGCCTTACTTAGCAAATCCAGCCCCTCCGCTGCATCGACTTTTCTGGCAATTCCATGACGAATCAATGATTCAGCGGGGCCATTGAAAGTCATGCAAATATCCATGGGCGCGCTGCAATTCTTTCCTATGTGTTGCATCTTGTGCCGGCAATAACAAACACCAATGCCTATTTGTGAAGCCGTTTTTATAACTTCCGATGCCCTTTCGTAGTCAAGGACATGGAGAGCATTTTCGTTTGTCAGGACACTTTCGTTTACAAAAACTCTCCCCAACTGAGTTTCCCCATAAAGGAACAAATCTTTTATAAAATCCTCTTCAACATTCAGATATTGGTAAAGTAATTCTGACAGGACTTTTTGATCGATATCGTTGCGGTACCTCATCAAAGAGAATTCAAAAAATCCCGCCATTGGAGGAGGCAGGACATAGGTGATGTTCCCATCTTCCTCGTAATCGAGAAGAATTCCACGGTCAGCGAGATCGTTCAAAATAATTTTGGCATCACTAAGATTGAGCTTCCAGATCGCGGCCGCTTTTCCATCAGTAAAAGGTTTAATGGGAAGGTGAGAAACAAGTTTAGCTTCCCTTTCGGAAAAAAGAACTTTGAGGATTTTGAAGAGCAGCTCTGAGGGTGGAGCCCCCTGCGGAAATATGTTTAATCTCTGAACTAGACTATTGTAACTGTTAGCATTGATAGTATTGTGATGTGCCATTTAATGCTTACCTTGTCATTGCCCGGCTCGTTTGCTCTTCACGTGTTTGAGGATTCTGAAATCCAACCCACCTCTGTCATTCCGGTCGTAGATGAACTTGCGTAACCTCGCGCCATCTTCAGGTGGTCAGGTTTTGAAGTCGCTGTTTGTTGGCCATACTCATTAGGTCCGTAGAAGAAAGAATGCCGCTTGTAATAAAATATTCACCAAGGGGGCGCTGGAGTTGTCGCTGCCTCCCAACAAGGGCAAGCAGCTCGAAATTTGAAATATAGCCGATGCGAAGCGCGCATTCGCCGAATTTTTCATTAAGAGTCCGATCTGTGAGTATCCGTATAACATCCTGGGAGGAAATTATCCCCCAAGCTATGGCTATCTGCCCGATTTGGGGCCGCTGCCGCCGCTGCCAGCAAATAGCTTCGATAAGAGTTCGCCATGAAATAAGACCGGAGTAGTATAAAAACTGGCCGATCATAAGGCGTCCCTTCGGGACACTGCCGGTGTAGAAATGATCGGGATGGCTTTTGTGTCTTTTACTGGTATATTTTTGGTCGTGAGGGCTTTTCTTTTGTCTACCTTTGTGCTGCCGAGTGTTTTGGTATGATGAGGTGCATGACGATTTTTCCGAAGATTGATATGAGGGCGCTTGTCGTGTTTTGAAATCGTTGAATGACGCAGTGCTTATAGTGCTTCCATTGTTTGTTTCAACAAACAGAAGAAGTCTTTCATAGGCCTGCTGGACATCTATGAATTCCGTATTTAAATCACTGGCTAAAGAACCCAGAGCTTTTGCCCGGTCGGGGTGTGTCTCAAACGCTCTTTTCCGGTAAGCCGTTTTAATGCCGATGGGATGAAGATATTCCAGAAACTCAATGGATACATTTACCTCAGGCCCAAAAATTGTTTCGCAGGCCTGAAAAAGCTCCGATGAAGTGGTTTGCGTTGCTGGCGTCAACCTGGTTCCTTTGAAAAATAAGTTGTTATAAAAATAGCAATATGCCGGAGAATTATCAAGGGAAAAAACCTGCTCAGGGCATTGATCAATGATATCAAATCCATTAAAGCGATAATTGATGAGATGTTTTCCTGACAACTCTTTACTTACTACGTTACTCCACTCCTTTCTTCCCACCTTCTTGCCCCTTAATTTATCTGGAGGTAGAAAAGTTTTTTATATATAGTCCTCCGCATGGCCGTATTATTGAATCTGGACAAAATCAGCAAATCATTTGGAATCAAAGCTCTTTTTACCGATCTTTGCCTTACCGTTAACGAGGGTGACAAGATAGGGATAATCGGTAACAACGGAACCGGGAAAACCACGTTAACCAAAATAATGGTGAACATGGAGGGCGCGAATACAGGCAATATTGCCATTAGAAAAAACTTAAAAACAGCCTATATACCTCAAGTCAGTACATACTCGGCTAACGCTAATGTTTGGGATATTGTTGCCGGCACGGCTATCTCCGATTTTAAAAATGCCGATGTAAAAACAGCAACCGCTTTAAGTATCGCTGGTTTTACTGATTATACCGTAAAAGTTAATACACTTTCCGGGGGCTGGTCAAAGCGCCTAGATATTGCCTGCGGGATAGTTAATGAACCGGAACTTTTAATCTTAGACGAGCCGACAAATCATTTGGATTATCAGGCGCTGGCCTGGCTGGAAAGTTTTTTATGTTCTGCCAAGTTTACGTGGGTGATGGTCAGTCACGACAGATTTTTACTCGAAAGATGCGCCAACAGAATTATTGAAATAAACAAACGATATGAAGGCAATATTTTTCAATCCGACGGGAAATATCATGATTTCTTAGAAAAACACCTGCAGTACATTGAACAACAAAACAGGCTCGAAGCCGTAATGTCCAACAAAGTGCGGGCGGAAATAGAGTGGTTAAGAAGAGGCCCTAAAGCCCGAAGGACAAAAGCGAAATACAGAATAGACGAAGCCCATAACTTAATAAAAGAACTGGCGGATTTAAAAGAGAGAAAGCAAACATCCAGGACCGAAATAGATTTCACCTCTTCCAACAGAAAGACCAAACTGCTTGTTAAAATCAAAAACATCAACAAATCATTCGGCGATAAACATATTTTAAAAAACTTTACCGCCAACTTTACAACAGGCTTGCGTATCGGATTACTCGGAGGAAATGGCGTCGGGAAAAGCACATTTCTAAAATTGCTCAGCAAAAAAATAGAACCCGATTCGGGAAGCGTAGAACA
The DNA here is from genome assembly GCA_049517435.1 of Smithella sp. Taxonomy (GTDB): domain Bacteria; phylum Desulfobacterota; class Syntrophia; order Syntrophales; family Smithellaceae; genus Smithella. The sequence continues at coordinate 170,926 of JBEKRZ010000004.1, read as the reverse complement.
TGCCGACAATTTAAAAATAGTTTATTTTGACCAATCCAGAGAATCCCTGCATCAGCAAAAAACCATCAAGCAATATTTAGCCGATGGCAATGACACCGTAATATTCAAGGACAGGCAAGTCCACATGGCGTCATGGATAAAACGGTTTGGTTTCTCACCGGAGCAGATGGACTCACCTATTGCCAAGCTATCCGGTGGAGAACAAGCAAGAATATTGATTGCCAAACTTATGCTTCAAACCGCGGATATCTTGTTGCTGGACGAACCGACAAATGATCTGGATATAAGAACAATCGAAACACTGGAAGATAATCTTATGGAATTTGGCGGTTTGCTGGTTATAGTTTCGCATGATCGATATATGATATCCAGAGTGTGCAGTTTATTTATCGGTTTCACAACTGATGCCCAAGCGAATTTTTTTGCCGACTACGAACAATGGGAAGAAAGTTTAAAAACAAACAAAAAAGAAAATGCCGCCGATGCCCGCAAAGCGGATAAAGACAAAAGACCTAAAAAAGAAAAAACAAAATTGAGCTATAAAGAAAAACTGGAACTGGAAAACGTAGAAAAACAAATTGAAATTTTAGACGAAAAAATTAAATCACTGGAAGCACAATTAAGCGACCCCAAAAATTTCAGCGACTTTATTTTACTCCATAAATTGACAGAAGAAATTGCCTTAAATAAAGAAGCCCTGGAAAAATTTTACCAACGCTGGGAATACCTGGCCGAGCGTTCACAATGAAACTAAGTGACACTCGCTGAGAGCGAACGAAGTTAAGCTCGAAGCGCAAGTGGAACTATCCCGCCAACGTAGTTGGTAGGGACGTAGGATTAGATGCTACTCCTCTCCCCTCCATCATTCCGGTCGCAGATGACATGCGCCCGATTATCGCATTATTTTTTATATGCCTATTATCATTTCTGACAGCGAAGAGGGCATGTCGCTGATGTTTTTTCCATAATGAGCGTACTTAATGAGTTTATCCCCCGTCATAGCAAACGCGGCAGGGAGTTGTGTTTCTTTCCCTTCAAACTTGCCGTGCCGAAACCCCCGGCTTATGGCCTTAATGGCCGCAATCAAACCGGCGGGATGCAGATATTTGATAATGCCGCCGGCTTCCACACCATATAGTTGGAAAACTTTCCCTTGAGGATCACTGATGATAGTGAATGGCCAATCTCCTTTGTTGGTTAAAGAAGCAAGCGTTTCCGGCGCGCTTTGCAGAACTACAAATACGCGCCCTCCTTTTTTCCTGACCAATTCGATTTCCTGTTTTATTTTTGCCATTTCCATCTGGCAGACCGGGCATCCGTAATAGCGCAGAAAAATCAAAACAGCCGGACTATTGCCGACAGCATCATAAAAATTAACCTCATCATCCCAGGGTGTTTTAAATCTAAAGTCGGGGGCTTTTTTCGCAATCGTCAGTTTTGAATTCATATCAGAGTCCTTCCTCAATTAATCAAGATTGTCGAAAAACATCTTTAGCACATTATCCATTTGTCATCCCCAACTGAATTGTCTTTGCGAGCCACATCTCAGGTCACAGCCCACAGACACAACCATTTCTATTATTACCTTTCAAGGATCAAACGCCAAAGATCTTCACCTTCCCTAGAAAGAAATCAATTTCCATTAAGCCATTTTGCCGCATCGCGAACCGAGTCCTGATCAAACTTGAAACGGAAACGGACAAATGGCCCCTGGGCGGTGAAGTCCGCCTGGGAAAAATCTTTATCTTCAAAACCAGTCAGATTATAACCAAGACTTACCCATGCATTCTGCACCACATTATAACCGATGGAGATTCCTTCACAGTAATCGAACTGGCCCGAACTCCAGGAGTGGAGAATGCTGCTTTGCAGGCCGATGTCCCAATCCTTGGTGATGTCATAGCGTCCTTCTACCCCTATAAGATCCGTATAACCGCTGTAGTCGCTCCCGTCTATTGTTTCCTGTACGTACTTCGCGCCATAATGCAGCGACAATTGCATGTCTTTGCGGGGGCGATAATTGGTAATAAAATTGTTAACGAGACGCCAGGAATTCAAACTGGTGCCGGTGCCACCGCTTTGTTCGTCAATAAGGAAATCAAGGCGATCCAGCGCAATCCACTGGGTTTGCGGCGGACGGAACACAAGACCGTAACGCAGATCGACATTTGTTGTGTTGAGACCGGCGGAAGCGGAGGTCTGGTTTACCTGGGCACGGCCTGACCAGGCCCAACTGCTGTCGATCTCTTTGACTAAACCACTCATCAGACCCCATTTGTTTTCAGTGTCCGCCAGACGGAATTCCAGACGATTGTCCCAGGTCATCTGTTTGACCTGATAAGTTGCCCCACCGGAAACAGAGGTGAAATCCTCATGAGTTCCCGACGCCGGCGGGACATTCGTGTTGATCTGGTAATTCTTGGCATCAGCCACAGTCTGACTGCGTTCCAGACCGGCATCCATCTTCCAGACATCGTTGATCTTCCATGTCTGCCTGAGCCCGACATCGGCAAAGACACGATCGTCATTCTCGTTGAACTGCCGTTCAACGGTGCTGGTAAGAGAAGCTCCATCCCAGAGGGCGGAACGCATGCCCAGGCGGGTGTCCTGTGTGGTAGCGCCTGAGCCCCAGGTGAATTCCTGAGCGGCCAGCAGGGTCAGATTTTTGGTTGCCTTATATTCGGCGCCCAAAGCTACACGAGTCGGGAAGTCGCTGTTGTCGTTGTTTCCAACCGACTGGGCATAGTCCAGCGTCAGATTCAGACGGTCATTCAGAGTCGGTATTTTCCCCCCCAGTGTCAACTGGTTGGACTCATGGCTGCTGCCGTCACCCAAATTGTCATCCGCATGCAGAATTCCGGCATACGCGCTATAAGCTTTGCTTGTATAATTCATTTTGGCCTCAGCAACATCACGTATTGCATCGGTCAGCAGATTGTCCTGACGATAAATATCCCCATTGGTCTTGAAACTATCACTGAAGCGATAGGCGCCTTCAACTCCGTATTTACGGGTGCCCGCCTCGCTGGCGGGCTGCTGTCCCAATCCGAAGCCCGGCGCCTGTTCACGGATATAGGCCTTTACATCAAATATTTTGTTAGTGCGAGTCACCTCCGCCAAGTAGGCATTGCCGCTACGGCTTGCAGTCCCGTCATCAAAATCGCTGGTGGCGAGTTCGGCACGAAGTTTTGTCGTTTGATCCAGTTTGAATGTTGTATCCATGCCATAAAGGTTGCTGCTTTGGTCGCCCTGACCTTCATGTATATAACTTCCACCGGCCTTTAATTTATTATCGAGCAGTTTGACGCCGGCACGGCCGCCGTAGGTATAATCCTGGCCGCCTCCCGCCACGATTTCATATTCCGCGACAATTATGATCGGGTTTAACTGCTGATCGCGGTAGTAAACAGGTTGCTTAAAGATTACTCCACCGGTATCGTAATCAATGGAATAATCCATAAAACTGTTCATGGGAGTCGATGAGATCACTATCTCACTGTGAAAACGATCCCGCACTTCAATGGTAATCTTTTCCGTGTTGGGTAAAATGCTCTTGTGTGACAGCCGGTAGATCCCCGAAGTTCCGTCGCCGGGAATCTCATCTCGCGCATAGGTCTGATCGGTTTTACTGGCAAAGGCATTGACCTCGAAATTTTTGGTCTGCAATTCGGTTTTAACACCGGTCATGCGGCGGCTGTAACGGGAAAGTTCCGTCACGGTCATACCGGTGTCATAGTCACCAAACAGGGCATAAAACTGTTCCCGCTCAATCTTGATATACAACTTTTTGGTGCTGGCCGCGTCGTACTGCTGCTGGGATGTATCACCGTAAAGCGTGTAATAGCTCTCAGGGTTGATCGTCTGGAACAGTCCGTTACGGTTGCTGGTTTCATCTTTCTTGGCAGAATCGTAGGCCACGGTCAGCAGCCATTTGCCTTTTATCTGCCCCTTGGCAAACAAAGCAATACGGCCATCCTTGTAGAGATTTTCATCCACATTGGCGTTTTGCAAATTTTCCATGTTGCCCGATAAGGTGTTATAGCCGACCGTGCCTTCGGCCAGGCCAACCAGAATCCAGTCGCGCATCTTGGGCTGCACATATGTTTCCGCTTCGACTGTGGCAGTGTTGAAGCCGAGCACAACACGATAGGGACCGCTTTGGTTAACCGGCTGAAACAGGACATCTCCCTCCCTGTTCATCTGGACATGCGGATGACTGCCGACGGCCGGTGGTGCTGCAAAAATGTCCGGCTGCTTCAACGGACTTAGCGTGCCTTCACGAATTTCCAGTTCCGTTCCGGCAGGGATACGGGTGCCGTCGGCATCATAGAGTTCCAGTCGCATTTTTACAGGCGTCTTGCCATCGGCGACATTACCCTGGGCCGATTTCAGCCGGATGGAAGCAATCTCTCCGCTGCGTTTTACTGATATTTTCTGCTGGAAACGGGCATTGCCGAAGGGGTCGACGCCCTGGAACTCGACAACGTGATCTCCACGTGCACCGAAATCAACCCCGATATAACTGTAAATAGTTTTGCCCGCTTTTGCATCCTTCATGGTAAAACCGATGCGATTTTCCGGCACATCTTTTTTGTCAACCAACAGGCGCGGGGTCAACTGGGAATCAAGACAAACACGAATACTGTTTATATTATTAACAAGAATCTCGTTATCACCCGGGGAAAGTATCCCATTGGGATCCTTGATGGTGATCCCTGACGGCTCCGACGCAGACGCAGCTGGAACTTCCGGCGCCGCCTTCACAGCGGATGAAGCTTCAGCCGTAATTACTTTAGCGCCGGTGGAAGGCGAAGTTGTCTGGGTTCGCTTCTCCCCGCTTAGTTCCTTGATAACACGCAGATGCGAGTGATCACCGATACGGCTGGACGTAATATGCACTTCCACACGCCGGTTGAGCGCTCTCCCCGCTTCCGTATTGTTATCGGCTACCGGTCCGACACTCCCCTTGCCGTCTAAAAACAATTTTTCCGGAGGAATCCGAAGCTTGTCCATCAGGTAGTGGCCGACACTCTTAGCCCGCGCCAGAGATAACGCTTGATTGTCCGCATACTGGCTACGGTGGATTGGTGCGATACGAACGTTATCCGTGTATCCCGTGACCTGGATTTTTTCAATGCGCTGACCGGACAGCGAGCGGGCCAGTTCATCCAATTTTTTACAGTCTTCAGCATTGAGCTCGGCGCCCCGTACCGGAAAGTGCGGCCGCAGGACGATGTCCGGCATCTGGAATATCTCTTGACTCCTATCCAACTGCAGAATGGTCTCGGCCGGCGGCGTCATAACCATCGTTTTTGCTTCGCCATCAGAAGCCAGATAAGCCTGTGTTACGAGTGTGCCGGATTTGCTGCCGCTGGAAAGCATCCCCAGGAAAGTGATCTCGTGATGCCAGCCAGCCGGCAGATCATTGAGCCTGAAGGACAACCTGGTTCTGTCGATCTTCTGCGGGTCTGCGATCTTAACGCCGTCCATCATACTGCTGTCCGGCTCATAGAGCACTCCCTCGGGCAAAATTATGTTCAATCTTGCTGCCCGTACAGGCAGGGTGCTCCCTCGCATGGCAACGCGGTAGGCTATTTTCTGCCCTTTTGTTATGTTGGCAAGTTCGAGAACAATTTCACCTTTTTGCGGCTCAGGAGCAGCCGGCGAATTTACGGCAACTGATTTTTCGGTTATCTGCTTTTTACGGACATGGAAATCCGTACGCCAGAGTGTACCACCCTTGGTTTCGACAAACTGTGAAAAAGACCTGCCGGCAAAACGGCTGTTTTCGGTGCACGCAAAGGCTTCGTAACCTTCCGGCAATGAATCAAGATCCAACTGCACTACATGCAAGCCGGCTTGTACTCCCTCGAAATGAAACAGCCCCCGCTTGTCGCTGATGACAAAAGTCCCATCCTCCAGATAGACTCGCACATCCCCGACGCCGTCCGGCCCTTCTCCGGTTTTATCATTGCATGCTCCGGTCGAAACGCGGCCCATCAGGGTCGATCGCGTCCGCATAAAATCGTCTCTGATCATAACAGTGACGCGGGCATTGTTTGATTGTACTCCCCTTGCGGCACTGGCAATAGCGCTGTTTACCGCCTCCCCGAGGCGAGCCCCGGAAGTCACCTCAACCACATAATTGATCGTGGCCGTAGTGCCTCCGGCCATTGTGCCGATATTGAAAGTCAGGGTTCGGCCGTCGGCAGAAATAGTTGGATCGCCGGCGGGAACACCATTGATTTTGATCGAACCTTTGCGGAGCCGGAATCCAACCGGCATAGTATCAGTCACACTGACGCCAACGGCTGCAGCAGATGAACTGTTATTGGTGACAATAAGCTGATAGAGAATAAAATCACCTTGTCCCGCGGAATCCTTGTTCGCGCTCTTCTGGAGCCAGAGCGAAGAAGCGGCCGGGTCGAGAGGAATATCAATACGCATGGACGGCCCGGGATTCATGACAAATATTTCGCCGCGGGAGCCGGAAATAATTGTGAAAGGCCCGCCGGGCAGAGTCTGAATCGTTGCTGTCGCTACGGTACTGGGAAAACTGTAGCCGGTGGGCGCTGTGACCTGGTATTTATAGCTTCCGGACAGCACGAAGGGAAAACGGTAGCCTCCTGCCGGGAAGTGATACACTTTACCGCTGCTGTCGGTAGCCGATCCGCCGCTGGTGACAGTCGATGGGAAAGTGCTGACCCCGTCATCGCCGAAAACCGTAACCGGTCCACCGCTTGCAGTTGTAATTGTAATTATGGCGCCATTGACCGGCAAGCCGGTGCTGCTGTCCAGCACAATGCCATAAGGATCAACCATCTCAGTTGCCACACTCTTATCGCCCGGGTCCATTATATCGACGTAGCTGGCAGTGATTTTATCTCCCGTGTTGACAGAAATGACCCCATTGTAAGAAATTACTGTGCTGCCAGCGGCACCGGTGGTTGGCAGATAGCCTGCGAACACGCCGGTATTGGGACCTGTCTCTGTTAGTCTGATAACCTCAATATCGCCGGTGACGGAATCGGTGATGGTCACCAAAACTGTTTCGGCCACCAGAGGATTCTGATTCTGATCACCATCGGTCAGACGGATGAAGACCGGTTCTCCCTCATGGATCTGGGTGGATGATGTCAATGGCACCGGATGACTCAAATCAATGGGAGTTGTAGTCCCGACCGGAACCGGGGCCGGAATGTTGACAAACGGATCCGTAGCTGCGCTGCCTGTCCGGTACGCCGTTGTGGATACGTTGACCAGATCAGCTCCGGGGAGCGAGGGCGCATAGATGAGAAATTCTATGACAGATTTTGTCCGGATCACAGCGGTAATGGTCACAGTCGATGTTGCCGGAGTTATATTCGGTGAAGAAAGTTGTGCGCTGTTGACGATGTTGCCCCCCTGGACAAGGTTATTAACAGTAACCTGGTACAGAACAAGAACGCTCTTACCGGCGGGAATCGTCCCGCCAGCCGAGTTTGTCGCGCCCGTCCCGACATTGACCGTCAGCGTAGGCGATGTCCAGTTGCCTGCGTCAGTATCGCTGGCGGAAGTCAGATAAGACGCTGTACCTGCGTCATTTACATAAGTGATGTCTTTTGTACCGCCCAAATAAGCTCCCGTCTTCAGCGAGACAAAGGTTGTCGGTAGAACATCGGTGACAACAGAGGACGAAACGTCTATCGTTCCAGTATTGGCGGCAACCAAGATATACTCCAGCGTATCGCCCGGCTTTGCCATGACACCGGCCGGATAGTAATTAGTCGAATTGTAAGAGTAGACAGTTCCTGTGCCGGCGGCCGATGTCGTCACGTTGCGGACGTACTTGGCAAAGTTCGCCTGACCCATGTTAGCGGTAGCGGTGACGGTCACAGCGGATGTTGCCGGAATTATATCCGGTGAAGAGAGTTGTGCGCTGTTGACGATCTTGTCTCCCTGGGCAGGGTTATTAACATTAACCTGGTACAGAACAAGAACGCTCTTACCGGCGGGAATCGTCCCGCCAGCGGCAGGTAGACTTGGCGAAGGGTTTCCACCAACATTGACTGTGAGCGTCGACGCGACATACTGGGCGGCATCATCATTGGTGGAGGCGGCGGTTAATAATAAAAATGTACCGGGAATGGTGCTGTCGGGCACATACGTGACATCCTTGCCGTTGCCGCCATAAGCACCCATCTTGAAAGAAACGTAGCTTGTCGGCAGAACATCGGTAACAACAGAAGACGAAATGTTTCCTGTTCCGGTGTTTTTGGCAACCAGAATGTACTCGAGAATTTCTCCCGGTTTTGCGGTGACACCGGCCGGGTAGTAGTTAATTGAATTGTAAGAGTACGCAGTTCCTGTGCCGACGGCGGGTGTAGTAACATTGCGGACGTATTTGGCAAAACTCGCCTGACCTTTGGTAAAGGTGTTGATGACCGCGCTGGAAGTAGCCGTGACTGCAGGAGTCGTGGCGGATTTGGCGGTAATGGTATCAGTAACCACCAAATTGATGCCTACTGTGGTGATATTTCCGGAGGTGACGACGGTCTGGATAATCTTTTGTTCCTCCACCAGCACACCTGCTGCAGGTGTACTGCTCAACACCGAAGCCAGGGTGATAGTGGATATCCCGCTGGCATTGTCGCTGATGGCGGCAACTGTTCTGACTTCACCGTTAATGACAACCAGGTCGCCGACCTCGATGCCATTAACGCTGCCGTCAGAAATACCATCGGAAGGCACATTGATTACATTTGTAGTACTACCGGCAACAGTAACCGAGGCACCGAGAATAATACTGGTAGGAGCAATAACGGCAGCTCCACCTTCGGTGCCATTTATGTCACTTGTCACCGCTGCAGTAAGATTGTAGGTGTCGGGGCCGTTGGCCCCTGCGGTAATGACAAAAGTGTCAGTAAGGGTTGTTGCAGGGCCGGTGTATTGGGTAGAATAGGGCCCTTGCGCAACAATTGTGGGAGCGGCAACAATCAAGTTAACCTTGACGGTAACACTGGCGGTGGCAATATAAACGTTACCACCGTAGATGTAGGAAAGCTGTGCGGCATTGGTAATCCGTGTGTTAGCCGCCAAGTTGGCCCAGGCCGGCGCTGCATACAGCGTTAAGGTAACTGCAAGCAGCGCCGGCCCTACTGCGGCCATTTTAATATTACGCAAACAGGAATAAAGCAGATTCAGGCCGGAATTAAACGAAGCTATACCTGCTCCGCTCCCGATAAAAGGCGAGCGGATGGGTTTTCCGGTCTTTCGACCGGAAAACCATTTCTTCATTTTATTATACATCCAGCCCAAAATCATCATTCAAGCTTTTATCCTTACCCATTACGGGTTAACAGTAACCTGGTAAGTAACAATAGCAATCTTGCCGGCTGCAATCGTTCCTCCAACTGAACTTGTCGCACCCGTTCCGACATTGACCGTGAGCGTCGATGTGACATACGTGGCTTGATCGGAATCGGCAGCGGCAGTGTATATTGAAGACGTCCCGGGAACAGTGCTGTCGGGCCAATAAGTGACATCCTTGCCGGCACCGCCATAAGCACTCATCTTGAAAGTAACGTAGGTGGCCGGCACGACATCGGTAATAACAGATGACAAAACATTTCCCGTTCCAATATTGGAAGCGACCAGAATATACTCCAGCACTTCGCCCGGTTTTGCATCAACAGCAGGTGCTCCGGAGGAGTTGTCTTTCCAGTAGTAGGTGTTACTGTTGAAAGAGTAAGATGTCGCCCCTACAGTGTGGTTGTCAGTGGTGACATTGCGAACATACTTTTTAAGAGTAGCCAGACCGCTGGTGAAGGTGTTGGTGACAGCGCTGGAAGTTACTGCGGGGTTAGGAGCGGTGGCGGATGTTGCGGTAATGGTGTCAGTAACCACTAAACTGGTGCCCACTGTGGTGATAGTTCCGGAGGTGACTGTGGTCTGGATAATCTTTTGTTCCTCAATCAGCACACCTGCTGCGGGTGCTCCGCCAACCAACGCCGAAGCCAGGGTGATCGTGGATATACCGTTGGGATCAGGGTTGTCGTAGATTGCGGAAACAGTTTTAACTTCACCATTGATGACAACCGTGTCACCGACCTCAATGCCGTTCACGCTGGAGTTTGCGTTACCATCGGCAGGGACATCAAGGATCGTTGCAGAACTACCGGCAACTGTAACCGAAGCGCCGAGAACAATACTGACAGGAGCAACAACGGCAGATGTGGCGCCGGTGCCGTTGGTGTCGCCTGTAACCGCTGTAGTAAGATTGTAGGTGTCTGGACCGTTGGCACCTGCGGTGATGACAAAAGTGTCGGTAAGGGTCGTTGCTGGGCCGGTGTACTGGGTAGTATATGGACCTTGCGCAACAATCGTGGGCGCGGCAGGAACCAGACTGACCGTAACGGTAACACTGGCGGTGGCGGTTCTGGCTTGAGCGCCATCATTGTAGTTCAGGGTTGCCGCGTTGGTGATCTGGGTATTGGCCGCCAGATTAGCCCACGCGCTCACTGGTAACGCCGCAACTGCGAGCGTCAACAGCAACAGGGATAAATAGACTTTTAAAAATTGTTTCATTTTGTTTTCCTCCTTTGGAATTTGTTAAATTGTTTCATTTTGTTTATCCTCTTTTTATACTTTTATATTTTTATGTTTTTTTCATTTTGCCTTCCCTCCTCATCAACTTTTCCCATTTGTTTTATTTTGTTTATTCTCTCTTCTAATAATTTTTTTATTACATATCCATTTATCCGACGGTAATCAGCCATTAACCGGAATTGCGGGCTGACCGGAAATCCGGCCAGCCCATGTAGTACTATGGTCAGTCTATCTTTGTCTGGTAGATGACGTAGTCGATTTCAGCACTGTTGACCGTACCGCCAGCCGAGGTTGTGCTGCCGAGCCCCAGGTAGAAGGTCATGGTGCTCCCTGCCGTTTGGCCAGTCGCCTTGCCGTAACCGACGTTGGCGAGACCGCCGCTGTTATCCATCTTGATGGAGCCGGTAGTGCCGGTCCTTGACGAATAAACCTGTGCAAACGAACCGGTAGCACCGCCGGTGTTGTTGGCGCCATAGGCGCCCGACGAGCTTACCAGGGTAGAGTAGGTCGGGATCGGGTCTGTGGCAATGACCGCCGCGGCGTTGCCGGTACCGGTGTCGGTGATTTTTACCGCGTACTCTAGTATATCACCGGGTTTGCCGGAAACTCCTGTCTGATAGTAGGTAACCGTATTGTTGATGGGTGGGTTGACAAGCGTCAATCCCCCGCCAACTACAGCAGCGGTCACGTTACGTACATATTTCTGTACGGTCAGCTTGCCGGCGAGGGCGTTGGTGGTAACAGTGTTGGTGCCGTTTAGTCCACCCATAGTCGCAGTTACCGTAGTTACCCAGGAAGCGGCTTGCGTCGGGTCGGTGACGGTGCCTTCGGTGACCGTTACGGTCACGGACTTGGCCTCAAGGATCTCCCAGCCATAGGCTGGAGTGAAGGGGCCGATGGCGCTACCCGTGTTGTTAATTAGCTGGACGCTGCCGGGTGCTACCGTTGTGCCGACTCCGATGGCAGGGTCTGTGACTGTACCGACCGTGAAGGGGCCATAGTAGGTGCTGCCGGAGTAGATGTAGACGATATCGCCGAGTTTCAGGGCGTTGATGACTAAATCGCCTGTTGCGCCGCCGCTCACAGCAGCATCCGTCGGCACTCCGCCGTCGTTGGGAACTGCCAAGGTGATGGACGCCAAGTTAGCCACGGTCTGGGCGACGCCGATATGGCTATCGGTCGGATCGATGACCGTGGAGCCCAGGAAGATGCTGCCGGGCACCGTGGGCGCTGTGCCGGCGGCAATGTTGGTGAAAGTGCCGTCCGCCGTGTTAAAGGTAACGGCGCCCGGGCCGTTGGAGTTGGTCCGGATCATGACGGTGTAGGCCTGGGTTGCGCCGGTGCCGTCGGTGCTCCCCGGACTCGGGGTGATCGAGAGAACCGTCGGTGCTACGGCCACGGTCGTAACCGTAATGTCGATGGTGCTGGTTACCGCGGTCTGGGCATTGCCATTGTTGTCTTTGTAGTTCACCGTCACCGTGTTTCTGATGATGGTGTTGCCGGCACTCCCCTGAAGTGCCGCTTCCGCGCAAAACGGTGCCATCGTTATCCAGAGCACCACCAGAGTAACGCCGGCTAAGACACCCCTGATTAATGCCGAGGATTTGTTTCGTGCCAATCTCTTCATACTCTTTTCTCCTTGTTTATTTTTAATGTCTTTTGCAACTTCATTTGAATCATCTTTATTTTTTATTCTTCGGCATGGATTATCATCCCGCCTTGCTGCTCTTGTCCGTTACCGTTTAATCCTTACCTGAAAACCAACATTTCCTTTGGCACCGGCTGCTATCTTGGGAATAACCCAGCGTATATGAGTGTACTCCTCCGGCGAAGCGGTGCGTTTTTCCATCGAGCCCTTCCGATTCTTTATTTCATAGGTGAGGAGAGACGGCTTCTTGAAGTTTTTGCCGTCGATGGAGAAAATTATCTCCGCGCCTTCGCCATAGGCACTGCCCGGAATATAGGCCGTCCCCGCGGGAATCGGGTCGTCGAGAACCGCACTGGTTGCCGCATCGTCACCAGAATTTATGTAGTTCAGAGTGTAGAAAATCACGTCACCGGGATTAATCGTTGTTGCGGCGACCTTTTTTGTCACTTTGTTGACAGTAACCTCTTTTTCAGCGGTGATGCTGATGGAAACCAGCGATTTAGCAAACACCTCAGCCGATAGCAGCAGCAAAACCGATGCTATCAATAATGGAATATACTTTTTCATAAAACCTCCTTGTTCTTAGTTTTTTCTATAAATATTATTTTATTTCAGCGTTAATAGACTCCTTGACGCTCCCTTTATCATTCATGCAAAATTCGCATCACCGCCTCTTCCGTTGAGATTCATGCTCCTACTTGACCGTCATCTGAAAGGTTATGGTGGCAGACTTGCCAGCCGGCAGTATACCGGTAGCCGCCACTCCTGCACCACGACTGACGTTGTCATCAAGCAGCAATCCTGCGATCAGAGGTAAGGTGCTTCCGTCGCCTGCCACAGTTATTGAGTTCAGACGGGTGGAGTTAGTCACATATGCAGTATAGGTCGGCACGAAATCAGTCGCGATTACGCTGGTAGCTGTTCCGGCACCGGTGTTGGTAACAAGTATCGTATAGGTGACAACCCCTCCGGGGTTGACGCTGGGACCGGGGCTGGCTGACTTGACGACGGTCAGGACCGGCCGTATTACCACCGTGGTAACATCGCTGGCCGTATTGTTCGCGGCAATGTTATCGAAGGCGCCGCTCGAGACGGTGGCGGTATTGGTGACACTCGGAGATGCCGCCATAGCGACCGAAACAGTGAGGGTAATGGCAGGCGCGGCAACGCCGCTATTCAGTGGACTTGGCCGCGTGCAGGTAACGACCTGACCCACAGCGCCGCAGGTCCACCCCGTTCCTGTGGCGCTGACGTAGGTAAGGCCTGTGGGGAGAGTGTCGGTCACCGTGATCGTACCTGTCGTGGGGCTTGGACCGTTGTTTGTGACGTTGAGGGTATAGACGCCGTTAATCCCTACAGTGAAATTGCCGGTGTGGCTCTTGGTGATCGCCAGGTCAGCCACGGGGACATTGGCGATGGACATCGTCTGGTTGGCAAGAATTACGAGGTCGCCGCCCGAGCTGTAAATCGCCTGGGCACTCGCATTGCCCGCATGAACCAAACTGGTGATGTCGTACATGTCGAGATCAACGCCCCAGGTTGTGTTAACACCGCTGAACGGTCCGTTCGGCGGCATGTCCACTGTAGAGTTGAATTGGTTGTTCGCGGGGTTGTATGCATCTGTGAGAGCGGTTCCCGTGCAGGGAGCCGGTGCGCAAAAGGTAAGATTCTCGTTGTAACCATTGAGGGCGGCAGAGTTTAAGTAGTCTCCCTCCCAGGTGAGCACCAGGTGTCTGCTGCTGAGGGCAGTGGCAGGCGCCGGAGTAGGGACGATAAAGTTGGTGGGTGTAAGCGTGATCGCGCCGCCGCGAAAGGTCTGGAGCCCCTCCCAGAGATTGACGACATGGAGAGTCTCGCTCGGGTTGGAATAGACGACGACGAGAGCGAAAGCGCTCAATACCGCCGCACTGCCACAGTACGTTCCCCCTCCAGCGACGTCGGCAGTCTGGACTGTCAGGTTTGAGAACGTATAGGTCGCGTTTCCGTTTAAGGCTACGGTCGAGGTAACGTCCTTGACGCCGCCAAAGAAGTACAAATTGTAGCCGGTGAGGTACGAGGCGGTGTAGGTCCGGTCCGCCGTGATATTTGTCCCGTTGAAGGTGACATTGTAGTCGGCGGCCACCCCTCCCGCCGGGTCGCCACCCGAGCCGGCCCAATAGAGGTAGGCCGCAACAATCGTCGAGCCGGCCGGCAAGCCCAACAGCTGCATCGTACCGCTGTTGGTTACAGTACAGGAGGTTGCATCCGGTGGATTATTGTCCACGTGCGTCCGGAGGGTGCCGGCAGTTCCCGTGATATTTATATTGCCGGCAAAGCTTTTATAGAGAGTCACCGGTGTATCAGCCAACGCGGTGCGGCTACCTATAACGCCGAGTAAAATAATAGCGGCAACCCAGAGAGCAATCGGACATTTACGCAGCATTCCCCGCAGCCTGATCAGGCTTGAATTCGCTTTGCCAACAAATTTTCTTCCGCAACAAGTAATCAATACAACACCGATAAGAACGCTTTTCTTTTCCCTACAGAAAGAGAGAGGTTATCTTCCCTGAGCATGTTCTGAATGCAAAACGGCTCCTTGTTCCGTATGCACTTCGGTAACCCGTCTTTCCGTGTATCCTCTTAAAGAATACTTTCGGACACGTGGTTTTGCGTCGCCGGATTACTCCGGGTTTGCCTTTATCGGTGTCAGCTTCTTAAATTTATATAATCACTAAACAAACAGGTTATTTAAAGCAATTTATATACCAATAAAACACAAATATATTCCTTTAGCTAAAGCTAATTGAAATTAGCATGTAAAATCAAAGACAAATATTTATTAAAGTAATAAATTTGGTAACGAATAACCTCGCTAAAACGGTTATTTTCACCATAATACTGTTTGATTTCATCAAATTTTGCATCTTTAATCTCGGCGTTAGCTTCTTAATTTTTCATAACCTCAATCAACTAACTTATCTTTTGTGTACTTCTTTTTTTTTTAAAAAAAAAGCCCTCCTTCAATTAAAAAAGGAGGGCTTTTATCCCAACAGGAAAAATATTTTTGAATTTATAAAAATACCCTTTTAAAATTAAATTTAGCTTGATGATAATTCCCTTTAAAAACAATATTTACCTTAAATTATTTAGATTTGTAATTTTATCTTTTCCAAGCAAACCTGTCAAGAATAATTTTTTCTTGTAAAAAAATCCTTTCAGATAAAATTCATGAACATTTACTATATCTTGCGTTTCAATGAGTGACGAAAAAATCATAATAGCATTATAATTAAAAAAGTAAAAAACGATATCCATAAGTAAAAGGAAAAATGGTGGTTGATATTCGAACTGAATTTGCTGCCTGCCGGAATCAACTTCAACTCCCTGAAACAAATAATTCAACCGAATAATCTTTGACAGTTTCCCATTTACGGTAACACGCCAGCCCGGATATGAAGATTCAGAAAGAACAACAACACCGCGTTTTACAGATGTAACCTCAATACGGATACGTTCATTCATTAGTGATACTTAAATTCCGGATTAACCAGTATATTTCAGTATGTTATTGACATACGTTTATATATGTTGTTAAATCCTTTACTACATAAGAAAGTTGTTAATAAAAAATATTCTTTACGTTTTAAACCTATTATTGGGAGTACAATTGATTGGCAACATCTTTGGTTATTTACTTAAGTAAATCTATTATACCCCAGGGAGTGTCTTTAACACATGGCAATAAATAGGAGTCATGTATCACATTATCTATTTGTAACTATTCTCTGTATAGCCATTTTATTACTATTATTAATTGAAATCATATTAAATTTAACTCCACCGATAGCCCGCGATGCTCTCATCCATCATTTAGCTATTCCCAAACTCTTGCTCAAAAATGGCGGATTCTATGAAATTAAATGGGCCGATTTCTCATACTACCCAATGAACGTTGATATGCTTTATATCATCCCTCTTTATTTTAATAAGGACTTCATTGCTAATTTCATCCATATGAGCTTTGGCATAGGAACAGCATTACTAATTTATAATTATTTGAATAATAAGATAAGCCGCATCGCAGGACTTTTGGGTATTCTTATTTTTCTCAGCATACCTATTGTGGTTCGTTTGTCTACACAAGCCTATGTTGATCTTGGTTTGGCTTTTTTTACAACAGCCGGCATTCTCGCTTTTATTCGCTACCGAGAGGGCGAGTTTAAAGAATTCAAATGGCTATTTCTTTCAGCCGTCGCCATGGGTCTGGCATTGGGAACAAAATATAATGCTTTAATTGCCTGGTTTTTTCTTACACTGGCTGTTGTATTTGTCTATTCCAAGGATACCGGGCGGCAGTGGGAAGCTATCAAGTGTGGTTTAATCTTTTTTTTTATTTCTTTTTTTGTATTTTCTCCATGGCTTATTAAAAATATAATTCTGACAGGCAATCCCTTATATCCTATATTTAGGGGAATTTTCGACATAAACAACTTTCAGACTCAAAATGGCACTTATTCTATGGTATCCGGGGATACATACAGAGGTATATTTCAAATGCGGGAAATGAAATTTGGAGAGAGCTTTTGGGAAACACTGCTCATTCCAATCCGATTTTTTTTCCAGGGCCAGGATAATAGTGATCGCTACTTCGACGGTATCTTGAATCCGATTTTAATCATCTTATCCCCGTTTTCATTGATGAACAAATCATTCATCCGCGATAAACTTTTTTTTATATCTTTTTCTGTTTTCTTCATTCTCACGGCTTCTTTCCTTGATCAAATAAGAATACGTTATATTTTACCCATAGTCCCCATTCTATCTATCCTGACAGTTATGGGCTTAATCAACATCTTAAACTGGACAATGAATCTCCCCATTCGATTAAGAAATGTTTTGGCGTTAGTATTGCTTTCCATTTTTATTATAATCATGAGTAAGAATATTTTTTATATAAAAAATTATTATCAAAACATCAGCCCCATGAGTTATATTTTAGGCAAAGAATCTAAAGATGAGTTTATTTCGCGTAACGATCATAGTTACCCGGTCATGAAATATATAAATAAGAATACGCCGGAAAATGCTAAGATTAGATTGATTTTACTCGCTGCACGCGGGTATTATCTAGAGAGAACATACGAGGATGATCCGACTATGGGAATGGATTTTATTCGCGGTATTGCTGCGGCTTCCAACGACGATAAAACTTTTCAAAACTACATTCATTCCTTTGGTTATACTCACTTACTTGTCCGAATTGATTTATTTCATCAATTTCTGCAAGATAATTATTCTCCCGATACGGGTAAATTGTTAATTCAGCGTATGAGAAAAACAATGGATTTTATATACAATAAAGATGGATATGCAGTATATAAAATAATCCCCGCATCGTAAGCGCACTTTTTATAACTTGTGTAAGAAACACACAAATCCCGGCATCGTCAACAATTATTGCTGTTTCTAAAATTATATTATTGAGAAATGTTAATTTTTTTATCCTCATATTTTCCTTCTTTATAATCCTTATATCCAGGGTTAATGCGTATCGCGCCCTGATAATGACGATTAGCTTCTTCAGTCAATCCCTTCTGTTTCAAAATTAATGCTAATTGATAATGAGCCTTCGCATTATCAGGTTGCAACCTAATAACCTCACGTAAATGATTAAGAGCATCATCTGTTTTCCCCTGCCGCAATAAGATCAAAGCAAGATTAAAATGGACAACCGCATCATGAGGTTGAATAAGCAATGCTTGATTGTACTGAATAATGGCTTCATCGTAGTGACCTTGCGTGGCCAAAATATTTCCGAAGTTATTATGAAGCTCCAAATTATCCTTATTTAAATTAAGCTCAACTGCCTTTTTGTATTCTTTCATTGCATCCTGTACCTTACCCGCCTTCAGGAAAAGAATACACAGATCATTATGGGCTTTAGCATGTTCAGGATGAACTCTAATTGCTAGCCGTAAAGCATCAATTGCCTCGTTATTTTCACCCAGCAGGTCATATGCTTTGGCTTCGCGCACAAGCGCATTATAATTATTGGGAATTAATAAAAGAGCTTTTTTACAATGGATCATTGCTTCACTGACCTTGTTCTGCATAAGCAATTCACCGGCCACAATACTATGCGCGACAGAATTATTCCGTGTAACATCAAGGGCATGATCAAACAGAGTTAATGTATTCTGCCAATATTGGACCTGCCGTTTTGCGACAATCGTCAGACCGACAATGATTGATAATGCAATTATTAAAGTTGTTTTTGAAGAAAAATATCTTTTTAGTATATCAAATGCCCCCCATGTTAGCATGATAAATAACCCGATAAAGGGTACATAGGCATAACGATCAGCCATAGCCTGATCGCCAACTTGGATAATACCAATCACGGGAACCAGGGTGCCCAAATACCAGAGCCAGCCCATTAGTAAATAAGGTAATTTTCGAAGATAAGCGCACACGGAAACGGAAATGGTAACAACGATTAATAACACCGCAGACAAAACAATTTGCCATAGAAACATATTATAGTTCAACGGATACAATGCCGCCAAATCAAACGGCCAGAACATCTTTGTGATATATAATACATACGAGATGACGGCATTGCCCAGGCGGTACGATAAAGGAAAAGATTGCAGGCTTAAACAGGCACCTGCATTTTTTTGAGCTAAAAGAACAATATAACTGAAAAATGCAGATAAAATAAATAAAGGAACTTTCTCTAAAACCAAAAAGAGTATTCTTTCCTTTCTCAGCGTGTCGCCCGTCGTTTCGTTTGTTTGATCTTCAAGTTGCTTTTTTATTTTCATCCGGTCCAACGGCCAGTAATCCAGAAGCAATAAAGTAAATGGTAACGTAACCAGCATTGGCTTGGACATTAATCCTAAAGCAAAACCAATCGCCACAGCTAAATATCTTTTCCAGTTTGGGAACCTCGCGTACCAGACATAAAACATTATGGTTATTATCCAGAAAAAAGTGCTTAAGACATTCTTTCGCTCAGAAATCCAGGTCACAGATTCCACATTGACCGGATGAATTGCAAACAGGGCCGCAATAAAAGCACTTCGCCACATTGCTCCCGTAAGTTTATTAAACAATAAAAAAAGTAAAATCATGTTAAGAATGTGAATTATTACATTCGTCCAGTGATGTCCTCCCGCACTCAGCCCGAATAACTGCCAATCCAGCATGTGCGATAACATTGTCAAAGGATGCCAGTTCCCGAGATAATTTTTACTGAATGCTTCTTGAACACTATTGAAGACAAATCCTGCCTGTACAATATTATTTGATGTAACATACCCGTGATCGTCATAATTAACAAAATCGTAATTCTGCACAGGCCAATAAACAACAAGGATTAATACGATCATGACCAGAACGTACAATATTGCCGCATCCCTTTTTGTCACAGGCAGTTTACTAGTTATAGAAATACTCATATTATTTTTCTTCAATGGAAATTTATCGTCGTAGTAGTTTCCCTAGTGTAATTTATAATTATCTTATTTATTTTTTCAGCTTAAAGTTGGATGCTAATACCCATCAATTCCTGATGATGGAAGTTTATTAACTCTTTTTATTGTATCCTGTCTTGAAACTGTTAATCAGACGCATTACTCCGAAGATCAGAAAAACAGCACCGAGGAGGAAAACAAAAAAAACATAAACAAGAGATATGCTTCCGCTGTACTTTGGTATGTTACGATTAGGATTGGACAGGTCATATCTAATTCCCAGAGTATCATCTGTCTTTAAAGCATCCCAGTTTTGCTGAAACATATTACTAGTAGAGCTGATTTTATTGCCACCAGGAAGTAAAAACCAATAGTCAAGATAATATATGACGTTGCCGTCGGCAGCTCGGGAAAAATATTTTTTTGTCACGTGGCCAGTGGCATAGCCGGCATATTCATTCACTCTCATATATTCTGAATAGCCCTCCCAGCTTTCCCAAAGGAAAAATAATCCAATTATTCCAGTGATGAGTGCAACGATAATTCCTGATTTAGAAATTTTCAATCTTTTACCTTTCGATAATCTAAAATGTTTTTTCAGGCCAGCGCCAGCAATTATTTTTTCAGAATATCCTTAAACCTTTTACCAATCATAACACATCAGCTTTCTATCTTCATTAGGAAGTTTAACACGTTTTAAAAGAATTTTGCCTAATAATTCTATTGTGCTGCAGGTGTCACGGCTAAAATACCAGCGGTAACAGCATAGGTTGCGTGATCAGTAGTCAAACCTGCCGCAGGGTTTGTTGAAGTTATTGTATAGTTATCCATATTAGCCCCGGCCGTCATGGTAGTGGTGACTCCTGTCGTGGGTGTGAAACCTGCTGTCGCCAGATCACCTGTAGTTTCAGTCAGGACACTCGGATGATCTACAAGATATGCATTGGCTGCAGTGTAGGCGTTTTTGGCATCAGCATTGATAGCGGCAACATAGCCTCTTTTTCTATACAGCCTCTTTTTCTATACTGAACGAACTGCGGAATAGCAATGGCTGCCAATATACCGATGATCGCGATAACGATCATCAACTCAATCAACGTAAAACCTTTCTGTCCTTCTTTACGGAAAATCTTTAACATAATATGCCTCCTTTTTATAATGTAATAGCATTTTACTTTTTGTGCGTTATTTGTTATTAATTAAACCATTACAGTTGATTTGTCCAATATTTTATTTTGTGCCTTTCTCACCTCCTCTGCCTGGCTTAATTACTTTTTTCGTTTCTATACACTGCAACTGATATGCCAAATGCAATAAATATATCCATCCAATTAAAAAAAACCTAATTTAGCATGTAAAATCAAAGATAAATATTTATTAAACGCCTGCGTAGGAATAAATATAGATAACCTCATCTACCCCCAAAATGGTTATTTTCACTAAAACACTGTGGATTTCATCTTGCACTAATTAATTATTTCCCATCATCATAAAATATGATACTAATTATCAATTAAAAATCGGGGAAGTTGGAAATGTACGAAGTTACAATTATAAAGTCATTTTCCGCGGCGCATGTTCTGGCTGAAATCGGCGGTAAATGTGAAGATTTACACGGTCATAATTTTAAAGTGGAGGTGACTGTTGCCGCTTCAGATTTAGACTCGACCGGTTTGTTAATTGACTTCCGCGTCTTTAAAAAATGGCTTGGCGCAATCCTTGAAGATATTGATCACAAACATCTCAACATCCTCCCTTCATTTGACGGTATAAATCCATCAGCGGAAAATAT
Source organism: Smithella sp. (assembly GCA_049517435.1). Taxonomy (GTDB): domain Bacteria; phylum Desulfobacterota; class Syntrophia; order Syntrophales; family Smithellaceae; genus Smithella. The sequence goes on along the minus strand of JBEKRZ010000004.1, from coordinate 149,445 downwards.
CGCTAAATATATTTGCGGAAAAATGGAACTAAGAGTCAAACCGACCAAGGTCAATGTCGTTCGAGTTAAAATTTGGGAATCAGAAAACGCAGCGGTTACTTATATACCAAAACAACCATCAAATCCTTCTTAAGAAAATTATTTTTTTATGATTGACATTCAAAGCCAAAAAGATTTCCGCAATATTGACATTAAAAAAGTCGGTGTAAAAAATATTAAATATCCAATTATCGTGCTTGATCGCGCCCGGGGGACTCAACTTGTTAATGCGACAATAAATATGTACGTCAATCTGCCGCACCACTTCAAAGGCACGCACATGAGCCGTTTTGTGGAGGCGCTCAATGAATTCAAGGGACAAATCAGCATTAAAACTTTTCAATCAATTTTAGAAAAAACAAGGCTGAAACTGCATGCTCATTCCGCCCACATGGAAATTGAATTCGCTTATTTCCTGGAAAAAACAGCGCCTGTTTCCAAAGCCAAAAGCCTTATGGAGTATCGTTGTATCTTTTCCGGAGAAAGCAGCGCCGAGCAATCTGATTTCCAGGTTGGAGTCGTGGTTCCAGTCACGACTGTCTGCCCTTGCTCCCGTGAAATCAGCAAATTCGGAGCTCACAATCAGCGCAGTATAGTAACCACAAAAGTGCGCTTTAGAAAATTTTTCTGGATTGAGGATTTAATAAAAATAGTGGAAGATTCCGCCAGCAGTGAGGTATACTCTTTATTAAAGCGTGTGGATGAAAAATACGTCACGGAAAAGGCTTACGAAAATCCTAAATTCGTTGAAGACGTTGTCCGCAGTATCGCGGTGAAACTAAATAAGGACAATAATTTCACTTGGTATTGCATTGAAGCGGAAAATTTCGAAAGCATCCATAACCACAGCGCTTACGCCTGTGTGGAAAAAGGATAAATTCATGCCGACAAAAAAAGCGAGTAAGTTTTTTAATTTGTATAATCACGGTTTTATCCGTACCGCCGTCTGTATCCCCGAACTTAAGGTTGCCGACACTTCTTTCAACACGCAAAAAACAATTGAACTGGCCAGGGAAGCCACATCCAATAAAGCAATTCTGGCTATCTTTCCGGAACTGGGACTATCTGCCTACTCCAATGAAGATTTATTTCATCAGGACGCGCTTTTACAAAGCGTCCGGGAAGCCATTGCAGAAATTAAAAAAGCTTCCGAAAAAATTAACATAATTATAGTTGCCGGCGCGCCTCTGCAGGTTGATTGCCGGCTTTTCAACTGTGCTGTTGTTTTTCACCGCGGAAAAATACTGGGTGTGTCCGTAAAATCATATCTGCCCAATTATCGCGAATTTTATGAAGCCAGACAATTTACGCCCGCATCAGCCGCGTTTTCTTCCCAAATAGAATTAGCCGGACAAAAAGATATACCTTTTGGCGCTGATATAATCTTTAAAATCGCCAATATTAAAAATTTTAATTTTTTCCTCGAACTTTGTGAAGATCTCTGGGTTCCCATTCCGCCATCGAGCTTTGCCGCCATGGCCGGAGCCACTGTTATCGGCAATTTATCAGCGTCCAATATCACCATCGGCAAATCCGAATACCGTCACCAACTTGCCGCCAACCAGTCGGCGCGTTGTGTCGCCGCTTATCTTTACGCCGCCGCCGGTCCCGGCGAATCCACAACCGACCTAGCCTGGGATGGACATGCCATGATTTATGAAAACGGAAATCTGCTTGCCGAATCAGACCGCTTTTCACAGCAGGCTCAAATAATTTATAGCGATATAGACCTTGACCGTCTGGCGCAGGACAGGATGCGTCTGACTTCTTTCAGTCAAAATGCGGTCACTCATAAAGATAACATTTTATCCTTTCGTCCGGTGGAATTTAATGTAAATATTGTAAACAGTCGTATTCTCTTAAACAGGGATTATCCACGCTTTCCCTACATTCCCGCCGATCCTTCCAAGCGCGACCAGCGCTGTTACGAAGCATATAATATTCAGGTTCAGGGTTTGTCGAAACGTTTAAAATCTTCGGGCATTGCCAATATTGCCATCGGCGTTTCCGGTGGTCTTGATTCCACCCATGCTCTTATTGTCGCCGCCAAGACGATGGATTCTTTAGGATTGTCTCGCTCGAATATTAAGGCATACACCATGCCGGGTTTTGCCACTTCTACAAAAACCTACAACAATGCCCTAAAATTAATGAAAGCTCTGGATGTAGAAGCGAATGAAATTGATATCAAACCAGCTTGCTTACAAATGCTGAAAGACATTAAACATCCCTATGCCCGCGGCAAAAAAGTTTTTGACATAACATTTGAAAATGTCCAAGCCGGTCAGCGCACAGCACATCTCTTCCGCTTGGCGAATATGCGCAATGCTCTAGTCGTAGGCACAGGAGACTTAAGTGAACTGGCTTTAGGTTGGAGCACTTACGGCATTGGCGACCACATGTCGCACTACAATGTTAATGCCAGCGTTCCCAAGACACTTATTCAGCATTTGATCCGCTGGGTTGCGCACACCAATCAATTTTCAAAAGAAGTTTCTAAAATTCTCATCGATGTCCTGGAAACAGAAATTTCACCCGAATTGATTCCGGGGAAAATCGGCGGCCAGCCAGGCCAGAAAACCCAAGACTCTATCGGTCCTTATGAACTGCAAGATTTTAATAATTTTTATATAACCCGCTTCGGGTATTTGCCCACAAAGGTAGCTTTTCTGGCTTACCACGCCTGGAAGGATAAAACAAAAGGCCATTGGCCGGATATTTCCAAAGATAAGAGAAACTCTTATACTTTAAAAGAAATAAAAAAATGGCTTCACGTTTATCTATACAGATTTTTCAAAACTTCACAGTACAAACGTTCCTGTGTTCCCAACGGACCAAAAGTAGGTTCCGGCGGATCACTTTCGCCACGCGGCGATTATCGCGCGCCCAGCGATAGCGAAGCGGAAGTCTGGCTTAAAAATTGGGAAAATATTCCAGAGACTGAAGATCAGAGATGAGAGAAAATTATAAAGACTTTGATGCCACAGAATTATTTTGCCCGCAATGCAAAAGAGCGGTTGCCGTAAGAAAAAGATTGTTACTGATTCTGAAGGAAGGAGAAAAATATGATTATAGCTGTGTTTATTGCGGAACTTCAGTTGGTGACAAACTGGTCAAAGATAAAGGAAATTCAAACTTGATTTTCCGCTAATTCCAATTCCAAATCAAAGCGCTATCTTTGTTAGTAACGCAGCACGGCGCATAACCTAAATAACCTAATACCCTGAAGGGCACATGAGGTCACTAGTGATCACATGTGCTTGGGGCGTCGTTGCCTCGATATCATCTTTGGTTTATAAATGGTATAATAATTATTTAGGTTTATTTTTTTGCAGTGCCTTTTTCAATTTCTCAGCCAATAAACCGGATCCAACGGAAGTCGGCGAAGCATCATATACCAGATAAACATCCCGGCCATGAGCATTATCACCCAGATATTCAGCCAATACTCCCCGACTATGAACATCTTCATGACAATAGATGCAAAGATTTTCCCAGTTGCTCCCATCGGCAGGATTATTGTGGTGATTGCCATCTTTGTGGTGCACTGTTAAAAGTTGTCTTTGAGATTCGGCAAATTCACGGCCGCACCGGGCACAGACAAGACTATTAATCGCCAATGACTTTTCCCTATAGTCTTCACCCGCAGGAGGTTTTAGCGACTTTTTCATTTCCCGGACAGCTTCTTCGGCTGATTTTTCCGCTTCCGCAGCAGGCGAAACGGATTTTTTCTGAACTTTTACACTGCCCCATTTGCTGGAAAATGTTACCTTTGTCATTGTAATCTCTCCAGTTTAAACTTTTTCTTTATTTAAAAGAACGTCAATAAAAACGCGGACACCTTTTACAACCGCAGCAATATTTCTAATTGTCTGAAAAATTGGTAATTTCATAACGATAGGGACAAAACATTGTATATTATCAATAATATCGCTTATAATTAACTGGGACCGGCTTGCCGCGTTGGAAAAATTTTGAATTTTTCGATTCAAAGTGGCAGTAGAACTATTAACATTTGCGGTAATCTCTTCCATGTTTTTCAATATCGTAGGCAAACTTTGATTTAAAGTTTCCAAAGTTATTCTAGCATCCTTCAAGATGTGCCGTATCTGCAAAAGAATGGGAATACAAAAAAATAACAATAGAATAAGGGTAATAACTAAAATTACTAAACCAATTTCTAGATTCATGTATTCACCTCCTCAAATTATTAGTGCTCTATCCTTGGATCACGTTTACTGACTATATCGACAATCAAACCGGTTTTTTATTTTCTTCCCGATAAGCTTCTACCCCTGCATCAATCGCCTTTTTCAATCTGTTCTTATTGCCGGAAATAGCTTCAGCACCCAAATTAGTAAATTCGCTTACTTTACCTTCTACTTCTTCCACTTTTTCTTTTGCCGATATTTCCAAACCTTTCAAATGTTTAACGGCGGTTTCATAAGCAGTTTTACTTTTTTCCACGGCTTTCTCATATTCTTCTTTTGCTTTGCCTAAAAGTTCATCTGCTTTGCGGGCAATGTCTTCTCGCGTCTCCTTACCACTTTTGGGTGCATACAAAATCCCCAAAACTACACCGATTAATCCGCCAATAAATAAACCTTTTAATAAATCATTATTTTTTTCAGACATAAAATACCTCCTAAGTTATTATCAAGATTATTCACGTTTGACTTCCAATTGCCTATATCCCCGGATAACTTCTTATATTTTTTATCACGCCCTTCTCTCTCTTCCTGAGTGGTATTTCCGATTAACATTTACTTAATGGACAAGAAAACTGCAATTAAAATATCTTCTTAATTATACATCTAAAAGTTAATAATATAACCAATAACATTGAATAATTTAAGTTATTGTTTGTAGTATAACACATTTTTAAAAATTAAGCCCTATTTGGCATAAAAAAATCGGACATTCACTAAAAAATGAATGTCCGATTAATTTGTCCTGCGAATTTATTTTAAAGCAATTATTTTGCAGGTGCAGGTACTGCGGTAGCTGCAGGTACAGGTACTGCAGTCCCGGCAGGTGCCGGCTGAGCAACGGGTGCTTCAACTTTCGGAGCCTCTGCTGGTGCTGGCTCTTCAGCTTTTTTGCAGCCAACTACTGCAAGAGATAAAGAAGCAACAAATAGCATAGAGATAAAAATGGCAAATATCTTTTTCATTAACGGCTAACCTCCTTTCACAGATTTTCATAGTACTTGGTTTTTATACACCAAACCCTTGTATTGATCGCTAATAATACGCTTTTTTTTTGCCTTGTCAAGAATAAATTTAACAATTTTGCAACAACAAAATTTCCTCCATTAAAGCTTTGAAACCGTTACTCACCGAGTGAACCCTAGATGACCATGCTTGGAAAACATTGTCATCTATTGTAAGCTATACTTTTATATGCTAATTATCTTCAATATAAACTTCGATCAAAACAACTTTTACTCAAAGTCTCAGGATTTACGCATAAATGAAAAAAGATGATAATGACCTAAAAAAACTGAAAGAATTAACCCAACTCATTAAAAAACTGCGCGCACCGGATGGTTGCCCATGGGATCAACAACAAAAGAAGGAAGATATCGGCAAGTATATTCTGGAAGAAGCTTATGAGGTAGTCGACTCTCTTACCCAAGAAAATCCGCAAGCGTTGAAGGAAGAGTTGGGCGATTTGCTTTTCCAAATATTATTTCTGACTGAAATGGGGGCGGAATTAAAACTCTTTTTTCTAAGTGATGTTCTGGATGGAATCATAAAAAAAATGATTCGGCGGCATCCGCATGTCTTCGGAGATAAAAAAGTAAATTCCGTGCAAGAAATTAAAGAAAACTGGCAACAAATCAAAAAAAAAGAACGCGGCACTAAAAACGATGACGAGAATGTATTTGGCAATGTGCCACTTTCATTTCCCGCATTGAAGCGAGCACAAAAGATCACTTCAATAGCTGCCATTTACGGTTTCGACTGGCCAAAGATTCAGGATGTAATGAAAAAATTGAAAGAAGAAATTAAAGAATTCAACACTGCCATAAAAAACCGCAACACCGATGAAATCGAAGAAGAATTAGGTGATATCTTGTTTACGATGGTAAATTTGAGCCGTTTCGTTCAAGTTGACGCCGAAACGGCATTGTCCAAAGTAACTAATAAATTTTTGCAGCGTTTTTCTTATGTCACCGCTAAACTTTCCGCCCGCGGAATATCTCTGGAGAAAGCAACCTTAGCCCAGATGGATGAACTCTGGAATGAAGCAAAATCACGGGTATGAACCCCGCAGCTTTGCTGGATAATTCGACCGGCAAGCTTCAGTCGCAGATGACCTCACGTGACCTTTAGGTTATTAGGTTATGCACTTTGTTATAGTCCCACTTAGCTTCGCACGTGGGATAATTCGTCTAGCAAGATTCAGCGCGCTTCGCTCCTGAAACTTGAGACTCATTACAACTTACAGATATTACTGCGCTACGCTTGCAATATCTGAGTTTCATTAGAACTGGAGTTTCACAAATAAAGGATTTAAAATGAAATACTTTCTTTGCGTTTTAGGCATGGTTTTTATTATTGAAGGCCTTCCTTATTTTATTTTCCCGGAAAGATTAAAAATTTATCTGCTCAAGATGACAACAATGCCTGATTCCACTTTGCGGTTTTTAGGAATATCCGCAATGATTTTTGGGCTGATTCTGTTATATTTCGGACGAAGTTAAGCTCATTTATATTGACAGTATCATCGTAATCTGATTATTTGCCCAGACTTTTCACTTTGCACAAAGAGACATATGGAATTAAAAGATTTTTCATATTTTTTGCCCGATGAACTTATTGCCCAGCATCCTTGCCAAAAGCGGGATCGTTCACGCTTACTTTTTCTGGACAAAAATAAAGAAAAAATGGCGGATTTCTCTTTTTTTCAACTGCCAGATTTTTTACAAAATGGCGATGTTCTCGTCGTTAACAATTCCCGTGTTATTCCCGCAAGACTCTTCGGCAAAAAGCTTACCGGAGGAATTCTGGAAATATTACTTTTAACCAGGAAAGAAAGCGAAAAAGAATCTCAAACATGGGAAGTGCTGATAAGGCCGGCAAAGAGACTACATGAAAAAGATATTATCGATCTTGGTAATAATAGTGAGGCAAAGGTTTTAGCCCGCATATCTGATAAAAAATGGCTGTTGGAATTTTTTACGCCAGATGGTTTTGAAGCTTATTTAAACCGTTTCGGCCGCGCTCCCCTGCCTCCTTACATTAAGCGTAAAAAAAATGCTGAACCGTATATCACTGATAGGGAACGTTACCAAACCATTTACGCGAAAAATCCCGGCTCTATTGCGGCTCCCACCGCCGGATTGCATTTTTCAGCCGATGTTCTGCAAACATTGCAAGACATGGGTATTCAAATTGCTCCGATAACCTTGCATGTAGGTTATGGAACTTTCCTCCCTATCGAGTCAGATGAAGTTGAAAAACATATTATGGAATCAGAGTATTATGAAATAAGTGCAGAAAGCAGCCAAATTATCAATAATGCCCAACGTGTGATTGCAGTGGGAACGACTTCTACACGTACATTAGAGAGTGTTGCCGATGGTGATGGATATATCCCTGCTAAGTCCGGTACTACCAATTGTTTTATTTATCCCGGATATAAATTTAAAAGAGTTAACGGACTTCTGACCAATTTTCATTTGCCGCAATCATCCTTGTTTTTACTTGTTTGCGCTTTCGCCGGTACAGACTTGATAAAAAAAGCTTATCAACATGCTGTAGAAAATCGTTATCATTTTTACAGTTACGGCGATTGCATGCTGATTCTTTAGTAAGTTAGAAATTATTTTTTGCGTTTTTTGACAAAAAATAATTTCGTTAACGCATTAGTAAGTTAGAATTTGCTTTCCAGCAGAAAGCAAATTCGTTAACGCACTTATCCCGTGTGGCGGGACTTATCCCGTTTATCGTGGTTAGGATACGAAAAGATGCCTTTTCAATTTGAGTTAATAAAACAAGATAGTTTCACTGCTGCCCGTTTGGGGAAAATGATTACTCCCCACGGTATTGTGCATACACCCGCGTTTATGCCGGTGGGCACGCAGGGCACGGTCAAATCTATGCTGCCCGAAGAGATCAAAAATTGCGGCGCTGAAATTATTTTAGGCAATACTTATCATCTTTATTTGCGCCCCGGCCACGAAACTATCAAAAAACTAGGGGGTCTTCACCGATTCATGAATTGGTCGGATCCGATTCTAACCGACAGCGGTGGCTTTCAGGTTTACTCTTTAGGCGCCCTGCGCAAAATTACGCCCGACGGTGTAATGTTTCGTTCCCACATTGACGGCTCCAAACACTTTTTGGGTCCGCAGAAAGCGATTGAAATCCAGGAAGCGCTGGGCGCAGATATAATGATGTGCCTCGACGAGTGCACGCCCTATCCGTCCACATTATTTCAAACCGAAAAATCACTGGCTTTGACGGTAAAATGGACGGATTTGTGTAAAAGAGCTAAAATAAATATTGATCAGGCGCTTTTCGGCATTATTCAGGGGGGTACTTATCTGGCCTTACGCAAACAATCAGTGGAACAAACCGTTTCCATTGGCTTTGATGGTTACGCGTTAGGCGGAGTGAGTGTAGGTGAACCTAAAGAAATAATGTATGAAATAACTGACGCCATTACTCCTTTATTACCTGCGGATAAGCCGCGCTATCTTATGGGCGTCGGCACACCGGAGGATATTGTTTTTGGAGTATCACGCGGAATAGACATGTTTGACTGCGTTATCCCTACCCGATGCGCCCGTCACGGATTATTGTTTACAAATTCAGAAAAGATTGTTATAAAAAATTCCCGCTGGCGGGAAGATAATAATCCGCTTGATGAAAAATGTGATTGCTACACTTGTAAAAATTATTCCCGGGCATATTTACGTCATCTTTATGTTGCCGGAGAGATACTGGCTATGGTATTAAATACAATTCACAATGTCCGCTACTACATGCGGCTGATGGAGCAAATCAGGGCGGCATTAAAAGAAGACCGTTTTTTAGAATTTAAAAACGATTTTTTAAATAAATAAGATGAAATTATTAAAATTTCTGATAAAGAGCAAATTTAATATCATTTCTAAATCAAAGATGATATTGAGCCGGCAGTGAAACTCGAATTATTGTTACGCAGTGAACTGGAATTCGTTAGTTGAACTGTCCCGCTTCAGCGGGGCTAAGCGAAAGCGACAAAACGTATAACCTAAGGGTCACACGTTATACAAACTTTCCCGAAGCCTACAACCCGGCATGCGCCGGGCAGGCTCTGCTAACAAAGATAGCGCTTTGATTTAGAATGGGAATAAGGAGGAAGTTAAATTGATAACATCAGCATATGCAATGGGCGGTGCCCCAAGTGGTGGACCAGCCGGTGGCGGCGATTGGGGCTTCATAATCACCATGGGAATAATTTTCGTTATTTTCTATTTTTTACTAATTCGCCCTCAACAGAAAAAACAAAAGGAACTCAAGGCTATGTTAGATAACCTTGCCTATGGTGACACAGTAATGACAACCGGAGGGATTCACGGTAAAATAACAGGTTTGGCTGACGCAGTCATAACTTTAGAAATTGCCGACAAAGTAAGAATCAAAGTCGCCCGAAGCGCTATTGGCGCTGTTCTTCAAAAGTCGGGTTCACCGGCGACAAAGCCATAGTATATATAGTATAGAAAGGGGCATTTATGATTAAATCTTTAAAAATAAGAATAGCAATCACGGCTGTAATATGTCTTGGTGCTTTGTATTTTCTATTACCGACACTAATTCCCCAGCTTCCAACTCCGTGGAATGGATATTTCCCCAAGGATAAAATCCATCTGGGTTTGGATTTGCAAGGCGGAATGCACCTTCTTATGGAAATTGATACGGATAAAGCTCTGGAAGCCTTGATGGAAAGAACCTCCAATGATTTAAAAGAATCATTAATGGAAAGCAAAGTCCGTTTCCGGAATGTGGAAAAAGCAAAAGGCGCTACGATCTCCTTGCAACTCAACGAATCCGCGGGAAAGACCGCTTTGGATAAAATTCTTCAAGACCAGTATCCTGATTTGGAAATAGACTCTTCCTCCCCGAGTGAAAACGGACAAATTGTCCAAATAAAAATCAAGGCTAAAAGAGCAATAGAACTTAAAAAACTAACCGTCGAACATAGTCTGGAAACAATTAGAAACAGAGTTGACCAGTTCGGCATTGCCGAACCGGAAATTATCCCGGAAGGCAACAACCGCATTTTAATTCAATTGCCGGGCATTAAAGACCCCGAAAGAGCGAAAAACCTCATCGGAAAAACAGCCCTGCTGGAATTCAAAATTGTTGATGATGAACACTCGCTGGAAGATGCTCTGCGCGGCAATATTCCGGAGGGAGATATAATCGCTTACGGTTTGCGTGCCGATAGATCAACCGGAGAAAAAGGTTCCGCGCCATATTTGTTGAAAAACAAGTCGCTTCTAACCGGCTCTTCTTTGGAAACCGCCAAAGTACAAATTTCCAATCGTTTTGGCGAACCAACTGTTTCTCTAAAATTTAATTCTCAAGGCGCTACCGATTTCGATCGGATTACCGGCGAAAATGTTCGTAAACGCTTAGCTATTGTCCTGGACGGTGTAGTCCATTCGGCGCCAGTCATTCAGGAAAGAATATCCGGCGGCCAGGCACAGATTACCGGTACTTTCACCATGGATGAAGCGCGCGATTTGGCAATTGTCTTGCGCGCCGGCGCTCTGCCCGCTCCGGTTAATATTCTGGAAGAGAGGACGGTTGGACCATCACTCGGCAGCGACTCGATTAGGCAAGGCATAATGGCCACCTTAATCGGCTCACTATTGGTCATTTTATTCATGATCATCTATTATCGCCTTTCGGGAACTATCGCAGATTTGGCCCTCATTATCAATATTGTTTTAGTTTTGGGCATACTGGCGGCCTTCAAAGCCACACTGACATTGCCTGGAATTGCTGGTCTGCTGCTCACTGTTGGTATGGCTGTTGATGCCAACGTGCTCATTTTTGAACGAATAAGAGAAGAGTTGCGGACAGGAAAAACGATTCGGCTGTCATTGGATACCGGTTATAAAAAAGCTTTCATTACCATTATTGATACGCATGTCACCGGAATCGTTTCAGCAATTTTCCTGATTATCTTCGGTACCGGCCCGATTAAAGGATTTGCGGTAACGCTGATCATTGGTCTTCTGGCCAGCCTCTTTACCGCTGTTTTCGTCACGAGGGTAATTTTTGATTATTTTACAGGGACTTTTAACATCAAGAAATTGAGTATTTAAACAAATACATGAGCTAGGCAGGAGATATAGTATGGAGTTAATCAAACCAGGAATTAATTTAGATTTCGTCGGAAAAATGAAATATGCGATAATTTTCTCGGTAATCTTGACAACCATCAGCATTGCATCTGTTATCATTCACGGCGGTTTTAACCTTGGAATTGATTTCGCCGGTGGTTCTATAATTCAAGTAAAATTTCAGAAAAGCATGACCGCCGATAAGATCAGGGTTGCTCTCAAATCAACCCGTCTGGAAAACAGCATCATCCAGCAATTCGGCCCTAATGAGTTTCTCATTCGCACGGCAGAGTCTTTCCATGATCAAAAACTTTTAGATGAAAACGTGAATAAACCATTGACCACTGCTTTCAATAAAGATTACGAAATCAGACGCGTGGAAGTCGTCGGTTCCAAGGTAGGTATGGATTTCCAGAGAAAAGCCATTTTTGCCGTCATTCTTTCATGGCTGGCCATGCTCGTTTATATAGCCTGGCGCTTTGAATTCCGCTATGGACTGGGCGGTATAATTGCCCTTATTCATGACGTCATTATTATCATCGGCACAATTTCCATACTGAATATGGAATTTACCATTTCCATTCTCGCGGCAATATTCTTTATCATTGGTTATTCCATCAATGACACGATAGTTGTGCTCGACAGAATCAGGGAAAATGTAAAATTGAATCCGCGGCAAAAACTGGCCGAAACCATCAACATGAGCATTAATCAAACATTAAGCAGAACGATATTAACTTCGTTTACAGTGTTTCTAACTGTGATCGCGCTATATATATTCGGTGGACCGGTACTCCACGATCTGGCTTTTTCACTTCTGGTCGGCGTCGTGTTTGGCACGTATTCTTCCGTATTCATTTCCTGTCCGATTGTGCTGCTTTTTGAAAATCTGCAACTTTCGAAAATGAAGAGGAAGAAATAATTTGTCTTTTTTCGCCGCAGCGGGATTTACCGTTTTTATTTTGATACTGTTTTTAGGCGTTTACTTAACTTTATTTGGCTTGCCCGGAACCATTGTCATTTTTTTTGATGTTCTGTTTTATATAATTTTTACCGGCTTTGATCACGTCGGATTTAGGATTATTTTGTTTCTGCTTATTTCCACCATAATTGCCGAAACAATTGATTTCTTAGTTATGGCTGGAGGGTATAAGCCAATGACATCAAAAAAATCTTTTGGGGCTGCCGCAATAGGAGCTGTTATAGGAGCATTTTTGCTTACACCGTTTTTTTGGGGACCAGGCACATGGGGAGGATTTTTTTTGGGAGGTCTTGCCGGAGTATTGACAATAGAATTTATCAACCAATCAAAATTAAAAGCTCCTTTCCGAACATCTGGTAGAACTATTCTTGCTATGATCGGAGGAAAGATGGTTAAAGGATTAATTGCCCTTTTTATGATCGCCTTTTCTCTGTCCAACATTTATTCTTAAAGGTTTCTAGTTAATATGGCTAAAGATGATAAATCAAAAACAAAAGAAAAGACAAAATCAAACGTTAAAGAATACATTGAATCAATTATTATTGCGATTTTGATTGCACTTTTTATTCGGACATTTATAATCTGTGCATACAAGATACCTTCCCGTTCCATGGTACAAACACTGCTGGTCGGCGATCATATTTTAGTTAATAAATTTCTTTATGGTGTAAAAATCCCTCTTTTAAGAAAAACTATTATTTCTGTTACCAACCCGCAAAGGGGTGATATTGTGGTGTTCATTTTTCCCAATGATCGTTCTAAAGATTTTATTAAGCGGGTTATTGGCGTGGGCGGTGACACAATCGAAATCAAGAATAAAAACATATTCATCAACGGAAAAGAATATTCTGACTCTTATGGCATTTATAGTGATAATGTAATTTATCCGGCAACAATGCAACCCCGCGACAATTTTGGTCCGATTACCGTTCCTAAGGATTCTATTTTCGTCATGGGTGATAACCGCGATGAAAGTTTAGACAGCCGCTTCTGGGGATTTGTTAATCTGAGAGATGTTGAAGGAAAAGCTTTTATAATTTACTGGTCGTGGAACCACGAAGACCATAATCTCCGATGGCAGAGACTAGGTCATTTATTGCACTAAAACGAATCTAAAATATTTTAATTAAAAAAATGCCGATATTACCATTGCCACCGAAAGACAGTTTAGAATAACAACTGTTGCCCATGAAATAATATTCATCAAACGGCCGTTGACATAATTCCCCATTATTCGTTTATCATTAATCAAAAGAAGCATGAAAATTAAAATAAAGGGAAGAAGAATTCCGTTAATAACCTGCGAATAATACATTATGCCAATCAAAGGCACATTGGGCAGAAGAATAAATCCCGCGCCCAATAATATCATAAAAGAATAAAGGCCGTAAAACTGCGGCGCTTCGGCGAATTTGCTATTTAAGCTTGATTCCCATCCAAACGCCTCACAAATTGTATAAGCAGTGGATAGCGGCAAAATGGATGCGGCAAAAAGAGAAGCATTGAGCAAACCAAAAGCAAACAGCCAAGAACAATATGATCCCGCGAGAGGAACCAGGGCCAAAGCCGCATCCTTAGCCGTGTCAATTTTTAACCCGTGTTGAAACAATGTAACAGCGCAAAGCATTATAATAAAAAACGCCACCACGTTAACAGTTATCGAACCAAAGATAACATCCATCCGCGAATATTTATAACTTTCGGCTTTCAAACCCTTGTCCACAATGGATGATTGCAGGTAAAATTGCATCCAGGGTGCAATGGTTGTTCCAACGATGCCTATAGTCATAGTAAGCATTCCGGTATCAAATTTCAGGGTCGGTGTAAATGTGGCTTTTTTGATTGCCGACCAGTCGGGATGCACCAGAAATCCGGAAATTATGTAAGAAAGATAAAAGACGCAGGCAACCAGAAAAACCTTTTCCACTGACTTATAATTTCCCTTTACCACCATCCACCAGACAAGAAAGGCTCCAACCGGAACAGAAATATGTTTACTGACGCCGAAAATTTCCATGCTGGCCGCAATTCCGGCAAATTCGGATAATGTATTGCCTAAGTTAGCCAAGAGAAGAACTATCATCAAATAAAAGGTTATTTTCGCTCCGAAACGCTCGCGAATTAAGTCGGAAAGCCCTTTGCCGGAAACAACGCCCATGCGGGCGCACATTTCCTGAATGATAATTAACGCAACAGTGACAGGAATAAGCAACCAAAGAAGTTTCAGCCCGTATTGAGCGCCTGCCAGCGAATAAGTGGTTATGCCGCCGGCATCATTATCCACATTGGATGTAATAATTCCGGGACCGATAAGCGCAAAAAACAGCCCCAGTTTCCAAAAGCCTTTTTGCAATATCTTTTCCCAAAGCTGTCTGATTTTTTCCATCATATCTTCTGTCACGAAAGATTAAATTTATTTTCCCAGTTGAGGAGCAACAACTTCCAAAAGATTTTTAAACATAATAGTTCCGTGCATGCGTTCATTTTCATCAACTACAGGTATCGCCGTCACCGCATACTTCGCAAAATGTTCGGCTATAGTATCATCTTTGTCATCCAGTTTTACCGAAATAACCCGATCATCCATCAGTTCTTCGAGCTTTTTACCCTGATTGGCCAAAATCAAATCACGCAAAGTTACAACTCCCAATAAGCGTTCCTCATCATCAGTCACATATACATAATAAACCAGATCAACATCTGCTGCTTCCTGGCGAAATTTTTCCAGTGTTTCTTTTACCGTCGTTGATGGACGGAAACTTAAGTAAGATGTTGTCATCATGCCGCCAGCTTCTCTTTCCGGATGGGTCAAGAGCTCTTTGACATCATCGGCGATGTCTTTTTCCATTTCATTTAAAATGCCTTCAGCCTTTGCCTTGGGCAAATCGCCCAGAAGGTCGGCAGCCTCGCTCAGCGACATTTCTTCGATAATATCAGATGCCTTGGCGGAGTTAAGATCATTAATTAAACTTACCTGTACCTTGGAATCGGTTTCTTCGAGAGTTTCCGCCGCAGTCTCGACATCAAGAGCCTGAAATACAGCGGTGCGCTGTTTAATATCCATATCTTCGAGAATATCGGCCAAATCGGCCGGATGTATTTTGCCCAGCCTGTTTTGGGTAATATTTAAACGTAACAAGTCAGGAGAATGCACCGGCTGCACGAATTTCCACGAAATAAACTGATTGGGCAATTGGTAGTCGAAAAGACCCTGCATAATTACATCAAAGGGTTTAATCAAACCCATACGGCGGATCAACCCGCGAAAACCGACATCAACATGGACTAAATGCATCCCTTGTTTTGTTTTCAAAAACTGAAGATCATTCACTCTCCTGATCTTGGCGCCATCCGTATCAACAACCTGTTTATCCAATAAGGCATCCTTGAGCAGAAGTTCTCCCTGTCGCAAATTCAAGGGAGATAATTCACTTGTTGAATGTATGGCAACAGACACATCTCCATTAAAATCGACTACATCTTTCCATGGAAGAAAAACGGGATTTTTTTTCTGGGCGGAACTGAATATTATTCCCGTAACTACCGGATAGGGATCAATAAACTCCGCAGCCAAATCATAAACGCTACCCAATGTTTCTCCTGCGGCGCCAATAATTTTTTTCCCCAGGATTCTGCTTAAAAACAAAAAAATCTGAGGATCTTGATTTACATCCATATTTTTTCTCCAGATTGTCTGTTTATATCAGTTATTTTTTTTAAACGAAAGTTTTTTGAATATTTTTTTCATCTTGACACATAAACTACTTAGTTGTATAAGTAGCCAAAATTTACCCTTTTAATTTAATCCGGTGAGATTGAAAAAGGAACTGATAATGAAAGAAATCATCAAAAAGTATAAAAAGCCTTTTTCCGTAGGGAGAAAGGCTTTTTTATAACAATACCGGCTTGAGGTCATCGTCTATGGCGGAGAACAAAAACACAAAAACAGTTATGGATAAAGATGGAATTGAGCGGTGCCTCACCCGAATCGCTTATGAAATTCTGGAAAAAAACAAAGGCATGGAAAATATCGTCCTTGTAGGAATCAGAACGGGCGGAGTCTATCTGGCCGAAAGACTGCAAAAGAAAATATCCGACATTGAACGGGGCAAGATTCCCCTGGGAATACTGGATATCACTCTTTACCGCGATGATATTTCTGTCTCCACAAAAAAACCTCGTCTGGGGGAAACAAAAATAAATTTCTCTCTGGACGATAAAATAGTCATCCTCGTTGACGATGTTCTCTTTACCGGTCGAACCATTCGCGCGGCAATGGACGCCTTGATCGATTTCGGCCGACCTAAAATGATCCAGCTTGCCGTTTTAATCGACCGCGGCCATCGCGAACTGCCCATCAGAGCCGACTTTGTCGGCAAGAATCTTCCCTCTTCCCTCTGGGAAGCTGTCCGGGTTGATCTGGTGGAAAAAAATGGATTGGATGAGGTCGTAATAGAAGAAGAAACTTAAATCACGGGTATGAAAACCCAAAGCAAGTTTTGGAAATTTTTTCCCGCACCAAGCTGCGTGGTATTTCAACCCTCCGCCTTTGGCGGGATTGTTCGACTTAAAAATTTTAATGCGCTTCACTTTTAAAATTTGAGTCTCACAATTAAAAACTTTTAAGGCCTACTATGAAATTTGAAAAAAAAGACATCCTGGGAATAAAAGATCTTTCAGTGGATGAAATAAACCTCATTCTGGAAACGGCCGAATCTTTCCTGGAAATTTCCACCCGCAAAATAAAGAAAGTGCCGACACTCCGTGGCAAAACAATCATCAATTTGTTTTACGAAGCGAGTACCCGCACAAGAACATCTTTTGAAATCGCCGGTAAAAGACTCAGCGCCGATACAATCAACATTTCATCCTCGACCAGTTCTGTCGTCAAGGGTGAAACTCTAATCGATACAGCCCGCAATCTTGAAGCTATGAATCCCGATGTCATCGTCATCCGCCACAGCGCCGCCGGAGCTCCTCACTTACTGGCATCACTGGTTAAACAATCAATCATTAACGCCGGCGATGGCGCGCATGAACATCCCACGCAGGCGCTACTCGACATGATGACTATAAAAGAACACAAAGGCAAAATTGACGGGTTGAAAGTGGCAATCATCGGCGATATCGAGCATAGTCGGGTTGCCCGTTCAAATATTTACGGTTTATCCAAAATGGGCGCCCAGGTTGTTCTTGCCGGACCCGCAACCATGCTGCCGCGCGATATCGAACAAATGGGGGTCAAAGTTTATACTAAACTGGAGGATGCTATCACCAATGCCGATGTCGTAATGATGCTGCGAATTCAACTGGAGCGGCAAAAGCAAAGCATTTTTCCGTCATTGCGCGAATATTCCCAGCATTACTGCCTGAACCGCAACAACATTAAACTGGCGAAAAAAGACGTCATCGTCATGCATCCGGGACCGATTAACCGCGGCGTGGAAATATCGCCCGACATCGCCGACGATTCTTCTTACTCTGTAATTCTCGATCAGGTAAATAAAGGCGTAGCCGTAAGAATGGCTCTGCTTTACCTGCTCACCGGAGGTAGTGAATGAAAATATTATTAACCGGCGCGAGGATAATAGATCCCGCGCAAAATATAGATTCCCGGATGGATCTTTTTCTGGAAGACGGAAAGATTGCCAAAATCGGCACAAATCTCGCCAAGTCAACAAAATCAAAGGATTCGGAAAAAATAACAAAGATTATCGATCTGGACGGAATGATTCTTGTACCCGGCCTGATCGACATGCATACGCACCTGCGTGAACCCGGCTTCGAATACAGAGAAACAATCGCGTCCGGCGCGGCCGCCGCGGTCGCCGGCGGTTTCACTTCCATCGCCTGCATGCCAAACACAAATCCAATCAACGATAATCGTTCCATTACCGAATTTATCAGAAGAAAAGCGGCGGAAGCCGCGCTGGCCAATGTTTATCCGATAGGCGCCATCAGTAAGGATTCAGCCGGTTCCCAATTAACGGAATTCTGGGATATGAAAGAAGCGTGTATAATAGCCCTCTCCGATGACGGCAAGCCGGTAATGGATGCCGCCCTGATGCGCCGGGCGATGGAATATGCCTATTCACTGGGATTACCAATTATTTCGCATTGTGAAGATACAAACCTCTCCGGTAACGGCTTGATGAATGAAGGTTATTATTCAACAATTCTAGGCTTGCGCGGCATCCCCGGAATCGCGGAAGAAGCAATGATCGCTCGCGATATTTTGATCGCCGAATTTACCAAAACCTGCGTTCACATAGCGCATGTCAGTACTGCCGGTTCTGTTCGCCTGATTCGCGACGCCAAAAAAAGAGGTTTGAAAGTAACAGCGGAAACCGCGCCCCACTATTTCACCCTGACGGACGAAGATTTGCAAAGCTATGATACCAACTTTAAAGTGAATCCTCCGCTGAGAAGCAATCAGGATGTCACGGCAATTAAAGAAGGTCTTGCCGACGGGACGATTGATGTCATTGCTTGCGATCACGCTCCTCATGGACGCACGGATAAAGAAGTTGAATTTGAATACGCCGCCAACGGAATCAGCGGTCTGGAAACTTCGCTTAGCCTGAGCCTGAATCTTATCCATGGCAAAACTCTGAACTGGCCGGAGTTAATCGCCAAAATGAGCGTGAACCCGGCGCGCATTCTGAATTTGCCGAAAGGAACGCTCGAAGCAGGCGCGGATGCCGATATCACCGTAATCGATCCCCAACTCAAATGGACTGTTGATGTGCAGGCGTTTTGTTCACGCGGGAAAAACTCTCCGTTTAATGGACGCCAGATGCAGGGCAAGGCTATTCTTACCATCGTCGGCGGAGAAATTAAGTACGATGGTCGTTTTTCGTAAATATGAGTACCAGAGAAAGTCATAAAACCACTGGATTCGTTCTGCGCACCTTAAGCTACAGTGAATCGGATTTAATCGTAACCTTCTACAGCCATGATTTCGGCAAACTTAAGGGAATTGCCAAAGGCGCCAAAAGAAGCAAAAAAAGGTTTGCCAATGTCTTCGAACCATTTTCCCTGACGAACATCATCTTTACCCGCAAAAGCAGGGACATGCTTGCTTTCATTGAATCCTGCGATATCATTGACCACTATCACGCCATACGTCAGGATATGGAAAAAACATTAATTGCTTCCTATTTTATTGACCTCACGGATCACTTCAGCCCGGAAGGGAAAAAGAATGAAAAAGTATTTCAGCTCTTGCAGGATTTTCTGCTGATGCTGGACAGAGAAAAAGCATCCGACGCCGCCGTGCGTTTTTTCGAAATGCGCCTGCTGAAATTAACTGGGTTCGAACCGGCCATTGACCATTGCATCGTTTGTAAAACACCTGTTACCAACGGCAACTTTTATTATTTTCATGCCCATGAGGGCGGAATTAAATGCAGCGCCTGCGCCAAACCTCAAAGATATGAACAGCCGATTTCCGCGGGCACAGTGCGGACATTGCTTTTGGGAAAAGACATGGATATTGATAAAATCAAACTAATTGCGCTTACTGATTCTCTGGCAATTGAATCGCGCAATATCCTCACTGATTTTATTTCTCATGTACTGGGACGCGAAGTAAAATCACTGAAGGTTATGGAACAGGTACGAAAACTCTGCAAATGATGTTTTTTGACCTGCTATTAAATGATGCCAAAAAATCATATTTCTGAGAATGACGAATTTAAAAAGAATAATGTTAAAATATCAACGGCAGTGCCCGCTGCTTTTAGCTGCTTCCAATATTTTGCATTTTCCTAATTTACACGCTTTTTGTATATCATGGCAGCCATTTTTGTTGTTGCCCTGCCTAAAATAAGTAATCCCCCTATTATTGTAAGCATCGGCATAATCTTGTTTAATGTATATGGCCTTATTAAAGTCCTCGATAGCACGTTGATATTGGCTAAGTTTACCATAAGTAGTTCCTCTGTTGTTGTAGGCATCGGCATAATCCGGTTTCAGATGGATTGCCTTTGTATAGTCATCAAGAGCACGTTGGTGCTGACTGAGTTTATTGTAAGAATTTCCCCTGTCGTTGTAGTAATTAGCATAATCCGGTTTCAGACGTATGGCTTCATTAAAATCTTCTATGGCACGTTGGTGCTGATCGAGTTTATAGTAAGTTAAACCCCTGTTGTCGTATAAACCGGCATTTTTAGGATTCAGGCGGATGGATTTGTTATAGTCCTCAAATGCAAATTGATATAGGCCGAGTTCAGTATAAGCTTTTCCTCTATTGCTGTAAATCGTACCGTAAAAAGAATAAAGATAATCATCGTTAAAGGTTAAGATTTGATACGGCATCATGATAACCTTGTTATAATGATCTATAGCCTCTTTGACTTTCCCTTCGTTAAACAGTGCAATACCTAAACCGACATGCGCTATATAGTTATTCTTTGTTACACTCAAAGCATGGTTCCAAAGCTTGATACTGTTTTTCCAGTAGCCGCATTGCCTCCAGGTTAAAACTGCAAGAATGGCAAGAACGGCTATTGACGCCGGTAATAAAATCTTTCTGCGGATACTTTCACTTTTAACTAGATACAGAATTCCCCATGACAGCATAATGGCAATCCCGACAGATGGCAGGTAAGTATGGCGATCGGCCATCGCCTGCGAGCCCGCTTGTATCAGGCCGATTAAAGGAATCATTGTTCCAAGATACCAGAACCAGCCCACGAATAAAAAAGGCAGTTTCTTAATGTAATAAATAACAATAACAGTAATTAACATAAGGATAAGGCCAGGAATTATAACTTTCCATAAAGTAAGGGAATTTTCATAGGGATAAAACACAGCTAAATCAACTGGCCAGAAGGTTTTTTCTAAATAAGCGATATAGGAAATAATAGCGTTGATACCGCGTTTGAGAAAGGGTAGAGCTTCAATGGGAGTAACCGCTCCTTCTTTATTTTGTCCCTGAAAAGTCACAATGCTCGAGGCGATGGTTAATAAAATAAATGGAATCTTTTCCCAGATAAGACCTCTGGCTGAATTAAATTTTTTTCTTGCCGATTCATCCATCGCTTTTTGCCAGCGGCCAAGCGGCCAATAATCCAGAAGCATCAGGATAAAGGGAAGAGTGACCATCATTGGCTTGGACATCAGAGCGAGAGCGAATAATATAAGACTCAGAAAATATCTGGATAACTTTAAATTTTCGGCATAGAAAGCGTATGCGTAGAGACAGACCATTCCAAAAAACATACTTAAGACATCTTTTCGTTCGGCAGCCCAAGCTACTGATTCCACCCGCAGGGGATGAAGCGCGAAAAAAGCGGCCGCAAAAGCGGATGGCCAGATATTATTTGTTGTTTTATTCAAAAAAAGGAACAAAAAGATTACGGCACCGATATGTAGGAGCAGGCTGACAAGATGATGTCCGGAGGCGTTTGCGCCGAAGAGACTCCAGTCAAACATATGAGAAAGCCAGGTAAGAGGATGCCAGTAAAAGACATCTAAACTGGTAAACGCCCATTTGATACTTTCCGGATTAATTCCCGATTGAATATTATTGTTTTCAGTAATATATTTGTTATCGTCAAAATTGATAAAATCATTGCTTGCTATCCGGCCGAAAGCGGCGCAGGAGGTAACAATTAAAAATATGATGATGAAATAAGTATATTTTTTATTCCCGGAACTAATAGCTATTTTGTTTAACATTGCCACTATCCGTCTCCTTTAATCACGCAATTCAAATCCATTACAAAAACAAACGTAAAAAATTCTGTTTCTTATATCATAATACTAAAAATAATATCATTAAGTATAACGGTTGGTAATAATATATTTTTATTAAGGTTGACTATTTGCGTAATACGATGATTTATTATCCATATTATTTGTAAATAATATACTGACATACTTCATTTGTACAAGGTCATTTTCTTTGCTAGTATAATTTTCAGAAAATATTTTAAAAGGATTTGAAATGCGCAAACCAGAGTTATTAATTCCCGCGGGAAATCTGGAAAAATTACGAACCGCTTTGCTCTACGGAGCTGACGCTGTCTACACCGGCGTTACCGGCCTGAGTCTGAGAGCGGATTCGGCGGAAATGTCTATGGCCAATTTAGCCACAGGTGTAAATGAAGCACATGCTAAAGACGCTAAAGTCTACGCGGCAATCAACACATTTGCCCGCAATGCTGATATAGAAAAGGCGCGACAGATGATTCCTGCTCTGGCTGACGCCGGAGTGGATGCGCTCATCGTCAGCGATCCGGGAATGATCCGCTTGGTTCGTATTTTAACGCCCAATCTTCCACTGCACTTAAGCACACAGGCTAATACAACAAATGTAGCGGCAGTACTCTTCTGGCGCGACCAAGGAGTGCGGCGAATTATTCTGGCACGGGAGCTGAATTTAAAAGAAGTAGGAGAAATTGCCGCGGCTGTTCCAGAAATGGAGCTGGAAATTTTTGTCCACGGTGCAATGTGTATGGCCTACTCTGGGCGCTGTTATTTGTCGGCATTCCGCAACCGTAGGAGCGCCAATCAAGGCGATTGCAGTCAACCTTGCCGCTGGGAATATTTACTTCACGAATCAACAAGACCGGACGATCCGCTGATTCTGCAAGAGGATGAACGGTATAGTTATTTATTGAGTTCCAAGGATTTATGTCTCATTGAATATCTTCCCGAAGTCCTAGCATCCCGCGTTACAAGTCTCAAGATTGAAGGCCGGATGAAATCAGCCTATTATGTGGCGGTAGTTACTAGGACATATCGACAGGCACTGGACGCTTTAATGCAAAAAAAAGAAAAATACAAATGCAGGCCGGAATGGGTGAGCGAACTTACAAAAATTTCCAACAGAGGTTATACAACCGGATTTACCTTTACAAAAGAAAAAATAAATGAAACCAACCCGGAAATTAAATATATCCAAACTTACGAACCGGTGGGAGTAGTATTGAAATATGATTCCATCAAAAAGATGGTGCTTATAGGTATACGCAATCATCTGGCCGCAGGCGATGAAGTGGAATTGCTATTGCCTGATGATACAATCAAAATAGATACGCACACTCTTATTGACGCAAACGGGAAACTGCTTAAAGAAACAAATAATGATAATCAGATTTATATTCCTCTGGAGGGGGAGGTACCGATCGGCGCTGTGTTGCGCCAAAAAGTAAAGTAGCTTCATCTTTAATCATTTGGAACAAAAAAAGATAAATGAGAATATTTCTTCTTGTAAGCGAGTACTAGGTAATTTTGATGGTTATCCACCCTTTTAAATCATAATCAATAAAACATCCTCTTGACTTAATGATTTAGGCGAAAACAACTATTGCAATATTAGGGTATGACGCGTATACAGAAGCGCGGCCTCGACCCGATTTCGGATCTCGGCCTTCGCGAAGATGTTGCGCAGATGGGTCTTGACGGTCTTGGAGCTTAAGAAAAGCTTACTGGCGATTTCTTCATTGGTCATGCTTTCGCTGATCAGCGCCAGAACCTCCATCTCCCTCGGCGAAAGCATTTCCAGTTTTGCCAAACTCAGGTGGGTGAGAGATTTAAGAAGATCTCTTTTCTTCATGGATTCTTTGATGAATTCATTGAAAACACGTGTGATAAGCTCAGCGTCGAGCCAGATCTCTCCCTGGGCCACCACGCGAATGCATTTAATAAGGTGCTCGTAACCCAGCGCGGTCCGGAAAAACCCCCGCGCACCCACCATCATCATCGCCATAACGTTTTCCTCGTTGTAGCGTTCGCCGACGATGATGGTCTTCATGGTAGGCAATTTATCCCTATAGCCGAGTATTTTCCCCAAATTCAGAGATGCCACCTCTAGCAAAATGAACTGATCAAAGAGGAGTATATCCGGTCGCTGCTCGATCATCTGCTTCACGAAAGCATTGGCCTGTTTCACCTCGCTCTTGAGATTATTGATGATAATGGTACCGAGGAGGTTGATATCTTTCTCCTCGTGCAGGCGATTCGTAAGTTGCTGCAAATATTTTTCATCACAAGTGACTACGGCCAGCTTGATCATCTTCATTTTCAACCTCCTGGTAATATTCATTTCGCCGGGATGCCATAGGCAAAACTCCATCCACAGAAAAAGCTATAGTTTAAACGAGATCGTCTTGTCTACGCATAAAGGATTAGTCACAGAATGTCAACTATTAATTGCTTGACGAATCGTAAACCTATTTTGTATTCATATACCACTAAATAAATATATTTATATTATTCGAGATGTCAGCGGTATCAGTTAGGCTTTTACCGCCGGATCATTTTCAAAAAAATAATCGAGACAGGGAACGGACAGGACAATAGGGTACATTTTAGTCTGCCAAGGGCTACAATGCTAACTCTCAAAATATTTTTTTATTAGTCTCTCAATTCACACAACATTTCAACCGGAAATAATCAAAAAATGGTTGAACTCTACATTAACATTTGGTACTAATACATAATTAGATTTATTATGAATAAGCCAGATATAGTTTAACTTTCTTCACATAAACTGTTTTTTATATAAACAAGCTACCTCTAAAAAATAAATTTCTATTTTTCTCTAAATACAAAGAAATTGAATTGACTAAACATAATTTGAGCACACTCATAATAGATTTTAGCGAAGGTTGAATGACAGTCAAACCGAAAGCAGTACGCAAACCTGAAAAGAAGAAAAAGGAAAACAAGGATGAAGCTTTATCTCATCTGGCAAAAGCCATTATAGCAAATACCGGAGTCGGAATATATATCGTACAGAATGGTAAATTTGTCTATGTCAGTGAGTTGTATCAAAAACTCTCTGGCTATACAGGCACAGAGCTTATCGGCACATATTCCCTAAATAATATTTATCCTGATGATAGAGAAATGGTCAGGGAGGAAGCGATAAAGTGCTTGAAAGGGGAAAGCTTTGAACCTTACGAATACAGGTTCGTCAAGAAGAACCATAAGGTAATGTGGGTTTTGGAGACAATCACCCCCATCGTTTATAAAGAGGGTCGAGCTACTCTGGGCAGTTTTATGGATATTACCGAGCGCAAACGGATGGGAAAAGCGCTTCGTCATAGTAAAGAAAAATATCAAACCATTCTTGAAAACATGCAGGAAGGCTATTTTGAAGTTGATCTTACCGGTAACTTTACCTTTTGCAATGATTCAATGTCTCAGCTCACCGGGCACTCCAAAGAGAAATTGCTGGGTATGAATTTCCGGGAGTACTCAGATAGAGAAACTGCAAAAGAAATTTTTCAAGTTTGTAATAAAGTTTACAGAACAGGGGAACCCATCCAGGGATTCAGTTGGCAGATGACAAAAAAAGACGGGTCTAAAAGATACGTTGAAATATCCATATCGTTAAAAGAAGATTCATCAGGTAACTCAATTGGGTATAGGGGAATTGCACATGACATAACCGATCGCAAACAGATGGAGGAAAAATTACACCATGAGGAACTGCGTTTCCGGGCTTTAATAGAACACTCTTCAGACATCATTGTTATCATTAATAGAGAAGGAATTATAACCTATATAAATCCAGCGGTGGAGATAGTTTTAGGATTCAAGCCTGAAGAAAGGATTGGCGCCAAAGGATTTGAGCTTGTTCACCCGGATGACATGCAGTTTTTAGCTGATTCATTCAATACTTTGACTAGGGATACAAACTATCCTGTTATAAAGGGTGAAATGCATCTTCGTCATAAGGATGGAAGCTGGTGTACATTCGAAGGTGTGGGAAGCAACCTGGTAATCAATAATGTTGTTGAATCTGTAATTGTTAACTACCGTGACATCACCGAACGCAAACTGGCGGAGGATGCGTTGCGGAAAAGCGAACAGAAATACTTGGAACTGAGCACAATCGACGACCTCACGCAGCTTTATAATTCCAGGCATTTTTACGCTCAGCTTGAAAATGAAATAGAGCGGTCGAATCGCTATGAACAACCATTTACTCTTATGATGATGGATCTCGACAAATTCAAGATGTTCAACGATACCTACGGTCATGTTGAGGGAGACTATGTGTTATCACGAGTCGGTCAGGTGATCAAATTATGCCTGCGTGAGATCGATTCAGCCTATCGTTATGGCGGCGAGGAATTTACAATCATCCTGCCGATGACCGCAAGTAAGGAGGGAATTGTAACGGCAAAAAGAATACAAGAGGAATTAAAGAAAGAGGCTTTTCACCCGGCGTTGGATCAAAAGGTCTATATGACAGTGAGCATCGGTCTCTCACAATATAAGCCGAAAGAAGAGATGAAAGCGTTTGTTCACCGAGTAGACCAGCTCATGTATCAGGCGAAGAAGAATGGAAGAGATAGGATTTATCCTGAATCATAACGTCAGGAACAGTTTAAATAGTAATCTTCATTTTTTGCTACGTTATGAGTATATTGACTCGTAGGTGAAACAGACAACCAACTTCTAAAAGTTAATTTAATAAATATAAGTTTAGAAATGTTTTATTAAAATTATTGGGTCCTAGAATATAAGTTTTTAATATATACCTCCTACCAATTCTGCATTATCGGCAATTATTTTCCTCTTTAATCACCGTTTTTGGAAAGATAATTTGTAGCTTTGGTGCGTCAGAAAATCAAGTCCATTAATGAAGATTCAATCGGTCTCGGATATGTTATCCCCCACCTTCACAATAAATAGGAACAATCGTGCTCATTACGCTTAGCTTAATATCAAATTAAATCCTAAATTTTGATATTAAAACACCCTTTTTATATTGACACTATACGGCTGTACATGCTAGTTACCCGCTTATTCGTATGAAGATAAGTGATGGCAACATTGCCCGATTTTTCGCTCAAAACAACAAGGAGAAAATTGTGACTTTTCAGGAATTAATTTTTGCCCTCGAACAATACTGGCATTCTCAAGGCTGTGTTATTCAACAGCCCTATGATATGGAAGTCGGCGCGGGCACTTTTCACCCAGCAACTTGCCTGCGCGCGCTGGGACCGGAACCATGGAACGTAGCCTACGTCCAACCTTCACGCCGTCCCACTGATGGCCGCTATGGCGAGAATCCCAACCGCCTCCAGCATTATTACCAATACCAAGTGATCATGAAACCTTCGCCGGTTAACATTCAGGAGCTCTATCTTAATTCACTCAAGAGTTTCGGTATCGATCCTCTTGATCACGACATCCGCTTTGTGGAAGACGACTGGGAATCTCCGACACTTGGCGCCTGGGGCCTTGGTTGGGAAGTATGGCTCGACGGCATGGAGATCTCTCAGTTCACCTATTTCCAACAGGTTGGCGGCTTCGACCTGCATCCGGTTTCCGCTGAACTGACCTACGGCACCGAACGCATCGCCATGTATATTCAGGGCATCAACAATGTGTATGATCTGCAATGGACAGATAATATCAAATACGGTGACATCCATCATAAAAGCGAAGTAGAATTTTCCACGTATAATTTTGAAGTTGCCGATATACCGATGCTTCGCAAACTCTTTGATACTTATGAACAGGAAGCCCTGCGCATTGTAGAAAAAAATTTAGCCCTGCCCGCCTATGATTACTGTTTGAAGTGCTCCCATACCTTCAACTTACTCAATGCCCGCGGTGCCATAAGCGTTGCGGAACGTACAAGCTATATCGGACGAGTCAGAAATCTCGCGCACCTAAGCGCTGAGCTTTACTTAAAGCAACGAGAAGAAATGGGTTATCCTCTCTTAAAGAATCGTTAATTTGGAGAAAAAATGAGCAACGAACTGCTTTTTGAAATTGGAACAGAAGAAATTCCCGCTGGGTTTTTGTTCAAAGCCATCGGCAATATGGAAGATATCATCCACAAAGCCCTTACGGAAAAGAGGATTCCCTTTACAGGCATAAAATGCATGGCAACCCCGCGCCGCCTGGTTCTCTACATTGCCGAAGTAGCCCCGAAACAGGAAGATCAGACCATAGAAAAAATGGGGCCGGCCAAAAAGGCCGCCTTCGATGAAAAAGGCAACCCGACTAACGCAGCTTTGGGTTTTGCTAAAGGCCAGGGACTGGAAATCGCCGCTCTGGAAACTATTGTCACCGAAAAAGGCGAATACCTGGGCGCGCGCAAGACCATTGCCGGTCAACCGACGGTCGCTCTTCTGCCGGAGATTCTGACCAATTTCCTCACAGCTATACCTTTTAGAAAATCAATGCGCTGGGCCAATTATGATCTGCGTTTCCCCCGGCCAATTCACTGGTTGCTCGCTCTTTATGACGGCAATGTTGTCCCACTGAAAATTGAAGATATCTCCAGTGGCAATACTTCCTGCGGACATAGGTTCATGAGCCCGGAACCATTTGCTGTTTCTAACTTTGCTGATTATCTGAACAAGTCCAGACAAAATTATGTCATTGTCGATCCGGCGGAAAGAAAGAAACTGATTCTTGAAGAAGCGCAAAGCGCGGCGGCAGATATCGGCGGTAAAATATTTTATACCGAAGATCTGCTCGATACAGTCAGCTTTATTGTTGAATATCCAGTGATTGTCCGTGGCAGTTTTGACCAAGACTATTTGAAAATTCCGAAAGAAGTACTCACGACCACAATGATTTCCCACCAGAAATACTTCCCCATCGTTAATGATGAAGGAAAACTTTTGCCTTATTTCATCGCGGTAAGCAACACAAAACCACGCGATATCGCAGTGGTGGCAAAAGGCAACGAAAGAGTGCTAAAGGCACGCCTAGCTGATGCTTCATTCTTCTTTGAGGAAGACAAAAAAGTCCCACTGGAGAGCCGTGTCGAATCGCTCAAGAAAGTCGTTTTTCATACGCTGCTGGGAACATCCTATCAAAAAGTTCTGCGCTTCCGAAAGCTTGCCGCAAAAATCGCGCAAAAAATAAAACCGGCTGTTAAGAAAAATGTTGAACGCGCGGCGCTCTTGGCTAAGGCCGATCTGGAATCGCTCATGGTAGGCGAATTCTCAGAACTTCAGGGCATCATGGGACGCGAATATGCTCTGCTGGCCGGAGAGAAACCTGAAATCGCCAATGCCATCTATGAACATTATTTGCCAATTGTCGCGGGTGGTGACCTGCCGCAAACGGACGAAGGCGCGATTGTCGGCATTGCCGATAAGATTGATACTATTGCCGGATTTTTTGGAGTTGACTTGCCGCCGACCGGGACCGCCGATCCCTACGCGCTACGCCGCCAGGCATTGGGTATCATTAATATTATTTTATCCCGCCGCTATTCACTGAGTTTGAATTCCCTGATTGACGAGAGCCTGGCGCTGCTTAAGGATGTTTTGAAAAAACCGGCGGATAAAGTTAAAAAAGATATTCTGGATTTCTTCAAGGGACGTCTGCAAAATCAACTGATAAATCAGGGATATGCTTACGATACAGTGGACGCCGTTTTGTCCGTGGATATTGATGAGTTTATTCAGGTCATTGAAAAAATCAAGGCACTGCAGACGTTTCGTCAGAATCCGGATTTTGAACTAATTTCTATCGCCTTTAAACGCGTGGACAATATTTTGAAGGATTTCCAAAATGGTAAGATTGATGTCAACCTGCTTTCCGCCGATGCGGAAATCAATCTGTTTTCTTCTTTTGATGATATTAAAACACGTGTGGAAAAAGAGATATACGAAAAGGATTTCAGCGCCGCTCTGAACAAGCTGGCGGCCCTGCGTCCTCCAGTGGATGCTTTTTTTGATAACGTCATGGTGATGGATAAGGATGAAAAAGTGCGTTTCAACCGTTTATCGCTTCTGGCCGAAATTTCAGCGCTTTTTCATAAAATTGCCGATTTTTCCAAGATTGTCACCGCAGGCTGATTTTTTTGCTGATTGCGCTATACATTACAACATCAGGTGCATTGACATTAATATAAATCCTTGCTAGTATAACAAAAATTTCGTTTTAAGATATTAAGAGAAATATTACTCTATGAACGGTCAGTTAAAACAAACATCTACGACAATCACTAATGGAAACCCCCGAATGCGCAAGGAGTTATTGGATATTACCAATCGTATTCATGCGGCGCAGAATATGAAACAAATCCTTGTCGATTTAAAAATCGGCATTCTCAACCTTTTTAACGCCAATTCCCTAACTATTTATGTCGTCGATAAATTACGTAATGAAATTTATTCCATGTTTCTGGCCGGCACGCAACTCAAAGAAATAAGATTACCAATTAACAATAAAAGTATCTCCGGTTATGTAGCCAACACAGGCACGGTAATCAATATTGAAAATGCCTACAGCGAAAAGGAACTCAGAAATATTGAAGCTGAATTAAGTTTTGATGATAGCTGGGATAAAAAAACAGGATTTAAAACCAGACAAGTCCTTGTCGCTCCAATTTACAATAGCAATCAGCTTATGGGAGTCATTCAAATTATCAACAGAAAGGTCGGTGAGGGGAAATTTTCTGAAGAGGAAATAGGATTAGCACTCGAAATTGCCGAGGTTCTCGGCGTTGCCTTTTACAACCAACAACGTTTTGTGCGTCATCGGAAAACGCGATTTGATTATTTAATCAACCACGATCTGCTCAAAGAAGTAGATTTGGAAAACGCTTGGAAAGTATCACGGGAAAAGAAAGAAACAATTGAAAATTTCCTCATACATAAACATAATATATCCAAAGATGATATCGGGCATGCTTTCGAGGAATTTTATAATTGCCGTTTTATTAAATATAATGAAAAAATACCTATTCCTGGCCATTTAATTAAGAATTTAAAGAAAAATTTTCTGCACCGTGAACTCTGGGTGCCGCTGGAAATGATCGGTGACAAAATTCATGTAATCATGGATGATCCGAACAACCTTATTAAGAAAGACACCATAGAAAATCTTTTAAAAACCAAGCAGATAAAATATGATGTTGCCTTAGAGGAAGATATAAATAAGTACATCAATCTCTTTTTCAGTTCTCCTGGGGATGAACATTCTTTTACAGAAATATTGGGCCGGATGGAAGGTGACGATACAACTTTAGAAAATGAAGAAGGCGACGACATGGTCACCGAATCGGACAGCGTCATTATGCAGCTCGTCAATAAAATTATTAATGATGCTTATGGCCGCCGCGCTTCGGATATACATGTTGAACCCAATGTAGATAAAAAAAATGTTGAGATTCGGTTCCGTGTTGACGGAGATTGTTCTCTTTATCAAACAGTCCCTTTCAGTTACCGCGCCGCTCTTATTTCACGCATCAAAATCATGTCCAACCTGGATATCACCATTAAAAGACTGCCCCAGGACGGTAAGATTAAATTTAGGCGTTCTACGGGAGATGAAATTGAATTGCGTGTAGCGACAATTCCCACCCAAGGCGGAGTGGAAGATGTGGTTATGCGTATTCTGGCCAAAGGCGAAACAATGCCGATAGAAGATATGGCTCTGACGCCGCGCAATTACAAAGAACTGGTTAATATTATTTCCAAACCTTACGGCATGATTTTGTGCGTTGGTCCTACCGGTTCCGGTAAAACAACCACACTGCATGCAGCCCTGCATCACATTAACCGGCCGGACAGAAAAATATGGACGGCGGAAGACCCTGTGGAAATCACTCAATACGGTTTGCGTCAAGTGCAGGTGCACTCCAAGATCGGTTTTGATTTTGCAGCGGCTATGCGTGCGTTTTTGCGTGCTGATCCTGACGTTATTATGGTCGGCGAAATGCGCGATTATGAAACAGCCAAGACAGGCGTTGAGGCATCGCTTACCGGTCACCTGGTGTTCAGCACTCTGCACACCAACAGCGCCCCGGAAACTATTGTCCGCCTGCTGGATATGGGCATTGATCCCCTTAATTTCGCCGATGCTTTGCTGGGCATTCTAGCCCAGCGCCTTGTACGAACTCTTTGCAAGAAGTGTAAAGAGCAATATCATCCTCCGAAGGAAGAATATGACGAAATCACCGAAAGCTACGGGCAGGAAGAATTCGATAAATTAAATATTCCTTACAATGACGACTTCAAGCTTTACCGGCCGAAGGGTTGTGATGCATGCAATAATACCGGATATAGAGGCAGAATGGGTATTCATGAGCTCTTAGTCGCAACCGATGATATCAAAAGAATGATTCAAAAGCATGAAACCGTGGAAGTCATGCGGAACAAATCCATGAGCGAAGGCATGACGACCCTTTTACAAGACGGTATTTTAAAAGCCATCAAAGGTTTTACCGATTTTAAACAGGTTCGCCGCGTCTGTATCAAATAATTTTATTTGTTTTTATCTTCGCTTTGTCTATTACGTAAGCTTAATTTTTTGTCTTAAGTTTCTAATCTATTCAAATCTTTTACCAATCCTAAAAAATGATTACCTTTTTAATACTTTTTCCACATTTTGTTAAACGAGTTTTAATATTTTATTTAAAAAAAAGGATAAAGGGGGGATTTTTATGAGAAATAATTGGGGAGATCATTGGCATATGGCTAGTATTATCATACAATTACATTAATAAATGATAATTATTTATTTTTTGGCACGATAATTTCAGTAGTATTAAGGCAACTAAGCAAATTACCTAAAGGAGGTAACAGATCATGAAAAAGACATTAGGAACAATGATGGTAGCGGCGGCAGTAATTCTTTTAACGGCAACTTTCAGCTTTGCTGAATATTCAGCGGCAGGAACTACTAACTTCCCCTATTTCCAACTGGGATGTTTAATCGTCGGCGGGTTGATTATGGTCTCTCTCAAACGCAAATATGACAAGATGTATGTCGGTGAAGTAGTCACTATCTTTGCTCTGTATACAATCTTGATGGCACTTTTCACCAACCCAGTGATTGAAACTGTAAAGACCATCGTCAGCTAAGAGGATTGTATCAGAATCATAAAAGAAATGATGTTTAAGCGCCGCTGACAACATCAAAAAAACATGATCTGTGAATATAGTTCGCCCCCCTTAAGGCTTGTAAGGTTTAAGGGGGGTTTTTAGTGAAACTCCAATTCTAATGAAACTCAGATATTACAAGCGCAGCATAGTAATATCTGTAAGTTGAATTATCCTACGTGCGAAGCGAGATTATATAAGAGTCACCATGTTTTAGAAAAAGAGTGCATAACCTGAAGGTCATCTGCGACTGAAACTTGGGTTTTATTATTCTACCTTGACCAAGGAAAATAAATAAAAAACCAAAGTATTTTCCCGTATTCCTTTCTCACTTTTTTCCAATCTGCTAACGATAATTCCCAAAAGTTGGCTGGAGCTTTTTCATATTGTGTCGGCACAAAATAAAAATCATCTCTATTTGTATCAAATACTTTCATGACGATTAATTTGATTCGGCGCATATGATAGGGCGAGCTGACTAATATTGCGGATCTTAACCCGTAAACAGACATTACTTTTTGGGCATCAATTATTTCCAAATGTGTATCTTCATAGAAGCCTGGAAATGTAGCCATATTATTTTGGCCTGATTTAAACGAATATAAATTCTGTGATAAATATTTCTTCGTCTCCGTATCATAAACTCTATAGACCTTATGATATGCTGGAATAATCAAGTAATCTGACATTCCTTCATTTATCAATTTATAAGCTTCTTTTTGACGCGCTTTAAAATCAGGTCCGAGAAGAAGTATTATCGCATTTGCCTTTTTATATTCAGAAGAGTAAAGTAAAAACCGTGGTGAATATAAAATACATCCTCCCACTATTACCGAAATTAAAATCAAGACAACTAAGTACTTATTACTTTTTATCAATAAAATACCCTTGAAATAATAGTTTGTATAAAATGTTGAAGAAAGAATATTCCGTGGTCAATCCGTGTCGCCGAAATAATTCGCCGAAAAAATATAAATTTCCGTTTCCTTATCCACCCAGGCCTGCATTGGCAGTCCGGCCTTATAGCAAGTCTCTTTTAAAAAAGTTTCTCTGTCCCATTCATATTCAACGGCCACCTGCGGTAATAATAAACCGGCATTGTACCCACGGACGATGTATAATCCGTGTTTCCCCACTTCAATTTCATTAATATCGCCAATGCGTTTCAATGGGCTCAACACGGATATTTCAAAAGTCAAATCCCGAACTTCATCAGGCTTTAAAGACGGAAAGCGTGGATCATGAAAAGCCGCAGCGACAGCCATTTCCTGCACTGTTTCGCCAAGCGGTTTAGTTGGTTTTATATAACCTATACAGCCGCGCAAGTGACCGCGTTTTTTCAAAGTTACAAATGCGCCTCTCTTCTCCTTAAGGTTTTCCGAATCCACATTTAATTCAGGTATATCTTTGTTGTTAACTTTAGCCGCAATTGCTTTTTTCGCTATATCCAAAAGAGTATCTTTTTCTTTCGCTGTTAATTCCATTTTATACTCCTTTATTATTTATTTACAATAAACTGCCGCCGCATATCCGACAACGGAACTTTTATCGCCAGTTACATCTCCGGAATTGGCGTATTTCAAAAGATACGCTTTATTCGCGCTCATCATACGCGCCACCAGCAAAACCACTGCCATTGGCCCGCCGCCGCAAGCCTCAGCATTTCCATTTTCAAAACTTTCCAAAAGTCCAACCGCATTGCCGTCTTTTAAGTACCCCAAAACAACAGCATCTAATTTTTTCGCCATATTATAGTTATAAAAATGAGATAAATCGGAACTGCCTACAATCAATATTTTTTTGTCGCGCATCGACTCATATATCGCCGCTGCGAGTTCCTGACAAGTATCCGCGTCTTGATCTCCCATTACCAAAGGAATAAATGAAAAATTACCCAACGCGACCTGCAAAAATGGAAGCTGAATTTCCACAGAATGTTCCTGCCGATGCGCCTCTGGAACATCGGCCACTACTTTACTTAAATTTTTAATTTTTTCAGCGAGTTCTTCGGCAATAGGAACAATTCCCAGGGGCGTTTCATAACCACCCTTTCTGAAAAGAGATACACCATGAAAAGCAACTCTATGGCTCGGCCCAATCACAATAACCGCATCGTATTTTTTCCCGCGGATGAGATTATAAGCATTTGCGGCAATTTGTCCGGAATAAACGTAACCGGCGTGAGGAGCTATCAAACCTACAATTTCTCCCTGCAATTCCCGATCAGGTACCGAATTAAAGAAATTTTCAATATCCCTTCTCAGAATGGATGGCGCTCCGGGATACCAAGAACCGGCTATTACTGATTTTCTCAGAGTATTCATAGCTATTCTACTTAAATCGCCAGATCACACCTTGAGACGTGTCCAAAACATCAACGCCAAGTTCGGCTAACTGCGCTCTATAGGAATCTGCTTCCTCCCAATTATGGGCGCCTCTGGCAACCTCTCTTTTGTCAATCAACTCTCTTATTTTGCCTTGAGCAACCTGCATATCAAAATCCATCACTCCCAACACTTCGTTGATATTTTCCAGTGTCGACAGTATTTTCCAGGCATTGATTTTATTTATTATACCCCGGGTTAAAGGAAAGTTTACTTTGCCAATAAAATTAAAAAGCGCCGCTAGCGCACCGGCAATATTTAAATCATCATCTAACGCGGCTACAAAATCATGCTTAAGATCGTATATCAGCTGATCGATTTCTGTAAAATCATCTTCATTATCATTATTAACGGCCTTGAGTCGGCAAATAAATGTATTGATTTTCTTAACCGTATTTTTTGCCGTCTGTAGCGCGCCCTCCGAATAATTAACGGGTTTACGATAATGCACTCCCAGAAGGAAAAAACGGACATCCCTGCCACTGTAACCATTTTGCTGTAATTGGGATAGTAGTAGAGCATTATTTAGAGAACGAGACATCTTGCGGCCATCAACCAATACCAACTCGGCATTAATCCAGTAGTTAGCGCCATCGTGACCGGAAAACGCTTTGTTGATGGCTAAAATATTTTCGCAATGTGGAAAAGCCTCATCAGTTCCGCTTACATGAATGTCATAAGTTGCACCCAAATATTTATAAGAAATAGCTGCGCATTCCAAATGCCATCCAGGCCTGACATTGCCCCATCTTGTCTTATAATAAATACCTCTTTTCAATTCTCCCAAATTTGCTCTCTTCAGTAGAGCAAAATCCGCCGGGTGGTCCTTTTCATATTCGTCAAGATCTATGGTCTTACCAAGTCTTGTTTTACCTAAATCGATATTAGAAAGAAGACCGTAATCAGCTAATTTAGAAATGTCGTAGTAAACTGAATGTAATTTTTCGTATGCGTAATTCTTATCGACCAATTTCTCGACAAGCTTGAGCATCTCTTCAATATTTTCCGATGCCTTGACGTAAATATTATCCTGATGAATATTCAGAAATTGCGCATCTTCCAAGAATATTTTTATATATTTATTGGAATACTCGGCAAGGTCCATTGCATCTTTTTCTGATCCTTTAATCGATTTATCCGTGAAATCAACAACATCCAGGACATGTTTTACCTTGTAGCCCTTGTAAATCAAATAACGGGAAATTAAATCGGATACTGCCAGACGCCTGTAATTTCCCAAATGAGGCGTATCATGAACTGTAGGCCCACATGTATGCATGCTTACCTCATCAGTTTTAATCGGCTTAAATAGTTTTTTCTGACGCTTTAAGGTATCGTAAAGATTAAAAGTAGAAGTTTCTTTTTTAAACGCGAACAATTCCGTACTTAAATACCGCTCTCCGCTATCCGGAAAAATGACAACTATCAACCCTTCTTCTATTTGTTGAGCCTTTTGTGCAGCAACAAACATGGCCGCACCGGAACTCATTCCCACTAATATACCTTCTTCGCGGGCTATTCTTCGGGACATCTCAAAAGCATCTTCATCTAAAATATTTACCTTTTCGTCAAGCCTGGCTTTATCGAATATTCCAGGGCGGTAGGACTCCCGCATGTTCTTTAGTCCTTGAATCTTATGCTGAAGATAAGGCTCAACGCCTATTATTCTAATTTCCGGGTTTAGTTCTTTGAGCCGTTTAGAAATCCCCATAGCCGTGCCGCTGGTGCCAAGACTCGATACCACCATAGTTACCGCACCGTTAGTCTGCTCCCAAATTTCCTGGGCAGTACCGTAATAATGAGCGGCAACATTATCCTCATTATTGAATTGATCTGTACCGAAATATTTATCCGGATTTTCGCGCAGCATCTTGTAGGCAACTTCGATGGCGCCATCGGTACCTTGAACAGCCGGAGTAAAATGCAATTCAGCGCCCATGGCCCGTAGAATCTTTTTTCTCTCCTCGCTTGCCGCTTCCGACATGGTTAAACACAACTTATATCCCTTCGCCGCGGCAATCATCGCCAAGCCGATTCCCGTATTGCCGCTGGTTGCTTCTAAAATAATTTTATTATGGTTTAATTCTCCCCTCTTTTCCGCTTTCTCAATCATGAATAATGCAGTGCGATCCTTAATGGAACCACCGGGATTGGCACTTTCCAGTTTAGCAAAAATCTTTACTTTTTTATTGGAATTAAGCCGGCATATTTCCACCAGGGGAGTGTTGCCTATACCTTCAATGATACTTTTATAAATTTTATGCATAGATTAAAACCTGTAAAATAACAAAAAACTGTTTTAAGTCGGGAGATATCAAGTTATATCGGCAAAAAGCACATCGAATAAAAAAATTGATTAACTATCCATTTTTAAAAAAGGAACTTTAATGAACTGAACACCTTCTTCCTTTAAGTTGTCTTCCTCTTGCGGCGTGCTTGTCCCTTTGATATTTCGTTTTTCTTCATCCCCGTAATGTATCTTTAAGGCAATTTCGGCAAATTTATCACCCACATCCTCGAAATTCTTATTGATATACTGATGTAACATTTTCAGGGCGCCAGCGGGAGAAAGTTCCTTTTCCTGAAGCTTGCCTGCCGCCCGTGAATCTTTTCCCATAATCGTAATTGAAGAAGGAATCATTTCTATATTCGAACTATTACACACCGGACAAGAAACCAACCTTTGCGATTTTTGTAAATTCCATGCATTCTGGTCTTTAAACCAACCCTCGAATGTATGTCCTTTTTCACATTTTAAATCGTAAATAATCACCGGCAGAACATCCTTTTTTAAATAATGTTAAGTTATAATATAACACGCCCTTAAATAAAAAACAATTACCTATATAAATTAAAGAAAGGTAAAAATATTTATAATCAGGGACATGAACCCCAAAGCAATCTGCGAGGTCTTGCACCCTCCGCTTCGCGTGATCAATTCCATTTGCACTTCAAATTTTGTTTCACTCATTTTCAGCGAATGTCATTGATTCGACCTTCAAGCTTCAGTCGCAGATGACCCCACGTGACCTTTAGGTTATTCAAGTTATGCACTTTGTTTCTGAAGCTTGGGTCTAATTATATAGTCCCACTTAGCTTCGCACGTGGGATAATTCGACTAACGCTTCAAACTTCATTTCGCTCGTTTTCAGCGAGTCTCATTACAACTTACAGATGTTACTGTGCTGCGTTTGTAATATCTGATTTTCATTAAATTGGAGTTTCACAAATAAATAAGTGGACAATTAGAAATAAATTATATAATGTCCCTGACCGTGTCGGGATGTGGCCCAGCTTGGTAGGGCACTGCGTTCGGGACGCAGGAGTCGCGCGTTCAAATCGCGCCATCCCGACCATTTTATTGTGAAACTTAATGAGACTCGCTGAAAACGAGCGAAATGAAGTTTGAAGCGTTAGTCGAATTATCCCGCGAAGCGGAGGGTGCAAGACCTCGCAGATTGCTTTGGGGTTTATACCCGTGATTATTTCCAATTTTATAACATAATGTCTATATCAGCCAACAACGGAAGCAAGTTTAAAGATCGGCAGATACATCGCGATAATCATACCGCCAACGACTCCTCCCAGAAAAACCATCATTACCGGCTCCAATAGCGCAGTCATTGCATCCACCGCGACATCAACTTCATCGTCGTAAAAAATAGCAATTTTATTGAGCATCGAATCCAAGGCACCCGTCGCTTCTCCCACAGAAATCATTTGTACCACCATGGGCGGGAAAATTCCCGTCTCGTCCAGCGGTTCCGCTATAGACCGGCCTTCACTAATACTCTGGCGTGTTTTTAATAAAGCATTCTCGACAACTACATTACCGGAAGTCTTACTGACAATGGCCAGTCCTTCCAAAATTGGTACGCCGGAACTCATCATTGTCGAAAGCGTACGCGAAAATTTAGCCACAGCAACTTTTTTCAACAATTCTCCGAAAATCGGAGTTTTGAGCACTAGAGAGTCCACAATCCAGCGCCCCTTATCCGTTTTATAAAACCTGGAAAAAGCAATATAAATGACAACAATTACAGCAATTATATATAAAAAGTAATGTTGTGTAAACTCACTTACCGTAATTAAAAACTGGGTAGGACCGGGCAATTGTCCGCCCATACTTTCAAACATTTTCTTAAATACAGGAATAACCTTGAGAAGCAATAAAGCGACGACAGAAAGGGAGATAACTAAAACAGCTGCGGGATAAGTCATTGCACCCTTAACGCGTGATTTTAACTTCATCGCTTTTTCCATGTAATTAGAAAGGCGTTCTAAAATAACATCCAATATACCACCGGCTTCACCAGCAGCAATCAAATTCACAAAAAGATCATCAAATATCTTGGGGTATTTCTTTAAAGCATTGGTTAAACTGGTGCCACCCTCAATATCTTCTTTTATTGACCGAATAATTTTAGAAAAAGCTTTGTTTTGTTCCTGCTGGGATAAAAGATCCAAACACTGAATAAGCGGAAGGCCTGCATTGATCATTGTGGAAAAAACTCGGCAAAAAACAACCACGTTTTTTTCTTTAATTTTTCCTTTTAAAAAAGGAAGATATTCAACAAGGTCTTTCGGTTTCTTTTTGACTTCAATGGATTTAAATCCTTGCCGGCGCAGAAGATTACGAACGGTAACTTCGTCGGCCGCTTCCATTTCTCCTTTTTTTACCTCATTTTTTTTTGTTGTACCTTCCCAAATAAAAATTGGCATATTCGGAGATCCTTTCTTTACATTGGAATAATTTTATTGTTTAATATTATAATCCAACTTACATATAAATTCAACAAGTTAAATGTTAAATTTATTGGGAGCCGCAAATTATTTATTTTTTAACTGGCTCTGTTTTATTGCGTTGACAAGATACCTCATATTGGATAATTCCCGCAGCCACAGCAACATTCAAGGAATCAAAGTTTCCCGCCATGGGAATGGTCAGCAGAAAATCACATTTCTTCTTCACTAATGGCCTGATGCCTTTTGCCTCTCCCCCTAATACCAGAACCACAGGACAATTAAAATTCATCTCTTGCAAATTGCTTCCAGCATGAGCTTCCGCTCCAAAAACCCAAAACCCTTTATCTTTTAAATAATCAAGCGTTTGTGATAAATTAATCACTCTGGCAATAGGTATTTGCTGGACGCTTCCGGCGGAAGCTTTATTAACGGCAGCAGTAACCGGAGCCGCCCTGTCTTCCGGAATCACTACACCGTTTGCGCCTAAACAATAGGCGGTACGAATTATTGATCCCAAATTTTGAGGATCCATAATGCTATCAAGGACTAAAATTAGATCAAAATTAAAAGATTTGTTGCGGTTTTTTATTAATACATCTAAATCTGCATAAACAAAAGATTTGCACAGGCCAATAACTCCTTGATGATCAGGCGTTCCCGCCAATTCATCCAAATATTTTCGCTGGTAAAACTCAACAGGAATTATTTTTTGCCGGGCAATCTCGATTATTTCTTTTACGGAAGATCCACCCCTTCCGGAGGCAATGATAATTTTTTCCCATCCGCCATCCTGCTGCCGGAGAAGAGCCTTAATGGAATTTATACCGTAAATTACCTCCATGTTCTGCTTTCCATTTTCACAAGTGAATCATCTTGCCGCTAAACCCTCAGCAATTTCCTGGACAATTTGCAGGCAAGCTTCCAAAGGCTCTTGGGCTGCTCGAATCGGCCTGCCCACAACAATGTAATCAGCACCTGTTTTTACAGCCTCATACGCGCTGAGAGTTCTTTTTTGATCGTCTTTTGCTGTTGTTGCGCCAGCACTTCGTATGCCCGGTGTAACAATGACAAATTTATCGCCAAAATTTTTCCGCAGCAGGGCGATGTCCTGCGCTGAAGCTACGACACCCGATGCGCCCGCGGTTTGCGCCAATTTGGCCAAATGTAAAACCAATTCCCTTGTGTCTTTTTGAAATCCAATTTCTGCCAAATCAGCACTATTTAAACTGGTAAGTACTGTTACCGCCAAAATAATCGGCCTAGCTGTGCCAAGTTTATCGGCACAAGCCCAAGCGGCGGAAACTGTTTCCTTAATCATCTGGCTGCCACCTAACGCATGAACATTAAACATATCAACGTTCAATCTTACAGCTGCTTCAGATGCACGGGCAACGGTGTTGGGAATATCATGAAGTTTGAGATCTAAAAATACCCTCTGGCCCCGTTTTTTGATGCTCTCAATTATTTTCGGCCCGACAGCAGTAAACAATTCCTTGCCAACTTTAAACATGCCGACATATCCGGAAAGGAGCTCCACCCATGATAAAGCTTCCTCATAATTGTCAGCATCAAGAGCAAAGATGAGTTTATCATTCGCCGTTTTATTCGATATATTCTTCATCGCCGATGAACTCAGAGCTATCAGGAATTGGTTTAAAATCTTCCTTCGTTCCGTTCAAGTATTCGGGATTAGCGTAAACGACCCTGCCTGCGGCAATTTCGCGCAGGGCCCGCACGATTTCTCTGTTTTTACACTCCACTAACGGCGCTGATCCCTTCAGCAACTGGTGCGCTCGTTTTGAAGCCAGTGATACCAAACCAAACCTGGTTTTGGCAACAAGCAAAGAATCTTCTATTGTAACTCTCGCCATTGATTTAATCTCTCCTTAAAATATATTATTTTTTTTAATCACGGGTATGAACCCCAAAGCAAGCTTCTGGGTATCATACCCTCCGCTTCGCGGGATTGTTCAACTTTCCAATTCCGCTACGCTTCGCTTTCGGAATTGGAGTTTCACGAATAACTTGTTTAATTTCACTTTGCAACCTGCTTTTTTTACATTTCTGGGCAACATAAATCGCAATCAATTGATTGACGGCCGTTTCCAAATCTTTATTAAAAATTATGTAATCATACCACGAAATTTCTTTTAATTCACTTTCCGCTTGATCGAACCGGTTTTGAATAACTTCCTCGGTTTCGCAACCGCGTCCTTCCAACCGTTTTAAAAGTTCGGCATGGGATGGGGGAAGCACAAAAACATAAACACCTCCCTTAAACTTTTGTTTTATTTTTCTAGCGCCCCTCGGTTCGATATCCAGCAATAAATCCTGTCCATCATGGAGAAACTCTTCCATAGTTTTCATGGAAGACCCGTATAAGTGGCCGTAGTTTTCCACCCACTCGACAAATTCACCTTGATCAATACGCGCCTGAAATTCTTCACGGGAAATAAAATAATAATCTTTCCCGTTTACTTCATTGGGGCGCGGAGGCCTCGATGTGTAGGAAACCGAAAATTTAATTTCAGGACAAGCCTGCATAAACCTTTGGCAAATGCTGCTTTTTCCTGTGCCGGAGGGCGCAGAGACAACTATAAATAACCTTTTGGCCATAATATTACTCGATGTTTTGCGCTTGCTCGCGCAATTTACCCAATTCACTTTTAACTTCAATCACCTGACGAGTTATTTCCACGTCGCTGACTTTCGAACCAATGGTATTAATTTCGCGATTCATTTCCTGCAGGAGAAAATCGATTTTTCTTCCTTCAGTTCCCCCGCTTAGCAACAACTCTTCAAACTGGCCGATGTGACTATGCATCCGCACTATTTCTTCCGTAATGTCACTTCTTTCTGCCATAACTGCAACCTCTTGAGTTAAACGTGCATCGTCGAGCGCATATCCAACTGTCAATTCCTTAATCCTTTCAGACAGACGCTTCTGATACTCAAGAACAACTTGCGGCGCGCGTAATTTAATGGTTTCCAGAATTCCCGTAATCTCCTTGAGCCTCATATCCATGTCTTGAAACATGGCAAGCCCCTCATCTTGCCGCATATTGCTCAGCATCGCCAGCGATTCCAAAAACGTTTTTTCCACCTGGTTTGAGAATTCAGGACTCAGTTGTGTTTCCGCCGGTGGAGTAAAAATATCACGAAAACCGGCTAACGTCTTTAAACTGATTGGAGATTCCAGATCAAACTCCGCTTTAAGCCGGTTCAAAACATCAAAATAATTACGGGCGATTTCTAAATTTAAATTAACTTTGGAGACATCGGTGCCTTCCCCTTCCAGCCTAATTGATACTTCGATGCGTCCGCGTTTGAATCTTTCACTGATTTTCTTTTTGAACTCCGCCTCCAGAGGGAAAAGTGCTGAAGGTGTACGCAGAAATATTTCCAAAAAGCGGTGGTTTACGGACTTCGCCTCCACAATAATATTTCTACCCTCTTGGACTGTTTCCGCCCGGCCATAACCGGTCATACTTTTTATCATTTATACACCATACACCAATTCAATCAATATTGCGGATTTATTACTGGCCCGCCATTTTTAACTGCAATAAATATTTCGCCCTGATTTCGCTTAACATTAGAAGTTGCTTTTCATCCGCATAATCAGGATAAGTCCAAGGCAGAGAGCAAAACTTCTTTC
This sequence comes from Smithella sp., assembly GCA_049517435.1. Classification (GTDB taxonomy): domain Bacteria; phylum Desulfobacterota; class Syntrophia; order Syntrophales; family Smithellaceae; genus Smithella. Next base: position 105,464 of record JBEKRZ010000004.1, on the reverse strand, counting down.
CCTGATAAACTAACGTTAAGTCGGCATAAATCCCATCCCGTAAATAGGGGCGGTGAGTGTAAGCCTTGCCGGTGGCTAAAATCAAATGCGCCTTGGATATATAACCCGGATCAATGTTTACCTGTCGCCGCGAATCCGATGCCAGTTTATCCTCAATCTCATTTGTCGCCAGTTTAATGTCCGGCAAGGCCTCCGGCCGGATTAACTTTTCCATGGACAGAAAGCGACGGACAAGATTTCCACCCATCTCGGCGCTATAATAATTAGTATAATCAAAGAGCGTTACCGCGCTTATGAAATCCGGCTGTCCATAAGCAGAAGATAAAATTTCTATCGTTTCTTTTAATAGTTCGGTCTCTTTCGCAAAAACGCTGAAAATCAACTTTACCGGTTCCGTCGGATTCGGTTTGCTCATAATGCTTCTATAAGTTCTTTTTGAGAAACAGTAGCCGTACCAATCTTCCCGACCACGATACCCGCAGCCAGATTAGCCAGACATGTTGCTTCTTTTATACTGGCCCGCGCGGCCAAGCCCAATGCAAGCATGCCGATAACCGTATCACCGGCGCCGGTCACATCATAAATTTCTTTAGCTTGAGCCGGGAAATGAGTATGAATAATTTTCCGGCCATTTTCAAAAAGACTCATGCCTTCTTCTCCCCGCGTGATGAGCATTGCTTGAAAGGCATACTTTTTTAAAAGAGATTCGCTTAATTGCTGAATATCATCGGCATTGGTTATTTCCATACCGGCAGCACGCTGGGCCTCATGATGGTTGGGAGTAATCACGTGCACACCTTCATATATAGAAAAATTGTTTTGCTTGGGATCAAGACAAATGAATATCTTGGAATCTTCCGCTATTTTCTTTATTCCTTCGATAAGCTCCCTGGAAATAACTCCCTTATTATAATCGGAAATAACTATAGCCCCAATTTCTCCGCGCAATGATTTTGCATATTCCAGAATTTTATTAATGCTGGATTGAGGAATCGGTTTTCTGTTTTCCTTATCAAATCGCACCATTTGCTGACCGTGCGCGACTATTCTCGTTTTCAGAGTAGTCGGCCTTCCTTTTTCTACAACGACGCCTTTCGTTTCGATTTTCCGTCCGCGCAATTCTGCAAGCAATTTTTTCCCGACATTATCTGCACCAATGACTCCGGCAACATAAACTTTACCGCTCATCGCATAAATATTATTGAGCACGTTGGCGCAACCGCCCAGTAAAATACTGTCTTTCTGAACATCAACAACCGGCACGGGAGCTTCAGGCGAGATACGGGAGACATTTCCCCAGATGAAATGATCGACCATTATATCTCCGACCACAAGAACACCCGACCGGGAAAAATTGGCAATAATTTCTAATGCTCTTTTTTTTGTTAGAATCCTATTCACGTTTTACAAATAACTCCTCGAAGAATCACGGATATGAAACCCTCCGCCTTTGGCGGGATAATTCAACTAGCAGACATTACTGCACTGCGTTTGTAATATCTGAGTTTCATTAAATTTGAGTCTCACAATTAACCCCGAAAATTAAAAAAGCGCTCATCGCGCCCGCGTTACAAAAAAGCGGCGTAATACTATTACCAAGACCTTAATTTGTCAAATGTTTTCTAAAAATGTAAATTAACGTTATGAAACCGACTTTTCGACTTTTACGATTATCTTGACACATGAGCATTATTTTCATTATATTCTGTCTCTCAAACAACGATCCAATGTCTCGGAATATATCCTTTGGGGACATTATAATAAGGTTTTCTATGTTAAATATTGAGCAATTTCGCTTTGGAACTGACAATTTTGCCTACATAATCCATGGAAAGACACAGGCGATGGCAATTGACGGCGGAGCATGGGAAGAGATACTGTCTTTTCTGAAAACTAATAAGCTGTCGCTTGAATTTGTCACCAATACACATTCGCATTACGACCACACGCCGGGTAATGAACAACTGCTGAGAAAAACAAAAGCAAAGTTTTTAAACTCCTCCGCCCTTGCTGATAAAGAAGAGATCCTTATAGATGGTGAAGCTGTCGTTGTTTATCAAACACCCGGACATACAAGCGATTCGATCTGCTTTTCCGCGGGCAGAAGCCTGATAACAGGCGATACTCTTTTTAACGCAACGGTGGGCAACTGTTTTTCCGGCGACCAGAAGAGTTTCTATCAATCCATCAAACGGCTGATGGCCTTGCCTGATGAAACCATAATTTATGCCGGTCATGATTATATCCGTGATTCCGTTGCATTTGCCCGACATCTGGAACCGGGCAACAAATATATCGACCGTTTCCTGAACTCATACGACCACGATAATGTCTATTCAACTATGGCCGAGGAGCGCAAGATCAATCCTTATTTGAGATTCAATGAGGAATCCATTATTAATCTCCTCAGGAAAAATAATCTTCCCTGCGCTACAGAGTGGGAACGTTGGGAATCGCTGATGTCTATTGAATAAGAAATTTTGTTTTATGGCCATTATAGCTCCAGAATCTAGTCTTCCGGAGCTATCCATTTTCAGTATCCATTCAGACCTAACATATATGCCTTTTCTCCTGTGTGCTGAAACATAGAAACTATAATTTTATCAATATACTTATTGACACTCAATGTTCCTTCTTTTATACTCAAAACTCTTTAGTGGTAAGGTAGCAAATGTGTGTTTAAAGTTGCTCCGAAAGAAAGGACTCAAACTCGAACGAAAGGACGTTTATGATTCATTCAGCACTATTAGTTACGTTGGGTGTTATTATAACAGTGTTCATGTCCTTTTGGTCCGTGGTTTTTTCCATTTTCCCTGATGCCGACAACAAAATTCATACGGTTGCCAATATATGGGCTAAAATTTTACTTTTAATGTGCAACACAAAGGTGACAGTAATCGGCAAAGAAAATCTTCTGCATGGAAAACCGCAAATTTTCATGGCCAACCACCAAAGCGACTTCGATATTTTAATTTCTCTGGCATATATCCCTGTGCAATTCCGGTGGATTGCTAATAAAGAATTATTTAATATTCCTATTTTCGGCACAGCGATGAAAAGCGCCGGATATATTGAAATTGACCGGAATAATCGAGAGAAAGCCATTCAAAGTATTGATGAAGCCGCGTTGTGCATCCGGAGAGGAAAATCAATAATGACCTTTCCGGAAGGTACAAGAAGCCGCGACGGAGAAATCAAAGCTTTCAAACAGGGGGCATTTCATCTCGCCATAAAATCGGGTGTGCCCATTGTGCCTGTCTCTATTATAGGCAGCGGCCGGATTATGCCCAAAAGATCAGTGCGAATAAAACCTGGTCAAATAAAGCTGGTCATCGGAGAACCAATAGAAGTAAAAAGTTTTGATATTGAAAATCGTCATGAACTGATTGAAAAGGTTAGAAATATAATTATTAAAAATTATAATTCCTGGCAGGAACCGGAAAATTTAAACATTAATGATCTGAAAAGCGAGACTATTTAAACCTTTCTGCCACTAATTTGGGGAATTGCTCAAGGCTTAACCGAACTTTTTCCTGTCAGCAGTAATGCTCATCTTGTTATTCTTCAAAATTTTTTACCCAGTATTGCCATCTCCGGCTCCACGATAACCGCCGGTATTTTCCGCAAGCTGAACCGGACAAAGGAGGCGCGCCTGAAATTTTTTGCTTACCATTGCTGGATTTTCGGATTGTTTACTCTACTTGTAAAATCATCTTTTTTCTGAAATAATCCTTGATGTTGACAAATTATTATTTTAATGTACCACAATAATAATATGGAAGAGAAAAAAACAGAAAAGCAAAAGAATAATAAAAGAAACCGGGAAATTAAAGGAGTAGTTTGTCTTTCCCTGGCCTTATTTTTGCTTTTGTGCCTTGTTTCCTACCGGCCGCAGGATCCTTCCTTTACCCACTTCATTGTTAGTGGTCATGCAACGCATAATTTTACCGGCAAAGCTGGGTCTTATACAGCCGATTCCTTAATTCGTCTTTTGGGCGTTTCCTCATTTCTTTTTCCGTTCATCCTCCTGGCCTGCAGTTTTCAATATTTTTTACGGACCGCGTTTACTATTAACACCAGACGGGTTTTGGGATTTTTCTTTTTTGTTCTTTCCTTTGCCGGACTCATGGCCATCCTTATCAGCGGAAGCGTCACCGTTTACGGAGAATCGCTGAAAAACGGCACCGGCGGATTACTCGGCGTTTCCATTGTCGAATTTCTCCGCATATCTTTTAATGTCGCGGGAACTTATATTATTTTAATTTTGATTTTTGTTGTGGCGCTGACCTTCATGGTTGAATTTTCACTTGTTTCTTTAACGGAACGAATCTCCCAATTTGTTTCGGCTTTATTCACTCTTTGCAAAAACCGTATCTTATCTTTTGTAAATTATGTTTTTGAGAGTGTGAAAATAGAAAAAAAACCGCAACCGGTGATAATCGAAGATACTCCGCCGATTGTAAAAAAAGTAAACCTCAAAAAAATTGAGCAAACCAATTTTAATTTCACTAAAACTAACGCCAACGAAAAGTTTCAACTGCCTCCCTTTACATTACTGGAAGAATCTCAGCGCAAGGATGTTCGCGTAAAACGGGATTCTCTGGTCACAAATTCCCGCATTTTGGAAAAGAAGTTGTCTGACTTCGGCGTTGAGGGACGTGTGGTAGAAGTAATGCCCGGACCGGTAATCACGATGTATGAGTTGGAGCCGGCCCCCGGCGTTAAAATCAACAAAATAGTCAATCTCTCTGACGATCTGGCTTTAGCGCTGATGGCGCCGAGCATTCGTATACTTGCCCCAATTCCCGGCAAATCGGTAATCGGCATTGAAATCCCCAATTTGAAAAGAGAACATGTTTTTCTCAAAGAAGTGCTAGACAACGAATCATTTCTGGAATCATCTTTTCGGCTGCCGATTGCTTTAGGCGTTAATTTTGTGGGCACACCCGTAGTTGCCGATTTAACAAAAATGCCCCATTTACTCATTGCCGGCACCACGGGCTCCGGCAAAAGCGTCGCGCTCAACGCTATGATTTGCAGTATTCTTTTTAAAGCCCAGCCGGATGATGTTAAATTCCTCATGATCGATCCCAAGAGACTGGAACTATCCTCCTATGAAGGCATTCCGCACTTGATGCATCCTGTAGTCGTTGATCCGAAAAAAGCTTCACAGGTTTTGCGCTGGACAGTTGAAGAAATGGAAAGACGCTATCAAATCATCAACGATTTGAAAGCAAAAAGCATCGATGCTTACAATGAATTGCTCTTAAAAGGACTGAAGAGCAAAACTGTTTTAGCATTGCCGAAGAAGAATATTGACTCCGATGTGGAAACTACAACAACAACCGCAACAACAGAAATTGCCAAAGTTGAACACGAAATAAAGCATACAAAACTTCCTTACATTATTGTAATCATAGACGAGTTGGCCGATTTAATGATGGTCGCGCCGCGTGACGTGGAAGAATCACTCACAAGGCTGGCGCAGATGGCACGGGCGGCCGGAATTCATCTTATTATTGCCACGCAACGGCCATCGGTGGATGTCATCACCGGTTTGATCAAAGCTAATTTCCCCACGCGCATTTCGTTTCAGGTATCTTCCAAAATCGATTCCCGCACGATCATTGACCAGCAGGGAGCGGAAAAACTGCTAGGCGCCGGAGATATGCTTTTTATTCCGCCGGGCACATCCAAGCTGTCCCGTATCCACGGAGCTTATGTTTCGGACAAGGAAATTTCGCGTATTGTTGATTTCATCAAAATGCAGGCTCAGCCGGCGTATGATTCCTCCATTGAAAAATTCGCGTTGGCCGCCGCGCAGACTCAACATGACAATGATGATGATTTCGATGAAAAATATGACGAAGCCGTGGCCCTGGTCGGGGAATTGGGACAGGCATCCATATCACTTGTCCAGCGTTATATGAAAATCGGTTATAACCGCGCGGCGCGCATCATTGAAAAAATGGAAGCCGAAGGCATTGTCGGTCCCTCCGATGGCGCGAAAGCCAGAAAAGTCCTGATTAGAAAGCTCCCCAGTTGAAGAAAATAAATCAAAACAAAGTGCGTATCATCAGCCTCGGCTGTCCGAAGAATCTAATTGATTCGGAAGTAATGGGAGGCCTCTTAAATCAATCCGGCAGTCAACTGGTTGACCGCAACGACTCAGCTGACATTGTCATTGTCAACACCTGCGCCTTCATCAATCCCGCCAAGGAAGAAGCCATTGAAGAAATATTAACACTGGCCGAAGAAAAAAAGAAAAACAACCCGCGGCTGCGGATTGTCGTCACCGGCTGTCTCGCCCAGCGATACGGCAAGGAACTTTTCGCCCAAATACCTGAAGTGGATTTATTTATAGGCACAGGAGAAGTCGGTAACGTCGTCAGCCACATAAACAAATTAAATCAGGAAAAATACAGACGTGACGCCGTAATAACAAAACCGGATTTTCTAATGAATTATCAGCATCCGCGAATTTTATCATCAACAGCGACAAGCACGTATTTAAAAATTTCCGACGGCTGTTCTAATCGCTGTTCTTACTGCGTCATCCCATCCATTCGCGGCACAGCGCGCAGCCGCAAGCCGGATGATATTCTTCACGAAGCCGAAATACTGGCCAGCAGAGGAATAAAAGAAATAATCATCACCGCTCAGGACACCACAAATTACGGCAGGGATTTAAAAGGCCGCCCGCGGTTATTCGCCCTGTTAAATGAAATGGCGAAAATAAAGAACGTCAAATGGATTCGCCTGCTCTACGCTCATCCGGCGCGTGTAACCACAGATTTACTGGAAAACATTGCCGCCAATGAAAAAATCTGCCGCTACATTGATCTTCCCATCCAGCACATTGATAATGATATCTTAAAAGCGATGAACCGCAAAGTTACCGGAGCTAAAATTAAAGAAGTTATCGCTCAGGCACGCCGGATAATTCCCGGCATCGCCCTGAGAACATCGCTCATTGTCGGATTTCCGGGCGAAACGCCAACAAGGTTTAACAGACTGCTTGATTTCGTGAACGAAACAAAGTTCGACCATCTCGGCGTTTTCACCTACTCGAAAGAAGAAGGAACAATCGCCGCGAATTTGAAATCTCAGGTATCCGAAAAGGAAAAAGAGCGCCGCCGTGAAACCATTATGAATGAGCAGGCGGCAATTTCCGCCTCCATTAATAAGACCTTGATCGGCTCAATTCAGGAAGTGCTTATTGAAGGAGAAAGTGATCGCGGCGACTATGTTTACATGGGCAGATGCCGCAGACAAGCGCCGGAAATCGACGGAGTAACTTACATTAAAAAATCCAACGCCCAAATCGGCAGTATTGTAAAATGCAAAATAACCACCGCCGATGAATATGATCTATTTGGAGAAATAATTAATTAAAATACAACCCACCTATGTCATTACCGTCGCAGATGACCCCACGGTAACCTTCAGGTTATTTAGGTTACGAAGGCGGAAATCCAGTCCTAGTCTGTCATTCCCGACCTGATCGGGAATCCAGTATTTTTTATCATTCTGGCAGGAAACCCCGGCGTATGCCGGGTGGCAATCTCTATATATGGCCGCCCTTCCCTTTCATCTTCCATTGCGGACACAATTCCGACGATCCCGGATGATACGCACGGCAAACCATTGGCCTTGTCTCGTATATTGAGCAGAGCCACGAATCGCCTGAACTGTAAAGGAAAGGACATTCACGCGGGTAATCGCCTGTTTCCGAAGAAACCATTCTATCTCCCGCCCAAAGAAGATGACGGTGCTCAATCATGTCCAGAATGTCCTGCCTGTTTTCGGAGCGCCAGCGGTCAAAATCTTCTTTCTCCGCGTAGGCGGTCAAATCAACAAAACAGCACTTGCCGCAGCGCAGGCAGTAAAGCGGCTCTTCCATAACTTGTCCTTTGGGGTTTTATCCTTTACCGGAATCGCCTCTCAAATTACCTTAAAGCCTATGTCTTTTAGATACTCAAAAGTTGGATCGTAAAATTTTGGCTGTCTTGTAAAATCCCCTATATCTCCTGAAGGAACAACTATTACCATGCCTTGACGAGCACGTGTTAGAAGTACGCGATAAGCATTCTTCTGGTAGTTTTGCCGTTCTTCTTTGTTAATATGCATCCATTTAGATCCAACAAACGACCAATTCTCCCAACCTTTTTCGGTGTATCTGAAATCAGCATCCCATGTTACGCATACCCAATCAAGTTCTAGTCCTTGCACGTCAAATTCAGTAGCCACATCTTCTAGATAATATGAGGAGCGAACATCGTCCTTCCCTTCAAGGAACCAATTAATAGGATTCATAGGTGATTTTACAAATATTCCATGGGGTTTTAATCGCTCGGCTTGAGATGAAACAACAATACCATATCGCTCTGTGCCACGTGCTTGTTGTTTTAACCATTGTCTTGCTTTGGCAAGATCACGCGTAATTACAATAGGATATTTTTCTTTCACTTTTTCAAGTGTACTTCTTACTTCATTTATGCTGCGATCTAGCACTTGTTTCACAAGTAGAGAAACATGCTCAGCACGGAAAGAACGCATTGAAACAGCAAGGTGTAATGACGCATTGTACTCTACATTGGGGCGAGATTCTAATTTTTTTAACATTTCTCCTGCGGCATATTCGCTATCGGTTAGCCTATCAGAAATATAGATATCCCAATCAGTAAATGAGCGTTCTAGTGATTGGATCCATTCGCTGATTCCTGCTTCTCCAGTATTTATTTCCTGACCACCTCCAACTAAGCACACAACTACAGCCCAATCTTTATGTCTATTTAGACATGACATAAGAAATTCCGGCTCCGACTGATTGAAATTATGCCGATTCTTTTTTCGACTCATAAAACTTGATGTTTGTTCTAAATTCCAAGCGCGCTGAGCTTCGTCAAATAGAGCAACATGCTCGATAGGGGCTGATGTCAGATCAACAAGACATTCATCGCGGAAATTGTGTACATTCTGGATAAACATCTTAACCTCACTCATCGCCACGCCTTTCTTGATTTTACCTCCCTTAGCTTTTTCTCTTTTAACTTTATCACGCGCCAATGCCTCGCGCAAAATTGCTACAAGCGGTCCATTACCAGAAAGAAAGACGCTATAGAGATCATTGGATTTGTCAATGTGTGTAGTTGCTATATGGAGTCCGACTAATGTTTTACCAGCGCCGGGAACACCCGTTACAAAACATATGGATTTGCGAAAATTCTCTTTTGAGTAACGAATAATGGAAGATACAGCATCTGATGTTTGACTGAGATTTATGGCGCTGGCATCACTGCGAGAGATGTCCTCAACAGAATGATTGTTGTAAAGGGCCATTGCTGCTTCGATGATTGTTGGAGTTGGACAATATCGTCCTTGCTCCCATTGTTTTCTGTCAATCTCGTTTCCTGCGCTCAAAAGTAATACTTCTTTAATCACTTGCCCAAGCAAAGCAACATTGCTCTTTATTGGAATAAGTAGTTTATCTTTCTGTGATGTTAGATCTATCGAAGTAATAATATTTTTCGCTTTTGTAGCAATAAGAATAGGTGCAATGAATTGTTCGTGACTTGATTCGTGAAAGTTCTTTAAATCCAAAGCATAATCCATAACCTGATCTATTGCATTGGAGTTGTATTCTTTTTCACCTATTTTGAATTCGAGGATAAAGATAACTGCCCCAATTAGAACCACCACATCAATTCGTTGCCCCATGCGAGGGATTGAATATTCAAAATATATTGATCCTTTGTAAGGAGGTAAAACTTCCCTCAAAATGATGATTTCTGCCAACCAAGCATCCTTCTGAGTTTGTTCCAAGGGAAATTCGTTTTTTAGCGCTATTTTTCCAATTATTTCTTCAGGAGATGTATTGAGAAAATCTTCAATGGTTGCTGAATAGTAAGCTCGATTCATCCATCAATTCCAAAATGAGAAAAGTTTTCCAGTAGATTCTTAAATATTTTGTTAACTGTGCACGATCATGGGTGTCATTTATATACTCTCTGGCGCTTAAGGTGTCAATCCCGATACGCTTCAAATCCCACGTCGCGTCTAGCAAATCCTTATGTGCTCATTATCCCACAAGCGAAGCTTATAGGATTGTTCCACTTACGTTTCGAGCTTCGTTTCTCTCGCTCTCAACTAGTGTCTCTATTCATTTATAAACTTTTTTAACGATACACGATTTATTCGTTTTTTTGAAATAGAGTTCGCCGTATACTCCGGACCAATCCAATAAAGATTCATTCCCGCCTGCCGGTTCGGCACAAGCGCTGGTTTTGATAATAATACGTGTGGAAATATCCTGATATAAATTACTGCCGATTTTCTTTATTTTTACTTCATATCTGCCGGCGTCAATACCTCCAACCGTTTTACGTTGTTTATTCTGTTTATCCATTAAGGCATTGTCCCTCCCCCAATGCAGACGTTCCTCCGGAGTTGAATCCCGAAACGAATTACTATTCTTTGTACCGGACTTAATATCTTCTTGAGGAGGTCTGTCTGTTATAACGATAGTGCCGTCTTTATCTCTATAGTTGTACATTTTTTGCCCCCAGACATTCCGGGGCATCATGGACAATATTGTCATCATCATAAACACTAACATGACTAATACTAAATATTTGAGAATCCAATAGCAATTGAAGTTAAACATATTTATTATCCTAATGTATCTAAATCGGTGATCGCATTTATTTCACCCCGTTTTCTAATTTCAACTGCCTGATTAAAAAACTGTCCAGCTGGTTGGCAAATGCCTGTCGGTCTTTCTTGCTAAACTCAGCAGGACCGCCTGTCATCATGCCATTATCTCTTAGTTCATTGAGCAAATCACGCATGGCCAGCCGGTCTTTGATGTTTTGCTCTGTATAGAGTTTGCCGCGAGAATTAATCGCAAAGGCTTTTTTGGCTACTACCCTGTCGGCAAGTGGAATATCGGCTGTTATAACGAGGTCGCCCGGCTGTACCAACTCCGCAATGCGATCATCAGCAACATCAGGCCCCTCCGGAACCATGATCAGGGATAGATTTGCCAGTTTCTCCAAGTGCAACGGTTTATTGGCCACAAAAATTAGAGGAACATTTAACCGCAAGGATGCTTTGATTAAGATATCTCTAATAACATTCGGAAAAGCATCCGCATCAATAAATATCTGCATAAAACCTCTGTCTATATTTGTGTATCGTAAAGTCCATGTGTTATGTTTATTATACCATTTTTAAATCAAAGATGATATCGCGGCGACAGTGAAACTCGTATTACAGTTATGCAGCGAACTGGAATTCGTTAGTTGAACTGTCCAGCTTCAGCGGGGCAAAAAAGGAGCGATAAGGAGGATTATTAATACATCGGCAATTAAACGTTTAAATATGATTTCACCTTCACCCAGCCTTGCTCCTAAGAAACTATATGGATTGTCACGCCGACCAAGGGTCGCAATGACAAAGGGGGCTGAATTTACCCTTTGAAATACATACATAATTGTTGTATGAATTTGTCATAAATATCTTCAGATGAAATAATGGAGCTTGCGATAAATGAAAACATTAAAAGACAAAGAAGAAGCTCCACAAAAGAGCTACTCTTCCGTTAAGAAAGAAACAGACACAAAACCTATACGCCCTGAGCTTGCTGAAATGATTAAACGGCACGCTTTCGGCCTTGATGAAAATCGCCCCGAAGCAGTGGCGAAACGTCAGCAGAAAAATCAGAGAACGGCTCGTACGAACGTGGAGGATCTCTGCGACGCCGGAAGTTTTATTGAATACGGCGCTCTGGCGATTGCCGCGCAGCGCGGGCGACGGTCTGTAGAAGATCTCATAAGCAAAACCCCGGCCGACGGACTGATCGCAGGTGTCGGATCGGTAAATGGCTCATTTTTCAGAGAAGACAAAGCCCGCTGTATGGTCATGGCCTATGATTATACGGTTCTAGCCGGCACTCAGGGTTATTTTAATCATAAAAAGATGGATCGCATGTTGAAACTGGCTTACGAGCAGATTCTTCCTGTGGTTTTTTTCGCGGAAGGAGGAGGAGGAAGGCCGGGAGATGTGGATGCCATCGGTATTATGACGGCTGGTCTGGATTTATCTACCTTCGGCGCGTTCGCGAAATTAAGCGGCAGAGTTCCGGTGGTCGGCGTTGTATCCGGCCCCTGTTTCGCGGGCAACGCGGCCCTGCTGGGCTGTTGTGATGTGATTATCGCGACTAAAAATTCCAATATCGGCATGGGCGGTCCGGTGATGATTGAAGGCGGCGGCCTTGGTATTTTTAAACCGGAGGAAATCGGCCCGATGGATGTGCAAACTCAAAACGGCGTAGTCGATATTGAAGTGGCTGATGATACAGAGGCTGTCGCTGTCGCCAAAAAATATCTTTCCTATTTTCAGGTAACAACTTCCAAGTGGGAAGCCGCCGACCAGTTTCGTCTGCGCGACCTGATTCCCGAAAACAGCAAACGCGCTTATAACGTGCGGACTGTCATTAAAGCGATGGCCGACACGGATTCATTTCTTGAACTGCGGCCCAAATTCGGCCCCGGTATCATCACCGGTTTTATACGTATCGAAGGCAGGCCTTTCGGCGTGATGGCTAATAACTGTATGCATATGGCCGGAGCTATTGAAGCTGAAGGCGCGGACAAGGCAGCTCGTTTAATGCAACTGTGCAACGCGCATGGTCTGCCGATTCTCTCTTTGTGCGACACACCCGGATTCATGGTAGGGCCGGAAATCGAGAAGCGCGCGCAGGTGCGCCACGTCTGCCGGATGTTTGTCAACGGTTCACATTTAACGGTGCCTTACTTTACAATTGTTCTACGCAGAGGCTATGGCCTTGGCGCCATGGCCATGGCGAAGGGAGGCTTCCATGAGTCTTTCTTTACGGCAGCCTGGCCAACCGGAGAATTCGGTGCTATGGGGCTCGAAGGGGCTATCAAGGCTGGTTTTAAAAAAGAGCTGGCCGCCATTGAAGACCCGCAGGAACGCGAGAAATTATACGAAAGATTGCTTGCTCAACTGCGTGAAAGAGGGAAAGCCGTCAATATAGCTTCATACCTCGAAATCGATTCGGTGATAGATCCGGCCGATACCCGCAAATGGATTATGCAGGGCATTAAATCCGTGCCCACCCGACACACTCACGAGGCAGGTCATTCTTTTATTGATCCGTGGTAAGAATAGAAAGGAGTCGTTATGCGCACTTTCAAAAAGATTCTCGCCGGTTTGGTTGTTTTCTTAGTTCTTTTCGGCGTTGCCGGTTTTTTTATTGCGCCCGCTGTTCTCAAACCGTTGATTATTGAAAAAATTTCAGCGGCTCTGCATAGAAAAACTTCCATCGATAAGATCAATATTAATCCTTTTGCGCTTTCTGTGACCATCAAAGGATTTTCACTTGAAGATCCCGGCAGGAAATCACCGTTTATCGCGTTTGACGAACTTTATGTTAATGCCGACGCGTTTTCTTCGATTTTCCGCAGGGCGCTGATTCTGAGAAAAATCAGCTTGAAGAACCCCTATTTCGGCATATCCCGCAAACAGGATGGCTCATATAACTTTACCGACCTTATCCCCAAGAGTGAGGGCGAAGGGAAACCAAAGCCTGTCAAGGAAGAGAAGCCTTTTCTTTTTTCCTTAAATAATATTCAGATTATTAACGGGAAAATTGATTTCAGCGATGAACCCAATAAAACCAATCATACCGTGCGGGAAATGAACCTTTCTATCCCCTTTGTTTCCAATATCGAATACTATCTTAAAGAATACGTCGAACCGAAATTTTCCGCCATCGTCAATGATAATAAATTTGAGCTTGCAGGCAAAACTCAGCCCTTCCTCACATCGCGCGCCACAAGCTTTGATGTGAACATTCAGGATTTGGACATCCCCTTTTATCTGAAATACGTTCCCGTAAAAATGAACTTTAAACTTAACTCCGCGCGCCTTGATACGAAAATGAAAATAAATTTTGTCATGTACAAGGACAAATCTCCTTCCCTTGTGCTATCAGGCAATGCGACTTTAAGAAAAATAGTTCTAGATGACTTGCAGAATAATAAAATTATTAATCTGCCATCCTTGAGCGTCAATATGACATCCGTCGAACCGCTCATACCTAATATTCATCTTGCGGAGATTGCCATACAATCGCCGGAATTAGTCATTCGCCGCGACAAGCAGGGGGAAATCAATCTGCTCAATCTGGTGCAAAAGCAAACCAAAAAAGAAAAGACTATCGCCAAGGAAACCACCGCCCCGGCTCCCGCAAAGAAAACAGAATTAAAATTCCGGCTGGATAATTTTCTCATCGATAAAGCAGATATTACTTTTATTGACGCCAAACCATATCAGCCGGTGAATATTCATATCGTGCCCCTGCAATTGAAGGCTGCCAATCTTTCCCTGGAAAAAGACACTCAGGGGAATATTGATCTTACGCTCACGCTGGACAAAAAAAGTGAAATATCAGCGCAGGGACCGTTGGGCCTGGAACCACTTAACGCCAATCTGGCGCTGAATGCAAAAAATATCGGCATCCGGACATTTCAGTCCTACTTTACCGATAAAGTTAAAATTGATGTGACACGCGGCGCTGTTTCGACTGCCGGAAATTTCTCTCTAACTACGGGCAGCAAGGGAGAACCGGTCGTTAAGTATGCCGGTAAAGTTTCCGTAAATAATCTTGCCACTATTGACAAAGCCCAATCCAATGATTTCTTGAAATGGAAAGCGCTTTCTTTCGATCAGATTCAAGCAGGCTATAACCCTTTTTTCCTGCATATTAAGACTATTTCTCTTGACGATTTTTATTCGCGTATCATCATTAACCCCAACAAGACAACTAACATTCGGGACATATTCAGCGATGAGGGCAAAAAAGAGCCGGAGAAAAAGGAACCTCCCGCCAAGTCCGGGGAAAAGAAACAAGAGGCAAAGCCTCCGGAAAAGCCCGCAGATATTAAAATAGGCAAAATAATATTTCGTGGCGGCAAGATTGATTTCACTGACAAAAACATCAAACCCAACTATGCGGTAAATATGCTCAACATGACCGGCAGTATCACAGGCCTTTCTTCTCAGAATATGTCGCGCGCTGATGTCGCGCTCAAGGGCAATTTTGGATATGGTTCGCCCATTGACATTTCAGGCAAGATTAATCCGCTGGCCAAAGATCTTTTTGCCGATATTAAAATCAGTTTTAAAGATATTGAACTGAGTCCGGTTACACCATATACGAACAAGTTTCTGGGTTATCCTATTACCAAGGGAAAGCTTACTTTCAATGTGGCCTATCTGGTGGATAAAAGGAAACTCGACTCACAAAATAAAGTGACAATCGACCAACTTACCTTTGGAGACAAAGTGGAAAGCCCTGACGCGATTAAAGCGCCGGTGACACTGGCTGTATCTCTTCTCACCGACCGCAATGGGCAGATCAATCTTGATGTTCCCGTATCCGGGAGCCTCGATGATCCCAAATTTAAAATCTGGCCGATCATCTGGCAGGTGCTTGTAAACCTCATAACTAAAGCCGTTACATCGCCCTTTGCACTGCTCTCTTCTCTTACCGGCGGCGGTGAAGAGCTTAGCTTTATTGAATTTGATTATGGGAACGCCGTGGTCACCGATGAAAACCGCAAAAAAATAACCACCATCGGAAAAGCTCTTTACGAACGGCCGGCTATGAAACTGGATATTGAGGGATATATTGATCCGGAAAATGATACGGCGGGTTTGAAAAAAGCGGATTTAAGCCGCCGGATCAAAGCACTGAAACTCAAAGAAACATTGTCGAAAGGCGGTGAGCAGGTTGCTCTTGAGCAAATCCAGCTTACACCTCAGGAATATGAGAAGTATCTGAAGCAAACTTATGATGCGGGGAAATTCACCAAGCCGCGTAATTTTGTGGGTATCGCCAAAAATATTCCGGCGGCGGAGATGGAAAAGTTGCTTTTAAATAATAGCGAAGTGACGGACAGCGACCTGCGGCAGCTTGCCGCAAGGCGGGCGCAAGCCGTTAAAGAGCTGCTTCTTCAGCCCGGCAATGTCGACGCCGGCCGCGTGTTTATTGTAGAGCCGAAGACACTTTCTCCGGAGAAAAAGGAAAAAGTTAAAAACAGCCGTGTGAATTTTAAGCTGAAGTAATGCGGGATTGAAAACAATCTCTCTGGAGATGACAAATCTTATTTGACAATAGACTGAAAATTAAAATATAGTTCTCTGCGCTTATTTCACTGAAAAGGTAAAACTACACATGCAGATTCAACATGTTTTTTCCACATATAAAGACGAACTTCATCAGGTCGAGGAATGCATCAATGAATATGTGACTTCCGAAATTAAATTGATTCCCGAAGTCGCACATCACTTGATCGACAGCGGCGGGAAAAGATTCCGGCCGCTTCTGCTCCTGATTTGCGCACATCTCTGCGGATATCACAAAGAGAACCGCTTCCCGATGGCCGCGGTTATGGAATTTATCCATACCGCCACTCTGCTGCATGACGATGTAATCGATCAGGCAACAATCAGACGCGGCAAGACTTCGGCCAATAACGTTTTTGGAAACGCTGTCAGCGTTCTGGTCGGCGATTTTCTTTGTTTCAAAGCTTTCAAATTGCTGACCGATAACGGTAATCTCGATATTCTGAAACTCATTTCCCAAATAGCCTATATCATGTCCGAAGGCGAAGTATTTCAACTCATTAAACGCGGCGATATAAATCTGACCGAGGAAGAATATTTGACTATTATTGAAAAGAAAACCGCCGTTCTGATTTCGGCAGCTTGTTCTACCGGAGCGACACTGGGTACTAAATCGCAGGAAAAAATTGACGCCCTGGCGCGATTCGGCAAACATTTGGGCATGGCCTTTCAGATCACGGATGATATTCTAGACTACACGGCCAAGGAGCAGGAATTTGGCAAATCAATCGGCAAGGATCTGGAAGAAGGGAAAATAACTCTGCCGTTAATATTCGCCCTCAAGCAAAGCACCGAGGAAGAGAAAAATAAAATCAAAGAAATAATAAATCACAAAAAAGGCTCACAGAAAGCGGTGCGCGAAATTCTGAGATTGATTAAAAAATATAACGGAATTGATTATTCTCTCCAGAGAGCGGCCGGATACATCAGCGAAGCCAAATCACAACTAAGTGTCTTCACCGACTGCCCCGAAAAAGATCACTTAACCGCGGTCACCGAATATATCCTTTCCCGGAATATATAATAGCGCAGATTCATTATCGTGGCACTAATTTCATCTACGGAATAATCATACTTTTACCGCGGGGAAAAATAAAGATACTTTAGTGCCACGGCCCAACTGGCTTTCTATTTCCATTCTGCCGCCGTGAGCAAGCATCAGATGTTTAACAATGGACAGGCCCAGCCCGGTTCCGCCCAAATCACGAGAACGCGACCGGTCCACCCGGTAAAAACGCTCACCCAGACGCTGAGCCTCTTCTTTTGGTATGCCGATACCCGTATCTGTTATTGTCAATACAGCATAGTTATCTTTTTGCCCGGCATCAATAAAAACACTGCCATCTTCCGGCGTAAATTTTACGGCATTGTCTAAAACATTTACCAGGATCTGAGTAAGCCTGTCTCTGTCGGCCCTTATTGCCACGTCATTTTCCGGCACCTTATTATGGATGGTTATATTTTTAAATTTAACCTTAGCTTCAACCAGCGGAATCACTCCGTCCAAAGCATTGCACAAAGAAATTTCTTCAAAACGAAAATCAAGTTCACCCAGCTCAACTTTTGATATGACCAGTAAATCTTCAACCAACCGATTCAAACGCTGCGCTTGTTTCAAACTTATATCAACAAATCTTTTCGTCTCATCAACATTATTTATTGTGCCAGCTTTGATTGTTTCCAGATATCCAATAATTGCTGTTAGAGGTGTCCTGATTTCATGAGTGACATTGGCCACAAAATCAACTCGAATCTTTTCCAGTTTCTTCAATCTGGTGACATCATGAAAGACAAACATTACTTTATCTTTGTCCGGATAATTATGCACAGAAGAGATGCTGACGCTTAAAATTACCGTCTCAATACTGCTGCCAAGAGCGATTTCCTCAATGACAGTGTCATGTTTCTCCTTAAATTTAAGAAACGCTTTTTGCAACTCTACATCACGGAAAGCTTCCATCAGAGTTTTACCGTTTATATCTCCGTATTGCGACAATATATCACTCAGTGCCTGATTTACAAATTCGATTTTATCTTCCGCATTGAGAATAAGAACTCCTTCAGTCATACTGGTAAAAGCCGTCATCAATTTGCTTTTCTCTTCATTGGCCAGCCGAATCTGTGTTTGCAATTCCTCTACCAGATAATTTATATTATTGGCCAATTTTTCTGTTTCGTCCGATGTCTCCAGGAAAATGGTCCCAACCGGATGCCCTTGACGCAATCTTTCGGTAAACCTTTCCATGGCCAAAATCGGCGCTGCCAGACGGTAAGAAAAGATCATTGCAATGACAAATGCGACACCCGCAACAATAATCATTGCCAGAAAAATAGATCTGTACACCTTTTCAATCGCGCTCTGCACATCATGAAGAGGGCGCGCCAGCCGGATATATCCTGTTACCTGTGATCCTGACTTCATAGGTATGGCCACATAGAGCATATCCACTCCAATGGACTGGCTAAAGCGGATGGATTTTCCCTTGCCTTTCAGCCGGGCTTCCTGCAATTCCGGACGGCTAAAATGATTCTCCATTGTGGCGATATCTTTCTCCGAATCAGCAAACACCCTACCCTGCGCATCCACCAGCGTAACCCGTGAATTGGATATCCGGGCGATTTGCCTGAACTGATCAGACATTTTCTGCGCCGGATTCAAATCAACCAGTTCGGCATAGGCAAATAGTTCAGTCTCAATCTTATCGGTCATGACTTTTTTAATCTCGTCCTTAATGAATAAATCCAGAATAAAAAAAGACAAGCAGACAATAACCAGATAGCTGAATAATATTTTCAAAAAAAGATTGCGCTTCATGCCGGCTCCTTTTCGTCTAGGGCATAAGTTTGATGCCTCACACATTCTCCGGTAACCATATAGGTAACCATATCGGCAATGCCCTTGGCATGATCGGCAATGCGCTCCAAATTTTTTGATACCTGCATAATCATTAAAGACCGATTAATCGTCTTGGAATCTTCCATCATAAAGGTCAGAAGCTCACGAAAAATCTGTTCATTAAGATCGTCGGTGATCTGTTCCGTCCGTCGGACTTCTTCGGCCATCTTTAAATCATTTCTGATAAAACTATCGAGAGAATTTCTAATCATCTCTCCGACAAGTTCAACCATGCGGGGCAAATCAATATATGGTTTTAGTTTAGGCTCTTCGTTCAGATGGATAGCTTTCTCGGCAATGTTTACGGCCATATCTCCGATTCTTTCCAAGTGCCCGGTAATCTTGATCGCCGTTGTAATGAATCTTAAATCTATGGCGGTGGGCTGCCTCAACGCTAATATTTTAATACATCTTTCTTCCAGTTCTGTGTCCAGTTTATCAATTTCATCATCATCTTTAATAACCTTACGGGCAAGATCCGAGTTTCTTTCGGTTAAAGATTGCATCGCCATCTGAATTGCTTTTTCAGTCAGCGCACCAATGAAAATGAGACCGTTTTTTATTTCCTGTAGTTCCATTTCATAATGCGAACTTGTATGCTTTCTTTCTTCCATAGTAATTCCTCCAGTTGATGCTTAGCCAAATCTGCCTGTTATATAGTCTTCCGTTTGTTTTACATCCGGATTGGTAAATATTTTCTCCGTTTTATTATACTCAACCAGGTTTCCCAGGTAAAAGAATGCTGTTTCATCGGAAATGCGCGCTGCCTGCTGCATATTATGCGTTACGATAATGATTGTATAGTTTTTTTTCAACTCTTCAATCAATTCTTCTATCTTGGCAGTGGAAATCGGATCAAGCGCCGAAGTCGGCTCATCCATCAGTAGAATGTCCGGCTTCATAGCCAGCGCCCGGGCAATGCAGAGACGCTGCTGCTGGCCTCCTGAAAGATTCATGGCGGATTTATTTAAAATATCTTTGACTTCATCCCACAAAACAGCCTGCTTGAGACTTTGCTCGACCAGGGCATCAAGATCATCTGTGCTCATTGATGTAAGTTTCGGACCGTAGGAAATATTTTTATAAATTGTTTTCGGGAAAGGATTGGGCTTCTGAAAAACCATACCGACCTTGCGGCGAATTTCCACCGGATCAACATTCTTAGCGTAGATATTCTTATCTTCAAAGAGAATTTCTCCTTCGACTCTTGTCCCGTCGATCAGATCGTTCATGCGATTCAAAAGCCGCAGCAGCGTCGATTTGCCGCAACCCGAAGGCCCGATCAGGGCGGAAACTTTGTTTTTTCTGAAGTTTATAGTTATATCCGTCAAGGCGCGTGACTGCCCGTAATAAAAGTTAACTTTATTCAATTTAATGATGATATCGGAATCCATTCTTACCACCTTTTATTTTTTCTCATATAGCCGCGAATAATTATCGCGATCAGGTCTATGCTCAGAACAACCGCTACCAGAACAAGCACTGTTCCAAACTGTATGGGCCTTGTCGCCTCAATGTTCGTACCGGCTGTGGCCAATACATAAATATGATAAGGCAGAGCCATCACCTCGTCAAAAATTGAACCGGGCAATTTGGCGGTAAAATACGCGGCGGCCGTAAACATGATCGGCGCGGTCTCTCCCGCAGCACGGCCGATCCCTAAAATGGAACCGGTTAGTATTCCCGGCAGCGCGTTGGGAAGAACAATCCGATAAATGGTCTGCCACTTGGAAACACCAAGCGACAGTGATGCCTCACGAAAAGTCTGCGGCACCGCCTTGAGAGCTTCTTCCGCCGCGCCGATAATTGTCGGCAGAATCAAAAAACCCAAAGTGAGTGATCCGGATAGAATGCTCGACCCGAATTTCATAAAGATAACAAAAAAACCAAGTCCGAATAAACCAAAAACAACCGAAGGAACTCCAGCCAGACAATTAATTCCGACTTTTATCAGCCGTATGACCCTGCCCTGTTTGGCATATTCCGTCAAATAAATAGCTGAAGCAATACCCAGGGGTAAACCAATGGCGATTGCGCCGATAGTGAGATAGATCGTACCGAGAATTGCGGGCATGATTCCTCCCTTAGTCATGGAATCCGTAGGAGGTTTGGTGATGAAATCCCAACTGATTGCACCAATGCCGTTCACAATAATATAAAACAGTATGCCGCCAAGTGCCAATGCGATAATCAATGCCGACAAACGCACAGCGCCGAAAAAAAGAGACTGTTTAAAATAGCGCCACTTCATAGAATTATTTTTGAACGACTTCATTACATCTTCCATCTAACCCCGCTAAACGGGATAAGTGCGTTAATGAATTTGCTTTCTAATAGAAAGCAAATTCTAACTTACTAAAGTGTCCCCGACCCTATCTGCCGGAATTTGTGGGAAACATAGTCGGCAATCAAATTAAATGCTAGTGTCAGAAAAAATAAAACAATACCAATGGCAAAAAGCGCCTGATAATGGGCGCTGCGAAAAGGCGCTTCACCCATTTCCGCGGCAATGCTTGCGGGCATCGGACGAACCGAATCGAAAATACTCCCGGGAATAGCGGCGGCACCGCCAGCTACCATCAAGACCACCATAGTTTCCCCAATGGCTCTGGCCATGCCCAGCATTACAGCCGTGGAAATACCGGACAGAGCCGATGGGATGATCACCTGAGTAATGGTTTCAAATTTAGTAGCGCCCAGAGCATACGACGCCTCTTTGAACTCACGGGGCACAGCATACAAGGCATCCTCCGAAAGACTGGAAATAGTTGGTATGGCCATAATAGCCAAAATCATGGATGCATTAATGATGTTCAGGCCTGTAGGGAGATCAAAAGTATCCTGCAGCCAGGGTGCAACAACTACCATCCCGAAAAAACCGAGAACGACGGACGGCAGGCCAGCCAAAAGTTCAATGACTGATTTGAGAATTTCCTTAATTGCCTGAGGTGCTATTTCAGAAATATAAATAGCGGCCATAACACCCAGCGGCACCGCGATAACCGTTGCCAAAATCGTAACGATTAGCGAACCAATTATCAGAGGAAAGATTCCAAATGAAGGCGGATCGTAGGTAGGGTACCATTCCATCCCCAGTAAAAAATCTTTGACAGACACCTTGCCGAATATCGGCAGCCCTTCTCTAAAGAGAGAAAAAACTATCAACCCCAGGACAATAATAGATACCAGAGAAAAAGTGAAAAAGACATACTTGATGATTATTTCTTTTGTCTGTCTGGTCATAAATATTCCCTTGAAAATTTATACCTGTTTTTAAAGATAAGCGCAGTCCGGCAAATGAAAAATTTAACCAAATTCTTCTTCGATCCAATTTTTTATTTCATCACGGATACGTCTGTATTCCTTGATTACATCTTCATACTTTCCTTTAAATTCTGATGGATCGGAAAAACCTTTATGAAGTTGTAAAATTCCTCCAGGGAAATATGGACAGGACTCTTTTGCTTGATCGCAAACCGTAACTACATAGTCTGGATTATAATCTTTAAAAACATTTAACCCCTTTGAGCGATAATCACTGACATCAATGCCACACTCTCTCATCACTATGACAACAAGAGGATCAATTTGCGTGGGATCGGTACCGGCGCTAAAGGCCGTATACCGATCACCGTAAAGTTTATTTAAGATCGCTTCAGCCATCTGCGACCTAACCGAGTTATGAGTGCAAACAAACAAAACACTCTTCTTTGGGAAACATGTTTTCACCGCTATCCCTTAATATTTTATTTCTTATGGGTCTTACCAGCTTTCTTTGCATTCACCAGAGGAACAAAACCTTCCTTGGCCACTATTTTCTGTCCATCGGCAGATTTTACAAAGGCGATAAATTTGGCCACTTCGCCTGTCGGTTCACCGTTGGTGTACATGTAAAGTTCGCGGGATAAGGGATATTCTTTGGAAAGAGCTGTTTCCATGGAAGCTTTAATCCCATCAACCGGCAGAGGCTTTAAACTTTTATTGACATAACCCATGCCGAGATAGCCGATGGCATAACGATTTTTGGAAACCGCTGTAACGATCGCTCCGTTGGATGCCAACATCTGAGCTTGAGGCGCCACTTTGGCTTTTTTCATAATGAAATGATCCCAGGATTCAAAGGTACCGGAAGATGAGTCGCGGGAAATGACTACAATCTTTAAATCTTCTCCACCAACTTCTTTCCAGTTGGTAATTTTACCTTGATAAATCTGGCTTAACTGATCAATGGATAAATTTGTCACTTTGTTTTTGGGATGAACAACAGGAATGATCGCATCGTAAGCTACAACATGAGCAACCGGCTTTACGCCTTTGGTTTCTGCCAGTGTGATTTCTTCTTTCTTAATTTCACGTGAAGAAGTAGCGATATCGGTTGTTTTGTCAATTAAAGCCTTGATGCCTTCACCGGAGCCGCCGCCGGATAAAGAAATTTGCACTCCCGGATTCTTCTTCATATAAGCTTCCAGGGCGGCCTGAGCAATAGGCAAAACCGTGGTTGATCCCTTGATGACAATTGATGAACCTGCAAAACACATCCCACTCATCATCACCAAAGCGACGATGGCAAATACTGTTTTTTTGAAAATGTTTAACATTAATTTTTCCTCCTGATTTTAAATTTGACTATATTTTAAGGAATAAATGTTACAGTTTAATGACAGCTTGATGAAAATACGGAAACAATATGAAGCAGTTAATTTAATTACAGAAAAAAGTTATAACTATTTTTTATCGGCAAATTTATACCCGAATCCCCTGACAGTCAAAATATACTGAGGGTTTTCCATATCCTTTTCAATCTGGCTGCGCAAACGCCTGATGTGCACATCAACCGCACGATCAGTGATAAAAGTGTCATCACCCCAGACGTGATCAAGAATCTGGTTGCGCGAATAGACCCGTCCCTGATTGCGTGATAAAAAGAAAAGAAGTTTGAGCTCCGTCGGGCTTAGTGATACCTGTTTGCCGCTGATCTTTACCAAGCAGGAAGCGTAATTTATTGCCAGTTCTTTATAATTAAATTCTTCTTTGCCGGTTTTATTATCAGTGTCCTGCATACGGCGCAAAACAGCTCTCACCCGCGCGATAAGCTCTTTAATGCTAAAGGGTTTGGTAATGTAATCATCAGCGCCAACTTCCAACCCGATTATTTTATCAATTTCCTCACCTTTCGCCGTCAACATAATAATTGGCAATTTTACCGTCTCGGGATTACGCCGGATAGCCTTACAAACATCAAGGCCATTCATTTTGGGCAGCATAAGATCGAGAATCATCAAGTCCGGCTTTTCTGACCGGACCAATGCAAGAGCGGCTTCCCCGTCATAGGCTTTTACTATGGAAAACCTCTCTTTCTCCAGATTATAAGAGATGAGTTCCACAATATCCTGTTCGTCATCAACAATCAAAATTTTAGACATAAAAATTTATACCATTGGCAGGATGTGTTGAATGTTGTATTTTAAAAGCGTAAATTTTCTTTTTATTTTTTGAGTATAAGAAATTTGGGTTCGCCTGTCAATTAAATTAGAATCAGACCCTCCGGTATTTTGCTTTTGTTTTCTCAATATCTTAACCAAATCTTTCACTTAATGTCATCATACTGAAATATTGACATGCTATTTTACTGCCGAAATTATGGAAAGAAGGTCAAAAAGGAGCTATTAAACTTGAGTATAATGAACAGCAGTGTAGTTCAGTATCCTGTCAAAACGGATACATTCATAACAAAGTCAACCAGAGAGTTGATGCATTTGATCGGTATTCAATATGACCGGTTGGGCATAAATGTTGGCTCTCTCCCCTTTGCCCCTGCAGACGCTACCGCCGGAAGTGAATCCGAAATGCACACGATTGTAATGGGCAAAAGGACAAATGTCGATCTGCCGCTCGTTATAGAGCAATCCAATTATCTGGCGAATATTCGCAAGAGAGCCAAATCCGGTGACACATCAACAAAAATCATGACCGATCTGGAACAATATTTAAATGCAAACAATGAAGGTATATGGGAGAACAGCTGGGTGCGTTTCCCCAGAAAAAAACTGGGTAACTATGCGGAAGAAGTATTACAGCATGATCTTTCAGCGGATAAAGATAATCCGGCAAAAGGTAAACGCGCTGATATCGACCGTTTTCTATATAAACAAAACGGCGAAGATTTTGTCCGCATGCCCGTCAGCTATCTTTTAAAACTATCGCTTGCCGAGATAATAGGCTCATCAGACTTTACCAATCCATTGATTGGTAAAACCGGTCTGAAGGTCATGGACTATTTTCTCAATGATAATACATCACCGGAAACATCATCTTTCTACATCAGCTCCATGCCATCGGCAAACAGCATAGGTAAAAATGTCGCCAAAGAAATGGCGATACGCTATCTTCTGGGGCAGATTTTAATCATGTATGCCAACAAAAAATTTGCTCTACAGGAAAACGGCCAGGAAGCATTGATGTTTTTCTCACCACATCCACCCGTCAGGCAGAAAGTTTTAAGTCACTGTATTTCTGATTCGTTTTATCGCGAACTCTTTATGAATCCCTGCCTTTCCGGCTGGAATAAAGGAGAAGAAAAACATGAATACATGCACCTGTGTCACCGTGTGTTGAGCCGCAGCCAGTTTAACGCCGTGTTAAAACTCCGGGAAGCGGGAATCAACACCAGCAACCTGGTTTCGCTGCCTAATCTTTCCAATATCAGCCTTGCCAACAACGGAACTCATGTCAGCATAGGCAGTTTAAAACTGAGCTCACTGCTTGGCGACTCATCCTCCGGCTATACCCGGCATCATGAGAAATATTTAGGCGATCTGGTTGTAAAAATTGTGGAACACTTTCTTCCTCTTTTTGTCGGCACTTATACCGCAGCACCTTACCGGCTTGCCTTTACGGATTTTCATCCCGAGAAGGCGCTTGGTTTTCTACCGCATGAGTTGGATTATACTCATCTGCGTATGCTCTGGCGGCGCTGGCAAAAGAAAGCCGATCTCAACATAGCGGGATACCCTTTGACACCGTTTGGACCCCGCAGGATTGATCAACTGGCAAGCTCCGTCTTTCATCTATCCGGAGATTTCGTACCCGATTTTCGTTTAATCGATTATCTTGTTGCTATCCTGAGCACGGAAAAAAGCCCGGCACTCAATGGCAAGCTGCACAATAGCCAGCAGCTTAAACAAGATCTTGCCGACCTAGGTGTTTTTGATACCAAAATGTCACTCTACCTTTTCGATAAATTGCGTGAATACGACAATATGGGTTTTTCTGGTTTTGAGGGACGCCACTACAGTTTATTTAACAGCTTCATGCCGGATATGGGCCAGGCAGTCAACCTGCAAAATCTTATCTACCTCCTGGCATTCAAATATATTGCCACAGGCCAGATCCGCCATGAAAACATACCGGACGATCCGTTTATTGAAAGTGAAAGAAGACAGATTATTTTTGGCAGCGCGATTGGCATTCCCACTTTCTTCGTGCATCGAAACACAGGCAATACTTTCTTGAAGCGCATTATTGAAAAAACACAAAGGGTCCGGTCAAGCCGCCGCTATAACGGATATAACAGAATTTACAACATTGAATACCGGCGCGCCTTACTGGATATTATTCGCGATGATGCCGCCGATATAATCGAGATGCTCGGTATGAGAGAAACTATTAGGGATTTGGAATACAGAATCAATGAGCCGGATAATTTTGCTGCTTCGGGTAAACTAACCCGCGGAATTATAAATCAGGTCAATGCAAAATCACCAATGACTCTTCCAGCCGGCACATTTAATCTGGCTGCGGAAAAATACTATCGCACGGTGTTACGCAAACAGCATATAAGGGAATCTTTTGATATTCTACGTGAAGATATTATTAAACTGGATCAAGCAGTGAGCGGTATCAGCCATGAGATGAGAAGCTTATTGCATAGTATCCTGCAGGAAAAAAATCCGGTTTCATTTATGGAAACCGCTCAAAGTGAAGTAATGCGAGAGAAAGCAGCGCCACAGACTCTGGAAAAACTTGTCTATCTTATTCTGGCATACATACATTACAAAAATAATTTTTATTCTAAATTTCAGGAATCTCATTATTGGGAAATAAATTATGAAGAAACTGCAAAATCACGGGTATGAACCCCAAAGCAAGCTGCGGGGCATTGTGTTTTCTGAAGCTTGGGTCTCATATATAGTCCCACTTAGCTTCGCACATGGGATAATTCAACTTACAGATATTACTTCGCTGTGCTCGCAATATCTGAGTTTCATTAAATTGAAGTTTCACAATAAACACCGGCATTACCCGCATACGCGGGACAGGTATTGCCGGCATAGTCATATCAAAAAGGTAATCAGGTATAAATGAGGAACATGAAGCATCAATATATTGAACGTAATACAAGACAAGTTAATACAGAAACACTATACGGAAATCAGGCTGTTCAGTTTTTATATTCAAGTATACGTGAACAATCGCCCTGGCTTTTCCGCAGACTGACCAGTGCAAGAGTGTCCAGCTTTTTGAGTTACATAAACTATTACGGTATTCTGGCTGATAGAATGATAGACCATTTGAATCTACAAACGATCCTGAATATACATGGCGCAGAGTGTGTTGATCCGCCGGAAAAAATGGATTCATTAAAAAAAATATTTGAGCGCAAAATTCGTTACTGGCAGTGCCGCTCCATGCCTAATGACCCACGGGCAATTATTTCCCCTGCCGATTCCCGGATGCTCTTTGGATCTTTTTCCGAAACATCAAGTATATTCATTAAAGGAAAATTTTTCGACTTCGAAGAAATGCTTGGCCATAATAAAAGAACATGGCTGACCGCTTTTCAGGATGGTGACTTTGCCACTTTTCGTTTGACGCCGGAAAAGTATCATTACAATCATACACCGGTTGCCGGCAGGGTTATTGACTTCTATCCAATCTCCGGCGCTTACCATGCCTGCAATCCCAACGCCATAGTATCGGTCGTCACTCCTTATTCCAAAAATAAGCGGGTCGTGACCATCATTGACACTGATGTCGAGGGAGGATCTCATGCGGGCATTGTCGCCATGATTGAAGTAGTAGCCTTAATGATCGGTGACATCGTCCAGTGCTACAGTGAAAAAGAATATGAAAACCCGCTGTCTGTGGGAACGGGAATGTTTGTTAAAAAAGGTATGCCCAAGAGCCTGTTCTGCCCAGGCAGCTCCACTGTGGTTCTTATCTTTCAGAAAGACAGAGTGAGGTTTGCCGATGATATTGCCGCCAATATGTCTTATCCGGACGCCCAAAGTATCTTCTCTCTCGGTTTTGGTAAATCATTGGTGGAAACCGACGTCAGAGTCAGGTCGTACATTGGCAGTTCGTACGTACATAAATGGTCTAATTAATATTTTGCAACATATGAAACAGGAGGTCATCATGAACAAAGATAAAACAGCTTATATTCGTAATTTTCTGGTTCAAAAAATGGAAGACTTACGCAAGTCAGCTACTGATACAGTAACCAAACTAAAAATAAGCGACGATAAATTTGCTGATCCCTTTGATCAGGCCGCAGTTGAGGCAAGCAAAGATGTTGAGCTTAACTGCCGGGATAAAGAATGGCATTTGATCCTGGATATAAAGGAAACCATTATGCGCATTGATAGCGGGCTCTTTGGTATTTGCGACCATTGCGGCCGTCCAATATCGCAAAAAAGGCTGATGGCCGCACCGATGAGTAAGCTTTGCGTAATGTGTCAGGAGGAAATTGAATCCCGGCATAACAAACAAAAACACAGACGCCAATATGTAGGCAGAATCTCATATAGCCATGCTTGATGAAATTTTTATAGCAATTCTGTTTCTTGCCTTAATGTTAATTTTCCGGTGGGCATTCCAGGCGTTACCGGATGAACATTGGCAAATCATCGGTTGCCTCCCATACCTGAAGCTGACAGATGGACGCTGGCAGGGATGGAATCTGACCTGGTATGGTTTTTTTAACGCCGTAGCCATAGTATTTGCCGTCTGCATGTTTCTTATTCTTATAGGCTCATTATCCACACCGCTTATTGCCGGTTTATCTTTGTTGACTTTGCTCCTCGCAATCTGCCTGCCTGCGGCAAAAATAATGGCTTTTTTGATTGAGAAAAAACAGAACACTTTTACTGTCGGCGGCGCTTCATTTATTGGAATCGTTGCCGCACCATGGACCATTTTACTGACCAATATAACAGTAGGCAAATTGCTGGGTTTCAACATTACCCCCATAAATGTTCTGGCCGCCATGTCAATTGCATATACGCTAGGTGAAGGAATCGGCAGACTGGCCTGTATCAGCTTCGGTTGCTGCTACGGAAAACCTCTGGCAGATTGTTCCCCTTTAATCAATAAAATATTTCAAAGATATAATTTTATTTTCAGCGGCAAGACAAAGAAAATCGCTTATGCTCATGAGCTCGATGGACAGCAAGTTATTCCCGTGCAGGCGCTGACAGCCGTGATTTACAGTTTAACAGGCCTCGCCGGCTGCTATCTTTTTCTCAAAGGTTTTACGACTGCTGCTTTTGTTTTGACGTTGATTGTAACACAACTCTGGCGGACATTATCTGAATTTATGCGCGCTGATTACCGCGGGGAAGGAATAATATCCGTCTACCAGATAATGGCTTCGGTTGCCTGTTTATATGGTCTACTCATTGCTTATATATTTAACAGAACGCCCGCAGGCACCCCGGATTTAGCGTTGGGACTTAGAACCATATGGAACCCTGCCGTATTGATTTTCCTGTTGGTTTTGTGGGTATCCACCTTGTTTTACATGGGAAAAAGCAGGGTTACTACCTCACTAATAGAAATTCATGTGCTTAGGGAAAACATCTAACCTTTATTTAAACTACACTTATTCCAATACTTATTGTTTTGCTCTTCGATTAGGCGCAAAATTATACTGCCGTTAAGTATTTGTTTTTGGATGAACATAATCACGCGGGGAGCCAGTAAAAAATCAATTTGCCATTGTCATGGAATATATATTGTTATCTAATAAAGCTATTACATATTAAACAATCAACCGTTATGAGTTTTAATGATGCTAAAACGCTTTTTCATTATATTCATTTTATTAATAGTGTCCATTTTCTGTTTTTATTTGTTATTCGGCAACAGAGTTCCCCATCCAATATCGTCATTGGAAAAACTTATCGGTAATCAAGATGATCCCACGCAATGGCACAAAATTAAAAGAACAAAAAAAGTAAATGGTGTCGCCTTAGTTGTTCACGGTCTCAACTTAAAACCTGAAAGAATGCAATCCATCATCGTCGAGCTTAATGATGCGGGAATTGATGTTTTGAACCTGTCCCTTCGGGGTCATGGCAACAACTATCTGAAGAATCCCAATATATCCGACGACGAGGCCAGACTGGAGTCTTTTCAAAAAGTAACGTATCGTTTATGGCTGGAGGAAATTTACATAGCTTATCTGAAAGTAAGGCAAAGGGCTTACAAGAAAAGAGTTCCTGTATTCTTTGTCGGGTATTCCTTAGGTGGGCTGATGGGGTGCGACCTCTTACTGTTACAGCACGATGTGTCTTATGACCGTATGGTTTTGTTCGCACCGGCTTTAAGCATCACAGTGGAAGGTTACCTGTTAAAAGCCCTGATGCCGTTTCCCAATATGGTTATCGACAGCTTGTCCCCGATATACTATCGCTCAAACGTGGGTACACCAATGGCGGCCTACAAGGCTTTGTTTGAAGCTGTTGACCATTTTAATAAGAATGCGAATGATAAACTGAACAAACCAACGCTTATTTTTATCGATGAAAAAGATGAATTTGTGCCTTTCGTGAAACTGAACGAGATTATCACGCAGAGAAAACTTGACCACTGGCAAGTTCATGTAGTGCGCAAAGACAGTCATATCGGCGAGAACATCTCCTATCATTTGATCATTGACAAAGACAGTGTCGGCCAGCAGATGTGGAAGCAGATGAAAGAAGCCATAAAGAAGCACTTCAATATTGGCGCCTGAAGCATTAATTTGCACCCAAAACGATTTGCTCTCCGATTAAGGATGGCTTGCCCATGGCTATTAAATATTGATTACGGTTTGAAAGGTAGTATGTACGTGAAAAATCCTTAACGCTCACTTACAGGAAGAAGTCCATATTTTAAAAGCGGCAAACATGGTATAATAAAGAAAGGAGGAGAACAAAATGTCAGACGACAAGGACAAGAACCCGGAGTCGGGGACTTCTAAGTCGCGGGATTGAGTTCATTCTTTTCCGTATTATGAGGACTGCGAAGGTGGTTTGCATTCGGCAGTTTCATCACTGGGACTATATTTGATGGCAAGGCTTCGAATGATCCCCAGACACAACAGAAGGAATCCAAAAGCTGCAATCGTTTCCCAGGACATGTTTTGTTCACCGTAAAGCTTGACGATTAATTCACGTATAACAAAGATAATAGCCGGATCAATCATAGTGTTCAGGCGAAACCGGTGCGTCTCAAAATAGACGATAAAACTCCTGAACAATTCGATGATGACTAGGAAAGTTAAAATATTGACGACGATGACGTTGAACGATTGGCCTATAGACTTTGTAAATAAAAATTCCTTAATCCCCCAAATCGTATGAAACAGGCCGACAACCAGCACAGCAATAATAAACACAGTAAGGATGATGACGATAACTTTAATTGCCAGATTAAATACATTATTCATGGTAGGAATCTTCATTTTCTATTCTTTTTCATCCTTGTCTGAAATTTAAAATTGGAAATCCCCAGGAGGTTTGTGCCCTCCCGGGGATTTAAATGAACCGTTAAACAAACTGACTCTTTCTTTTAGAAAGTAAGAGTGAGTTTGTTGATGACCATGTAGTCGTCGCCAACTTGGCTAGTTGCGCTGGTGCCCTTAAAGTAATCGCCGGTGAACAAGTAACCTATGCCCAGCATGTATGACAGATTATTGGTGATTTTGTAGGTGCCGGTAAGATCAACTTCCGTACCATAGGTACCGCCTACAAAACCAGCAGGTTTTTTATCGACATTAGCATAGGAAAGTGATGCCATAATATCCAAATCAGCAATAGGCTTCACACCAGCCCGGCCTTGATAGAACCAGGCATTGGACATCGGTCCACTGTTGGCAGATGTGCCATCACCGGCAAGAGCGCCAACCCAGTAAGTACGATCATAGTAGTTGAATAGAATCAAACAGGGATTCCACTCAGTACCGCCATTTAAAGTACCGCCTTCCTGCCTGTCTTTAGTGTTGGGATCATCACCGGATACATAAGCAATAGTGCCGCCGAAATAAGCCATGCCTAATTTGGCAGTGGCGTCAATCCAGCCGCTCAAATTGTCCAGTTTAACGTCTGTAGCTGAACTGGGTTTATCATATTCTTTTAAATTGCCTGTGGCGTAGTTGATTTCTGTCTGTATGTCCACAGGACCTATTTTAGCAATAGCATATGGCTCAAATTTGAAGTAAGTTTTTCTATAGTTGCCTGCTGATGGTGGGTTTGATCCTGGTATTATTGCTGGTTCACTATCGGCATAGCGGTAGTAAGTGACTTTCATGCCTGCCCTGCCATTTTTCCATTGATAAACTCCTTCCAGACCATATTTATCATCGTCCGCATCTGTGTAGATTGCCGTAGAACTAACGGCCGAGTAGCTCTGGTCTTTGGCTTTTGTAATATCAGCTTTAAGGGTGAACGGACCAAAGGCTTTGTTCCATTTTATCCTGCCAAGAGGGGAATAGCTATTACCGAATATTGTTCCTGTTTCTCCATCATTCATCAAACCGATGTCGAAAGTACCGATAGGCGTTACATAATCGATATAAGCCCACTCGAAAGCGATGTTTTGTTTTTCCGCTAACGTATCGTCTGAATTGGGGGCTAAAGTTGTGCCTGGGGCACTTCTTGCTCCACCCCAAACTCTTTCCATAGCGTCAAAACGGGTAATTAAGGTAAGACCGGGAGAAACAATAAAATCAGTTCTGACCCTTAACCGTTGATAATAGAATGCAGTACTCGGATTAGGTTCCACATCTTTCGTTAAATTAGTCTTATCTAAATACAATCCAGCGACATAATATTCGCCGCTAACCTTGACATCGACCGCGAAGGCCGATGCACTGAAGGCCATCACAAGCCCCAGCGATAACAAAATTAACCAAAATCTCTTCATTTTTTCCTCCTAGTTTAAAATTATTTTCTTAAAAAAACAGTCATTTTTAATGGATTGCTTTTTTATCTTCATGCAATTGTGAAGGTATCGTACACGTTGTGTATTACAAAATGATGACGAGGAAGTTAAGATATAAAGAAATAAATATTATCGCTTGAGATAGTTTATTTTAATCCCGCGACTTGGAATCCTCCTACCGGGAGAGGAATGCGCTATAACCCTTGGGAGAGGTTTTCACTCAAGGCTGATGATTTACTGTCGTTCAGAGCGAATATTTTATGGTGGTTGCAAAGCAGGTAAATATTTGGTAGAAGCACCAGACAGTATTTCACGGAGGAGAATAAAAAATGTTTAGACCGCAAATTAAGGTAATTGACTGCACAATCCGCGACGGCGGGTTGATGAACAAATCAAATTTTTCGTTTGATACCGTGAAAAACGTTTATAAAGCCGCTTGTGCCGCAGGAATAGACATTGTTGAGATCGGCTACAGAAACAGTAAAAAAATGTTTTCCGTGGATGAGTACGGACCGTGGCGTTTCTGCGACGAAGAAAACCTCGTGAAAATCGTGGATGGGACAAAATCAGAAAAAACGAAAATCGCCATAATGCAGGATGCGCATAAAGCAATTGCGGAAGACGTGTTGCCTAAAGAAAAAAGTGTTGTGGATGTAATCCGTGTCGCGACATACGTAAAGGATGTTGATAAGGCAATTAAACTGGCGAATAACGCAACCGATAACGGATATGAAGCTACCATTAATATAATGTCCATTTCCGTGGCTCTCGAACGGGAACTTGATGAGGCGCTCCAGCAGATAGAAGAGGAAACAAAAATTTCAGCATGCTACATCGTGGACAGTTTCGGCGCGCTTTACAGCGAGGACATTGATTTTTTCGTAGACAAATACAAAAAATATCTGAAGAATAAAGAGATCGGGATTCATTGCCATAACCATCAGCAGCTTGGATTTGCCAATACCGTAGCCGGCATTATCCGCGGGGCTAATTATCTTGACGGAACGCTTTACGGACTCGGACGTGCCGCCGGAAATTGTCCGCTTGAACTCTTGATAAGTTTTCTGAAAAATCCTAAATTTGACATTCGGCCGCTGTTAGATGTTATCAGCAAAGACATAATACCTCTCACCAGGGAAATTTCGTGGGGCTATTCAATCCCGTATATGATAACCGGCATTTTAAACCGTCATCCGGATGTGGCGATGAAACTGGCAGATAGCAAGAACGAGAAAGAAAGACATGGCTTCCTCAAATTCTACGAAACACTTACCGAAGAGGAAGTTGAAGATTAAACTTCCCCCAAGAATTTATTAGTGGATACCTCTCCGGCTGAAGCCACAGGATTCCAAATCGCGGGATTAAGCGGCCTCACTGTCCCTTTTTGGGAACCTAACAGAACCTAAGATTTTGCCTAGTAATACGCGCGTGAAAGCAAACTGTAAAAAACTGAATTTAAGCAAGCATTTCTTCCTGTAAGTGTTAAAATCAAGTTTCCGTAGTAAATTGAAGATTACAAATAGAAATGATTAATATTGGCAAGAAAATGTAGCAAATTTAAGGCGGCAATTTTTCCCTTGACAGCTCATTTTTTAAGAAGTATTTAAAGTAAAATTTATTTCGTTGTTAACCCATCAACCTAACCCCTCATCTTCTGAGGTCCGCCATGAAAAAGATTTATCAGAAATTCCCAAATTTAGCTTCCAAGGAGTTACTGCGCTTCTTGGAGGTTTTGTTTTAGTTTCAATAAAGTCACCAGGAAAGGCAAAGGCAGAAATTATAGCCCTTGCCTATACTGAAATATTCTTTGCTTGCGAATAACTGAGGAATTGGCTGTTGCACTTCAACAGTCTGTATTGAAATAAATATTATATCGAAAAAAGGAGGATATTTTATGAAAAAATCAAGAGTTTTAATTTTCATTATAGCTATGCTCGCTCTTACACTTACAATCATGGGCTTCAGGTGTAGTGATAATTCAGTCGGGCTTACTATACTTCAGACCTCCGATATTCATGACCATGCCGGCGGATATGGTTCTGCAGCATCATATTCTCCCCTTGTTACTGGTAATGATACAGTTCTTGGCGGTTACGCACGTCTTGCTTCTTATATTTCCGGTGTTAAGAATGATGTAGGCGCTAAAAACGTGCTTCTTTGCGATAGTGGCGATTTTACAATGGGTACTGTTTATACCATGACACTTCCTTCGCCTTCTCCACTTTCTTTCATGTTTATTTCTATGATGCAGTATGATGCGATTACAATCGGCAACCATGAAACCGAATTAGGCCCGAATGCATTATACGGGTTTATAACTTCTGCGCAGGCCAATACATCTGCACCTTTCACAACTCCGATTATTGCCAGCAATATGGATGCAAGTGCTTCTCCTGCAATAAGTGCGCTTGTTGGCAATGGTACAATTGTTAAAACCAAAATTATTGAGAAAGCCGGTATCAAAATCGGCATTCTCGGACAAATGGGTCCAAATGCAGATTTCGATTCTCCTAATGCCGCACCTCTAGCTTTTGATCATAATTATGCGGACCTAAAAGTTCAGGTTAATACGTTAAGAGCTAATGGCGCTAAACTTATTGTTCTTCTTTCTCACGAAGGTTTTACAGTAGATCCAGTAACAGGTTATGCAAAAGGCAATGATGCTGAACTTGCCAAAGCTGTTCCCGGCATTGATATTATTCTTTCCGGTCATCTTCACATAAATCATACGGCAGTAAAAGCTGCTGCTAATTGTGATACAATCCTTGTTGAGCCAGGCGAATATGGCGAATATATAGCAAGACTTGATCTTGAAGTAGACAAACATTCCGGTAAGATTAAAAACTATGCAAGCACAAATGTACCCATCAATGACACCATTAAAGGTGATTCATCAATGGACTATATAGTATCGACGTTGGTTAACTCCTCTCTTAGCAGCGCTCTTGCTCCTGCTTTTACTGGGCTTGGATTAACGGGTGTGCTTTCAATTCTTGATACTGTAGCAATAAATGATGCTCCAATAACTATAGATTCAATTACAACCGGCCTCCCCGTTGGAGAATCAGTTCTTGGTAATCTTGCCGCTGATTCCTATAGAAATGCTGTCAATGGGATATGGGCATTTGCTTATGCGAGTGCTGGCGGTGGCGCGGCCGGCTTAACTGCTGCGAATACTGCTATGACCAATGCAACCGGTGATGCTAACCGGGTTGCGATTGCTTTTGTTCCGGGTGGAGTAATTCGTGATGCAATAGCCGCAGAAGCCGACACTATCTCATTTGCCGATCTTTACAATGTATTGCCTCTTGGAGGAGATCCTTTAGATACAACTGCGCTTGGTTATCCACTTCTCACTACGTACATTAAAGCTGCTGATATTTACAAGATTATTGGTTTATCTTTAAGCATGGGTATGGATTTATCTCATGCAGGAGCATCTGCTGACGGTGATTATGTTATAAATTTTGCCGGCATTTATGCTAAAATCCTTCCAACTACTTCTTTGACAGGATTGGGTTATGATGTTTACTTCTGTCCACTAGACGGTAATACATCGAGTCCAAATTATGGCATGAATAATAACATTCCAACTGGTGCCGGTACATTTATTAATCCAGGAGATGGAACTGTTTACAAAATTTCCGTTGATCTTTACACTCTCATGATGATGTATGCAGTTGCAGCTCTTCATCCGGGTGATCCAAACTATGTTATCAACACTTATAACGCTGATGGTTTAGCAGCAGCACCAGCAACTGTTACTTCGAAACGGGTTATGATTGGAACAACTACAACTATGCGAGCATGGCAGGCGATTGTTGGATGGTCATGGGCTGCATCTGGACATGCAACCTCTAATCTTTCTGCTGCTGGATATACGTCTAGTTTACCATACAGACGTGTTCAGTAATAGATTTATACTTAATCTATTATTTTAAAAGTATCTTTGTTTTAGTTTTAAGCCCCTCCGGAAGGAGGGGCTTTTTTTACGTGCGTCCTGCATGTTCATAAACTCAATTTAAAGTCCGTATCATAGGGCATCTTTAAATATTTGAAATGGTAATCCTCAGTTCTAACAACTACCCACTATTGAAACTTTATAGGTGAAACAAACTAGCGACTTCTTCCTGAATATGTGGTAAAATAAAACTCAAATGTTAGATTTACAGACGTCCCTCTTAAGACGTCTTGCCGATATTTTTTCGAGTTTTGGTCATGACTTCCGGTTTCACAGGGGCTTTCACAAAAATAAAGATATTAAATATTGGAGGGACAGTGAAGGCTGCCATTGCGTGCCCAAACGTTCATTGGAGAACATTATTTTACCATAAATAGGCATCTCAAAGGGGAAGACAAGAAAATCCACCCGGAATGATAGATGTTTAAAACTCAATTTTTATATTTCATACTTATTCTGAGAAAGGAAGAAATGTTTCATGAGTTCATTATATTTGATGATTGGTGCTTTATGTTGTTTTATTTTGGCATATCGGTACTACGCTGCGTTCATCGCAGCAAAGGTTCTTATGCTGGACGACAGGAATATCTCGCCGTCCATTTCCTGCAATGACGGCCAGAATTATGTTCCTACCAATAAATGGATTGTTTTCGGCCATCATTTTGCCGCAATCGCCGGCGCGGGGCCGCTGATCGGACCGGTTCTGGCCGCCCAGTATGGCTGGGGACCAGGATTTTTCTGGATTCTGCTGGGCAGCGTCTTTGCCGGTTGTGTCCATGACATGATCATTCTTTTCGCATCCTATCGCCATCAGGGACAATCCCTGTCTGTCATCGCTGAAAAAGACGTCGGCAAGATTACTGGAGGCGTTACAGCAATCGTGATTCTCTTTATCATCATCGTCGCCCTGGCCGGTCTGGGTGTAGCCGTGGTCAACGCTCTGTTCAACAATCCCTGGGGCGTTTTTTCCATTGCCATGACGATTCCCATCGCGATGTGCATCGGTGTTTACATGTTCAAGATCAAACCGGGAGCAATTCTTTCCGGATCTATCGTCGGATTCATCCTGGTCTGCGTCGCTGTACTTGTGGGCCCCTTTGTTGCAGACTCCGGCCTTGCCTCCTGGTTTACCTTCAGTAAAAAGGAAGTGTCCGTCCTCCTGCCTCTCTATGGCTTCTGTGCAGCAGCCATTCCCGTCTGGCTCCTCCTCACCCCGCGGGACTATCTCAGCACCTTTATGAAGATCGGCGTCATCGCCGCCCTGGCGGTTGGCCTTCTCTTCGTGAACCCGACGATAAAGATGCCCTTCACCACACAGTTTCTGTCTGGCGGCGGTCCGATCATCTCCGGTCCATGGTGGCCATATGTGTTCATTACCATCGCCTGCGGCGCTATTTCGGGATTCCACTCCCTTATCGGCTCGGGAACGACGCCGAAGATGCTCGAACATGAAACGGAGATCACCTTTATCGGCTACGGCGCCATGTTGACAGAAGCTTTCGTAAGTATCATGGCCCTGCTCTCCGCCATCACTCTCAATCCGAGCGACTATTATGCCATCAATACCTCTGCCGATGTCTATGCGAAACTGAAGATGAGCGTCATCGATCTGCCGGTCCTCAGTCAATTGGTCGGGCTGGACATTGCTCATCGCCCGGGTGGCGGCATCTCCCTGGCTGTGGGCATGGCTCATGTATTTGCCAATATCGGCGAAGGGCTCCGGCATACGATGAAGTACTGGTTCCAGTTCATCATCATGTTCGAGGCTTTGTTCATCCTGACGACAATTGACGCCGGAACGCGTGTGGCCCGCTACATCCTCCAGGACATTTTCGGCTATATCTTCAAGCCTCTCAGCCGGAAAGACTGGATTCCGGGCACGGTGTTGTGCAGCGCCCTCGTTTCCTTAACCTGGGGTTATTTGCTATACACGGGCGACATCTCTTCAATCTGGCCGATGTTCGGCGCCACAAACCAGACCTTGTCCGCCTTGGCACTGGCCATCGGCACAACCATCATTTTAAGGATCGGGCAGAAAAAGATCTACGCGCTGATCACCTTCGTTCCCTGTGCCTTTGTAACAGTCACCACGTTCGCAGCGGGGATCATGAACGTCCGGATGTACCTTGCCAAGAATCAGATGCTGAACGCTTGGCTGAGCATCGGCATTATCGTGCTCGTGGTCATCATCATTGCGGACAACGTCCGTGTCTGGATGAAGCTGCTCAAGACCAACAAGCCCATCGGTATGAATGTTGAGCGTGACACTGTTTACTGTCCGGTAATTTCCCCTAATGCGCCGCCCGACGCGAGACCATGAATTTCACAACTTAATCGCTTTTTAATCGAAGGTAGGAACATTGGTCCTTCTTTAAACATTATACACGACGTTAAGAACGGCACGAAAAGATTGCATATCCACATTGAGCATTAATTTTAATTCTTTAGATATAATTATTCATGGTTTTGATTATATCTTCTTCTAGATTGCCGCCCTCTGCGTTGTAACGATCAACCATCGATTTTAACCTCGAATACGTTTCTTTATCGGCAAGATCATTAAGTTTTCTTAATGCGCCACTCCGCCGACCCAGACGAAAAATAAGCCTGTCTTCAGTGGGAAGTTCAAAATACCTTCTAATCGCCGATAGCATTATGGGTTTATCCGCGGGAAATTTTCCTTCCAATTCTTCCAGTAGATTTAAAATGTGATCGCTGGCCAGATATGTTCCCTGAACATCCAAGTTTTCGATAAATAAATTAATTTCTCTGAGAATTTCTTCATCATTCAGCGGCTGAAATTCACCCTTTTTCATTAACTCATCCATCTGGGTGCCCGGTACAACATGCAGTGTGCGCAGGCGAATAAAATCAGGATTGATAGCATTAATTACTCTGGCTGTCTCTAGAGCGTGCTGACGGGTCCATTTTACTCCGCCTAACCCCGGCATCACGTACTCGCTGAGTTCAATGCCTGCCTGTCTGATGTTCAGCCCCGCTTTGATATGATCGCTGGCAGTGACACCTTTGTGAATAAAAGATAAAACTTCGTCACAGCCGCTTTCCATGCCGATATGGATGCGGGAAAGACCGGCTTTTTTTAATTGCTCAAACTCATTTACTGTCTTTCTCGCCGCTGTGTGTGAGCGGCAATAAGAAGTAATCCTTTTTATAGCGGGAAACTTTTCCCTTAAGAAATCAAGAATAGCTAAAAGATCGGTTGTTTTCAAAATCAACGAATTAGCATCCTGCAAAAAAACATTTTCGCCGCCGAAGTAAAGCCACGCCGCCACGGTGTAAAGAAAATCATTGTAACAATCACGGCTGTTATAAATCTGTCTTAAGACATTTCTGTTAACATTGCCGCCTTCTCCCCATTTCGAGGAAAGGTTTATAATTTCATCGGCAATATCTTTCATTGACTGAATATCTTTTTTAACCTCTTCCACACTCCTTAGTTCAAACTTGCTGCCGCGGTATGTATGGCAGAAAGCGCACTTGTTCCATGGACAATTTCTTGATACGCGAATTAAAAGACTTGTCGCCTCGCTGGGCGGGCGAATAGGTCCCTGCTCAAAATAATTATTCATTTTTACCTCTTAGTATTGGAATATGTTTTAATATAGGCATTTTTTTATTTTTGGCAAGAACGAGGAAAGGATAAATTAAGGCAGGAAAAGTAGAGGATTGCGCGCTTTGCCCTGTAAGCGGATTTCAAAATTTATATATGTGTCACCAGCATCATCTGTTTCTCCCATTACTGCAATCGTTTCCCCTTTTTTGACATTTTGATCTGCATTGATGTATCTTTTCTTCAAATGTGTATAGACCGTGGCAAAGTTGTCTTTATGCCGGATAATAACCGTTTCTCCATAATTTTTTAATCGGGAAGAGAAAATAACCGTACCGGATGCCGCCGCTCTTACTTTTGTTCCCGCAGGGGAAACAATTTTAATCCAGTTATGGTACGTTTTGTTGGGCTGAATGCCAAAACTAGTCTTCACGTTGCCGCGCACAGGCCAAGTAAACTTCTTTTTATCTATTTGTATCCCTTCTACAGATGATTTTGTTTTAGGCTTGGGCTCGATTTTTTCGTCAGACTGTTTTCGTGCCTGAATAACTTCTGAAAGTTGAGGTTCTTCATGAAGCGCAGCTTTGGGCTGTTGCGTTTTGGGGGATGTCATTATAGACAGCGCTTCTTTTTTATTTTCAACAGTCGGCGCTTCAATCGCTGTTTTTCCTTCTTTCCCCGTGTCCTTTTTCGCAAGATCTTTTACATTATTGGCGTCGGGAATAAATATAATCGAGCCTTCTTTAATTGAGTTGAGATCAGTTATATTGTTTCTTTCGACTAAATCTTGTAATTTGACATTATAAGCGCTGGCAATCATCCAAACCGTTTCATTTTTTTTTACTAGATGGTAAATACCCTTTGCCTGTGTCTTTTGCAGTTGGGGTCTGAAACAAGAAAGAATTAACAATAAGGTCAGTAAAATAAAAAAAACCGACGTGAGCGAAGGTTTTATTTTTTCCATCCGCTCTCTCCAATTAAGCTGACAAAGCGGCATCCGCCTAAATCATCTTTGATAATTTCCTGTGGATTTTCTATAGAACGGGTAAGTTTATATAATGTTTGCACATCGCGACCTCCTACTGGAATAACCATTCTTCCACCAACAGCAAGCTGTTCAACTAAATATTGAGGAATTTCCGGCGCCGCCGCAGTGGTGATAATGGCATCAAAAGGAGCTTCTTCTCTCCAACCGTAAGAGCCATCGCCAACTCTTATGGCTACATTGTAATAATTAAGCTTATCAAGAATTTTGCGAGCGTTTGTCGCCAAAGAAGCAATGCGTTCAACGGAAAAAACACGATCGGCTAGATAAGCCAACACCGCAGTTTGATAACCGGAGCCGGTGCCGATTTCTAGAACCCTTTCCTTTCCCTTTAATTCCAGAGCCTGAGTCATGAGCGCAACTATATATGGTTGCGAGATGGTCTGATGTTCATCAATAGGACGAGGACTATCATTATATGCCTGATCAATCAGCCCTTCATCAATGAAAAGATGCCGTGGAATGGCATCCATAGCTCTTAATACCCGAACGTCATTTATAGAACGCGCTTTTATCTGCGTTTCAACCATCCGTGTTCGTTGCTTCTTGTATCTATCCATTAAATTACCTGTATTTTTTCTTTTTTCTCCGGAATCCGGTAAATTTCCCGAATCATTTCATGCCGGCGCAAACCCAGTGCTTCCCGTGTAACAATCAGATAATAATATTGCAGCTCAGCTTTTTGATGGAGGGCATTGAATTTCTCAATACTGAAGTTGATTTCTTCACAGATTAACTGTTTCTTCTGCAATAGTTCCGAAGCATGATCATTAAAATCAAGAGAGTTTAAAATAGATATCTTTACTTCTATTTCCCTATCCATGCGCATCATCCGCTCGATAACGTCTTCCACTGCCATACCGGCGCGACTCAATACAGCCGCTTTTTCCCGCAGTAATTCTTCACACAAATTTTCGTGTCGCTCGGTCTTTCTTTTCTGCAGCGTTTGCATAACTTTCCCCTAAAACGAGCAGAATCTCTATCATTTAAGAGCTTAATTTTCAACTAAAAAGGTCTGATTGGATTTTATCTTTTTGGAAGAATCATTGAGTTTTTTTATCATTGACTGGCGACAGGGTATCTTTAATTTTCAACGATATATGTAAAAATAATTAATCCTTTATTCATCACCCCGATAGACACAGCCTGATTCCGTGCTTTCCTGAACAACAACTTTACTCAATTGAGGCAACGTCGGACGAAGACGCTTCCAGATCCATTTAGCGATATTTTCCGATGTTGGATTATCCAGCCCGTCAATGTCATTTAAATATTTATGGTCTAGTTTATCGTGCAAAGGTTTAAACGCTTCAGTAATATCAGCGAAATCCATTACCCAGCCAGAGTGCGGATCAACCTCGCCTTTTATATGTATTTCAACTCTGAAGGAATGTCCATGCAACTGGGAGCACTTGTGCTCCTGCCCGACATTGGGCAGGCGATGAGCCGCATCAAATTTAAATATTTTAAAAATTTCCATTAATACCCTCTATTTTATACCTAAAATTTTATGTGTCTGTAAGCCCAACCGCCATTGAGGATGGGACAGAACATATTCCAGCGCCAGACGCATATTCACCTCACGATTAGGTGAATCCATCGGTTGCAGGAAAAAATGCTGAAAGTCCAATACCGCATATTTTTCCGGTTCCGCCCCCGGCTGTGGAAAGACTAATTTTAACTCCTGCCCCGAACTAAGCAATAACTTTGCTCCCGCTTTGGGACTGA
This sequence comes from Smithella sp., assembly GCA_049517435.1. Classification (GTDB taxonomy): domain Bacteria; phylum Desulfobacterota; class Syntrophia; order Syntrophales; family Smithellaceae; genus Smithella. The sequence continues at coordinate 61,843 of JBEKRZ010000004.1, read as the reverse complement.
CGCAGATCCAATCCATACCTGGCGGCGGCAAGAGAGTGCCGTTAGTTTCGACGGCGACTTCCCAGCCCTTCTCGTGTAAAGCCGATATTAACTCTATATCCAACTGCAGTAATGGCTCCCCACCTGTACAGACAACCAATGGCCGGACTGATTTTATATTTTCCTTCGGCCATAATTTTTCAATTCTTCTGACTAATTCCTCCGAAGTTGGGAATTGTCCGCCCTCCGGTTTATCATAACCGACAAAATCCGTATCGCAAAATTTACAAACGGCTTTTTCACGATCGGCTTCTTTTCCCGACCATAAATTGCATCCGGCAAAACGGCAAAAGACCGCCGGCCGGCCGGAATAAAAGCCTTCCCCTTGAATCGAGTAAAATATTTCCTTAATAAAATAGCTCAAAGCCAACCCTTTATTGTGAGACTCAAATTTAATGACACTCGCTAAGAACTAGCTTTGCGAAGTTCGAAGCGCAAGTGGAATTATCCCGTGTGCAAAGCACATCGGGATATCCTGCTAAAGACCATTCGGAACAATCCCGCAAAGCGGAGGGTATAATACCCCGCAGCTTTGAAGTTTCATACCCGTGATATTTTATATTTGACAGGGTCTTTAACACCGGCATCTCTGAAACCCTTCAAACGCAAAATACAGGAATCACATTCGCCGCAGGCTTCTCCTGAAGCTGACGGATCATAGCAACTGCGCGTCAGGCTATAATCCACTCCCAATTCAATACCCTTTTGGATAATTTGTGATTTACTCATCTGGATGAGCGGAGTATGGATTTTCAATTTCTGCCCACCTTCCACACCGGCTTTCGTTGCCAAATTGGCCATCTTTTCGTAGGCGGCAATATACTCGGGACGGCAGTCGGGATAACCGCTGTAATCCAAGGCATTCACTCCGATAAAAATATCGACTGCCCCTATTACTTCCGCCCAGGCCAAAGCGTAAGAAAGAAATATAGTGTTCCGAGCCGGAACATAAGTTACCGGAATATCTTTTCCCATTTGTTCCGTGCTTCTACTCTTGGGAACAGCGATATCCGCGGTTAACGCGGAACCGCCGATCTTTCGCAAATCAATATCCACTACCAAATGCCTGGCGACATTGCCCCTTTGAGCAATATGCGCGGCCGCGTCCACTTCTACAACATGCCGCTGCCCGTAGCGAAAGCTCAAAGCGTAGATATCAAATCCCATATTTTGAGCAATAGCCAGCGCCGTGGCGGAATCAATCCCGCCGCTAAGAAGAACAACTGCTTTTAAGTTATTTTTCATCATTTTTATACTTAATATACACTGGAGAATATCCAGCTAATTGCCGCAGGAAGCTTTGATACCAAAAAGTTTCATTGTATTGCCAGCGGTCACCTGGGCCACCTCTTCCCAGCTAACTTTTTTGATTTCCGCCACTTTTTTTGCCGTATGGATAATAAAAGAAGGCTCATTTCTTTTGCCACGGTGCGGAACGGGCGTAAGATAAGGTGCATCCGTTTCCAGCAATAAAGAAGAAAGGGGCACACGCTGCGCGACATCTTGAATTGTTTTGGCTTTATCAAATGTTACCACACCGGGAATGGAGATGCAAAAGCCAAGATCTATGCACTGTTTAGCCATGGTATAATCTCCGGAAAAGCAGTGAAATACCCCCCGGCGCACACTGGAAGCCTTAACCATTTTCAGCGTTAGCTCATGAGCTTCGCGATCATGGATAATCACAGGCAGATTAAGCTCCTGCGCTAATTCCAGCTGCAGGCCGAATACTTTTATTTGTTTTTCCCGGGATGAAATATTGCGGAAAAAATCCAATCCGATTTCGCCATAGGCAACAATTTTTTGACTCAGCGCAAGCTCTTTAAGAGATTCGCAGGCTTTATTATCTGCTTTTGCTGCATCATGGGGATGGATACCGATTGTAGCGTAAATATTTTGATACTTTTGGGCAAGGGCAACAGCTTTGCGGCTTAGAACTAAATTTGTTCCCACAGTGATAATAAAATCAACTCCCGCCTCTTTGGCACGTTTGATCACTTCCTCACGGTCGGAATCGAATTCTTTCATTTCCAAATGGGCGTGGGAATCAATAATCATAAGAAATTATTTTTCGTTTTCATTCATGCTAACTTCCTCGGCATTTTCCGCAACATCAGGAAGTGTTTTAAGAAAGCTTTGTAAATCTTTTTCGGAAATCTCACCGTGTGAGACTTTGCGCGAAAGAATGCGCTTATCGAGGCCAAGTAATTCTTCATTAATTTTTTTGGACATGCTAATCTTTTCTCCTTACATGAATTGAACGAGCCGACTACTATTACATTTTTGCAATTTAATCAAGTCTGAACAAGTGGAGCCCCCTCCGGTAGGAGCCGGAGGCTCCTCACAATAACGCGACCTCCCGCGGATTATACCGCATTCCTCCCCCCGGCTGAAGGCGGGGGGATTCCAAATCGCGGGATTAAGTCCATGATTTCCGTACCTTGGGAAAAACCATCTCTTTAGATAATTACCAAAAAGAGAAATTTAGTCAGCAATGCAATTGAAGATGAAAATATAATTTGGAGATATTATTTTTTCAGGCGCGGATCGAGCGAGTCCCTTATTCCCTCTCCCAAGAGATTGTAACCGACAACCGTAATCAATATCGCCAGCCCCGGGTAGAGGGAAAGCCACCAGGCAATATCGATATTGTCTTTGCCGGCAGTCAAAATATTGCCCCAACTGGGTGTGGGAGGCTGCACGCCAATGCCTAAAAAACTCAAGGCCGATTCGGTAAGTATCGCCCCGGCAATGCCCAATGTCGCCGCGACTAAAATCGAAGCCATAGCATTGGGGAGGATATGCAAAAAAATAATCCGCAAATCGCCGGCTCCTATTGCTCTTGCGGCCTGGACAAAATCCCTTTCCCGCAATGAAATGAAATCAGCCCGTACCAGCCTTGTTACGCCCATCCAACCTGTCAAACCGATGATGATCATGATATTCCAGATGGAAGGCTCCAGAAAAGCGATCACAGCCAAGATCAGGAAAAAAGTGGGAAAACAAAGCATAATATCTACAAACCGCATTATCACCGAATCAACCCAACCCCCATAATATCCCGCCACAGCCCCAAGAATCGTTCCGATAATAATAGCCACACCAGTCGCCACAAAACCAACTTTCAAAGAAATCCTCGCGCCCCAAATCATCCGGGACAGCACATCACGCCCTAGTTGATCTGTTCCGAACAAATGGTTCATTGATGGGGAAGCCAATACATTGGTCAAATCGATTTTCCCGGGGTCAAAAGGAGCCAGCCAAGGCGCCAGAAGCGAAATAATTAATAATAGCAAAACAAGTCCGCTGCCGGCGACCATCAATTTATTTTTATAAAATGTTTCCCAGAATTTCATTTTTACAAAACCATCAAGATATGCGAATGCGCGGGTCCGCCAGCGCATACGACACATCAGCAATTAAATTGCCTAAAAGAGTTAAAATCGCGCCAATGAGCAAAATGCCCATGACCGTCGGGTAATCTCTGGCCATAACCGCCATATAAAAAAGCTGCCCCATTCCCGGAATAGCGAAAATTGTTTCAAAGATAACGCTTCCGCCGATAAGCCCGGGAATGGAAAGTCCTAAAATTGTTATGGCCGGTAAAAGCGCGTTGCGCAGCGCATGTTTGTAAATGACATCTCTTTCACTCAATCCCTTGGCGCGGGCAGTCATAATGTAGTCCTGCCTGATAACTTCCAGCATGTTCGCGCGCATGTAACGGGAAAGACCCGCCAATCCCCCGAAAGCGGAAATGAATAATGGTAAGATCAGATGTTTGGCTAAATCAACAAACTGCGCCCAGGAAGAAAGGTATTCATAGTTTAAAGAACGTAATCCGGAGATGGGCAGCCATCCCAGATTGATGCCGAAAAATATCATCAACAATAAAGCCAGCCAAAAAGTGGGAATAGCAAAACCAATAAAGACAAATACTCCGGCGATCTTATCGAAGAGCGAATTCTGATGGACAGCGGAAAGTACTCCCAAAGGTATGGCAATAGCAATAATAATCAAAAGAGATAAAAATTCTATCATGATGGTAATAGGCAGCCGTTCCATAATTTTGGCGGTAACAGGCCGATGATCAGACGAAAACGAAATGCCCAAATTCCCATGACTGATTTTTTTCAGCCAGGACCAATATTGCACATGAATCGGCTTATCCAGTTCATACAAAGTTTGGAGGCGTTCTTTCATCTGCACAGAAGCTTTTGGATTCATCTGTGTCTGCAAATCAGTGGGAGAACCGGGAGCCAGGTGCATAACGAAAAAACAAATGATCGTAATTCCCAGCAAAAGCGGAATCATAAACAATATTCTTTTTCCGATGTACTTTAACACTTCATTCTCCTGAGTAAGACCTATTAACTAGTCTTACTCCCGTCATACCGGCGAAGGCCGGTATCCAAGGCTTTCTGGATGCCGGATCATGTCCGGCATGACAATATATTTGGGAACCATTAATTACTGATCTTACTTCATAAATCTAAAAGATTCATACTTTTAACATTATTCAGTGACTCCCAAAGATCATCTTCATCATGAGCCTCCAATGTTATCGAGGGCTTCGCTCCAATTGCCCGGACAGTTTGAAAAAGCTCAAAAAAAGGAAACGTGCCGCTTCCTACCGAAAGATGCTCGTCCGTCTTTCCGCGGTTATCATGCAAATGCAGGTGTCCTAAATATTTCCCCAGTTCCTGCAGCCAGATATTCAGAGGTGTATAAGAAAATACGTTAAAATGTCCCGTATCAAAACAAAAACAAATACTATCCGAAGATAGAGCGTCGAATAGACGGCGCAAAATATGCGGATCTTTTTCATAAACATTTTCCAGGGCGATAATTGTTTTAACGTCTTTAGCCAGCGCAATCAATTCTGTCCATGTTTTAACGCTGTTCTCCAGCCATAAATCATCACAATCAACATAGTAGTGCTCATCGTAAGACGGGTGGCATACGATTTTTAAGGGACGAAAATAAGGCGCTAAATCGAATACCTGTTTTATTCTATCAACGCTCGCTCGCCGGATTTTATCGTCCAGCGCTCCCGGACGTAAATCCATAAAAGGAGCATGGAAAGTTACTTTTAAACCGGCATCGGCCAAAATTTTTGCCGTATCTATACATTTTGTTTTATCTAAATTCTGCAGCGTATAATGACTGAAATATATTTCGGGATTCAGCTTCCGCTGCAGAATCATCTCCAGATATTTAGGCAGAAGATGAAACGGCATATGCGCGTGAACCTTGCTTAAAATATCCTGCATAACGAAATCCTTTATATGATGGAAACAAAATAACGAGGCAAATTTGTTTATCATAGCTGCTTTGTTTTCACAATTGGAATAACGGACATTAAATGCAACATTGTCAACTTTCATTATTTGTGGCATACATTAAAAAACCACGGGTATAATACCCAAAAGCAAGCTTTGAGATATTATACCCTCCGCTTCGCGGGATTGTTCAACTTACCAATTCCGACGTGTAACCTTTAGGTTATGCGCTTCGCTTTCATAATTGGAGTTTCACAAATAAAATGTTTAAGGGGAGGTCTCTTTGCCGACAAGGAAAAATGAAACCAGAGAACGTCTTCTTTTGTGCATCAACGCGACTTTGCAGAAAAAGGCAAAAGATGTTGTTGTTTTGAATTTAAAAAAAATTTCCGCCTTTACCGATTATATGATTATTTGCAGCGGTACATCCGAGAGGCAAGTTCAGGCTATTTCCGCAGGAACTCGGGAGTTTTTAAAAAAAGCGGAAATCAAACCTCTGGGTGTTGAAGGCGAGGCCAATGGTCAATGGATTTTACTCGATTATGATGATGTCGTAATTTCTATTTTTCTGGAATCACTTAGAACTTTTTATGATATAGAAAATTTGTGGGATGCCCCGCGTATGAATATTGACGAAAATGCCACGGAAATAAAGCGGTTAACTAAGGGTATGTCGTGAGCTTAATTGAAGTTTTAAACGATATTAGCGACGTTATTTTCCCACCCCGGTGTTTGGGTTGTGGCGAAATTTTTCATCCGCTTACCAGACAAGTGTTTTGTCCATCATGCGAAGAGAAAATCAGATTTATAACCGGCGACATTTGTCCTGTCTGCGGCACAATTTTCCCCGACAGTCCGGCCCAGAGCCATTTATGCGGAAATTGCATGGAGGATAAAACTTATTTCTCCTGTGCTCGCGCTGTCGTCAGTTACGAAACCATTATTCTCAATACAATTCATCAGTTCAAATATGGAAACAATATATCCGTCGGTGAGATGCTCGCTTCTTTCATGGCCGATTTTTCTTTCCCGGATGTTGACTTCACCGGCTATTCTTTAATTATACCTGTGCCCCTGCATATTAAAAGACTTCGGCAGCGCGGATTTAATCAATCTCTTATTCTGGCTCGGGCTCTCGCAAAAAAATGGCAAATCCCCATAAATTTTTCCTTACTAAAACGTCACAAATTTACTTTAACCCAAACCGGTTTGAACAAAACCGAAAGAAAGCAAAATATTAAGGGAGCTTTTGAAGTCAGCGATAAGAAAAAAATTGCCGGTAAAAATGTCGTCCTCGTTGATGATGTTTACACTACCGGAGCCACTATCAATGAATGTGCTAAAACCCTTATCAAGGCTGGAGCGAGCAAAGTTACTGTTTTAACTCTGGCCAGAGTTATCCAAAGTTATACCCATTAGCTATTGGCTATTAATCGGGTATAATACCAAGTAAGCTTTCATAAATTTATATTTAAATTTTTGAAAGCAACTTGCTATAAATGCTCATATAAATAAGGAGTAAGGATGAATAAAATTTTAGCAAGAAACGCTCTTAAAGATAAACTGGAAAAACTGCGGAAGAAAGGAAAAAAGATCGCCTTCACTAATGGCTGTTTTGACATTTTGCATGTCGGCCATGTTCGTTATTTGCGCGAAGCAAAGAAAACCGCCGATGTTTTGGTCCTGGCCCTCAACAGCGATTCTTCCGTCCGGTCACTCAAAGGAGAAGAAAGGCCGCTAGTGCCCGAAAAAGAAAGAGCGGAAATCCTTGCCGCAATTGAATTTATTGATTTTGTGACTATATTTGACGAGTTAACGCCGCTGGAACTAATTAATTACCTGAAGCCGGATATTCTTATCAAGGGGGGCGACTGGCCGGAAGAAAAAGTTGTTGGACGGGAAGAAATAAAGAAATGGGGAGGCCGGGTGGCAATAATCCCCGAAGTTGAAGGAAAATCCACAACAAATATCGTGGAAAAGATAAAAAAGCTGTATTGTTCTAATAAGTGAATATTATTGGTTCTTTTGATTAAATTCCTTTGCGCTGGGAAAATATGATCTTTAAATACTGTTGATATAAATTTTTTCCTTTACAAATAAATTTCCATTAGGTAATAGTACAAGTTAAGTTTTTTATGCAAGGAGTAGCAATATTGGAAAAACAGAAGACTTTAAAACAGGAAAAAATGGAAACATACAAAGCTTTACTCACTCAAAAAATAAATGAGTTGCTGAGCGAAGCTGGTAAAACTGTTACCGAAATGACAAACGGCAAAGAAAACTACCCTGATCCCAACGACAGAGCGTCTCTGGAATCCGACAGAAATTTTGAATTGCGCATCAGAGACAGAGAACGAAAGCTGATCATGAAAATGCAGGAAGCTATTAAAAGAATCGATGATGGCGTTTTTGGTATCTGTGAAGTTTGCGGCGGACAGATCTCCGAAAAAAGATTGATAGCCAGGCCTGTTACCACTCTTTGCATCGATTGCAAAACCAAGCAGGAAAAAATGGAAAAGCTGAAAGGCGAATAAATTCAAAACATAAATTTATTAAAGAGCTCCTTTATAGGGGCTTTTTTGTTTTTAATCACAAACAACCGATTAAACTTCTTATACCATTTCTAAATCAAAGATGATATTGAGGCGGCTAGGCGGAGACGTCCTCAACGTATTGTACTGTACATACGTTGAGGACGCTGACGACGAAGCCAACAAAGATAGCGCTTTGATCGGAAGCGCATTTCCGGCAGGAGAGCGCATAATAAATAAAATTTTACATTGCCGAGAATTTTCGACAGCATGGCGAAAATTCCTTTAGAATTGGTATTATGTTTGTAAATATAGCCCTCAACATTCCGTCGGATAAACTCTTCACTTATGAAGTTCCCGCAAATTTGCAGCAGGAAGTTGAAATCGGCAAACGCGTCTTTGTTCCCTTTGGCCGCCGAAAACGCACCGGTTTTATCATCAAAATAATTTCATCCTGCGATCTGAAAAATATAAAATCTATTACCGAAATACTCGATGACGAACCGCTTTTCGGTTTAAGCGATCTTGATTTTTACCAATGGATTGCCAATTATTTTATGTATCCGCTGGGCAAGACGCTGGCCGAACTGATTCCTTCCGGCTCCGAAAAAAAAGATTTTCTCTGGATCATCCCGTTACCCCGGACAACTGAGATTCATCTTACCGCCGCGCAGGAAAAACTGCTGTCCTTTTTACAGCAGTATCCTCAAGGCATAACTTTAAATAATATAACTAAAGTCAGCGGATTTAAAAATGTTTCTTCAGCAGTGCAACGCATGCATTCAGCCGGGCTTCTGCAAATTGAAGAAAAACAAAACAAACAACTTTCTCCGCACAGTGAAATAATTGTGACTCTGAATGAAAGCAAAATTGCCGAGGACAAATTAACCGATAAACAGAAAAAGCTCATCGGCTTCATTCAAACCAAAGAGTCAATATCTTTAAATAACTTGATTGAAGAATCCAATATTTCCAGCGCTGTTATCAAAAGACTGCGCGACAAAGGAATTATCATATTTACTGATAAAGAAAAAATGCGCACCGCCTCCTTCGACTCAACAATTGGTCGAAACAAAAATCGGATTATTCTCAATAAACAGCAGAATCGCGCACTGGAGGAAATTTCCCGCTATCTGGAAGAAAATGCTTTTACTCCGATTCTGCTTCACGGGGTTACGGGCAGCGGAAAAACGGAAATATATTTAAACGCCATCGAAAAGGTTTTGAAAAATGACGGCAACGCAATTTATCTTGTGCCGGAAATAGCCTTAACGCCGCAATTAATCTCGCGCATTGCCGGAAGATTCGATGAACGGAAAATCGCCGTTCTTCACAGCGGCATTGCCGAATCTGTCCGCTACGATCAATGGCGGCAAATAAAACGCGGTCGGATTAATCTGGTTATCGGCACCCGTTCCGCTCTTTTTGCTCCCTTGCCGAACTTAAAATTAATCATTGTCGATGAAGAACATGATACCTCATACAAACAGGATGAACGGCTCTGCTACCATGCCCGCGATCTGGCTGTTTTAAAGGCAAAGATGGCCTCTGCTGTTGTGATTACAGCTTCCGCCACACCCAGCGTCCGCACATTCTTTAATGCCCAAACAAAAAAATACCGTCATCTGGAATTATCGCAGCGCGTGGACGACAGACCCATGCCCGTAGTCGAAATCATTGACATGAAAGCGCAGCAGGAAAAGTCGGGAAAAGTTCCCATTCTTTCCGACGCCCTGATTGAAGGGATAAAGGAAACGCTTGCTCAAGAAGAGCAGGTTTTGCTTTTTCTCAACAAGCGGGGATTTGACACCTTTCTTGTCTGTGCCGACTGCGGCTATAATTTTCGCTGTCCCAATTGCGCCGTCTCCCTGAAAAACCACATCGCGGAAGGCGTGGTCAAATGTCATTATTGCGATTACACGATAAAATCTCTGCCGCTATGCCCTTCCTGCAAGGGCAGCCGCATATTGAGTTACGGAGTCGGTACGCAAAAACTGGAAAAGGAAATAGAAAAGATTTTTCCGGACGCCCGAATTCAAAGAATGGATTCCGACACTACTTCCCGGAAGGGAACTCAGGAAAAAATACTTCAAGCGCTGGAACAGAGGAAAATTGACATTCTTATCGGCACGCAAATGATTACCAAAGGTCATGACTTCCCTTTTATAACACTGGTCGGCGTTATCTCCGCCGACACGGCCCTCAATATGCCGGACTTTCGAGCCGCGGAAAAAACTTTCCAACTGATCACGCAGGTTGCCGGACGCGGCGGCCGTGGAAATTCTCCGGGCAAAGTAATCATCCAGACTTTTAATCCCGATCATTACGCTTTAAGGCATGCCCAAAATCATGACTACAAATCATTTTACACGGAGGAAATTGATTTTCGCAAGGCTTTGCAATACCCGCCGTTTGGCCGGATTATCAGTTTACGTTTGTCTTCTATAAAAAAAGATGCGTTAATTGAAGAGGCACACCGATTGGGCAAGCTGGCCAAAAAACTGAGCGCACAGCACAGCAATATCGCGGAAATAATCGGCCCGGCGGAATCACCGTTGGCCAAAATCAGAGGACGTTTCCGCTGGCAGATGCTGATTAAAGGACAGGACATAAATATATTGCATCAAATAGCTCGGGGAATTATTCAAAAACACAAAAATAGTCAGGTGAGAATCACAGCGGATGTTGATCCGGAAAATTTTATGTAAATAAATGACGCTTCCACACTAGCTCATCTTGCGTGTGTGCCGTCATTGCGCATTGAAGATCTTCCCGCTTCACTCGGTCAATGCAATTCGAAGCCCAGTGTGGCCCCTTTGGGTCCGGAACCGAATTTCAAGTGACATTTCTGCACTAGCTCATCTTGCGTACTTGCCGTCACTGCGCACTTAAGATCTTCCCGCTTTATCCTGTCAACGCATTGCGCAATTAATTTGGGCGTTAACTGGGAGGGAATTTGCGCCTTGAGAAAATCAGTACTTTGTTTTATCTGATCTTCCGTCATATCCTTGCGCATGAGCGAGAATGTAGTGCTCCCTGGTGCATCAAGAGCATCTATCTGTATCTCCATTAAACGCGTGATGCCTGCCTTGCACTCTTCTTGAGTCGGTTTCTTCGAGCACGCACCGAAACTGCCAAAAACCAGAATTAATGCGGCTATACCAATTATTTTAATAAGATATTTCTTTTGCATGGTTTAACGATAGCAAGTCAAGTTTTGTATGTCAAGAAAATTTGGTCACAAAATATGAGATAGCCGCAAATTTTATGTCGCCATCAAGTCGCAGCAGCATCAATGTCTTCATAAACATCTTGCGAAAAACGAGGCGTGCAGATAGCCAGAAAAATCAAATCCTCCGCACCGATATTGATAATACGTTGACGGCACATCGGCGGAATAAGCACGACGTCACCCACGGTTACTTCCTGCGGCGGCTGTTCTCCAACCTCCACAAACCCACTGCCGCTGATTATAAAGAAGCGCTCGAACATTCCTTTAAGGCGATGCCAGCGGGTTGTTACTCCGGGCTCCACTCTCGCCCGGGCAATTGACACATTCGGATCTTCGGGCGTGTTGGACAACTCAGTAATGTAACACTTCTCGGATGTATAGAATTCTTTTTTACGATTTTGCTGTTTGATGGTTTCTTTCATCCGAATTTCCTGTTCGCCTAACGTAGAAATCAGCCGGAGCTTAGTTATCGGCTGGATTTATTTGTTATGCTCATGATACTGATTCAAATAATGCAGTCACTGATTGCCCAGTTCTTCCCATATAATATTATGTAAAGCAGCCCGAAGTTCATCTCTTGCCCATTCCGCCGGCCTGATATTGAAAGGACCGCCTGTGCTTCTCAGCACTCGCATATCAACAAGAACTTCGCCGGTTTTTACAGAAAGCATCCTGATACGAAAATCGGCTTCATTCGAACCACCCCAAAGAACAGGCAGTGAAAATGTAAAATATAACCTTGGGGTCAACTCTTCCATACGTAACAGGATAATTGTATCAACTCCTTCATTGGAAAAATCTTTTAGTAATTCAAATTCAGATTTTCTTGACCATTTGGCAAATTCTCTAACACCACCCGGTGCAGAAAGATTGCCGCATGGGAAATTATCAAATGCTTTTTTTATTTCTTCTATCGCCATCAATTCTCTTTTAGCAGGTTCTTTCTGGTCCTCTCTCCAGGCTGCTTCCGGCAAAACGGCTGTATATCCAAAATTTTTACCATTTCTACTGCATATTGCTGTTTTTTCGGACACAGGGTAAATCTTTGTCGACGTCGTTGCACAACCGGCAATCAACATTACCAGTATAAATGCAGAGATTAGATAAATACCTCTCATATTCAATGTTCCTTTAATTTATAAATATCGTACTAACCTTATCTCCCGGCACATCATATATTCAACCGGAATATTTAAAACCCCGGTGGATGTTTGTATGCGTTGGCAATTTTATCAAGTTGTCCTGAAACATTGAGAAGCTCCATATCGTGCCACCTTTGTCCCACAACCTGAACACCTATCGGCATGCCTTCTTTTGTATATCCCACAGGCATTACAACCACCGGGTTGCCTGTGAGATTGAATATGGTAGTATATGCCATATTTGCAAACTCGTACTTGAGTGATTTATCATCAATCAGGAATGCATGGTTATAGAGAGGAAAAAGACCAAAATATCTGTCGGGAGAGATATGTTTATAGGCAACTGTCGTATGAACAGGACATAGAAAAACATCATATCCTGATAAGAAGCGCTCCATTGTTGAAATACATTTTTCCCTTTCCGTCAGTTCTGTTAAATATTTTTCATATGACATGGGATAAACCATCTGTATCATAGGGTTGTCTTTTCTATAAGGCCATCCTAAAGTGTATTGGAAAAAACGAGCATAGGATGGTGTATAGACACCAAATTCCATGTCAAGAATCTTACCCCACGTTTGCCATGCCAACATAAAATCAAAATCAGTCGGGTTGATCTTCTCAACTTTGCATCCTGCTTTAGATAACTTGTCCGTGAACTGCTTCAATGTAACCCTTGTATCTTCTGAAACAGGAACACCTCCGAAATTATCTGTCCATGCAATGCGAAGGTCTTTCAGATCTTTTTTCCGCGGTTCTATTAAAGGAATGTAAGGGACATCCACATCTGCTCCATCAGGCCCGGCAATGATAGTAAGGCACAGTTTCAGATCATCGATAGAACGGGCAAGAGGTCCCATTGAAACCTGATGACGGATCGATCGATATTCATTCTTGGGCAAACCCGGTGAGATACCGGTAGTAGGAACAAGGTATTCTGTCGGCTTCAGGCCGTATATGCCGCAGAAATGGGAAGGGATCCGGATTGATCCGCCGAGATCATTCCCGATTTCCAGGGAGGTAAATCCCGCAGCCACTGCGGCCGCCCCGCCTCCGGTACTTCCACCCGGAGTTCTGGATATATCCCATGGATTATTCGTAATCCCGAAGATAGGACTATTGGTCTGAATATCCATCGCGAGTAAAGGAAGGTTTGTCTTTCCCAGGATGATAGCCCCTGCCTTACGCAACCGCGCAACAACAGTTGCATCAAAATCAGGAACATAATTTTCAGTAAGTGGATAGCTGTTTGTGGTTTTAAGCCCAAGGGTGGCAACGTTATCCTTGATAGTTATAGGCACCCCATGGAGCGGACCCCATAGCTCACCTCTGGCAAGAGCCGCATCAGCCTCCTGAGCCCTTCGTATTGCCGCATCTTTATCAAGAGTGACAATGGCATTTAAAGTACGGTTATGCTTTTTAATATGGTCGAGGTAAGCATTAACGACCTCAAGGGATGTAACCTGATGTGACTTGATTTTCTCTGCCAGTTCACTCGCAGAAAGAAAGACCAGTTCATTTGAAGAGGAAATGGTTTCTTTATCCTTGTCGCCCGCATAAACATATGAACTAATAAAAAGGATACATGCAAAACTAACTATAAGATAAACCAAAAAGAAATGTAATCTTCCAACCAATCGCTGCCCTCTTTGTTTCATAGCAAACCTCCTCATCCTAGTGTACATTTTTGATTATTATTCTGCTCGTTCAGTCCAACAACAGGCATCAGTGGCACGGCAAGCGGTCGGCTAAATTGACTTTGTTCGCTTTAGCGGTAAACATCTTTCCGATGCCCTACCTTGACTACCCAAACAGTGAGCTCCTTATCGTGAACAGAATAGATGATCCTGTATTGTCCCCGGCGGATACGATATCTCTCTTGTCCAGTAAGCTTTTCGTGACCCGGCGGCCTCGGATCTTTTGCAAGAGCCTTAATGCGAAAGAGAATTTTCTGAAGATCTTTCTTTGGTATTGTGCGGAAGTCTTTTTCAACAGATTCTTTAAAATAGATTTTATATTCGGCCATTTTTTTTCAGCCTCTTGATCATCGCTTCATAGCTGATTAACGGCTCTTTGTCTCTTTTTTCAAAGGCTGCAATATCTTCAGCGTCCTCCGCAAGGGCTTCTTTAATGGCATCATTCACAAGCTTTGATAAGGACTGTGCGGTTTCAACCGCTTTTAGTCTAAGTGCTTTGTGTAATTCCGGGTCCAAATATACAGTTGCACGCATCGCCGCTGTTCCCATAAAATCACCTCCTTTGTCGTTATGTAACTATAGCACTAAAACGTTATAACGGCAACCACTTTCTTTTTTAACGTGCGGATCAGCGGCGGCTTTAGCCGTCCGCTGGATTAGTGGGTTAGGACCGTTTCTATATTCTGTAAACATCGTACGCCCATGACGCGGTGTCAGGTGCGGCCGTTTTTTAGACAACGCCCCTTGGTGTCTTCTTCAAGATCGCAGACCAACTGAAATGGAGCGATGGTCCTGGGAATGCTCGGAACCCATTACTTTCAGCGACCCTGATCGTTGACTCAAATTCCGTTCGGGATACATGGAACAATTTTGGCTCTACAATCAGGAACTGACCTTCATCATTTAAAATTCCATTGAGTTGACCGAAGAAGGAGTTCTTATCTGGAACCTCATGAACCATGTAGAAAGTAAGGATGAAATCTACCCGTTCTTTCACATTGATGTGGTCTTGGTCACATTTCACCAGTCTTATCCTATCTGCCAGCTCAGTCCCCTCAATTCTGCGGGCAAGTCTCTGGAGCATTCCATCTTGCAGATCCGCAGCAATCACTCTACCAGTGTTGCCAACCATTCGTGCAAGTTCAACTGAGAAAAACCCTGGACCGCATCCGACGTCAAGTACTGTCATGCCAACCTTGACATAGGGAGCAAGTATCTTTGTCGGGTTTTGGAGCCACCTTCGTATTCTACTGTCAAGCGAGTTCGCCAATTTTACAGGGCAAACCCGATTTCTTTGATTGTCCATTGTCCTTCCGTTCTATAAGTTCGAAGCACTGGTGTCTCGACTGCAAAGAACACAGAAGCGCACTCTTACCAAGTGTCTGTTGGTGAAGGCGCTGCCTAACGTAGAAATCAGCCGGAGCGCAACAAATCCGTTGAATCGATTGGTTGGCCCCGTCTAAGTGTGCCGCTACGAACTATTCATAATGCGTCCACATTCTAATAACTTTCACCGTGTGGATATCTTTTAGTATTTGATAAATTAAACGATGCTGTATGTTGATTCTTCGAGAATAAGCGCCTGAAAGATCACCTACGAGCTTTTCATAGGGCGGCGGATTTCGATATGGGTCTTCTCTCAGTAAATCAAATAATCGATTCGCCTGGGATTTAAGATCGGCTTGTGCAATTTTTTTTGCATCTTTTTGCGCTTGCTTAGTGAATACCAATCGCCAGCTCACCAGCCGGGCTCCTCCTTACACTTTTCTACAGGTGTTTTCATGCCTTTTTTAATTGATTCACGCATGCCTGGAATTGATGCGAGATACAAAGTTTCTTCTATTGCCCGCCAGTCATCCTCTGAGATAAGAACGGCAGAATTTCTCTTACCGACAATCTGAACCGGAACATGTGTATCCTTTACTTCATCCACAAGATTGTATAGACGCTTTCTTGCTTCTGATGCTGTTAATGTTGCCATACTTCTTAACCTCCTTAACGTACGGCATATGGTACGCCATAATCACGGCAATGTCAAATGATTTTACGGCCACCGGAGCCGCGACTGAACTGCTGGCCGCAGGCCAGTCTGTTCTAGTCGCTGTTCGGCCGTCGCAGGCGGTTGAACAGCGACTTTCTGACGCGGCTCCATCGCGTCCGCTGGATTTCCTTGTTGGGCGGTCAAGCGTTTGAATCAGATGAAACCTAATTGCGGTCTGAGTTGGTATAGTCGCGCAATACATATGCGACTCAAATTCTGTACTTGTCAAATAGCTTCTTCTTTTGAAGAAAAACATTTGACTCATGCATGCAAAAGCTCTTAAATTTATTTCTTAAAAACCCCTGTATGTGCCGTCAGAACCATTTCGACACCTTTTATTTCATTGATTTTCGCCAATGACGCCTTCAGAACCTCCATATTCTCGGAAGGTGGTTTGGGCATAGGAACCAACTTCCCATGTTCCACCAAAGCCAAATCCCCCACAACAAGGTATTTGCCATTAATCAAATACGAAGTCGAACCAATCGTATGTCCTGGTGTGAGATATGCTTTTATGGTTGACCCACCAAAATAGATTTCTTTCCCGTCTGCAATCAATGTGTAGTTACTCACAGGCAGGGTGTTGATTTTTTTGAAAATCAAGAATTTCCGTTTTTCCTTCCCAGTAACAATGGGTTCTTCTTTTTCTGGCAGATACACCGTCGCATTCTTAAACAGCGGGAGTGCACGAACATGATCTCCATCACTATGCGTCAGAAAAACCGCCTTGACTTTCAGGGGATCAAAACCCAGTTTCTTGAAACCCACCCTTATATTCTCAAGATCATTCCCAGCATCAAACCCGATGAGATCATCGCCTGACTTCAGAACAAACATCGAAACCATTTTATCGTTTACAGCATAAAGATCAGTGGCAACTTTTCCAGTTTCCGATGGTGTAAAATTCCTCACCATCATCACGAATGGCAGAACAAAAATACAGAAAGCAATGATGACAATTCCCACGATTGCAACTAATGCCAGACCAATTTTTTTCAACATTCCAGTGCTCCTCTCTTTTGTCTTTGAAGGAAATTGCGATCCTTTCATTCAAAAGATCAACTCCTTTTTATCCGTGTCAGGGACATAAAAAAACTTATCAGATACAAGGTAGTAATTCATGTGACCCCCTTTGATGATGACGAAAATATATGCCGCCCAACGACTGAGCTAAGCGGCCCGGCAGCACCGGGTCCGACTTGAGCGTATAGTTAGGCAATTAATCAGTCGATCCGCGAAGCATGAATAGTATAAGTTCGGGAACAAATAGGCCCCTTAAATGTGTTATAATATTAGAGACCAACTGGGATTTTTGAGTGCATCATTTCCTTTCGGTCCAGCTTACGCCCATCCACTATAAAAGTTCCATCGCCAACTGCGTGAATAGTTCGCTTCTCCTTTCGTGAATTATCAAAGTACGCCGCAACGCCTTCAAGGACGACAATATTGTGCTTCTTGACGATGTCGACAACTTTGCACTCGATATTTGCCATGCATTCTTTTATCAAGGGCGCTTTGACATGCTTTCCCTTCACGGGGGTCAGCATGAACTTTTCAAATTTGTCTGTATCAGCGCCGGAACATGTTCCCACTCCAACGACCTTATCAAGCATGTCAACAGTGGGAATTGCAATAACGCACTCCTTTGTTTTACGAAGAGCAGCAAAGGAATAGTTCCAGGACCCAGTGGTCATGGCAAATATCGGCGTAAAGTCCACCACTATTGTCCACGAGATCGTCATTATATTGTTCTTCTTTCCGTCATGTGTCGTAACAAGAACAACTGGACCAGATTCGATCAACGTAAACACTTTACTGATCTGCATTTTTCTCATGTGCGCACACGCTCCTATCATTGTTTGCCTAACGTGGGCATCACCGGCCCGCGGAACGCGGGTCCGTGTGGATGCTATTGTTCGATGTTTAGTTCTTCCTATTACAACATTTCTCAGTAGAATTTCGGCAAAACTCATTTATTGAAGCCATTCTTTTACAAAGATCATCGCAATAAGCTGTTATTGGTTCTATCGCTATGGCTGTTTCTTTAGTCACAGGTAAATCGAGAACCTTGATATACTTATTTGTAAACTCGAGGAATGATTCTGCAGATTCTCTATAGTAAATAAAGTTTTTCTCAGGATAGAGTTCGCATTTCTTGCAAATTTCTTCCCATTTATCCAAGTTATGCTGAAATTCATGTATATTCCGTACATAATCAAAGAAGAGAGATCGAATTTCTGTCAACTTTTTAACACCAATGAGTCTTGTGTCGAAGGAATAACGACGATTTGAGATGATTAATGCAGCTATGGATACAGATAAAGAAGCAATGGCAATCCATGTGGATGGCTGAAGTTCTAAAAAGAATTTGATCATCTTATCCTCTCAGCGAACAATATTTATACAGTCTGTATAAATCTGTAAACACAGACTGTTTACTTCTGTATAAATCGTTTTTAAGTAAGTTGAAAATTACTACTATTATTAAATAAAATCAATCTTTTAAACCTTAATTCATATTGTTTCATTTCCGATTTATACAGACTGTATAAATCGGTTAAAGTCCGTCAAAAGGACTTCTAACACCGTGGCCGCCTTTGTTTAAAACATGGGTATAAATCATCGTCGTACTGACATCCTTATGGCCCAAAAGTTCCTGTATTGTTCTTATATCGTAACCGTTTTCCAAAAGGTGTGTGGCAAAAGAATGTCGGAAGGTATGGCAACCAATATGTTTGGCAATACCTGCTTTGTTAACCGCTTCTTTTATCGTCTTTTGTAGAAGAGTTTCATGCACATGATGACGCCCTTGTTCACCAGTTTTAGTGTTTTTCCATCTTTTTTCCTGCGGAAAAACCCACTGCCAACGCCAGTCTCTAGGCGCATTAGGATATTTTCTGTCCAACGCATAAGGCATTTGCACGTAACCCCAGCCGTCCTTTATATCATTTTCGTGAACTAATTTGGTCTTGACAAGGTGTTAACGCAAAGGTTCTTTCAATGATTCCGGAAGCATGGTGATTCTATCTTTAGCTCCTTTGCCGTCATGTACGGTGATTTCATTACGACTGAAATCAATATCCTGAACGCGAAGCCGCAAGCATTCCATTAATCTTAAACCGGCACCATACATTATCGAGGCCATCAGTTTTTTATCACTCGTAAGATGACTGACAACAGCTTTAACTTCTTCCCTGGTCATGACCACAGGAACATGTCTTGATTGCCTTGCGCGAATGACTTCCCCTATATCGCCGATTTTACGATCCAAAACATATTTATAAAGAAAAACAATTGCGCATAAGGCCTGATTCTGTGTTGAAGCGCTGACATGCTCCTTTACGGCCAGATGAGTTAAAAAAGCATTGACTTCCGGCTCGGCCATATCTTTCGGATGACGGACATTGTGAAAGAAGATGAACCTTTTGACCCACTGAACATAGGTTGATTCTGTGCTCCGGCTGTAATGCCTTGAACGCATGGCTTCACGAAGTTGATCGAGCAATTTCGGTTTTTTGTCTTCAGTTGGCGCGGAAGGCACAACGTGGATTCCGACGGAAGGTGCCTTTGCCGTTTTATTCTGAAAAGATGTTGATTGACTCGACTTAGACGTAATCACGCTCAATCACCTCAACAACTTCTTACAAATAGAAATGTGAATCTGAAAACTTTAGAAGATTGTGTAATCACGGGTCTTCGACCCTCCGCTTTGCGGGATTGCCCCGCATCGCTCCGCTCCTGGGATAATTCGACTAACGCTTCCTATAGTCAGCGAGTCTCATTAAATTGGAGTTTCACAATAAAAGCACAACAATTAATAATATGTCAATATTTTTCTATATTTTATGTTTTGATACTAATTCAGTAAAATATTCAAATGATCTGTTAAATATTTTTTCCGCATCTTTCGTCAACAAGAGTCATTTGTTTTCCGTCGAATTCACATAGTAGCTGTAACAGAACAAGATCATCAAGGTTGATTGAATTATCCAAGTCGGAATCATCTTTTCCATCTTGATCATTCCGGCAGAAACCGCGAATGCTCCGGCCAATATCAATCCGATAACAACAGGAATCACTGTAATCATAATGACTCCTTTTCGCTCTATAGGTTTTCTATCCGCCCAAATAAGCAAAACAGTCCAACCAAGCATTAACGAAGCGCCAACCATCATCGCGTATTTATAATCATCCCCCGGATTAAAATTATCTATTCCAAACATGATGCCGCCGATTCGAGGGCACAACATCGGAATGACCATTAAACCGTCGAGCACGGCCCCAAACCAATAGCTAATGCGCAGAAAAATAACTTTGTTATCCATATCGTCTCCTTTTATATAGCTACAATGCAATGACTACAGCACTTAAAGTTGTCAATATTTTTCTATATTCGACGTTTCGATACCAGTTCCGTAAAATGTTCAAATGATCTGTTATATGGTCTTTCCGCGTCTTTCGGGAAACAGCACGCGGGCAGTTCCCTGCTTTTCAGATGATATGTAAGACAATCACAACATACGCCTTTCCTACTACATGGTTCATAGGTACAATTACATTTATCGAGATTTTTCTGTTCTTTGCATTCCATTATTTTCTTCCTTTAATATTTAAAAAATTAATACATGCTTTTTTCATCTTGATGGCTGGAAGACGCCCTCGCGCACAGAGCGAACATCTTCAATAGTAAAAAACGCCTGAGGATTGTTCGAGCGGATTATCTCCAGAACGTGTTCAATATTTTTTCTTTTAACGATGGTAAAAATAATCTTCACCGGTCCCTGCGCCCCTTGAGCGTCCATGTGCGTGACGCCGTAACCTTCTTTTTTAAGAAGCTCAGTCAATTCATCCGCGTCTTTTTGTGTTATTATCCTTATAACGACCGTGCCAATCGCCATTCTTTCTTCAATAAGAATTCCGATAAAATTGCCCATCGCAAAGCCGCCGGCATAGGCTACATAGTAAAGAGGATTCGTCAGATTTCTGAAAATCTGAGTTATGGCAAACAGCCAGATAAGAACTTCAAAGAAACCGATAGACGCGGCCAGAAATTTTAATCCGCGTGAAACATAGATAATTCGCAAAGTATCAAGAGTAACGTCGCAGATACGCGTCGAAAAAATGATGAGAGGCAGAACAATAAATTTAAATATTTCCGAATGAAAAAAAGCCGTTCCTTCCATTTTCTCTTTCTCTTTCGCGCGAAAACTTTAAGCGCCACAGCTAATTTTTACAAATACGCCGTTTGTTCCCGTCTTGTTATTTCCCCTTGAATACCGCCGTGCGGCGCTCGATAAAGGATTGCAGGCCTTCCTTCATATCATCGCTTTTCATGACTTCGGCCACATCCTGATAAATTATCTTTTTCGCGGCCTGCTCGCCCTGCTTTTCCGCCAGACGGCCGTTTTGTAAAATCTTGCGAACGCCCAGCGGCGCGGCGCTCGCCACTTTTCGTGCCAGTTCCATTGCCTTTTCCAGTTGTTTCCCCGGCTCGGTCAGGTACTGCACCAAACCCATGCGATAGGCGTCCTCGGCGCTCCATTCGTCTCCGGTTAAAAGATAACGCATAGCGTTGGACCAGCCGATGTCTCTGGCTAATCTAAAGGTCGCTCCTCCGCATGGGAAAAATCCGCGGCGCACTTCCAGCATAGCGAAACGCGAGTCGGATGCCGCCACGCGTATATCCGCGTTGAGCATAGCCTCAACACCCCAGGTAAAGCAATATCCCTGCACGGCAAAAATAATCGGCTTGCGGCAGCGCTTCTCGTTCATCATATAAAACGGATCAATTTCATTTTTACCGCCCAGAGGGAAGCCTTCTGCGTTGCTGAACGCATCCGACCAGTCGGTCAACTCCAGCCCCGATGTAAAATGCGGGCCGTTGGCGTAAACAACTCCAACCCACAAATTGTCGTCCCGATCCAGCTGGTAATAGGCGCGCGCCATCTGTGTATACATCTCTCGCGTCATGGCGTTGTATTTTTTTGGCCGGTCGATTTCAATGAGCATAATATGCTCTTCGGTTTTAATATTGATAGTCATAACATATTCCCCTTATAAAATAATTTTTTGAAAGTATAAGTAAAGAAGCATTTCGTGTCAACGGAAGAAATTTGATTGATGGCGCTTAAATTATCGGGTTTTAATTTGCAACGCTGAGAAGAAATTAATTACGGCGATGATCGCTCCCAGCAGA
The DNA here is from genome assembly GCA_049517435.1 of Smithella sp. Lineage (GTDB taxonomy): Bacteria > Desulfobacterota > Syntrophia > Syntrophales > Smithellaceae > Smithella. The sequence continues at coordinate 39,686 of JBEKRZ010000004.1, read as the reverse complement.
AAGACATACTGATATCCCCACTTAAGCCAGATAAAACCGCCGGAGACAGCGACACCAATAGAAAAGATATGATCAATACTCACTCCCATCGTCAGCGTCTGTGTGACATCTTCGGGCTTGACCGCTATTTTCTGGAGGTAAGTAGCCCGCGCCATGCCAACAGATAAAAGCAGTTGATCAACAACATAACAAATAAAAACAATAAATAATGCCGCGGTTTCCGTAAATATTTCTCTGGCAAAACCATATCCGATGCAGACGAATACAAGCATTACCGCCTCCGCCGAGAGAATGAATCTTTCCCCCAGTTTATCAATTGCCTTTCCCAGCATGGGTTTGAAAAATATTCCGATCACGCCGCCCACAGCCAGAAGAGTTGCCAGGACCTGCGTCTTTTGTTTGAAGACAGTAACCAGCACCCAGGGAGCAAAGGTGAGAAAAATCTGTTTGCGTGTCCCGTACAGAATATTTAACCAGTAAAACAGTTTGTATTCTTTGCGGAGTTGGAACTTTGTTCTGGCCGAAACAGGCTCGTCCTTTTTCATCAGGAATATTAACGTTGCTACCATGAGAAATCCCAGAAAGGCCACAACGTACGATTCCTTAAAATTAAGATTGAAAAACTTAAAACCGATGAAGACAGCAAAACTGCCGATGATCATGGCAACATTGGCTACGGCGCTGAACTGCCCCAGCCTTTTGCCGGTTTTTCCTTCAGTGGACAACTCCATTCCAATGCTCTGATTCATAGGTATGAACAAATGCTGTCCGACACTGAATATGAAGAGCCAGATAAGCATTATAGAAAAGGTGGGTGAATAAAATCCAATAAACAATATTCCTATGGCGCACAAGATGTTAGCCAAAGCCGCCTGCCTTCTGGAACACAGAAAAAATAAAATCGCGGAAACAAAGATAACCAGAAGACCCGGCAATTCCCTGGGAAATTCTAAAAGTCCACGCTGAAGGTTATTTATTAAAAACGTTTCATTCAAAAAATTATTAAAAGTAGAGTCAACAATACTCTGCGAGAATCCGAAAACAAATGTGGCCGCTATAAACAGCCGGAAATCCCGCGGTAAATTGAAAAATTTATTTGTGAAACTCCAATTCCGAAAGCGAAGCGCAGCGGAATTGGTAAGTTGAACAATCCCGCAAAGCGGAGGGTATAATACCCCACAGCGAGCTCGCGAATCTGTTTCCAACGCTTGCTTTGGGGTTTCATACCCGTGATTTTTAGTTCGTGTAATAATGGAATTATCCTTATTTTTTCATTCCGGACTAGCAGACTGTGTCGCAATTCTACTTTGTCATTACGAGACGCCTCACAGGCGTCATGGTAATCTCATATACATTGTAATTTACGAGATTGCTTCGGTCGTTGCACTTCCTCGCAATGACATTAATGCACAGTCTTTATATCCGGTATCCATAATCAATTCAAAATACTGGATTCCGTGTCGCGCTTCGCTTGCACGGAATGACACAAAAGTAATTTGTAGTCCTTGACACATTTTTCTTTCTTCCATATATGTTTTTCTAGAAAAAAAATAAAGGACATTTTCCCATGGTCAAGCCACGCATTCTTTTTATGGGTACGCCCGCTTTCGCTCTTCCCGCTTTGCAGCTGTTGCACGCGCGAAAATACCCGATAATCGGCGTCGTCTCTCAGCCCGACCGTCCTCAAGGGAGAGGTTTAAAAGAAGTCGCACCGCCTGTTAAAATTCTGGCGAGAGAATTAGGCTTGCCGATTTTTCAGCCCGAAAAAGTAAGGAACGCGTCTTTTCTGGAAACGCTTTATCAGCTCAAACCCGATATGGTCGTGGTAGTGGCTTTCGGCCAGATTCTGCCCAAAGAGATTATTGATTATCCCCCGCTGCAATGTCTGAATATCCACCCTTCCCTGCTGCCCAAATACAGAGGCGCAGCGCCGCTCAATTGGCCAATCATCAGCGGGGAAACAAAGACGGGCGTCACCATAATGCTGATGGATGAAGGAATGGATTCCGGCGACATTCTCCTGCAACAGGAAACGGAAATCGGCGGCGGCGAAACTTACGGCGATTTGCATGATCGTCTGGCCCAACTCGGCGCGATCTTGCTCATCAAGACCATAGAGCAGGTGGTTGCCGGAACCGCAAAGCGACAACCGCAGGATGCATCCGGTGTAACGTTCGCGCCTCGCCTGAAAAAAGAAACAGGCAAAATCAACTGGCAGGATAATGTTTCTGATATTGTCAATATCATCCGCGGGCTCAGCCCGTCACCTGCCGCCTACACGTCTTTGGAAGGACAGGTCTTGAAAATATTTTCTGCTAAGGCAAAACAAAACAAAATATCAGAAGCACCCGGAACAATCGGCGCTGTAAGCGCCACAGGCCTGCCCATCGCGGCATCCGACGGTTATGTGATTTTAAAAGATGTCCAACTGGCCGGAAAGAAAAGAATGCTGATTTCCGATTTCCTGCGCGGATATCATCTAAAGCCGGAAACTGTTTTACAATGAAAAAATCACGGGTACTATAGTACCCTCCGCTTGTAGCGGGATTGTTCGACTTACAAATTTCAACGAGTGACCTTTAGGTTATGCACTTCATTTTTGAAATTTGAGTCTCACAATAATATTTGAATCAATCAGGTCCATGACTTTATGCGTTATACAATGTTTAATACTCCCGTTATAAAATCATTTTTACGTGGTATTTCCCTGATTCTTTTAAAAATACTCGGTTGGAAAGCAACCGGAGAGCTGCCCAAGGAAGTAAAATATGTTATTATTGTCGCGCCGCATACATCCAACTGGGACTTATTCTATGGAATTATCCTGGCATTTGCCATGAAACTTGATGCCCATTACATCGCCAAAAAAGAATTGTTCCGCCGGCCTTTTTCTCAGCTAATGAAGTGGTCGGGAGGCATTCCGATCGACAGGTTATTGTCCAGCCATATCGTTGAGCAAATGATATTAATATTCAAGGAAAGAGAAAAATTTGTTCTTGCCCTGGCTCCCGAAGGCTCACGTCATAGAAAGGATTACTGGAAATCAGGGTTTTATCATATTGCCCTGAATGCCCATGTTCCCATTTTACTGGCGTTTATTGATTACGCAAGTAAAACCGGTGGAGCAGGTCCTCTAATATATCCAACCGGTGATCTGGAACAGGATATGAGCATAATTCGCAATTTTTATCTGACAGTTAAAGGCAAACATCCCGAGAACACAAGCCCCGTAGTTATATATTCTAAATCATGAAAATATCAGTTCGCCATCAGGCAGTAGACATTTTAAATAAGGTAGGTGCAAATCAGGCTTTTGCCAGCCCGCTTATCAATGATTGTCTGGACACAAATGCTTTATCGGGTACACCGGACGGGCGTCTGCTTACCCATATTGTTTATGGAGTGCTGCGCTTCCAAGGTCATCTCGACTGGATATTAGCAAAACTCTATCGCGGCGATTTTGACAAATTAGACGAAGGCATAAAAAATGTTTTGCGCCTCGGGCTCTACCAACTCAAATTCAGCGACCGGCTGCCCGCTTTTGCTGTTGTGGATGAAGCAGTCAAGATCGCCAAAAAGATTCATCCGGAAAAAAGCGCGCTGGTCAATGCCGTTTTAAGAAACTATCTGCGCCGCGGCCAAAAGATATCCTTCCCTTCTCTGAAAAATAATCCGGCTGAGTATATAGCGGCATTTCATTCTCATCCGCTGTGGCTCGTTAAAAAATGGATAAAAATATTCGGCCCCGAAGAAACAAAGTCTTTATGCTCCGCCAATAACGAATTGCCGCCGCTGACTCTTCGCGTCAACACATTGAAGACATCCCGCGATGAAATGAAACAAAAACTCGCCTCCGCCGGATTTACGCCCGAGTTAACTAAATATTCTTCTGACGGCATTATCCTGAATACTTCCGCAAATCCAATTCAGAAAACTGATTTTTTTGATCATGGCTACCTGCGTATTCAGGATGAAGCGGCGCAACTTATTTCTTATCTGGTTCAGCCGGACAGCGCGGAGTCAATACTGGATGCCTGCGCGGGCGCGGGAGGCAAGGCGACACATTTAGCGGCAATCATCAAAAACAAAGGACGAATTGTCGCGATTGACCGCAACCCGGAAAAAATTATCGAGCTGAAAAAAGATGCAGGACGACTGGGAATAACCATAATCGAAACACAGCAAGATGATCTGAGTGTCGGCCTGCCGGATTCATTAAAGGAAAAGTTCGATCATGTTCTTGTTGACGCCCCATGTTCCGGGATCGGAACATTGCGCCGCAATCCGGAAATAAAGTGGCGCACCACTGAAAAAGATCTGCGCAATTTTGCCGCGGCTCAAAAAGTAATTTTGCAAAATGCCTCCCTGGCAGTCAAGAAAGGCGGCCGCTTAATATATTGCACCTGTTCGCTTTTACCTGCGGAAAATGAAAATATTATTGATGCTTTCTTAGCGTTGAACAAAAAATTTTCTTTATGCCAACCCCCGGCAACAATAAATCCCCGGCTATTGGACAGCCGCGGCTTTTATCACACTTATCCGCACAGGCAGAATATTGACGGATTCTTTGGAGCAATATTTAAATCTTCATAAAAACCGTCTCCCCGGCGGAGGCCGGGGTCCATAGTTTTCCTAATTGTTTAAAATCACTGGATTCCGGCCTTCGCCGGAATGACGAATCAGGAATCTTTTGCAATTTTTAAGAGTTCGTCAATACTTAAACGCCAATCATTTCAATTCCAACTGCCTCTATATCATCTTTAATTTAAAACGGTATAATATTCACAACTTATATGCCGGATTTAATTTGACGTTTTAAACTAAAAAATGCTATTAGATGAGCACTTTTTTAATGGAGAAAAATGATGTTCGTGAAACAAATGCAGGTCGGCCATATGGCCGTATTTGCCTACTTGGTTGGAGATCCTATCACCGGAGATGCTCTGGTTATTGATCCGGCGGATGATGTCAAAGGAATTATCGCCGAAGCTCAAAAAAATAAATTACGGATCAACTACATAGTTAATACCCACGGACATGTCGACCACATTGGCGGTAATGCCGAAATGCAAAAGGCTACCGGGGCTAAAATAGTTGTTCATGAAGATGACGCCATTATGCTGACTTCGACTCCGGCCGCGATTTTAAAAATGTTCGGAGTGAAAGCTTCTCCACCCGCGGATATTTTAGTAAAAGACGGCGATATACTTTCCGTGGGCAATGTCTCTCTCAAAGTGATTCATACTCCGGGACACTCGCCTGGTGGAATTAGTTTATATTCACCCGGCTATGCCTTCACCGGAGATACTCTGTTTGTGGAAGCAGTGGGTAGAACCGATTTACCGGGCGGGTCATGGCAGACAATGAATAAATCCATTCAGGAAAAACTCTTCTGCCTGCCCGAAGATACCAAGGTGATGCCTGGCCATAATTACGGCAGCATGCCAACTTCCACTATAGGTCATGAAAAAAGAAATAATCCATACATCCGCTAAAAGGAGCATGTTTTTTATGAAAGGGAGCATACAACAAACAGATTTTACAAAGCTGAAACTCATTGGCCGCGGGAAAGTTCGCGATATCTATTCGGTTAAAAATTATTTACTCATCGTGACCACTGACCGCATCTCGGCATTTGATGTTATTATGCCTAATCCTGTTCCCGGTAAAGGCATAATTCTCAACAGCATGTCCGCTTTCTGGTTCGAGAAAATGAAAGATATTATCGGCAACCACATTGTTTCCACTAATCCCGCCGAGTTTCCTGAAGAATGCGCTCCCTACCGCAAAGATCTGGAAGGCAGAAGCATGTTGGTTAAAAAAGCCACTCCGCTGCCGGTTGAGTGTATTGTCCGCGGTTATTTGAGCGGATCCGGCTGGAAGGATTATCAGCACAACAAAACAGTTTCCGGTATTAAATTGCCGGATGGGCTGAAAGAATCATCCAAATTACCTAAACCAATTTTTACCCCGACCACTAAAGCGGAAGCAGGCGAACACGATTCGCCCATTAACAGAAAAGAAATGGAGGACATTATCGGCGCTGATATTACCGATAAAGTTATCAAAATCAGTTTGGCCGTTTACGAACGCGCCGCAAAAATCGCCCAAAAAGCCAGCATTATAATTGCCGACACAAAAATGGAATTTGGAATAATCGGCAAAAAATTAATCCTTATTGATGAATTGCTAACTCCCGATTCTTCCCGTTTCTGGCCTGCCGATGATTACGAAGAAGGCCGGGCGCAAAAAAGTTTCGACAAACAGTTTTTAAGAGACTATCTTCTATCAATTAATTGGAATCAAAAACCGCCCGCGCCGGAGTTGCCTCCAGAAATCATAGAAAATACAAGGAAAAAATATGAAGAAGCGCTAACGCGGCTTGTGGAATGAAATAATCGCCGTATGTTGACTAAAATCAAATCATTATTAGATTACAATAAAATTAATATATAGACGTATTTTCCCCTAAAGGAGATGTATTTTGAGTATTAAAAAACTGCCTGATTACCGTTTAAAACAAAAAATATTATACATTGATAAAGTTAATCCCCATTTACTTCAGAATTATGGCGACATGTTTTTAGAAGAAGGGTTTTTTTCCGACGCGCTCGATTTTTATCAAAAGGCAAATGATAACAGCGGCATGCAAAAAATTAAAGATATCGCTATTAACAGCGGCGATGTTATGCTTTTCCAGCAGGCAGCCAAAGCACTCCATCTAGAATTAAAACCTGCTGACTGGGGAAGTATCGGACAGAAAGCCATCGATCTAAAAAAATATTTGTTTGCTCAACACGCACTGGAGAGAGCAAATAATGAGGACTTGCTCAATTCCCTCAAGAAAATAATACAAAAAGATGTTGACGGAAAAAGCGCATGACAAAAAAAGATTATTATGAAATTCTGAATGTGACCCAAACGGCGTCAGAAGAAGAGATAAAAAAAAGCTACCGCACAATAGCGATGCAGTGCCATCCGGACAAAAACCCCGGAAACAAAAAAGCGGAAGAACAATTTAAAGAAGCGGCTGAAGCTTATGAAGTATTAAGTGACAGACAAAAAAGGGAAATATATGACCAATACGGGCATGAAGGCTTAAACAGCACCGGCTTTAGAGGATTCAGCGGTTTCGATGACATCTTTTCCCATTTCAGTAATATTTTTGAGGATGCTTTCGGATATGGCAATGTACGTGGACATGGGCAATCGCGTTCTTCTGCGAGCGCCGGTGCCGATTTACGCTATGATCTGAAAATTTCCTTCCTTGATGCCGCATTCGGACTTACCACTACAATTGAATTGGAAAAATCGGCCACCTGCCATAAATGCCAAGGCACCGGAGCCGCTCCCGGATCATCTCCCGAAACATGCCGCACTTGTAAAGGACGCGGTCAGGTAATCCAGTCCAGCGGTTTTTTTACCATCAGTTCCACTTGCCCGCATTGTAACGGTTACGGTAAATTCATATCCAAGCCCTGCGACAATTGCCGTGGTATGGGCAAAGAACAAGTATCTAAAACTGTGCAGTTGAAAATTCCAGCCGGTGTGGAAACAGGGTCACGTCTGCGTCTGCGCGGTGAAGGTGAAGCCGGAGACCGCAGCGGACCTGACGGCGATTTGTATGTATTTCTACATGTAGAAGAGCATGAAATTTTCACCAGATCAGGTGATGATATCATTTGCCGCGTCCCTATTTCTTTTGTCCATGCCGCGTTGGGAGGAACAATTGAAGTGCCTGCACTTCAAGGCAAAGAAAAATTAAAAATTCCCAGGGGTACGCAAAATGGAAAAACTTTCAGACTCAAAGGCAAAGGCATTGCTCATATCCGGGGTTATGGACGCGGAGATCAGATTATTGAAATTTTTGTGCAAATTCCCACGGAATTAAGTAAAAAGCAGGAAGAGCTTTTAGTCGAGTTTGATAAAATCAATTAGGCAGCCAACTGATTTTGATATGGAATTACCGCATAATAGCGATTGCAATATCAGATAACATGTGCTTTAAATACCACAAAGTGGGACACCCTCGGGCAGAAGCCGGGGTATTTCAAGCCGTGGGATTAAATTTACCGGAGGAAGAAACATGAAAAAAAATAATTTTTTACTCTCGATCTTATCATTATTTGCTCTTTTTCTTTTTTCTGGATGCGCAGAACTGCTTATTGGAGGTGCGGCCGTTGGAGCGGGCACGGCGGGAACCTACTATTATGTTAACGGCGCACTAAAAACCGATTACTCTGCCCCCTTCGATAAAGTCTGGAGCGCTTGCGAAAAGACCGTGGCCGATATGCACGGTACTGAAGTAGTTCCTAACAAAGAAATTGCTCAGGGAACGATTGACACATTGATAAATGATGAAAAAGTCAAATTTGAGATTACATATAAATCAAAAAATCTAACTACAGTAGCCATTCGCGTGGGCTTAATAGGTAACAAACTATCGTCCCAACTCTTACATGATAAAATTGCCGATTACCTGGTCAAATGACTAAAATAAGCGTCTCTAATATGGCCGAGTAAACCACGGGTATGAGAACCCCAAAGCAAGCTACGGAGTATTAAACCCCATTCATATGGGATAGTTCGACTAACAAACTTTTATTCGCTTCGCTTTTGAAGTTTGAGTCTTACTACCCTCCGCTTCGCGGGATTGTTCAACCTGTAGACTTCAGTCGCAGATGACCCCACGGTGACCTTTAGGTTATTCAGGTTATGCACGTTGTTATAGTCCCACTTAGCTTCGCACGTGGGATAATTCGACTAACGCTTCCTATAGTCAGCGAGTCTCATTAGAATTGGAGTTTCAACAACCGATGAATAAAAAAGTTATCTTAGGTATCCTGATCAGCATCGTTCTGGTTTATCTGTCCGTAAGAGGAATTAATCTTCAGGATGTCTTTCGTGATCTAAAAAATATTCAATTAAGTTATGTTATTTTTTTCATTCTTCTTGTAATTTTAATGCAATGGCTGCGATCTTATCGCTGGGGTGTTATTTTACAGCCGATGGGAAAAATAGATCAATTCCCCCTTTTTTCAGTTACATCAGTAGGCTTTCTGGCAATAGCCTCAATCCCCGCGCGTATAGGTGAACTGGCCAGGCCTTATTTAATCTCCAAAAGAAGCTCAATAAAAATGTCTTCCGCACTAGGAACTATTCTTGTTGAAAGAGTACTGGATAGTTTTACCGTATTGGCAATTGCTGTGATTGTCCTTTTTCTTACCGACCTGCCGCCATGGATGATTAAATCGAGCATCATTTTCTTTCTGCTCGCATTAGTGATGTTTTGTTTTATTGTCTTTTTAATTTTGCGCAGAGACGCGGCGCTAAAGTTAATCAACAGAATCTTAAGTAAGCTCCCCGGAAAATTTGCGCATAAGATCGATGAAGTGATCCATCATTTTATTGATGGTTTTCAGATTATAACTAATATTAAATTTCTATTGTATTTGTTTTTTCTTTCGGCTTTGGTCTGGCTTGTGGACGTACTGGCTATTTATATGTTGCTGAAGGCTTTTGGTTTTACCTTACCGGTAATGGCATCATTCGTTGTAATGATTATTCTCATAGTGGGAATAGCTATTCCCACTGCCCCTGGTTATATTGGTAATTGGCATTTCGCCTGTGTTCTGGCCTTAAGTTTTTTTGGTTTAGCTAAAGTTGAAGCGCTTTCTTTTGCAGTTGTTTACCATTTTCTATCCATGGTCATTGTAGTCGTACTCGGAGTAGTATTTCTCCCCTTCAACAAATTTTCTATCTCCGATATGAAAAACCAATTGAATTATAGAAAAGAAGCTTAAGACTCATCCTTTGTCACAACTTTGAGGCTTTTAATTTTCTTATGCAAATTACTGCGTTCCAAACCAATTGCTTCCGCAGTTTTGGAAATATTGCCTTCGTTTTCTTCTAATTTCTTGATGATAAATTGACGTTCAAAATCTATCTTAGCATCTTTTAACGAGTCGGCGGCAACAACTACCGAATCATCATCGGACGCTGCATTGTCTATTTTAGCATTGAGCAACGGAATATCCTTAGCGGTGATTTCATTGGATGGAGTCAGAATAATCAACCTTTCAATAATGTTTTTCAATTCCCTGACATTCCCCGGCCAATCATGTTTCATAAGTATTGCCAAAGCATCGTCCGTTAAAACCTTCGGTGTCTGGCCTTCTTTAATGGAGAAATCCAGAAAAAAGCGTTCCGCCAGTGGTTTAATATCTTCTTTCCTTTCGCGCAGAGGTGGAACAACCAACGGAATCACATGCAAACGATAATACAGATCCTGCCGGAAACGACCCGCTTTCATTTCCTCTTCTAAATCCTTATTGGTTGCGGCTAAAACCCGCACATCCATATCGATTAATTTATTACCGCCGACCCGTTCAAACTTTTTTTCCTGCAGGATACGCAGAATCTTTGCTTGCGCTTTCAGGCTCATGTCGGCCACTTCATCAAGAAAAATCGTACCTTCATGGGCAAGATCGAATTTGCCTCGCTTTTTTTCTGTCGCTCCGGTAAAAGCCCCTTTTTCATGACCGAACAATTCACTTTCAATAAGTTCTTCCGGTATCGCCGCACAGTTGACTTCCACAATGTCTTTATGCGATCTCCAACTCAAGTGATGAATAGAACGCGCCACTAATTCTTTGCCTGTACCGTTTTCCCCCATAATCAAAATCCACGCATTCGTTGGAGCAACGATACTGATCATTTCTTTAAGTTCGTTTATCACCGCGCTGCTACCGGTGAGTTCATATTGATGAGAAACTTTTTGCTTCAATAAAACGTTTTCTTCTTTGAGACGAACCAAATTGATGGCATTGTTTACCAAAATTATAATTTTATCAAGGGAAAGAGGTTTCTCGATAAAATCAAAGGCTCCTAGTTTCGTAGCTTTCACGGCTGTTTCAATTGTGCCATGGCCGGACATTATAATTACCAACGCTTGAGGATTTATTTTCTTAAAGGCTTTGAGAGTTTCCAGACCATCCATGCCCGGCAACCAGACATCGAGCAGAACAAGCTGCGGCATTTCTTCCTCGACGATTTTAACGGCTTCTTCACCGCTGCCTGCCACCAGAACCTGATAGCCCTCATCGCTTAAGATCGCCTTTAACGACTTGCAGATACTCTCTTCATCATCAACTACAAGGATTGTTTCATTCATAATACTTACTCTTTTGGGTTCATCATCTTATTTTTTCTATATCACGGGTATTAATCCCAAAGCAAGCTTTGGGAAAAGTTTCCGCAGCACGCTGCGGGGTATTATATACCTGCTTATGCGGGATAGCCCCACTAAGCTGCGCTTGTGGGATCAATTCCATTTTAGCTTCACATTTCGTTTCACTCATTCTCAGCGAATGTCATTGATTCGCCCAGCAAATTTCAGTCGCAGATGACCTTTAGGTTATGCGCTTCGCTTCTGAGACTTGGGTCTCACTAAACTTCAGAAACCGGTAAATGAAAAGAAACTACAGTTCCTGTGGGTTTGTTGTCGGCAACGCTGACCTGACCATGATGATCGGATATTATTGAGCTGACGATTGCCAAACCAAGGCCGGTTCCAGATTTTTTGGTCGAAAAATACGGTTCAAAAACTTTTCTCTTATAGCTTGAAGGAACTCCCGCACCGTCGTCAGCCACGGACACAGTGGCTTTGCGGTGCTGTTCATCATAACTTATGGTAATTTCGATACGTCCGGTTTTCTTATTAATCGCCGCAACTGCGTTATCCAGCAAATTAATCATTACCCTGTTAATCTGCTCCGCGTCCAGATTAAACTTCGGCAATCCTTCAGCGGGCTTGAATTCGAACACGATATCCTTATGCGCATCCTGAAAAAGCAAAACAGCTTCGGCAACTACCGCATTCAAATCGTTGGGCGCCGGAGAAGTCACGGGCATCCGCGCGTAACGGGAAAATTCATTGACCAGATTTTTCAGCACTTCTACCTGATCGATAATTGTCTGCGTGCATTCCTTGAATACGGAACCTTCTTCCCCCAGTTTATCTCCATATTTTCGCTGCAATCTTTGTGCAGAAAGCTGTACCGGTGTCAGCGGATTCTTGATCTCATGCGCCATGCGGCGGGCGACCTCCCTCCAGGCCGCGGCACGTTCCGCCTTTTGAAGTTGCGTCAAATCTTCAAAAACTACAACTATACCGGAATCATTACCTTCCTCATCTTGAATGGTTGTAATCGTCAGAAGAACTGTAAGAGCTTTATCCTTAAGCATAACTTCCAACTGCTTTTCTAATAAGCTCTCGTCGTTTTCTTTCATTTCCTGCAGAAATTCGTCAACAAGAGAAAGATGTTCCGGTATCATTAAATCGCGATAATTCTGAAAAAGGACATTCTCCGCTTTGATATCGAACATCTTCTCCGCAGCGCGATTAATTGTAGTGATTATTCCGGTTTTATCCACGGAAACAATGCCTGCGGAAACGTTGCGCAAAACCGTTTCCATGTATTTGCGTCGCCTCTCCAGATTTATATTCGCCTCTTCTACACTATTTTTACTTTTCTTTAAATCCTCGGTCATTTGATTAAATGACTTTACTAAAAGTCCAATTTCATCGTCCGCTTCAATAGCAATACGGCTATCCAAATCTCCCTGTGTAATTCTATTAGTGGCTTGTACAAGATCTTGAATAGGATCAGTAATTCCCTTTGCCAGAGTCAGCCCAAACCATGTCGCCAAAAATATTATTACCAAAGTCACAATGGATAAAGTAACAATATAATTTGATTTAATTGGATTTTTAAGAAGTTTAATCTTTCCATACTGCTCTGAGGCGTTAGCTATACTTCTGAGTTTATCCACAAAACCTTTAGGGATAACATAACTTACCGAAACACGGCCAATTACTTCTGAGGGCACCGCATAAGAAAAAACCGGCACAATACCAACAACTGCATCTCCAATATTGGTAGGCTGAGATGTAGATTCTTCTTTGCCGGAATAAATATCTTCTATCATTTTGGAGTCGAGAGTTACAGGAACCAGATCCGGATGTTCGGCATCAGGAAATACTTTTTTTTCTTTTTGAGAATCGAAATAAATTTCGACCATGCCCACTTTATAATTCTTTTGGCGTTGACTGATAAAACTATTCAGGTAATCCGCCCGTTCATGTTCATAGAGATGGTTTTTAGTTATATCTGCACTGATTTGACGGGCATTGAACTTGGCTTGTTCCTCCATTTGCTGGTAATAGACCTGAGCCACTTCCAATGACCTGTTTAAGGCATCACCAATCTTAATGTTGAACCAAAACTCAATACTGTAAGAAAGAAAATTTATGGCAAATAAAAAAAGTAAAATTGTCGGAATAAGAGATAACCCGACAAAAGTAGCCACCAACTTTGTCCTTAATTTGGAGCCGATAATACCGCGGCGGTGTTCATAAAAGAGCTTGACCACATTCCGAATAATCAGAAAAAGCAGAAGGAGTATTAAAATAACATTTATACTGGAAAGGCCATAAACGAAAATATTTGTTGATAGAGACAAATCTTCTTTGTTGAAAAATTGACTGGCAATTAAGGTAAAGGTAATCGCTAGAATTCCAACAACAACCATTATAATCCGCTCACGGCGGCGTTTTTTTAATTCCTTTTCATCAATATTATTTTTTTGTTTTTTTGCCATTGGCTAATCAAAGCAGTTCAATTCATTATTTTGGGAAAACAAAAATTAATAGGAAAAATTCTGCCGCTCCCAGGCTGTTTCAAAATCCCAATAGGAAACGAATAAAAAGACATTTTCCATATGCAAGGGCAGGCGTGCCTTATCCATTTTAACTTTAATCAGCAGATAGTAATTGTTACCCTTCACCAACGAAGCCAGGGGAACAGCAATAATTCCATTAAAATCCGCCATTGCCTTCTGCGCACTTTCAAAATCAGAAAAAACAACCGGCTGTGTGTTGCCATTAGTGTAGACACTAAATGTCTTTTTGAGATTATCATATTTTATAGTGCGTTTAATTTCATGTATGGTTATTTTTTTATCCCATGCAAAAGATCTTACCTGATAAACTTCGAGTTGCAGAATAAAAGTGGCGGGAATTCCAGCCAAAACAGCTAATTCCATATCGGGTTTAAATCCGTTGACCAGTCGCGCATATAACAGCACGTTTTCTGCGTTATTTGTAATCAAAATATCCGTCATTTTTGGTTCAATCGCCTGCGCTTGCATTGGAAATTCCATAAAACCAAAAATAACAAACAAAGAAGCTAAAATTATACCATTAAAATTCTTCTTTATTCGTGAAACTCCAATTCCGAAAGCGAAGAGCAGCGGAATTGGAAAGTTGTAATGAGACCCAAGCTTCAGAAACTTAGTGCACTGAAGCTTGTTGGTCGAATTATACCCAGCAGCTTGCTGTGAAACGTTTCCAAAACTTGCTTTGGGATTCATACCCGTGACTTTTTTCATAAAACGCCAATTTTCTCAGGATTTAAGGTAAATAAATTTATACCTTACCTGTATTTAGGTTACAACAAAGGTATCCGGATGAAAAAACCCGATATAAAAATTTTAAAGTATTATACTAGGCAACCTGACGATAAAAATCAAGATTAATTTGGTTTAAACTTGAATGGCGTCGAGAATTCTAAAGGAAGGGATTTTAAAATAATTGAGCTTATGAACTTCTTCTTTATTGATACAATTGACAATTTCCCAGCAATTTTTCTTGCGCATTAATTCTTTAAGTAACAGATTATTCATACGGTGGCCGGATTTGTAGGCCATAAAATGGCCGATAATCGGCATCCCCAGCAAAAACAAGTCTCCGATAGCATCAAGAATTTTATGTTTAACAAACACATCCGGAATACGCAGTCCCTCTTTATTGATGATTTTTTTATCATCTAGAACAATAACATTTTTCAGTGATCCACCCAGCGCCAAGCCTTTTGCTTGCAAGAATTCCAGATCTTTTAAAAAACCGAAAGTCTGGGCGGCACAAATTTCTTTTTCATATTTTTCATCCGAGAAGGTCATACTGTATGACTGTTTGCCAATAACAGGATGTTTAAAATCGATTTCATAAGTTATCTTAAATTCTTCTGCCGGCAACAACATGGCGCTGGCATCTCCTTCGGTTACGGAAACAGGCTTTCTAATAATGAGCAGTCTTTTATTCTTCTCCTGTACGCGACTTCCCACTTCTTTGAGCATGTTCACAAATGGAAGTGCGCTGCCATCCATAATAGGAACTTCAAACGAGTCCAGTTCGATAATCGCGTTATCCACACCCATGCCGCTGAACGCCGATAAAAGATGCTCCACTGTAGAAACTGTAACGCCATTAGTACCCAATGATGTGGCTAACATCGTATCACAGACATTATTATAATTGGCATGAATCGGGGCGGCATCAGGTAAATCCGTACGGATAAATTTTATACCCGTATCCGCCGGAGCCGGTTTTATCTTCATATTAACCTTCCGTCCGGTATGCAAACCAACACTGAAACAATTTATTTCTTTTTTTAATGTACGTTGCAACTGCATGTTTTTTTACCAAAACGAAATTACAAATTTGATAACTAAGAAAAACAGCAAGGATCATACCATATTTTATGATCTTTGCTGTTAAAACTAAGAGCTTGTAATAACTATTGTTTTTATGATTATGCACTTTGATGGAAATAAGCTTCTCGCATTTTTGTGTGTCAAATAAGCCACAGTTAATGTTTTAAAGATAGAAGTGATAGGATTTATTGTGAAACTCCAATTATAATGAAACTCAGATATTACAAACGCAGCACAGTAATATCTGTATCTGTAAGTTGTAATGAGACTCACTGAAAACGAACGAAGTGAAGTTTGAAGCGTTAGTCGAATTATCCCGCAAAGCGGAGGGTATGAACCCCAAAACTTGCTTTGGGGTTCATACTCGTGACTTGTAAAATCGTTGCTTTTCGCTATATATACAACCGCAATAAGTCTGGCGGTACATGCCCAGTTCTTTGGATATTTTTACACCTTCCGCCCATCCGGCGCGGAAATCCTGATAATAGAAGAAGATTCCCAATTGCTGGCTTAGGTTTTTTCCGATTTCCCGAATCAAGTCATGTTTTTGATATTTGCTGTAAAGCAAGGTGGTTGTAAACCCATCGTATTTTTCCCGAATAGCTAACTCGGCCGTGTATACTAAGCGGTCCCTCAGGCAGAAGTCACATCTTTCATTTTCCTTTAAACCAGCAACCGCCCGCAAATATTCTTCCAGCGGATAATCTTCGGGCATAATAACTTTTAGAAATATTTTATTCGCGTAATCGCTGAAAGTCTGGCGGCGTCTCTGGTATTCCTGATAAGGATGAATATTGGGATTATAAAATACTCCTGTGATCTCATGCCCCTGAGTTCTTAATTCTTTCAAGGGATAAATCGTGCAAGGCCCGCAGCAGATGTGCATTAACATTTTCATATAATAAAAGCCATAAGGACACCTTTAAAATAAGGCGCTATTTCCTAATTTTTACAAGACGCCAAAAAAGATAAAACGGAATAGCATATAAAAACAATGTCATAATGAATGCAAACCAATTAAGATAAAAGATGCTAAATCCTGCGCCCCAAAATGCAAAGATGAAAACTAAAATACAAACAAAGATGTAGATACCGATCATACGCGTTTTACTATTTGCACATAATGCGACTATCAGACCCAAAAAACCAAACAATAGGATATTTAGGCCTATGGCAAGAACAGTAGCAAGAAACCAACCAACATTAACATCAATTACAGCAAATTGCTGAGTAGGCCAAGTATAAATTACTAAACCGTAAATAAATCTGTATACGGACATGGATATTTCATTATCAAATTTTTGATATAGTGATGTCATAATTCGAATCGCTGGTCCGAATAGACCAGCGGAACAGAATATAAACATTGATATTAATATTTTTTTCATATTCATAATTAGCAACAGCGGGGCTTTTGCTAAACCACTTGTTTTAGGGCTGTTCAAAAATGTTCAGATGCAAGGCGCGTAAGCCTTGAGGAATGAGGCGTATCTACTCATACGCCGCAATGACGAAAGGCGTAGCGCAACGCCGCAGATGAGCGTTTTTCAACAACCCCTGCTAAAATATTTCTCCCTGTCCAGTTGCCTTAAGACCGAAGTGTTCGTAGGCTCTAGCAGAGGCGATTCTCCCCCGGGCTGTTCTTTGCAAATAACCTTCCTGAATCAGATAAGGTTCATAGACATCTTCAATGGTCACTCTTTCTTCGCCGATTGCCGCAGCAAGGCTCTCCACACCAACAGGTCCGCCGTTAAATTTTTCAATCAGCGTCAAGAGTAGTTTTCTATCCATCTGATCAAATCCTTTTTGATCAACTTCGAAAGCGTCCAGAGCTTCCCGCGCAATTTTCCCGTCAATTGTCCCATCCGCTTTCACTTCGGCATAATCGCGGACGCGCTTGAGCAGACGATTGGCTATACGCGGTGTGCCGCGCGCGCGCTTGGCCAATTCTTCAGCTCCCGCAACGGCAAGTTTGACTCCCAAAATTGAAGCTGATCTTTTTATAATGATGGCAAGTTCCTGCGGCGAGTAAAACTCCAGACGAAAATGCATGCCAAAGCGGTCACGCAAAGGTGAAGTCAGTGACCCGGCACGGGTTGTTGCCCCCACCAATGTAAATTTGGGAATATCAAGTTTCATTGATCTCGCCGATGGTCCCTGCCCGATTAAAATATCAATATGGAAATCCTCCATGGCCGGATACAGAATTTCTTCAACCACATGGGAAAGCCGGTGAATTTCATCAATGAAGAGAACCTCATGTTCCTGCATATTCGTTAAAATCGCCGCTAAGTCTCCCGGCCTTTCAATAACCGGCCCGGAAGTAACTTTGATATCCACTCCCATTTCTTTGGCAATAATATAAGCCAGAGTAGTTTTTCCCAAGCCCGGCGGACCATACAAAAGAACATGATCGAGCGCCTCGCGGCGTTTTCTCGCCGCTTCAATAAAGATAGCCAGGTTGCTCTTAACTTTTTCCTGGCCGATATAATCGGTTAACTTTGCCGGCCGCAAAGTAACTTCAAATTCATTCTCTTCTTCGTCGCAGGAAGGACTAATTAAAGAATTTTTTATGGGTTTATCCATTTTTTACATACCTTATCCGGTCAATTTAACCGGCAAGAATTTTCAAAGTCTTTTTCAGGAGTTTATCCATCCCCAACTCTTCTTCGGACGAATGCATAGCCTTGTCCAAGGCGTCCCTGGCCACATTGCTTTTATAACCTAAATTCACCAAAGCGGAAAGCACATCTTCTATGATAATCTCGCGGACCTGATGTTGATCATCCGCCGCCGGCATTTTATCTATCATCATTTTCTTGATAACTTTTTCTTTTAGTTCAAGGATCAAACGCTCCGCCATTTTTTTGCCCACTCCCGGAATGTTGACCAGCTTTCCCACATTGCCGCCGGAGATAGCGCGCAACAGTTCCTGCGCGGAAATACCGGAAAGGATATTCATGGACATTTTTGGTCCTATGCCGCTTACAGAGATCATTAACTGGAAGAGGTCCCTTTCCTGAACTGTGTAGAAACCAAATAAATTTATGGCATCCTGTTTGACGTTGGTATGGACATGCAGCGTTATTATTTGTCCGGCTTCCGGCAACTCATAAAAAGTTGTCAAAGGAATAAAAATACGGTAACCCACGCCTTGAACATCAACAATGACATGGGAAATACCTTTATAAACAATTTTGCCACTGATTAAGGCAATCATTAGATTGGTTGTCCCTTTAAGAAATTAGCATGGCATATCGCGGTCGCCAGTGCGTCCGCGGCGTCAGCAGGAGGCAAGACGGGGAGTTTTAAAATAGCTTTAACCATTATCTGCACCTGTCTTTTTTCCGCCCTTCCGTAACCCACCACTGCTTTTTTTACTTCTAACGGTGAATATTCAAAAATCGGTATCCCTTTATCGGCGCCGGCAAAAATTACCACGCCTCTTACCTGAGCCTGCTTAATCAAACTGCGTACATTTTTCCCGTAAAAAATATTTTCCAGCGCGATGGCCTGCGGCGCGGTCTGTGTGATCACTGAGGATAACTGCTGATAAATGGAAATTAACATTGTGGATAAAAGAGAATTTTTTTTTGCTTTGATTTCGCCATGAAGGACATGCCGCAAATAATTGCCTTCTTTTTCAATGATGCCGTAACCGGTAACATGGCTGCCTGGATCAATTCCTAAGATTCGCAATTTCTTTTATTCCGTAAATAATTTACTTTTACCAAACAACATTAAGATGGCTTGCTATTTGTTGTTGAAACTCCAATTCTAATGAAACTCAGATATTACAAGCGAAGCACAGTAATATCTGTCAGTTGTAATGAGGCTAAAACTTCAGAAGCAATGCGCATTGAAGTTTTTTAGCCGAATTATCCAATAGCCAAAGGCTATTGGAAATTATCCCGCGCAGCGGAGGGTATGAACCCCAAAGCCCGCTTTGGGGTTCATACCCGTGGTCAGCTTAACTTCTCCATAACATCTTCATCTATATCGAAATTAGCGTAAACATTTTGCACATCGTCATTATCTTCGAGCTTTTCCATCATCTTCAGCATTTGTTCTGCTTTGTTCGCTCCCAATTTGACGGTATTGGACGGAATCATACTGATTCTGGCTTCCAAATGTTTTATCCCCTTGGCATCAAGTATTTTTTTTATCGATTCAAATGAAGCAGGATCCGTAATCACATCATATTCACCATCTTCACTTTTCACGTCTTCCGCTCCGGCTTCCAACGCCAGTTCCATCAGGGCATCTTCATCAATAACTTTTTTATCAATAACAATGCTCCCTTTTTTCGCGAATATCCATGATACGCAGCCGTTTTCACCGAGATTGCCTCCATGTTTGGAAAAGATATGTCTGATTTCCGCCACTGTCCTGTTTTTGTTGTCGGTCATAATTTCTACCAAAACGGCTACGCCGCCGGGGCCATAACCTTCATAAGTGATTTCTTCATAGTTGGCTGCTCCTTCGCCGCCGCCAATACCTTTTTTGATCGCCCTTTCTATATTATCCTTGGGCATGTTTTCTTCTTTAGCGACCAGAACAGCTTGCCGGAGTCGAGAGTTTCCTTCAATATCACCGCCGCCCAGCCTTGCGGCCAAGGTTATTTCTTTAATAATCTTGGTAAAAATCTTGCCGCGCTTGGCATCTATCGCGCCTTTTTTTCTTTTTATTGTGCTCCACTTAGAATGGCCGGACATGTTCTTTCTCCTTAATGATTTTTCAATCCCGCGACTTGGAATCCTCTGGCTCCTGCCGTAAGGGGCTCCACTGTTTTTCCTTAATAACACAAGGTAATAAGCTTGTAAAGTTTATTACTGCGTAGCTTCAGAAGCAGGAAATTTACTTTCAGGTTGACCTGTGTATTCAAAGGAATTTTTATAAAAAAATGTTGGGGCGCATTGCCCATGACAATGGAAGAAATATTCTGTATTAAAGAAGTTCGCAATTCTGCTATCCTGCCCAATTGCGAACTTCTTTTGTTTTTATTTTGCTGACATTCCGCCGTCAACCGGGAAGATGCCACCCGTAATATAGTTCGAAGCCTTGGATGCCAGGAATACTGTCAGTCCCTTGATTTCGTCCTCGTCACCGTACATATTGAGAGGAATAGCGGCCAGAGTCAGGTCGAGGATGGGTTTCATCTCCGGGTTGAATATATAGGCCATCATATCAGTTTTGAAGAATCCCGGGGCAACACAGTTTACATAAATCTTGTATCGGGCTAATTTAAGAGCCAGAGTCTTGGTCAGTCCCTCGACGGCGAACTTGGATGGATTATAAGCCACAGCCGGGTGCTCTTCTTCGTTGGATCCGCGCGATCCGTAGATGGAAGAAACATTGATCATCTTGCCCCCGCCTTTTTCTTTCATAATGCGGGCAACATGCTGGGAAAGGATCCATACGCCTTTAACATTGACGTCGAAAATCTTTTCCCACTTATCCAGCGGGAAATCCAGAGTCGGCGCGCCCCAGGTAAGTCCGGCATTATTGACCAATATATCAATTGTGCCAAATTTATCCATGGTAGTCTTGATCAGATTGTCAATATCGTCTTTCTTGGCCATGTCGCATTTCACTGCCAGGGCCTTAACGCCCAGCTTTTCCAGTTCCTGTACCTCTTTTTCGCAGTTCTCCAACTTGCGCGAGGCAATCACCACATTTGAGCCCGCCTCGGCCAAACCTGTGGCCATAAATTTGCCAATACCCCTGCCTCCGCCGGTAACGATGGAAACCTTGCCTTTTAAATCAAACAACTCTTTTATATTCATTACAAACTCCTTAGGTAATGTAGTTTTTTTATTTTGGAAGTATATGAAGAATGATCTTGTGTGTCAAAGGAATTTTTGTAATAAACCATGGAGGGGCGTTGCTTATGATCATGGAAGAAATATATCGATACGTCCTTGGCATTTCTTATCACGGACGTCACCAATTTTACGAACGGAATGGCTATTAAATCTCCTCGCTAGTTGTTGGCACGACCAAGCGGATGTGTTGTCTCGCGAGCAGTAGGATGGGAGCGTCCCAGTCGCGCCCTGATCCGTCTATCGATCTCAGTTCCACGTTTGTAAGAGTGAGGAACTCCTGTTCACGACGGTTTAGGTAGTCGGAGATTCGGCTACGGTAACCCTCCTGGGGCAACTTAACGTCACCCTCCACCCGGTATCGGTCCGTCTCCACCACGATCCTCTCAAGCCGCACTTCTCCCGGGGGCATTAGAGTAACCTCCTCAATGGAATAGTGAGTGTACCTTTGACCAACGAAGCAAAGGGAATCGTTAGTTTGATAAAAAATTTCTTATTCATAATTAAATTATAAAGAATTCGGTCTTTTATGTCAATGAAATATTTACTACAAAATATGGGCCCCCCTGATTATGGAGAGGTGTATCGATACGATTATCCTTTTGATAAAGAGGATGTGGCCATGGAGAATTCTCTTGAGCACATTAATTTTTTAGACAACCGGCCATAAATCACGGGTATAAATCCCAAAACAAGCTTTGGGAAAAGTTTCCGCAGCAAGCCGCGGGATATTATACCCTCCGCTTCGCGGGATAATTCGACCTGCAAGCTTCAGTCGCAAATGCCCTTTAGGGTATGCACTTTGTTTCTGAAGCTTGGGTCTCCTTACAACTTACCAATTCCGATACGCTTCGCTTTCGGAACTGGAGTCTCACAAATAAAAAAGGGACACGGCATGACCCGGAGCCCCTTGGTATTCATGGTAGGCGGTACTGGGATTGAACCAGTGACTTCTACCGTGTGAAGGTAGCACTCTCCCGCTGAGTTAACCGCCCAAGTGACGTGTGCTATAGCTTAAAGTATTCCCTATTTCAAGAGAAAAAGTTTCTTACACTTAGCATAACGACATAATTTATATTAAAATACTAAGGGTATCTTCATCTTAAAAATTAGTTTTAACCAAATCCTGATAATATTCAGGTTTGCGATCAGCAAATATATTGTTATGTTCATTTACTCTTTTGTTGCGTGCTGTCCGCACATCAATTTCTACTATGTCAATTTCATCATTTTGAGCGTCGGCTCGATATAAAATTCGCGTGTCCGGCGCGGTTATCTAGCTTTTACCTGTGTAAGAAAATTTTTTTCCACCTCTTTCTTCACAGCCGGTGCGATTAGCGGTTATAGTATAAACTTTGTTTTCCAAGCATCTGGTAACCATGGCATTCTGGCAATAAGGCAGTACAAGATTCGCCGGATGACAAATAATGTCCGCACCTTTCAGCGCCAATATTCTTGCCGATTCTGGAAAGAACCAGTCAAAGAAAATCATTATTCCAATCCTGCAAATCCCCAAATCAAAAACATTAAAAGCCGTGTTGCCCGGTTTGAACCACAAATTTTCTTCGTTAAAAAGATGAACCTTTCGATAATTCCCCACATATCTCGCTGGCGACACCAAAACAGCAGAATTATATAAGTCATTGTTAAATTTCTCGACCATACCGGCAACGATATTAATTTTTTTCTTACGAGCAATAGCGCTAAGTGCTCGAATTGTTTTCCCTGCGGGAATTTCCTCAGCAACAGCAATAACTTCTTCAATGGAAACAAAAAGGTAACTGGTATTGAATAACTCCGGCAAAACGATTAGCTCTGCATCGGCCTTTTCAATCATGGATATTGCTTTATCAATGTTCTCATTAACCCTGCCGAATTCGGGCGAAAATTGGATAAAACCGGCCTTAATATTCTTTCTCTCTTTTAAATTTTCATATTTATACCAGTTTGCTTTCAAAGGATAACGAGGCGGCAAGGAGGAGGCGACGAGGCGTATTTTATATACGTTGAGGAAGCCGACGACGCAGCCAACAAAATTAGCCGAAGAAAGCGAATTGGCATGAAAGTCTAACTTTTCGATAGCTAATTTGTCAACTTGATTTTACTTCAATTCCAAATTAAAGCGCCATATGCTGACGGCTTCGTCATCACAGTGAAAGAACATGCCGCCTTGATACCATATATAATTGTAAATAGAAATTACCTGTAATGAATCACGGGTATGAACCCCAAAACAAGAACGGAGAGAATTTTTCGTCGCCAATCCCTCCGCCATCCTCAATTAAGAGGATGACAGAGGGACTGAACAAAGTTATAGCTTGGCGCTAGAGGGAACAATTTGCTCAATTACAGCATTTCATAAATACCGGCTGCGCCCATACCACCGCCGATACACATTGATACGATACCGCGTTTTGCGTTTCGTCGTTTCAACTCGTGAAGCAACTGAGCGGTCAATTTGGCACCGGTGCATCCCAGGGGATGACCCAGGGCAATCGCACCGCCATTGGGATTAATGTCGCCTGCCCAGTAGCGGTCTTCGATACCGACCACGCGGCAGGAATAAATGGCCTGTGACGCGAAGGCTTCGTTGATTTCATAAACATCAATGTCTTTAGTCGTTAAACCGGCCATTTTCAAAACCTTCGGAATAGCGTAAGCAGGACCGACACCCATTTCTTCCGCCTTACAGCCGGCAACCGCAAAATGCGTCAGTTTGGCGAGGGGTTTCAGTTTTAATGCCTTTGCCTTTTCTGCCGACATCAGCAGCGAGAAAGCGGCGCCGTCAGTCATCTGAGAAGAGTTAGCAGCAGTACAGTTCCCACCCTGCCTGAAGGGTGATCTCAATTTCGCCATATCTTCCATCTTGGCTGGCCAACGCACACCGTCATCCTCATCAAAAGTAACCGTTTCACGAATACGTTTGCCATTTTTAATCTTGTATTTGAAAGCCTGAATGGGAATAATCTCATCCTTGAACTTTCCGGCCTTGATGGCTTCATGGGCACGGCGATTACTTTCCACACCCATCTTATCCATATCTTCACGGGTAATATTATAATCTGCGGCCACATTTTCCGCCGTATTACCCATGTTGATCCAAACATTGGGCATACTACCATCAAATTTCCAATCCGGATTCGGACGCATGGCTGTACCGCCCATGGGAATATGGCTCATAGTTTCACAACCGCCGGCAATAATGATGTCCGACCAGCCGGCACGGATTTTAGCTGTGGCATCGGCAATGGCCTGAATACCGGCCGAACAAAAACGGTTTACAGTCATACCGCAAACAGAGATAGGCAAGCCCGCTCCCATCGCCAGAGTTCGCCCCAGAATCATACCCTGTTCAGCTTCCGGAAACGCACAGCCCACGATCAAATCATCAATTTCCGCAGGATTTACTTCCGGCACTCTCGCCAGCAGGCCTTTGACTACCTGGATACCATAGGCATCCGATCTTGTTGCGGCAAGACCACCTCTTTTATAACGGCCGCCTGGACTTCTTACGGCTTCAATAATAACGGCTTCACTCATAATATCTTTCCTCCTTACAGGATTTTGTTATGTTAAATGCCGGCGGCTGACGGTTTAACGCTAACAGCCGGACATATACTTTGTTTTTAGTTGCGCAGGGGCTTGCCGGTGCTCAGCATGGCAGATATCCTGTCTTGTGTTTTCTGTTGACCGCAGAGGCTCATGAAAGCTTCTCTTTCCAGATCCAGAATTTCCTGTTCCGTTACATAGGTTCCTTCCGCACAGTCGCCACCTGAAAGAATATAGGCCACTTTTCTCGCCACAAACAAATCGTAATCGGAAATGTATTTACCGTAATACATATTCATAATGATACCTTCAACCAAGCCGCGGAAATTCTCACCCATAACCGGAATAAGAGCGGGCTTCGGCGGTTTATAGAATTTGGACAGACCGAGAACAATTTGTTTGGCTTCGTATATCTGCATGTCCCTGCTCATGTTTATGGCGCATGTCTTGCGGATGAAACCGAGTTCCTGAGCTTCCTGCGCGCTTGTGGCGACTTTCGCCGTAGCGATATTTTCAAAAGCCTTGCCAATATGGTACTGCAAATTCATACCGGCTTCCACGCAACCAGCAGGAATACCTTCGGTCATACGAACCAGAAGTTCCTTGCATCCACCGCCGGCGGGAATAACACCGACACCGACTTCAACAAGACCCATATAAGTTTCACCGTTGGCCAGACAATAATCGCCGTGCATGGCGATTTCGCAGCCGCCTCCCAGAGCCATACCCGCCGGGGCAGTGACAACCGGCTTGGGCAGATATTTCATCTTCATGTTGGCATTCTGTAATCCGGCAACCATTTTCTCCAAATCAACCCACTGTTTTTCGCTAATGGCACATAAAACACCGAAGATATCGGCGCCAGCAGAGAACATCCGTTGATCATGGTTCGCAACGACCATTCCCTGGAAGTCTTTATTGACGATATCGCAGCTGTCCGAAATCATTTGAATCATATCGCCATTAACAGAGTTCATCTTGGTATGGAATTCAAGACAGGCAACACCGTCACCGATATCAACAAGTGTAGCGGCGGTATTCTCTTTAACGATCTTCTTTCTTTCCTTCAGGCTGGGCAGGAGGATGATCTTGGGGTTCTCATCCATCTTCACATAGCCCTTCTTATTGAAGTCATAGTAGGACTTGCTGCCATCCTTCTCTTTCTTGTAGAAGGATGTGCATTTTTTAGCCAGCATTTCTTCGATCTTGGCGGGAACTTTCTTACCCAACTTCTTCATTACTTCAACGGCTTCCTTAACACCCACGGCGTCCCATGATTCAAAAGGACCAAGCTGCTGGTTGTAGCCCCACTTCATGGCGTTGTCGATGCCCACGATGGTTTCGCAGATCTCAGGAATCCGGTTGGCGGAGTAGATGAAGTTGCTGCAGAGGTACTCACGGACATAATCACCAGCTTTATCAGTGCCGTTGAAGGCGATCTTCATCATAGCGGCCACACCGTCATCGGCCTTCTTCTTGGCCGCGGAAATTGATTCGAATTTCGGCTTCTGGGCAGGATGGTATTCAAGGGTCTTCCAGTCGATGGCCATTTTGACGTTCTTGCCTTTCTCATCCTTCACCTTCTTGTAGTAGCCGCCCTTGGTCTTATTGCCCAGCCACTTGTTGGCAATCATCTTGTCCAAAAAATCCGCGGAGCGAAAAATATCACGACATTCGTCATTGGGTACTGCATCATAAAGGTTTTTGCTGACATGGAGACCGATATCAAGACCTACCAGATCCATAGTTCCAAAGATGGCAGTGCCGGGGCGACCGAGTGCCTTGCCGACGATGGCATCGATGTCTTCAATCTTCAAATCCTGCTCCATCATGACGCGGACGGCGTTGCTCAGATCATAAACGCCAATGCGGTTACCAATAAAGTTGGGAACGTCCTTGCAGACAACAACACCCTTACCGAGGACTTCCTCACTGAACTTCGTCATGTAAGCGACAATTTCCTTATCCGTCTCTGCACCGGGAATGATTTCCATGAGCTTCATGTAACGGGGAGGATTAAAGAAATGGGTTCCCAGAAAGTTTTTCTTCAGGGCGGCGCCAAATTTGGCGGAAATATCTTTAATGGGAAGGCCTGAAGTGTTTGTGGAAACTATACAGGTAGGTTTAACAATCTTCTCAACCTTGGCAAAAAGTTCCTGTTTGATCTTCAGGTTTTCGACAACCACTTCGCATACCCAATCGCAATCGGCCAGAAAGTTTAAATTGTCTTCAAAATTACCTGTTGTAACCATTGACGCATTTTTCTTGGAATAAAAACTTGCCGGCTTCGATTTAGTTGCTCCGGCCAATCCGTTTGCAGCAAACCGGTTGCGCCAAGCCGGGCTTTTCTCTGTTAATCCTTTCTTCTTATCGTCCTCGGTAAGTTCGAAAGGGATGATATCCAGCAAATAACACTCAATGCCGGCATTGGTTAAATGGGCCGCGATATTCGCACCCATAACTCCCGCGCCTAAAACAGCAGCTTTTTTAATCTCAAATGACATGACTTTCCTCCTTTGCCTTTTTTAACTTTAGACTTTTGTCTGACTATGAATCTCTATAAATATTCATCATTCTTGTTTTAAGCCCTTGATGAATATCTCCAATGCTAACTTAATTGTGGAACTAATTTTTTCTCTTCGTTTTATTTGCAGCCCAAAATAAAGATACAGGGAAATAATGCCATTGAGCAATCCCCAGATTGCATTCTGATTTTGTTTCAAATTTATATTGGAAGGAAATTCTTTTGATTCCACCCCCAACTGTAATATTTTACCAATTGCATCAATTGACCTGGCATTTGCGGTGAGAATTTGAGAATTAATCTTCTCGCTCAAATTCATTTTAGCGGGTTGCAACATGTAGGTCATAAGTATCCTAAACAATTCCGGATCATTGAGAAAAAAATCAACGTAAATATAGGAAAATTCAACCAGTAAATCAGCCGCTGTCTTTTTCTCGTTAAATAAAATAGAAACTTGTTGTTTAAAATTCTCAATATCATTTAGCAAAATTTGGGCATAAATTTCTTCTTTGCTATTAAAACAAAGATAAATAGATCCTTTGCCCAACTCGGATATTTTAGCTATTTCATCAACGGTAACGTTATTAAATCCTTTTTCGAAGAATAGTGTACGTGCTGATTTGAGAATTAGTTTTTTACGGATGTCTTTCTCTTTTCCTCTGCGTTCCAGAAGTCCCACAGCAACCTTCTTCTTGCCGAAAATGCGGATATATTTTAAACTACAGTCAATATATGACCAATGGTCAAATTGCTTCTAAAACAATAAAATTTTAAAGTCAAGAAAAATGTAATATTTTGTTAATTATTTTTTATTAAATTAATAATACTTTTTTTATTCTTTTCTGGCCTTGCATTTTTATCCCAACCTTGCTATCAGAATTAAGTAATAAAAACTATATGTGAACTATAAAATTGAATTCCTTATCGAGTACATATTAACTTGATAA
This sequence comes from Smithella sp., assembly GCA_049517435.1. Lineage (GTDB taxonomy): Bacteria > Desulfobacterota > Syntrophia > Syntrophales > Smithellaceae > Smithella. The sequence continues at coordinate 11,289 of JBEKRZ010000004.1, read as the reverse complement.
CATTACAAAATTTATATAGGTATTTGGTGGCGTATATAATACGAATGCCTTTGAATACGCGATGATACTATGAATAACCTTCTTCTCATGTTCATTTTGGCGCTGATGATAACAGCAACCATCAGCTTTACCTATGCGATGTGGCGCGGCCGCAGGGATGAGCAAAAATTGATTAGCATTATCCACGGCTCCCCTATTGCCACTTTCGTGATATCCAAAGATCATAAAGTAATTTACTGGAATAGGGCTTTGCAGGCGTTGAGCAATATCAAACCCAGCGAAGTTCTCGGCACCGATCAACAATGGCGCGCATTCTACAAAAATAAACGACCTTGCCTGGCTGATCTGATTCTGGATAGCAAAACAGGTCAGATTGCCGAACTGTATTCCGAAAAGTGGAACAAATCAAAACTGCTGGAAGATGCCTATGAAGTGACGGAATTTTATCCCGACATGGGAGAGAAGGGAAAGTGGTTTCGTATTACTTCGGCGGGACTTAGAGATTCCGGTGGAAAATTATTCGGCGCCATGGAGACACTGGAAGACATTACCGAACAAAAAGTGGCTCAGGATGAGCTTCTCCAACGAACTAAACTGGAATCTCTAGGCATATTCGCCGACGGCGTGGCTAAGGATTTTGACAGCCTCCTCTCCGCGATTCTGCGCAATGTTTTTCTGGTCAAAATATCCGCTACTGATGAAGACAAAATCCTGGAGAATGGTCTGGCAGTGGCGGAGAGGGCCGGTCTGCAAGCCAAAGAACTGGCTCACCGGCTGATTACATTTGCTCAACGTGGTTATCCGGTTCGCAAACTGGAAAATCTGGCACCTCTTTTGCGGGAAGTCGCCGAAAACACTTTTAAAAGTTCCCTTGTCACCTGTAATATTTCCATAGCCAAAGACCTATGGCCTTGCGAAGTTGATGCCGCCCAGATCAGGCAGGTAATCGAAAATGTTTTGATCAATGCCAAAGAAGCCATGCCCGACGGTGGCATTGTCGAGCTTATTGCCGAAAATACAACAACAGGAACAAATATCAAGTCGCTGGGACAGGGAAATTACGTCCGGATTATCATTAAAGATCATGGCAAAGGAATTCCCCCGGAAAATCTTTCCCGGATATTTGATCCTTATTTTACGACAAAGAAGAAAAAGGAAAGAGGCGGCATTGGTCTGGGTCTGGCCATCAGCGATTCCATCATCAAATACCATAACGGATTGATTTCGGTCGAATCCATTGTTAATTCCGGAGCCACATTTTCCATCTATCTGGCCGCGACAGTGCCCCCCTCTCCGGCAGGAGGAGCGGTAGGCGCTCTATAATAATGAGACCTCCCGCAAGTTACTGCGAATCCCTGCCCTAGCTGGAACAGGGGATTCCAAATCGCGGATTTGAAATGATCTCACAGCTTTTTTTGAAGAATAACTTCTGAAAAGTCTGTCTGAACAATCCAGCTTAGAAGAAGAAAAAGGTATAAACCCCGCAGTAATCTGCGGGATAATTCGACCTACAAGCTTCAGTACACTTTGTTTCTGAAGCTTGGGTCTCATTAAGGAGATTATAAAATGAAGGATGTAGTCATTGTTTCAGCGTGTAGGACGGCTATAGGAACATTCGGGGGTACATTAAAAAACATGATAGCAGCCCGTATTGCGGCTGTCGTCATGAAGGAGGCCATTAAGCGCGCCGGAATAGACCCGGTCATGATTGATGATGTTCGTTTCGGCTGTTGTATTGAAAACTGTAATACACTTAACACCGCTCGTGTAGGAGCTCTTTTGGCCGACATTCCGGAAACCGTGACCGCTGTTACACTGAATCGCGTATGCATTTCCGGTATGGAAGCCGTACTCAGCGGCGCAGCCATGATCAAAGCTGGTATGGCCGATATTATTTTGGCCGGCGGAGTTGAACATATGTCCGGCGTACCCTATGTTAGTTTTGATGCCCGTTGGGGCTGCCGCCTTCAGGACACTGTTTTTGTAGATGCCATGATCCGCTCATTACATTGCGGCTCATATGTTATGCCTTTGTCCGATGATGGTCCCGTCAAATCAGGCCAGCCTTTCGAGAGTTTAAAGGGCAAACCCTATATCATGGGCCATACCACGGAACTTATCGCCCAACTTTTGAACATCAGCCGCGAGGAAATGGATGAAGTTGCCCTGCGCAGCCATAACAACGTCGAGCGCGCCACCCAAAATGGCGATTTCAAAGATGAGATCGTACCGATTGAGATCCCCCAGAAAAAAGGCAAACCGCCCATCATCTTTGACAAGGACGAACATTTCCATCCAGGATTGACAATGGAACAATTGCAGGCGTTACCATCGGCATTTATCCCTAAGGTCGGCAAAGTAACGGCCGGCAACTCCTCCGGGCTCAACGACGGCGCTTCAGCCATGATCATCATGTCGGCCGAAAAAGCCAAGGAATTAGGATTGAAACCAATCGCCAGGATACGTTCTTCAGGACGTGGCGGCTGTCATCCTTCTGTGATGGGCTTAAGCCCGGTTCCAGCCGTAAGAAATCTGTTTAAAAACGACCCAGGTCTTACTTTGGATGCTTTTGAGTTGATTGAAGTCAACGAAGCATTTGCAGGCCAGTATCTCGGTTGTGAAAAGGAGCTTGGTTTAAAACGTGAAATTACCAATATCAACGGCTCGGGCATCGGCTTGGGACACCCGGTAGGCTCGACTGGATGCCGGATTATGGTTACGCTGATTCACGCCATGCAAAAACACGGCAAGACGCTGGGACTGGCCACTCTTTGCGGCGGCGGCGGCGTTTCCATGGCTTGCGCTATAGAAATTTTATAAAAGCTCCTTTAGGGGATTGATTTGTTTTCCGTATAAGGAAGTTCAGAACTTTTGTTCTGTTCTTCCTGAACGGATTCCGTTTTTTATTCAGTTGCTTCCTGATTATTTTCATCTTTTTCGGAAATTACATCATCATATTCCGGAATAACAATGCCTCGACGCACCATGATCTGATAAATTCTTTCCGACTGATTTTCTACATATCTTGATGTGCCGTTAGGTTTATACCTGCGGGGATTGGGTATAATCACTGCCAGCACCGCCGCTTCACGGGCAGTCAGTGCGGCGGCGCTTTTTCCATAATGTTTTTGCGCTGCTGCCTCAATGCCAAAAATTCCATCGCCCCATTCGGCAACATTTAAGTAAAGTTCCATAATTCTTCTTTTACTTAATTGTCTCTCCATTCGCCAGGTAAGTATCGCCTCCTTTATTTTCCTGACAGGGTTTTTAGTGGGAGAAAGGTACAAATTTTTCGCCAACTGCTGAGAAATTGTACTGCCGCCAGCCTTAAATTTCTTTTTCTCGATATCCTTCTTCAGTGCTTTTTGCATGGCTTCAAAATCGAATCCTTCATGAGACCAGAATTTATCATCTTCCGCGATAATTACAGCCTTCATTACGTAAGGCGACACTTTGGAAAGAGGTACCCAAATATTTGTAATTTTTCGCTTTATACCTTTTTCTTGCCATACTTTTTCCCTGTATTTCATAAAAGCAGTCTTGAGGGGACGATTTTTTTTCAGATAGGCCACATTGGGATAGATAAAATAGCGTCCTATATCAACAATAAAATACGTTAAGATTAAGATTAAGGTTATCGAAATAATTCTCCAAAGAAATCGCATAATTTCCCTTTTACAAATTTTGATAGTCTCAATTGCCTTCAACAAATTACAAACCCGGTCTGAAAATCATTTAAGGCAGGCATTGCAATAACTGAAAATCCACACAAAATCCAATGATAATTTGCACTGCCCAGGGCCGCTGTTTTTCACGAAATAATTAATATAAATATCTACTTAACATATAATATTAGCTAAAGATAATAAAATACATTTGACAGACAGGGATATTTTTAGTACGTAATATGGCGTATTGCGTAGTTAGTTGTACATTGCTGTAAGAAATGTACAGTTGGTGTGTACAGTAAATTGGTTTTCGTTTTAAGGTTGCAAGTATGATATCAAAGCGAAATATGTACACCGTTAATAAAATGATACCCCCAAATTTTAAGGAGGCACTTCATGAAGAAACGGCGGATTTTTGTAGTTTCAGGACTCTTTGTCCTTTTTTTGTTACTTAGTTTTAATGCGAACGCTCTGGCAATACAGTACAAAGTAAAAAATGGTGACACCCTTTACAGCATTTCCAAGAAACTCGACGTCAGCATTGATAAAATCAAGAACGATAATAATCTTCATAAGGCTAAAATTAAAACAAATCAGATCTTAACTATCTACCCAAAAGACTCCTCGGAATCTATTGCTAAATCAAAATCCAAGCCTGTTTATTACACTGTCAAGAAAGGGGATACTCTATCCAAGATCGCCAGAAAAACGCATCTCCCCATGAAAAAAATAATGGCTCTTAATGACGTCAACCAAAGAAATTTACGCGTTGGACAGAGGCTTGTTCTGGCTAGAAAAGCTAAGGTGTCAGAAGAATCAACTTATGTAACGGTAAATGAAGACCTGGAAGAAGATATTGATGATTCAATGACTGGTAAAAATGAAGAAGATACCGCGAATATCAGCGAACCGAATGAACCGTTTAGAAAAGAAGAGCTCCTGGGCAAATGGAGCAGTCCAGATGAAGTACAATTATTTGTTAAAGTGGCAACTGGGTTCATTGGAGCTCCTTATAGATTTGGTGGCTCCTCCTTGAAAGGAATTGACTGCTCCTCCTTTGTACAGAAGATTTATAAAATTTTCGATATAACTTTACCTCGTAATGCGGCCCAGCAATCCAAAGTCGGCATCAGCGTCACTCGCGAAAATCTTACAAAAGGCGATCTTGTTTTCTTCCATACTAAACGTTCGTTGGGGCATGTGGGAATTTACATCGGCAACAATGAATTCGTCCACGCATCCTCCAGGGGTAGAGTTATCCGTGTTGACAATCTGGATTCTCCCTATTATCAAAAAAGATTTCAACGCGCCGTACGGATAAAAGGATTAGATAACAATAACAATGGCACCGGCGCTTAAAACATAGTAGCCATTATATAACGAGTGTTAACCATCAACGGGTTTTGGAAATCAATTCCAAGGCCCGTTACTTTTTAGTGAAACTCCAATTCCGTAAGCGAAGCACAGCGGAATTGGCAAGTTGAACTATCCCACAGCTTGCTGTGGGATTCCATCCCTTTGATTATATTCTCTCTTTTTGCCAGTTGATTATCTGTTTAGTTTATTATATAAGTTTGCGGTTAGAAATACGATCTTTCCCCTTTTTTGTTTGCATAAGATCATGTGCGCCAAACCAAGGAATAGTAAATGGGAAAAAATTTAGTTGAAAAAATTTTCTCACAGCATTTAATCTCCGGCAATCTTGTGCCCGGCGAAGAAATAGGCATTCGTATCGATCAAACCCTGACTCAGGATGCCACAGGCACCATGGCCTATCTGCAATTTGAAGCCATGAATGTACCCAAAGTAAAAACCGAGTTGTCCGTAAGCTATATTGATCACAATACTATTCAAATAGGCTTTGAAAACGCGGACGATCATCGCTATCTGCAGAGTGTGGCGCAGAAATACGGCATTGTTTTTTCCCGCGCGGGAAACGGTATCTGCCATCAGGTTCATTTGGAAAGATTCGGTAAACCGGCAAAAACTCTTATCGGCTCGGACAGTCACACTCCTACATGCGGAGCGCTGGCAATGATTGCTATCGGTGCGGGAGGCCTTGATGTCGCCTTGGCCATGGCCGGAAAACCTTTTTATCTGATTTGTCCAAAAGTTATTAAAATAAATCTTACCGGCCAGCTCAAACCCTGGGTTTCCGCCAAAGATGTCATTCTCAAGGTATTGGAAGTTTTTACCACGAAAGGAAACGTCAATACGGTATTCGAGTATGGCGGCGAAGGTACCGCGTCTCTCAGCGTTCCCGAACGCGCCACTATTACCAATATGGGCGCGGAATGCGGCGTAACGACTTCCATTTTCCCCAGTGATAAAAGGGTACGACTTTTCCTGCGTTCGCAGCAAAGAGAATCCGATTTTATAGAACTCAAAGCCGATAAAGACGCCAATTACACTAAAATTGTTAATATTGACTTGTCCAAAATTGAACCATTGACGGCAAAACCCCACAGCCCGGATAATATCAGCACCGTAAGAAAAATGAAAAAAATCGCTGTTGATCAAGTTTGTCTCGGCAGTTGCACCAACTCTTCCTACAAAGATTTAGTTACAGTGGTTAAAATTTTAAAGGGCAAAGTTGCTCACCCCGATATTAGTTTTGTTATAGCGCCAGGATCTAGGCAGGTACTGAAAGAGCTCGCTCAAAACGGTTATCTGGCTGATTTGATCGCCTCCGGAGCGCGGATTATGGAAAACGCCTGCGGCTTTTGCATCGGCAACAGCCAGAGCCCTAAATCAGCCGCAGTATCACTGCGCACGTCCAACCGTAATTTCCTGGGACGCTCCGGAACCATGGATGCCAATGTTTATCTGGTGAGCCCGGAAACTGCCGCTGCGGCAGTGATTACCGGACACTTCACAGATCCTCGTAATTTGAAAATAAGCTATCCTAAAGTTGAGATACCGAAAAAGCTTTCTATTGATGATTCGATGATAATATGGCCGGAGAAGAAAAAATCTTCCGCAGAAATTTATCGCAGCCCCAACATCGGCGCTCTACCCAGAAACTCAGAGCTTTCCGATGTTATTCAAGGCGAAGTAACAATCAAAGTAGGCGATATGATCACGACAGACCATATTATTCCTGCCGGTGCGCGGATGAAATACCGTTCAAACATTCCCAAATATTCCGAGTTTGTTTTTGAAAACGTCGATGCCACATTTGCGAAGCGCGCTCAAGCAATTCAAAAAGCGGGAAAACAAAATATTATCGTGGCGGGGTTGTCTTACGGTCAGGGTTCTTCGCGAGAACACGCCGCTTTATGCCCCATGTATCTGGGCGTCGGCGCGGTAATCGCCAAATCCTTTGAAAGAATTCACGCCGCCAATTTGATTAATTTCGGTATACTGCCTTTGACTTTCTGCGCCGAGAGCGACTATGACAAAATTGATCAGGGAAACCATTTGGAAATTGCCGAGATAAGAAAAATAATTGCCGCAAACGGCAACCTTTTAGTGCAAAACAAAATCAAGGGTACTTCGTTTTATGTAACTTGCACCTTGTCCGCACGGCAAAAGCAAATCATTCTCGCGGGAGGCGCCCTCAATATAAGTAATTAAAGGTACACGCCCCGCAGCAAGCTGCGGGATGAATTCAACTTGCAAATATTACGGCACTTCGTTTGTAATATTTGAGTTTCATTCATTCGACTGGCAAATTTCAATGCGCTTTGCTTTTGAAATTGGAGTCTCATTAAAGGAGCAACAAATTATTTTATGGCAAAAAAGATCAAAGTAAAAACTACTGTCGTCGAAATGGACGGCGATGAAATGACTCGCGTTATGTGGCAGATGGTAAAGGACAAGCTTCTTTTCCCGTATCTGGATATGGATATTGATTACTATGACCTGCATGTTAAGCATCGCGACGACACCGATGATAAAGTAACGGTTGATGCGGCAAAAGCGATTATGAAATACGGCGTGGGAATCAAGTGCGCCACCATTACTCCCAATGAAGACCGGGTGAATGAATACAGTTTGAAAAAGGCATGGAAAAGCCCCAACGGCACCATTCGCGCCATACTCGATGGCACGGTTTTCAGAAAACCTATTTTAGTCAATAATATCAAACCTGCGGTTTCTTCATGGAAAAAACCCATAACCATAGGCCGTCACGCTTACGGCGATGTTTACAGCAATACGGAATTTGCTGTTCCTTCTGCTGGAAGACTTGAACTGGTTTTTACACCGCAGGATGGAAGTAAAACCATCAGCGTGCCGGTATTTAATTTCCCGGGCAAGGGAGTTGCGCAAGTTAATCATAATCTGGAACAATCCATATTGAGCTTCGCCCGCGCATGTTTCACTTACGCTCTGAGTGAAAAGATCAATTTGTGGTTTTCCACCAAAGATACTATTTCCAAAATATACGATGCCGGCTTTCGCGAAATATTCAGTAGTGAATTTGAACAAAACTGGAAAGAAAAATTTGAGAAAGCGGGCATTGAATACTTCTTTACCCTGATTGATGATGCTGTCGCGCGCATTATGAAAAGTGAAGGCGGTATGCTTTGGGCGCTGAAAAACTACGACGGCGATGTCATGTCGGATATGATCGCTTCCGCGAGCGGCTCGCTGGCCATGATGACATCCGTGCTGGTTTCTCCCAACGGCTGGTTTGAATATGAAGCTGCGCACGGCACCGTGCAAAAGCACTACTACAAACATTTGAAAGGCGAGGATACTTCCAGCAACTCGATGGCGCTTATTTTCGCCTGGTCCGGCGGCCTGCGCAAACGCGGCGAACTAGACGGCACGCCGGAAGTGATAAAGTTTGCCGATAAGCTCGAAGAAGCGGCCATTGCCACCGTGGAGAACGGTACGATGACTGGTGATCTGCTCGCGCTTGCCGAAAAAATATCTTCCAACAAAAAAGTTAATACGGAAGGCTTTATCGACGCCATCGCCGCAACACTGCAAAAAATGCCAGAATGATTAATCGCACTGAAAATCTGCTTCCCAATTTTCTGGATTTCACTCTGGAGGAAATGGAAGAATTCATTTCCTCTCTGGGGAAGGAAAAATTCCGCGCGCCGCAGATAATGAAATGGCTGCATCAATCCGGCAGTGTTTCTTTTGATGACATGACCACCCTCTCCCGCGACTTTCGCTTGAAGCTCTCTAAAATCGCGCGTATCAGCCGTCCGCAAATCGTAAAAATATTAACATCCAGTGATGGAACAAAAAAAGCCCTCTTACGTTTGGAAGACGGACTTTTTATCGAAAGCGTTTTAATCCCCGGAAAAAATAACTGGACAATATGCGTATCCACTCAGGCCGGCTGCGCCATGGATTGTAAATTTTGTCTGACAGCGCGTCAAGGATTCAAAAGAAATTTGAATCCTTCGGAAATTGCCGGCCAGCTTATAACTTTAAGAAACGAAACGCCGGAAGGCCCCAACATCAAAAATATTGTGATGATGGGCATGGGTGAACCTCTGGCTAATTATGATAATGTTTTGAAGGCGATAAAAAATCTCACCTGCGATTTCGGAATGGGATTTTCCAACCGTAAAATAACTGTTTCCACCTGTGGACTTGCCCCGCAGATTATCCAACTAGGCAAAGATATTTGCATTAACCTTGCCGTATCTCTCAATGCGCCTGATGACGCGACAAGGAACAAGCTTATGCCTGTCAATAAAAAGTACCCCTTGGAAGTATTGCTGGATGCCTGTAAAAAATATCCAATGCCCGGCCGGAGGCTGCTGACCTTTGAATATATTTTAATTGACGGTTTTAATTCGTCCGCGCGTAACGCGGAAAAATTGGCTGCGCTTCTGAAAAATCAGCGTTGTAAATTAAACTTAATTGTCTTTAACGAATTCCCCGGCGCCGAGTTCAAGTCGCCGCCGCGAAAAGAAGTGGAAGCTTTTCAGCAAATACTGATTAAGAAACATTTCACGACAATGATCCGCACAAGCCGCGGCAGTGACATCCTCGCCGCCTGCGGCCAGTTGAGTGGCATTTCTGGAATCTGATGAAGTTATTGTAAATATTTATCCCCGTAATGTTGTTTTTCTTCTTTCCCCAGTTCACACATCATTTCAATCCGTAACAAACACAATTCACGACTGACGATAAACATCGACGCCCCGTTCCACTTTTTGTTGTCTATATTTAATTGACATACAAAACCATTCTTCGTATACTTCCAAAATGAAAAAGGGATCTCTTCTCAATTTTTCCATCGTCCCCAAGGATGATCCGAAACAGGCACTACGCATCTGCCGTTTTTTTATGGCAGCGGCTGCCTACGCTCTTTGGGGTTTTCTTGGTTATATCTCTTATCTGGCGGGCTTCGTGGAATGGAAGGCTATCGCCGGATTGTTGATCATAATACCCATCATCAACCTCATCTTGTATATAGCCTTCCGCACGGGTCTGAATTTGAAGATGGCCGATCCCAGCCTGACAGCTATCCAGATGTGTGCAGCCATCCTTTTGGTGATGCATGGAATGTATTTTGCCCAGGAGGCACGCGGTGTCCTGTTACTGATTTACGTCATTATCCTCCTCTTCGGCATCTTCCGACTCAATACCCGCAGTTTTTTATACATAAGTGTCTTCATACTCCTGACCTACGGAGGCGTTATCGTCCAGCTCCAAAACTCGCAGCCTCAAGACATCAATTTTCACATGGAATATCTTCAATTGGTTGTGTTGGGTCTTGTCTTGGTTACCTTTTCCGTCATCGGGGGGTATATTTCCAGCCTCAGGACCAAGATTTCCAAAGACCGTTCCACCATCAAGCAGCTGACCGACAACATCCAAGACGTCATTTTTGTTATGGATATGAATCTGAATTATACCTATGTCAGCCCTTCTGTAAAAATCCTGAGGGGATACGAACAGGAAGAGGTGTTGAAACAAGCACCTTTTGATGCAATTACGCCTTCATCCTTGGATTTGGCCATGAGGACACTATCCGAGGTTATGGAACTGGAAAAATTAGAACATAAAGACATCATATCCCGGGAGATTCAACTGGAAATTAGGCGAAAAGATGGGACCACCGTGTGGACGGAGACGAAAGTTTCCTTTATCCGAGATAAAAATCAGCGACCGGTGGGTATTCTCGGCGTAATGCGCGATATTACCGAACGCAAACAGGCGGAAGAAGCGATACGCCAAGGTGAGGAAAAATATCGAAGCATTCTGGAAAGCATCCAGGAAGGCTATTTTGAAGTTGATCTTACCGGTAACTTTACCTTTTGCAATGATTCAATGTCCCGACTCACCGGGTGCTCCAAAGAGGAATTACTGGGTATGAATCATAAGCAGTTTATAGATGAAGAAACCGCAAAAGAAGTTTTTCACGCGTTTAATAAAGTTTACATAACAGGGGAACCAGCCCAAGGATTCGCTTGGCAGATTATAGGAAAAAATGGGGTTGAAAGATACATTGAAGCATCCATATCGTTAAAAAAAGATTCATCAGGCAAACTAACAGGGTTTAGAGGAATTATACATGATATAACCGAACGCAAACGAATAGAGCAACAAATCAACTATATGGCTACCCACGATGTACTGACCGGACTGCCCAACCGTTTGATGTTCAGCCAACTGCTGAATCAAGCAATCCGGTCTGCGCAGCGTC